>QCKO01000035.1 GCA_003215315.1 Prochlorococcus sp. AG-409-P19 | reverse complement strand
TGGAAACTATCAACGGTGCAATCAATCTAACAACAGCAGCTATTGATCCAACAAATATGAAAGCGTCAAATTCTCTCCAATAACTATGAAGAACATCTACTGCTTTAGCTATAAGCAATCCATTAGGAGGATTCTTAATGGCGTTACCAGCATTGGGTGTCAAGAAAAATTTTTCTACATGACCACGCGTTTCTAACCTCTCAAGAAGTGTCAAAGAACTACTTGAAAGACCAAGACCTAGTACTTTGATTACTTTTTTAGGAGCTGTGTTAGGGATGATCAGATCAAACACCAAGAATTAATTAGTCTATTTCAGCAAAAACACATACCGAAAGCTCTGGTCAAAGGTTAGAGAATCTCAAAGATTTACAAATTCCTCTATTAAATCCTAAAAGTCATGAAATTGCCCTTTACGAAAGATTTGCAAGTATTTTAAAAATCCAGAGTAACTACCTAGCGGAAAATGTCTAGATAAAGAGTAGAACGGGAAACGACTACAATTACTAATGTTTGATTAGTTTATTTATTTATTTTAAGCTATAATTAGCAATAAGTCTTACATTGAACTACTCAGAATACAAGCTAAATAAACCCACCTCGTTTTGACAGGTTTTTGCTAGACCTACCCAAAAGCCATCATTCCAAACGTAGAACATTTGTTACATGCATCCGTAGTAACTGAATGTGGGATTTATGCTTGGTAATAACCCAGATTGGAAGTCTCTAAACCTTTAATCGGTTTTGACTTACTGAATCAATCCAGGTTCATTGCTACCACTGGTAGTTTTGACAACTGGCAAACCCATCCCCGTGAACAGCGGTGGCTTTCCACCTCGATCACATTCCTGAAGGAATTACTCGATGACCATCAGCCCGCCTGAAAGAGAACAAAAAAAAGAACCAGTACTCGATAAACCTATCGAGACTGACTCAATCCCTGTAGATTTTTCCAAGCTTGATAAGCCTGGATTTTGGTCTAAATCCCTTGCTAAGGGACCAAAAACAACTACATGGATTTGGAACCTCCATGCAGATGCACACGACTTTGATCAACATGTTGGTGATCTGCAAGAAACAAGCAGAAAGATTTTTTCTGCTCACTTTGGACATCTAGCAGTCATATTTATATGGATGAGTGCAGCCTTTTTTCACGGCGCACGATTCTCAAATTTTTCTGGCTGGTTAGCAGATCCAACCCACGTCAAACCTGGAGCTCAAGTTGTTTGGCCAATAGTTGGCCAAGAAATGCTTAATGCAGACTTGGGAGGCAATTACCATGGGATACAAGTTACATCTGGAATTTTCCAGATGTGGAGAGGTTGGGGCGTAACCAACGAAACTGAGTTAATGGCTTTAGCCATTGGTGCGCTTCTAATGGCAGCGATAATGCTTCATGGAGGTATTTATCACTACCATAAAGCCGCTCCAAAACTGGATTGGTTTAGAAACCTCGAATCGATGCTCAACCATCACCAAGCTGGTCTTATTGGATTAGGATCTATTGCTTGGGCTGGACATTGTATTCATATCGGAGCTCCAACTGCGGCTCTTTTAGATGCAATTGATGCAGGAAAACCACTAGTTATTAATGGCAACCCAATTGCATCAATTGCAGATATGCCTTTGCCGCATGAACTTTGCAATCCAGCAATAGTTAGTCAAATATTTCCTGGCTTAGCTGGCAGAACTGTTGAAAGTTTCTTTACAACTAATTGGTGGGCATTTAGTGATTTCCTTACTTTTAAAGGGGGGTTAAATCCTGTTACTGGAAGCTTATGGATGACAGATATATCTCACCACCATTTAGCTTTTGGTGTTTTAGCTGTCCTTGGTGGGCATATTTATAGAACTATGTTCGGTATAGGTCATAGCCTAAAAGAAATTCTTGACAATCATAAAGGTGACCCAATTCTATTCCCGGCTCCAAATGGTCATAAAGGTATCTACGAGTTTTTAGCAAATAGTTGGCATGCTCAATTAGCAATTAACCTTGCAATGGTTGGTTCACTAAGCATAATCATCTCGCATCATATGTATGCGATGCCTCCATATCCTTATTTGTCCATTGATTATCCAACTGTATTAGGTCTATTTACCCATCACATGTGGATTGGGGGGTTATTCATTGTTGGTGCTGCTGCACATGCTGCAATTGCAATGATTAGAGATTATGACCCGGCAGT
>QCKO01000034.1 GCA_003215315.1 Prochlorococcus sp. AG-409-P19 | reverse complement strand
ACAAAGATATTTTTTGGATTGTTGGATTGACCACCTAGGGAAAATACCTTCGTTAAAGCAACCCCCTTTGTTGAGATGGTTGTTGCATTTAGGACTTTATCAAATTTTTAAAATGAATAAAATCCCCCCAGCTGCCGCAATTAATACAACAGTAGAAATTGCAAAAAAGAATCAACTCTCAAATCTTGCCCCTGTAGTTAATGGCCTTTTAAGGTCGGCACTGCGTTGCAAGAATAGAGGGGAACTTCTCCCTGTCCCCTCCGAACCATCTGCTCAGTTGGCTCTGAATACATCTTTGCCACTTTGGCTTGCTGAAGAACTTATTGATTTGTTTGGGATTGATAAATCTACTCAAATAGCCGAGGCTTATAACATTAATCCCAAAATTGATTTGAGAGTAAATTTATTGAAATCCAGTATGGAATCAGTAAGACAAGATTTTGAACTATCTGGTATGAAAACTAGATTTATCAATGATTGTTCTCAAGGCTTAGAAGTGTTATCGAATAAAGGTGAACTTCGGAAATGGCCAGGATACGATGAAGGAAATTGGTCTGTACAAGACAGATCATCTCAGCTGGTTGCGAATTTTCTGAACCCTAAGCCTGGAGAAAGAATTTTGGACGCCTGTGCAGCACCTGGTGGAAAATCAACTCATATTGTGGAATTGATGAAAAATCAAGGGGAGTTATGGGCTGCAGATCGATCTTCAAAACGAATAAATCGATTGTCGAATAATGCGAGTCGTTTGGGATCATCATGTCTTAAAACAATAGTCGCTGACTCTTTAAGTCTTTTGGATACGTATCCAGAATTTAAAAGTTATTTTCATCGAATTTTACTTGATGCTCCTTGCTCTGGGTTAGGGACTTTGTCCCGACATCCTGATGCTCGTTGGAGAATCACTAAAGCAAAGATCAAGGATCTTGTGGAGTTGCAAAAAGAATTATTGAAAGCAATGGTTCCTCTTTTGACTAAAGGCGGTAGATTGGTTTACTCGACTTGTACAATTCTACCTGAAGAAAATTTTCTTCAGGTAGAAGACTTTCTTTCGCAATTTAATCAGTTTAAACTTATCTACCAAAAGGAGATTTTACCAGGAACTGACATTGGAGGAGATGGTTTTTATATAGCTATATTAGATTGGATTTAGAAGTTTACTTTTTCGTCAGGAGGCAAAGCACTGATAGGTTTGTTCTAAAATGATTTCGGTTTTGTGAAGCGAATAACTTCTAATTGATTATCTATCGATTGCATGAATTTCTTCCACGCCCAAGCAGCATTTCCACTAGTACCATTTATTTTTGAATTATCGTCATATCCAAACCAAACTCCTGTAGTTAATTGTGGAATAGAACCGATGAACCAAAGATCTCTACTTCCCTCTGAGGTCCCTGTTTTTCCTGCTACTTCTTTAGTCTTTAATGCTGCAACAGAACCTGTGCCGTTGAGAACAGTGTTTATCAGCATTAGATTTAGTGAGTCAGCAACATATTGACTTGTTGCACGTACAGCTTTTGAACTGTTTAATTCGTTGCTCCAGATAACATTATCTTTTGGCCCTCTGATTTCTTTTATTGGATTGGGTTGTAGGTATAAGCCTCTGTTTGTAATCCCAGCATATGCACCTGTCATTTTTACAAGAGTTTCTTCATAGGCTCCAACAGCTAAAGAGTAATAACCACCTAGTTTTTTTTCTTTGCCTACACCAAAACGGTTGGCTGTTGAAATTACGTCTCTAGGTCCGACTATGTCTAAAAGATTAACAGCAATTATGTTTGATGAACTTGTAAATGCTTTGGTCAGGGAGATCTTTCCGAGATATTTATCATTGAAATTTTTTGGACAATAGTCATTCCAGCATTTTGGAATATCTAGAAAATGATCATTAGGCTTTAACCCTTTGCTTAGTGCAGTGGCATAGATGAATATTTTAAAAGTAGACCCGGGTGAGCGAAATGCTTGTGTTGCTCTATTGAATTCATTGACCCTAAAATTTTTCCCTCCAACGAGAACCCTAACAAAGCCTGTTTTAGGCTCGATGGACACTATTGCACCTTCAGTGTCATCTGGACTGTATATGCGAATGACTTCTTTTGCTTTTTCCTGCCAGGCACTATTTAAAGTTGTATAGATAGTTAAGCCTCCAATCTCTAATTGCTCTTTGTTTAGTAGGTAAGGAAGTATTTCATCTATCCAGCTTGTAAAAAAAGGGGCTGTGCTATTAATGTATTTAGGTATTGAGGGATTTAGATTTATTGATTTATCTTTTGCTATTTTATAATCAGTATTTGAGATAAATTTTT
>QCKO01000033.1 GCA_003215315.1 Prochlorococcus sp. AG-409-P19 | reverse complement strand
CAATTAGCGCCTGCTTGGGCGAACCTTGCTAATGGTTATGTTCAACTAGGCAAGACACAAGAGGCTGAAATTACTTGCCGCAGGGCAATAGAGCTAAATCCCAATCTATTTAATTCTCATTTCCTTCTTGGAACAATCCTAATTGGGCAAAAGAAGCTCAAAGAGGCAGAACAACCCTTACGCAAAACCATTGAACTCAACCCTAATTTCTTTCAGGCTCATCTCAACCTTGGAGCAGTTTTAAAAGACCTAGGACAACTACAAGAAGCAGAAGTCTCCACTCGCAAAGCAATTGAACTCCAACCTGATGACGCAGAGGCGTATTCCAATTTGGGAAACATATTAAGAGCTCTTGGCAAATTACAAGAAGCAGAAGTATCTCTCATAAAAGCAAATGAACTCAATCCTAAATCAGCACTAATAAAGTTAAACTTGGGTATCTTGGAGTATGTTATCGGGAATATAGATTCTTCATTACAAACACTAGAGTTAGCACATAAAATAGATCCTAATGAGAAATCTGTAAAATACCTGATAGCTATCTTCAAAGGAAGGATAGCCAATAAATATAAAAGCAAAAGAATAGAGAACATTATATTTTCTCTATTTGAAGTAAATTCCAATTGGAATCCAGTGACTCTAAATAGAGAAGTAGAAGAAGATTTAATCAAGAAATTGTATACAATAAAAACGAAGGAAGCTACGGCAAGGGATAGATATCAACCTCCAATTTTTGGGAATACAGCAGGTTCGAATTATGACTTATTTGAAAGCAATATCCCAATAATAAAAAGTTTCAAGAAAGATATTCTCAATATAGTAAGTAAATATTTCGGATCAGAGCTATATGTTTCTGATGCTTTCTTTAATATAATTCGTCCTAGGAATGGAATCGGAGGTGGGAATAAGATTCACTCTCATCTAAATAAAATAGACAAAATACCTGAACTTGGTATATATAAACAAAAGTTGAGTTTAGTATATTATTTATCTATAGGAGATCAATCTTGTGAAGAACCAGGTATTTTACGCTTTCATCAGCCAAATAAAGATATTTTACCTCAGGAAGGGATGATAGTTATTTTTCCAGCATCTAGATTACATTCCATATCTTACAATGGGAAAAAAGATAGGGTTATAATTTCTGTTAACTTTTACTTAATATAATTATAGTCATCCAATCTGATCATTCCAGATCACTATTTGGCTGATTATTATGATTTTCTTATTTATACTTTAGAAATATTGGAAAGCCCTAATTGAGTAAAATAAAATGGAGAGGGAGGAATTGATTCGTTTAAACGACTTCTATTGGACATGTGTATCAGAGAAGCAAGGTTGATTGGGAAGCACCCAAACTCACTCAAACTTCAGAAAGTTCCAATAGAAGAGTTTGAACAAACCTTTGAATATGGGTTGAAAGACATAACCAAATTGAATAAAAAACAATTAGTGGATCTAGTACTAACCACTCCTTAGGTAATACAAACGTGGGGTCGGTTAATAGCACACGTGTTTTGTACTAAAAAACCGATCTATTAACCTGATTCATTAGTTTTGAAGGTATTGGGATGTTTCTCTTCAAATGTTGCCCAGTTTTGTAAGTTCGTTTGTGTCTTGTCTTTTTAGTTAAACTCCTATTAATTTCACAGCAACTTGTTTTTCAAAATAAGAAACTGCTAAAACCTCGTAAGTTAAATTATTTTTTGAGCAAAATTCATTGAGTGCTTTATATTCATCCTGCTCCCAATAGTTATTGATAATAAACTCATCAAATATTAAAATTGTATCTTTATCTATTACAGACTTTGAATAGTTTAAGGCACATAGAGTAGAAGAGTAAAGATCAGCATCAAAATTGATAATTGATGCGATAGGTCTAGATTTGGCAAAGAAATTTGGAAGTGTTTCTTCAAACTTACCTGCGAAAAATGTTCCGCCATCAATATTAGGAATGATTCCCTCTGCCGAAAATTTGCCTTGTTTACTTTGGTGCCAATCATCTGGTAATCCTTCAAAAGTATCAAATCCATAACCTTTTTTGAAAGTATTAATTAAATACTTAAAGGATGCACCTCGCCAAACACCAAATTCATAGAAAGGTCTATCTTTTTTACTTTTATTAATCATACTGTCAAATAACGCCCATCTATAGAAAAATAATTCAGGTAACTTCGGCAAAGTAGAAACCCATTTAATAGATCGGATTACAGGATGGTCTTTATAACTTGATTTTATAAAATTATCAAATAATGATTGATCACCTTGATGTAATTTCAGAGCACATAGAGTAAGTTTTGCTTTTAAATAATTCTCATCTATTTTTAAGCATTGATTAATTCTTTCTTCTGCTTCCTCAATACTATTTGCTAATCCATATAAATTCCAAGCAGCATCTGCATAATCAGGTTTAAGTTCAATTGCCTTAAGATATGAAAATTCTGATTCTTGTAGTTTTCCACAATCTCTCAAAATATTTCCCAGATTGGAATGTACTTCTGCTAAATCAGGTTTAAGTTCAATTGCTTTGCGAGTAGATAATTCTGCTTCTTTTAATTTGCCAAGACTTCTCAATATGATTCCCAGATTGTAATGCGCTTCTGCGTAATTAGGATTGAATTCAATTGCTTTGCGGTATGAC
>QCKO01000032.1 GCA_003215315.1 Prochlorococcus sp. AG-409-P19 | reverse complement strand
ACCTCCTTTATCTCCTCCTTCAGGTCCCATATCGATAACCCAATCTGAACATCTAATAACGTCTAAATTATGCTCGATTACGATTATTGAGTTTCCCTTATCTACTAATCTTTGCATCACATCCATTAACTTATGAACATCATAAAAACTTAATCCAGTTGTAGGTTCATCAATTAAATATAATGTTTTTCCTGTTGCTCTTCTAGACAACTCAGTAGCAAGTTTGACCCTTTGTGCTTCTCCACCAGAAAGAGTTGGAGCTGGCTGACCTAATTTAATATATCCAAGACCAACATCTAATAAAGTTCGCAATCTATCTGCTGCTTGAGGTAAGGCTGAAAAAACATCTACTGCTTGTTCTACAGTCATTTCTAAGACATCAGATATAGAGTAATTTTTATATTTAACTTGCAAAGTCTCTCTATTAAACCGAGCTCCCTTACAGACATCACATTGAACATAAACATCTGGCAAAAAATTCATTTCAATTACATTAACTCCTTGGCCTCTACATGCCTCACACCTTCCTCCTTTAACATTGAAACTAAACTGACCAGCTTGATAGCCCCTCGCTTTTGCCTCAACTGCTGCTGCAAAAACCTGTCTAATAGGGTCGAAAGCACCAGTATAAGTAGCTGTATTGGATCGTGGCGTGCGTCCAATAGGCGATTGGTCTATCACAATTACTTTATCAATAGCTTTTATACCCTTCAGCTCTACAAGACCCTTGGGGAAAGGAACTTTTAAACCTAATGAATGGTTTAAGGCTGGATGCAATAATTCATTAACTAATGTGCTTTTCCCGCTGCCACTAACTCCAGTGACAGCAACAAGTCTGCCCAGAGGAAAATCAACAGAAAAATCTTTTAAATTATTTTTTTTACAATTAATAAGGCGTATTTTTCTGTTAGACGTATCTCTTCTCTTGTTGGGTGTAGGAATAGCACTACGACCACTTAAATATGCACCAGTTAAAGAGTCTTTTGCTTGTAAGAGTTGATCTAAATTTCCTTTTGCAACAACTTTACCTCCATGAACACCAGCCCCTGGACCAATATCAACTAAATAATCAGCAGCCCTAATAGTATCTTCATCATGTTCAACAACAACTAAAGTATTGCCTAAATCTCTAAGTCTTTTCAAAGTAGATAAAAGCCTATCATTGTCTCTCTGATGCAAGCCAATACTAGGTTCATCCAATACATATAAAACACCTGTTAATCCAGCACCAATTTGAGTCGCAAGTCTAATTCTCTGTGCCTCTCCACCTGATAACGTCATTGCAGGTCTATCTAAACTAAGATAATCCAATCCAACATCTAAAAGAAACTTTAATCGCAAACGAATTTCACGTAAAACAAGGTCGCCAATTTGAATTTGTCTTTCATTCAATAGAGGTTTAGAACCTTCTGATTCAACCAAGCCCATCAACTTTTCAATATTTTCTAATGTTTCAGCAACACTAGTTCTAGTAAGTTCTACTATTGAAAAAGGTCCTACTTTAACTGCTAAAGCTTCTGGACAAAGTCTTTGACCAGAACAAGTCGAACAAGGTACCAATTCAAGATATTTTTCAAGTTTTTGTTTTACAGCCTCGCCATTAGCATCACTCAATTGCCTTTCTAAAATAGGCAGAATCCCTTCAAATGGACGCTTAAAACCAGAATCTTGTTTATATCTACTATCTACTTGTATTAAAATAGGTTCTTTACTACCATTTAATAATATATTTCTTTGTTCTTGATTAAGTTGTTTCCAAGGTGTCTTAATTTCAAACCCAAATGCTTCACCAACAGAATATAATAACGAAAAATAATAAGAATTATCTTTATCACTCCAGGGAGCTACAGCTGCATAAACAGGCAAAGACGGATCTGGAATAACTCTTTCAAAAGTAAACTTCTTTAAATGACCTATGCCATGGCAATCCGGACATGCTCCATAAGGACTATTAAATGAAAACAAACGAGGTGATAACTCTTCAATTACAGCTCCATGAATAGGGCAAGCAAAGTTTTCAGAATACAATCTCTCTCTTTCTATGCCCTCTGGTAATTCTTCATTCTTCTTTGGAACAACCTCTACAACAGCTAAACCATCTCCTCTTTTTAATGTAGTCTTTAATGAGTCAGTAAGTCGCTCTTCAATTCCCTGTCTAGCTATTAAACGATCAACAACAACGTCAATTGAATGTGCATGATTTTTATCAAGTTCAATATTATCTGCTAGTTCCCTAACCTCTTTATTAATCCTTACACGAGCAAAACCTTCAGCAGCCAATCCAGAAAGCAGTTTAGAATGTGTACCTTTCTTGCCGCGAACAACAGGTGCAAGAAGCTGATAACGTGTTCCCTCAGGTAAAGTTTTTATCTGATCTACCATTTCATCGATAGTTTGAGGTTTTATAGGTCTGTCACATTGAGGACAATGAGGTTCTCCAGCTCTACCGAATAATAATCTTAAATAATCTTGTATTTCCGTAACAGTACCAACTGTAGATCGTGGATTATGGCTCGTTGATTTTTGATCAATAGAAATTGCAGGAGATAAACCTTCAATTGCATCAACATCAGGCTTATCGATCTGTCCTAAAAATTGTCTTGCATACGCAGATAAACTTTCTACATATCGCCTTTGACCTTCAGCAAAAATTGTATCGAAAGCAAGAGAACTTTTACC
>QCKO01000031.1 GCA_003215315.1 Prochlorococcus sp. AG-409-P19 | reverse complement strand
AAGCTTTTTGAAAATTTAATTTAAATGAATCTCTTGAAAAGTTATTAGCCCAAACCCTTATGGACTCTGGAGTTAACTCCCTCCATAGTTTTTTTTCATTAAATATATTAATTGCTTCGACTAAAGATGAGACTGTCTGATGAGGGAATAAAAGGCCTGTTGCACCAGTAGATACTCTTTCTATACATTTCACAGTATCCAGCAGCCCTCCCTTTCCATATGCAATAACTGGAGCACCTGCAGCCATTGCCTCTACAGGAGCAATACCAAAATCTTCGACACCTGAATAAACGAAGGCACGACAATTCTCCATTAAAGATGTAACTTTATCTTTTGATTGATAGCCCATAAGCCTCACGCTAGGGCCAGCTATTTGTTTGAGGGATCTCATTTCAGGGCCTTGACCAACAACAATCAAAGGTAATTGGAGCTGATTAAATGCTCTTACTAGTATGTCCACTCTTTTATTAGGTACTAGCCGACAAACACAAAGAAAATAATCATCTCTTGGCTTATTAAAATCAAAACATTCGACTGATACCGGAGGGTAAACGACCTCGGAATCTCTCCTCCAATACTTCGAAATTCTTCTAGCAGTAAAGCGAGAGTTAGCCAAAAAGAAATCTGCTCTTGAACTAGTTACCTGGTCCCATTGACGCAACCGATGAAGCTGCCATCGAATAAAAGGCTCTAAACCCAACCTTTTAAACAATGAACGTTGTAAATATATATTCATTTGATCCCACGCATACCTTACAGGGGTGTGCACGTAACTAACATGCAATTGATCAGGAGAAGTTAAGACTCCCTTAGCAACTAAATGGTTACTACTAACAACTAGAGGGAACTCATCCAGATTTAACTGCTCAATCGCCATTGGCAAAAGTGGCAAATAGTACTGAACATGCGAACGTCCAAAAGGTAAGTTCTGAACAAAGCTTGTTTTTACAGACTTCTTAAACAACCAGCTATTTGATAAATCACTTTCAGCATCTACAAGAGAGAACAATTGAACAACTGATCCAAGTTCGAACAATATGTCATTAATTTCTTTTACTACGTTCTCAGCACCTCCAACATACTTTGGTGAAAACCATTCATGTACAAGCGCAATATTTCGGGGAAGTTCTCCAATATTATTTCTATTCACATTCAACATATTAAATATAATCACAATCTAACATAATGAAAACTAAGTTTATAGAGGAGCATCAAATGACAGTATTTTCTTTATAGCTATAAATTTAGCAATCAAACTATTTGGGCAGCCTTTGTCAACAAAGGATCTATAAAAGCATGAAAAGAGTCACCGCTTAAGATAAATGTTAAGGCTGAGCCACATAAAACTCCTAAACCAATAAAGTAACGAACATAACCATTTTTTCTTGCAAGGGATTTAAAAGAGAAAGTCATGATAATTAAAAATATCAGCTCTACAAATAAAGAAGAAATTGAAGACTGTTTATCTATATAGAAATTTAAAGTATACCCGAGATTAAAAACATTTATTCCAAGATCAAAAGAAGAGCCGGAAATATGTTTTAGATATAAAATAGAGCTTAAGATAGTAGATAATCCTATACAAATTATAAGAAAAAATGACACCGGCTTGGTCAGCCTATTGACTGTTCTACTAAAACTTACAAGCAAAAGCCCAATAAGAAGAGACCCCGCAAAGGGTATTCCAGGAACCAACCAAGATAATTTAAGAAAATCAAGCATTAACCAACCTTAGGAGCAGCTGCAGCAGCAAGTTCTTTTAAAAGTTCTCTTAAACCAATCAAAGCCAGAATCGCACAAATACCACCAATTAAGACAGGGAGAAGTGATTCCATTTCTACTTGTGCATATATTTTACTAATAGCAAAAATGCTGGGGAGAGACCATAAAAATATTACTAGCAAAACAAAACTTAACCTACAAGTCAACCCAGGATAAAACAGTCGAATAAGGACATAGTCTATTAATATAGACGTTTCCTAAATAAATTCCTATTCAGAAAAGACATCATATCAAGATTATTAACCTTAAAATAGTGTTATTATAACTTTACAAGTTCATCTTATCTCAAGTTCTTAATTACTATTCCAATTAAAATAAAAAATGGCTTACTTTCTAATTGTTTTTAGCATCGTATTTGTCATTTCAATACTAGGTTATAACTTAAACAAAGCAGAGATTTCTTATATCACAAAAAGATCTGGGCGAATGATAAAAAAGCGTAAGCGGAAATCAAGCTATAGACAAAATAAGCATTAGTTTATTACTATTAGAAAAGAGTAACGATCTTAGAAATGACTGAGAAGGAAGATAGAGAGAATGCCATCGAAAACAGTTACAAAATCAAATCTACAGATCTAACTTCTTTAGATAATAGTTTAGACCTTGACCAACAGACAGAAGAAGTAAGATCTGATCCGAAATGGCTTGACAATAAAGGTGATGAAGTTGAAAAGGTTTTTGGATTTAATAAAAATGCAGAACTTGTAAATGCTCGTGCAGCAATGTTTGGATTTGCAATGCTAGTGATTACGGAATTAATTTTCAAGGGTGAGGCGGCGACTCACGCTATATTCGGAATTAATTAGTTTCCTTTACTTTGGTGCTAATCTTGATTGCTATTAAATATAGATTTTCTCTTCTTTAAAATGAAAAAAGCAATTATAGGGATCTCATATGTATCTATCTGGGTAATAATCTGGGGTACCGTAGGGTCCCTTATAGATTACCCACTTCTAAAACTAGGTATTTACAACGTCAATTCAGTTGGCCAAGGAATAACCTTCATAACTACATTTTTACTAGCAAGTTTTATAGCTGTTAAATTTTACTCGAAAATTATAAATAAATTTCAGTAGCGAAAGCGCTTTAAAACTAAAAAAGGCGTCCCATCTTGATTCTCTTGATATAGCAACCATTGTCTTGTTTCAAGGTCATGATCAC
>QCKO01000030.1 GCA_003215315.1 Prochlorococcus sp. AG-409-P19 | reverse complement strand
ACACAACACAAACCAACTTGAAAAACTGGGAAAAATTTGAAAAGAAACATCCCCAGACTTTCATAAGTATGTATCAGTTCTGGGTTTGTAGAGATAAATAAAAAATATAAATAAAAGAAATATCACCACTTTATAATTCAGAATTGTTTAATAGAGACCTAGAAAACAAATTCAAGGAGTTTATAAAAAATGAAAGAAGCTGGTAATCAAGAGCAAAAACAAAAGAAAACCACTGAAATACAAACATTCTCTATTCCCTTTTCTGTAGAGGGAATCAAAGAAACTATTAATGTGGAAACTAATAATTCTTCTAAAGAAAAAATAGTTAATCAAGTATTTAAGTTTCATTCAGAAGGAAATATTGAAGAAGCAGTAAAATATTATAAATATTTAATAAATAAAGAGCAGAAGAATTTCAGAGTTTTTTATAATTATGGCCTTATTTTAATGAGTATTCATAAACCAAAAGAAGCAGAAGCCAACATCCGTAAATCAATTGAAATCAATCCTCATTTCCCTTATTCTCATTATAATCTTGGCAATTTATTAAAAAGTTTAGGCAAATTACAAGAAGCAGAACTGTCACACAAAAAAGCCATTCAACTTAAGCCTGATTTCGCAGAGGCTCATACTAATCTTGGCAATATATTAAAAAAGCTAGGCAAATTACAAGAAGCAGAGTTATCTACTCGCAAAGCAATTCAACTCAAGCCTAATCTCGCTATCGCTCATTACAATTTAGGAACCATATTAAGCAAGCTTGGCAAATCACAAGAAGCTGAAATCTCCACTCGCAAAGCAATTGAACTGAAGCCTGATCTTGCTATCGCTCATTCCAATTTAGGAAACATATTGAGCAAACTTGGCCAATTAAAAGAAGCAGAGTTATCTACACGCAAAGCAATTGAACTGAAGCCTGATCATGCAATAGCTCATTACAATTTAGGAGACATATTGAGCAACCTTGGTAAATCACAAGAAGCAGAGTTATTCACTCGTAAAGCAATTAAGCTGGATCCTGATTTCGCAAATGCTCATTCTAATCTGGGAATCATATTGAGCAATCTAGGAAAATTTGAAGAGGCTGAATTCTCACAGCGAAAAGCAATTGAACTTAATCCTAATTTAGCAATTTGTTATCAACAGTTGAGTCTTCTGCTTTATCATAAAGGCAATATAAATTTAGCAGTTCAAAATATAGAAAAAGCTTTTGCAATTGATCGAATTTCAAAAGATAATCAATTATTAATATCGGTTTTGAGAGATAGAAGAAGACAAGAATATGAAACATTATCGAATACTGTCGATATCGGAATTAACCAAGAAGAGTCCTGCAAGCCCGTCATTTTAAAACGGTTAGTAGAGCCAGAACTAATCGAATCCTTATATAAAATCAAGGCTATAGACCTAAACAAATATAATGACCCCAGTTTTGGAAATGCTAAGGGATCTGACTATAAACTATTTGAAAATAATGAAAAGATAACAAAAAAATTAGAAACAGATTTGACTGACATAACAAAAAAGCTTGTTAGTTCTGATGTTTTTTTCCGTGATTCTTTTTTTACAATTTTATCAAACGGAATTATAAATAAGCACAATCATATAGGGCCTATAGACAAATTGCCTGGTCTGAACTTATGGAAGCAAAAATATGCTCTAGTATATTATTTATCTGTAGGAAATCAAAATTGTAAGAATCCCGGAGCTTTACAATTCTATAAAAATAGATATGACAATAATCCACATGAAGAAATCCTGCCGTCAGCAGGAATGATAGTGATATTCCCAGCTCATAAGTATCACTCTGTAAGATATGATGGAAATAAAAATAGAATTATTATAGGAGTTAATTTCTATAGAATTTAACGTAGAAGCAAATTAGTTCCTACCTTCTTAATAGGCAGTTCTATATAATGCTGATGGATATATATCTTCTAGTATTAGTGCAAATCAACATTCACAAAAAACATAAATTCAACGAATTTTTCCTGGTTCCAGGAATATCTACCAACAACAGATTCTTTGAAACTGCTTGCAGTCAATACATGGATTTCAAGGAATGACCAACTAATACTTAATACAACTGATATCACTCAACATCCCACCCAAGAAAAAACTGAACTCTATGCAACAGTATGGGCGTACCTGAATCAATCAATTTCGTTACATCCAGTTTCCATAAGGCATTTGGGTCTCTATGAACAACCTGAACCAAAATAAGAACGGAGAAGGATCCGTTAGGGTAGAACCAGAAAGAACGGCAGCGGCAGGGAATGGAAGAGAGAAGCAGAAATAACCAATATTTCCCTATACAAATACCTACACGGACTTAAAATACTCATTAAGAACAATGCTCTAATTGAAGAGAATAAAGAAGTAAACTCCTTCCTATTACTAGAAGTTTCTGCTATTATGCACTCATCTGAAACAAAGATATACCTCTAAAAGGTTAAAAGTTAAAGATCAAAAATGTAGATCATTATTAGGAAAATTATTCTATGAAAACTGAAAACAGATTACTTCGCTTGCCCAAAGTATTAGAGAGATTTCCAATAGAAGCGTTTTCGCAAACATTTGATTATAGATTAAAGGGCATAAATAAGTTGGATGACTTCAATCAAGCACTTGATTTGGGAAATAGTTTTTTTTTTTATAAACAAGCCCTGAGAAATTACCTAAAATCCTGATATATTATTCACATATAAAGCTTTATAGACTTGGAAGCAAGTATAGAAATAGCTCAATCCCTTTTTAAGCAGAGCAAGTATCAAGAAACAATTGATACTTGTAATCAAATATTAGCTACTGACAACAATTCAATAGAAACTATAAAGTTAATAGCCAAATCTTTTTTAGCTACACGAAAGATAGAAGATTCCCGTTTATATTTTAATAGGGCACTGACACTTAAACCTTTTGATTATGAATCAATTAAAGATCTAGGCAATACATATCAAGCTGTTGGTGATATTAA
>QCKO01000029.1 GCA_003215315.1 Prochlorococcus sp. AG-409-P19 | reverse complement strand
AATCATCCTAAAAGAAGTCAAAAAAATAATTAAGGATAAATCGAACAAACCAAATAATAAAAAATATATAGGTATTTACTGGCCTATATCTAGCGAGATTGATCTTCGTTCTTTAAAAGATACGCCATCATTAAATTTAGCACTTCCAGCAAGCAATAAGAAGGACTTACTTTCATACCATCCCTGGTTAGAGAAACCTCTTCAAAAAGATCTATTAAACATTCCTGCACCCATAAATGAAAAGGCTCTTAACCCAGAACAACTCTCATTTTTGTTGCTCCCCGCAATCGCTATTGATAAACATGGATGCAGATTAGGCTATGGAGGAGGTTACTTTGATCGACTAAGAAGCAATCCCAATTGGAGGAAAGTCCCATCTTTTGCGGTAATTCCTCAATGTTGTGTTTCTTCTTACACTTTACCGTCTGAGCCTTGGGATATTCCTATAAATGGATGGATCAGTGAGAAAGGTTTCCATGAAACCAAACAAGCCCCATTAAATAGTTAGGCTAGATAAAGAAATTAATTAACGAATAAACATTAATGGATCAGATTGACACCAATAGCGTAAAAAAAACCTATGGGAGTGCCGCATTAGACCAAATGGTACACAGACTCAAATCAACATCTGACCCTAAGAGACGTTACGAATATGTTCTCTGGTTAGCTAAAAAGCTTCCTGAGCTATCAAAAGAATTATTTTTAGAGTCAACAAAAGTAAAAGGCTGCATATCAGAAGTATATGTATTTGGGAAACTCATCAATGGCAAAGTCCTTTGGGAAGGAGCTTCTGACGCTTTAATTACAAAAGGTCTACTTTCGTTACTGATAATTGGGCTAAACAACCTCACGCCAAAAGAAGTCTTACTAGTTGATGAAAGCTTTATTCAAGAAACAGGTCTTAAAGCAAGCCTAACCCCATCAAGATCTAACGGATTTCTTAATATTCTTAGAAAAATGAAAGCTCAAGCGAAACAACTTTCCTGATCAACAGCAAGCCAGGGTTAAGTTAATAGAGTTCAAACAAAAAATTAAAATTTCTCAGCATCATGGATGAAAATATTGGAATAGGTCTTTTAGGCCTTGGAACTGTTGGTTCTGGTGTCGTAAAAATAATCCAAACTCCTAATGGTAGAAACCCTTTAGTAGGAAAATTAAGTATTAAACGAATAGCTGTACGTGATCTAACAAAGCAACGAGAGGCATCAATTCCTCAATCAATCCTCACAGAACGCCCTGACGAAGTTATCGACGACCCATCTGTTCAAATCGTAATTGAAGTAATGGGTGGTATTGAGCCTGCAAGAACACTTATCTTGCGAGCCATAAAAGCTGGGAAGTCAGTAGTCACGGCAAACAAAGCAGTAATTGCAAGACATGGTGAAGAAATCGCCATAGCAGCCAAGGAAGCAGGTGTTTATGTTCTTATAGAAGCTGCAGTAGGTGGAGGGATACCAATCATTGAACCCTTAAAGCAATCTCTTGGTGGGAACAAAATATCAAGAGTGAGTGGAATCATTAATGGAACAACTAACTACATTCTTACTCGGATGGACAAAGAGGGGGCCGACTATTCGGACGTATTAAAAGATGCGCAAGAACTAGGTTACGCCGAGTCAGACCCTGCTGCTGATGTAGAAGGTCTTGATGCCGCTGACAAAATCGCAATACTAAGTGGCCTGGCATTTGGTGGTGCTATTAATCGAGACAAAATACCTACAAAAGGTATTAATAGTCTTAATAATCGAGATGTTAACTATGCAAAGCGACTTGGTTACGTTGTAAAACTTTTAGCCATATCTGAACGACATTCAAAGAAACAAAATAAGAATGATTCATTACCATTATCACTATGGGTAGAGCCTACACTTGTCCCAGAAAAACATCCATTATCTAGTGTTAACGATGTAAACAATGCAATTCTTATAGAAGGTAGTCCAATAGGTCAGGTAATGTTTTATGGCCCAGGAGCAGGATCAGGTCCTACAGCCTCAGCTGTTGTTGCAGACATCCTAAATATTGCAGGGATTCAAATGATGGGATTACATTCTTCTATCTTAGATCCTCTTTTATCAGGTTCAAGCTGGAGAAAATGTCACCTAGCTGAAGAAGCAGAAATTAATCAAAAAAACTATTTACGTCTAATAGCTGAAGATACACCAGGTGTAATTGGTAAGATAGGTACTATTTTTGGACAAAGAGATATATCAATAGAGTCAATAGTTCAATTTGATGCTTCAGAAGAAGGTGCTGAAATAGTTGTAATCACTCATAAAGTAAATAAAGGAAAATTAAAAGCCGCATTGTTAGCAATCAGCAATCTTTCAGAAATTAAAGACATTGCATCCCATATGGGTTGTTTATGAGCTATAAAGAAACTGCAAGTTTCAAATAACTTTGCTATTTATGCTAAAGGGAGAAAGTCCAAAATCATTTTGTTTATTTTCCTTCTAAAAGAAACATTATGCCTGCAACAAAAAAATTAAATAATAAGAAAGGGAATAAGCAGCTAGAGGCTATAAATCAAGGTGATTGTATTAGTTTAGTTGATAAGAAAGATTTATTTCAAGTTATAGGTATAGATAACAAGCACAAGAGATGTTGGGTAAGAAAATGGCCACTGCATCCCCATGGATCACCAGTTTTCGAAATATCAATCAAGCAAATCTCACCAAGTTCATAGTTAAAAGAATATTATTAGATATATTTTGTTAGTTTCATCAAATAAAAAAAGAAACAAATTATCTTTTTTATCTAACATAATATTCTTACCAATTATATTAATTCAGGCTTCATGCATGCCTTTGCGTGATAAGGAAAGGATAGTTGTAGCTGGATCAGGAAAAATAGAATCCCTTGATCCAGCGCAGGCAAATACTATAAGAACATTGCAATTAATAAGTGCCTTAGGGGATACTTTCTATAAACTTGATAAAAGCGGCAATTTAATACCAGTCCTAGCAAAAGAGCCTCCAAAGATAACAAATAAAGGAATGGCACTACAAATAAAGCTTAAGGAAAATATATTTTTCCATGATGGTACTTTACTTGATGCGAAAGCAATGGAATTTAGTCTCAATAGATTCATGAAGATTGGAACTCTTAATTACCTAATTAAAGACAAAGTAAAAAAGATAAAAGCAATAGACAAATTCACAGTAAGGATCGGCTAAAAATACCACTTAAAAGTAATCCGAGAGTTGTCGCTGGTAGAATTAAGTGCCTTATAGTTCCAAGCAATGCTTGAAGATTTCCAGAGATAAGGCTATCAATAATTAATAAGCCAGTAATAGATGTTGGA
>QCKO01000028.1 GCA_003215315.1 Prochlorococcus sp. AG-409-P19 | reverse complement strand
CAGAATTTGATGCATTGGATTGGGCAAGGCATGTAGTCAGCTTAGGAGCAGGCGAGATATTACTTACTTCAATGGATGGAGACGGTACCCAAAACGGATATGATTTAGAATTAACAAGATTAATTGCGGAAAATGTTTCCGTTCCTGTTATTGCTTCTGGCGGGGCTGGATGCTTGAAAGATATTGAGAAAGCATTTGTCAAAGGTAAGGCTTCTGCTGCACTATTGGCATCGTTATTGCATGATGGCAAGTTGACAATTGCGGAAATAAAACAGTACTTGTGTAAAGTTGATTTACCTATAAGACCTAATTTAGTAAAATGAATATAAGAGTTTTATTAATTGATTTAAATTTAGACTGTATTGTGATGATTTGATGATTAATTCTATGCAATTTAAAGATTCGATAACTGTAAAAAAAATCTTTGATGGAATTGCATCAAAGTATGATTTTTTAAATGATTTATTGAGTTTTGGCCTGCATAGGACATGGAAGAAGAAATTACTTTCAAAATTAGATCCATTGCCTGGTGAGAAATGGTTGGACCTATGTTGTGGAACTGGAGATATGTCATTTCTACTCGCAAAATATGTTGGACCTACAGGAACAATTTTTGGATTAGATTCCGCCAATCAACCTTTATCTATTGCTAAAAAAAGAGCATTTGAAAATGGTTTTTTATCTATTAGATGGCTAAACGATGATGCTTTGATAACAAATTTACCTGATCACGAATTTGACGGAATTGTAATGGCATATGGATTAAGAAACCTTGTTGATATAAAAAAAGGATTTGAAGAAGTTTATCGTCTATTGAAACCAGGAAGAAGAGTTGGATTTTTGGATTTCAAGAGTTTTAATGATCAATCAATCTTTGCTAGATTTCAAATTTTCTATTTGCGAAATATTGTTGTGCCTATTGCCTCTTTTTTTGGCTTAGGGAAGCAATATTCGTATATAGAAAGTAGCCTAAAGGTTTTTCCTCTCGCTAATAAACAGAAAGAAATAGCACTTAGTGTTGGTTTTAAAAATGCCCAGTTTCAAACCTTGGCTTTTGGGCAAATGGGCATTTTAATTTTATATACTTAATAGTATAATGCTTAGTTTTATTCATAGATCTTTTCTTCTACAGAAAATACATTTACCCCATAGTTTGATTTCACCTTTTGGTGAAGGAGAACCACATTCTGAACACTTAATAACTCCTTGCAAGTCTGATCTACTTGGATGATTGTCCCAAATTATCTTTTCATTTGTTTTTGTTATTGCTTTTGTTGAATGATATTGTTGGATTCTAATTTCTTTTATTGAATACCCTTCTGCGTTGAGGGCTTTTAATAATTGTAGTTTATTATATAAAAGTGCTTGTCGCCATTGCGGATGGCTTGCTCCTATTACTAGGGTTTTGTTGAGGAGACTAATAGGAATACAATTTGCGGCTAATTGAGTCCCTGCAATTTTCCCCCAATCTTGCATTAATCCTGCAATTTTGTTTTTTTGCTTCCAAGAAGATTTGATTTCTTGAAGACATTTTGAAATGGAAGTATTTTTAGATGTTAAGGAATCCAGTGTCAAACCCTTTTGAATACTAGGTAAATTTTGTTTTGACTTGTTGAAAACCAATTTAATTACCAGATTTGTATGGAGAATTTGCGAAACCTAGCTACCCTCCTTTGAAGTCATGATTAATTCCCTATGGGATTCTTCGACAGGTTAAGCCGCTTGTTGCGTTCGAATCTTAATGATCTGGTAAGCAAAGCGGAGGACCCCGTAAAAATTCTTGATCAGTCAGTTGCTGATATGCAAGATGATTTGATCAAGCTAAGGCAAGCTGTTGCTATGGCACTTGCTAGCCATAAAAGATTGCAAAATCAATCAAGCCAAGCTGAAAATCAGAGTAAACATTGGTATACAAGAGCAGAACTTGCTCTAAAGAAAGGAAACGAAGAACTGGCTAGAGAAGCACTTAATAGAAAAAAAACTTTTCAAGAGTCTTTTACTTCGCTGAACCAGCAAATTCAGTCTCAGGCTGGTCAAATAGAAAAACTCAAAAAAAGTCTATTGGTTTTAGAGGGCAAAATTGCCGAAGCTCGGACTAAGAAGGATATGCTGAAGGCACGGGCTCAGGCGGCAAAAGCTCAAAAACAAATCCAAAGTGCAGTGGGTGATATTGGAACAAGTTCGGCAATGGCTGCTTTTGATAGAATGGAAGACAAAGTTGAGGCCCTAGAGGCTGCTGGGGATGCTTCTGCGGAGCTTGCGGGTGCTGACTTGGAGAGTAAATTTGCGGCTTTAGAAGGAGGAGATGATCTTGATGAGGAGTTGGAATCTTTGCGAATTAAATTAAAATCTGGAATAGAATCTGTAGCTTTACCAGAAGCTTCTACTTCTCAACCTAATGAAGAAATTAAGGAAGTTAAAATCCAAGAGGTTGATAATGAATTAGAAGAATTGCGTCGCTTAATCGATAAATCTTGATTTTATTTGGATGTTTTAATCGATATGCATGCATATTCAGCTTGGAAAGGCGCGGCTTCTGTTGCCTATCAATTAAAGAACAACCCTGAATCAACTAGAACATGGAAATTAAGATGGAAACCAGTATGCGCAAGTACTGAAACAGAGCTTTCTAAATGGCTGTTGGAAAAACCAATTTCCTATTGTGAATATAGAGCCATTATTTCTTCATCCCAACGCTTTGGAAAGGGACAGTATGGACGCACTTGGAGTTCACCGAAAGGAGGTGTATGGATCAGCGTTGCAATGTCTGTGGAAAAACCTTTCTTCCGTTGCCCTGAGTTGCTTGGTCTAGCAATTGCACTTTCACTTGCAGAAAGATTGGAAAATAAAGGAGTTAAAGTAAAAATAAAATGGCCGAATGATCTATTGGTTAATGGCTATAAATTAGCAGGTGTATTGCCAAAATTAATTTATAGAGGAAATAACCTTAGATTGGTTCGGGTAGGGATAGGACTAAATATTTCCAATAGTGTCCCTAAAGGAGCTGTGTCACTAGTTAAAATTATTGGTAATAAATCATCTTCAATAGATAAATGGTCTTCAGAGGTATTGATAGCAATTGGGAAAACAATAAATTCAGATAGACTAGTTGATAAATTGATTGATGACGTTAATAAAAGATTATGGGCATCAGAAATAATAGATCCTAAGAGTGGACATTTATTGAAGATCAAAGGGGTTAATGAGTTTGGTGAACTTGTATTATCAGGAATTAAAGAAGAAATAGTATGGACAAGAAGAATATGAAGAGATCTAATTTTCTGAAATAGATATTACTTTACCATCTTCGAATTTAGCTATTTTTTTTGCTCTTTTGGATACAGCATCTTCATGTGTAACGAGAACTATAGTTATTCCTTGGGAATGGAGTTCATCAAATAGATTAAGCACATCATCGGTAGTCTTTGAATCAAGAGCTCCTGTTGGCTCATCAGCTAATAATAGTGATGGATTATTAATTATTGCTCTTGCAATGGCTACCCTTTGTTGTTGCCCTCCAGAAAGTTGATTTGGTAAATTCATCATTCTTTCTGATAGTCCAACTCTAGAAAGAGCCTCTTCTGCTCTTTCTTTTCTTTCTGCTTCTGGTACACATGCATAAACCATAGGAAGCATTACATTCTCAATAGCATTAACCTCCTGTAAAAGATGGAATTGTTGAAACACAAAACCTAGCTCTTTATTTCTTATTTCTGCTAGTGCATCATTATCAAGATTTTCAACTGATTGTCTGTTTAATAAATACTTTCCTGCTGTAGGTCTATCTAGGCAACCAAGAATATTCATTGCTGTGCTTTTACCAGAGCCACTAGCTCCCATGACCGCAAGATAATCAC
>QCKO01000027.1 GCA_003215315.1 Prochlorococcus sp. AG-409-P19 | reverse complement strand
GACTAATAATTCTATAGATATTATTAGTTTGGATGTATATGTACTCATAGCCTAGTTATTAACAGATTATATCTCGATATTTTGGATTATTAATAAGTATCTCAATCGCAGGTTTTAGCATCTCCCTATAGTTTTTCCAGCCTCCTATTGATTTGGCATTAATAGGAGAACGCACTTGCACACTGCTTGCTGTTGAAACTGATCGAGGGTTAAGATGAGGAGATAGGTAACTATCCTCCCAATCCCATCCTAACCAGGCAATTAATGACCTTATTTGATCATTAGGATTAGTCACTAGTAAATCATAGTTTAAATCATAAATTTGTGATCTATATTTCTTCTTATATTCTTTCATAACTTGATCATGATCTAAGTAAACTTTTGCACAATCTTCTAAAGAGGATGAATATTTATTCCCTTGTGCAAAGTGTGCTCTATAAATAGATAGAATATTATCCAAAGGATTCCTAAAACAATGAATAATTCTGGAATTAGGAATTTGACTAGCAATGATACCTGTATATTGATAATTATATAGCCATTTGTTCGTTGTTATCTTCGCATTCTTATTTAGACGATGTATCTTTTGTGAATATATAGAATTAAGATCCAACTGTATATTAGCTTTTGACTGAGGTTTCCACTCTAGGAATGACTCCTCTAAAATATTAACTTCACCTAAGTCATACACATTGCTATTCATACTGATAATTGACTCTAAAAGGGTTGTTCCACTTCTTGGCATCCCAACGATAAAAATATGATTTACCTTCTCACATTTTCGTACTTTATTTCGTTCTAATTTATTTAATTCATCTAATAATTGATTTGACTTTTGTTCATACTCTTGTGCGTTACTTCGATAAACACTAAGCTTAAGATTATTACTTAGAATTAGGTATTTTGAACTTGCTTTAAATTTTTTTTGTTTATGTAAAATATTGGCTCTTGCAAAATATAAATAAATTTGATCTTTAACACTTTGATTTTTCAAGATTTTTTTTGAAAAAAGTTTATATAGAAAAACCTTATTAATACTAGATACTTTAAAAGTAGAGAGGCTATAATAAGCTCGAGCAAAATAAGCGTTTGTTTCAATTGCTTTCCATAGAATTTTCTCGGCTTCTTCTAATTTGCCTAAAGTTTTTAATATGCTCGCTAAATTATTATATGCGCCTGTGAATTTAGGATTTAGTTCAATAGCTTTACGAATATATATTTCTGCTTCGTTAAATTTACCTAAATCTTTTAGTATGACACCTAAATTAGAGTAAGATTCAATATGATTTGGATCAATTTTGATTGCTTTTCTTATAGAAGTTTCTGCGGTTTCTAAATTTCCTTGAGCACATAAAATATTCCCAAGATTAGAATAAGCTTCTGCATAGTTTGGGCTCAGTTTAATAGCCTTGCGAGTCACTTGCTCCGCTTCTTTTAATTTATCCATACCATATAAAATAATACCAAGATTATTATGTGTAATCGATAAGTTAGGTTTAATTTGAATAGCCTTGCGAGTTGCTAGCTCTGCTTCTTCTAAATTTCCTAGTGCACATAAAATATTCCCAAGATTAGAATAAGCTTCTGCATAGTTTGGGTTTAGTTTAATAGCCTTACGCGTTACTTGCTCGGCTTCTTCTAAGTTGCCTTGATCCTTTAATATAGTACCTAAATTTGAATAAGCTTCTAAAAATTTAGTGTTCAGTTTAATAGCCTTACGCGTTACTTTCTCTGCTTCTTTGAGGTTGCCTAAATCTTTCAGTGCTTTCCCAAGGTTTGAATAAGCTTCGGGACTATTAGGATCTAAATTAATTGATTTTTTGTATAACTCGATCGCCTTATTTAATTGTCCTGATTGTTGATATATAGCTCCATAGTTAGAAAACACTCTTGAGTCTTCAAGACCTTGGTCAATAAAATATTGGTAATATTTTATTGCTTCATGAAGATTTCCTCGTAAATGATAATTAACTGCCTGCGAAATTATTTTATCTTTAGTGATTTTTGAAGAGATTTTTAGTGGTTTTTTTGAATTAGGAACAACATATGTAGTATTTAAGTTATTCTTCTTTTTTTCTTCTTGCTCTTGTTCACCAAAGTTCTTCATCTTATATTGAGAACAACTTGTGAAATTTACCTAATTTTATCAGTAGACACTATTTATATGCTTTTGAAAAGGAAATATCGTGTTTTTTCGTGATTTATTGAACTATTTGAAATAATCTGTTAGCACAATATAATCTTCAAGTAGACATTAGAGCAATAAGGGATATTAGCATTTGTCTTTATTATTGAAATTATTTTGATTTTATGTTAATAGGAGAACCTTATGGAATGCTCCTTGCTTTCGTGAATGAAGGATATTATAGGGAAATAAAATTTAAGAAATCTATATTTCTTTTCTTTAATGCTTCTTTAACAGATCATCTACCCGACATTTTACTGATTCAGATTTTCTACTTTAACTAATCATGAATTTTAATATGCTAAATAGATTTTGATAATGAATTTTAAAAAATATTATTATGGATATTTGATTAATATCTCAAATATTATTTAGTAGGTCATTCTTTATCTTTGATAATGGATCATTAAATCCATTGATTTTATTTTCTCTATAAAGCTTTAAAGATGGGAACCAATAACTTTGATTGTCATTATCTCCAAAAAAATAATGACAATTAGTTGTTAATATAATCTTGCTATTAATACCAACGGCTCCTGCTAATGCATAGGTGATATTTTGAATGGAAACCACTTCGTCGCAGGCATATATTAAAGCAGTCAGCTCATCCAAATTATTAAACGTATCAATTTCTTTTATTTGATAAATATTAATCCCAAGTTTTTCCTTGACGGAATTGATTTCTTTTTCAACCTCACCATACTGAAGACTAACAAAGCAAATCTCTGGTGAATAAATACCTAATATAAAATCTTCTAAAGCAATTGATATCCTGTTCTTCTTTTTGGAATTTGTTTTCCATGAGATTCCAACAACTTTGTTAAACCTATTATTATTTAACATTTTTCTATACTTATTAGATTTAATTTGATCTATTTCTAGTCTGAACTTTTTTGATTCTCTAAAACTACTCAAGGAGTTTCTTAAATATTTTGGTAGGGACCCCATTGCAATATGGAAATCAAATACGCTTTCATCTAAAATACTATTCTTATCTATATATTCTATTTGATGACCAAATGTTCTTTTAAATAGAGGAATTAACCTTTTATCAATTTTAACTATCAGTTTATCTACGTAATCTAAAAAATCTGGAAT
Source organism: Prochlorococcus sp. AG-409-P19 (assembly GCA_003215315.1). Classification (GTDB taxonomy): domain Bacteria; phylum Cyanobacteriota; class Cyanobacteriia; order PCC-6307; family Cyanobiaceae; genus Prochlorococcus_B. Next base: position 670 of record QCKO01000027.1, on the reverse strand, counting down.
TAAAGTACTGAACATTATTTCATCACCTATTCCTTGCTCACACCATAATAAAACTCGGCCTCTATCTTTGGGAGACCATTCCATTTTGCTTGTCCTCAACTTATCTCCAATTGTATTTCTACCTTTTTTAACTAGCCATCTCCATTCATAATGTTTCCAACCTTCTTCAAAAATCTTACGTTTTAAAAGAATGTGAGAAAGATTATTATGAGCATCCGCCAAATTTGGATCAATTGAGATGGCTTTTCTCGTAGTTAATTCTGCTTCTTTTAGTTTGCCGAGATTCTTCAATATATTTCCCAGGATTGCATAAGCTTCTGCAAAATTAGGCTTTAGTTCTATTGCTTTTCGTGTAAATGCTTCAGCTTCTTCTGAATTATCTTGATCTTTCAATATATTCCCGAGATTGCTATAAGCTTCTGGAAAGTTAGGTTTTAGTTCTATAGCTTTGTATACAAAAGATTCGGCTTCTTCTAGTTTTCCAAGTGTTCTCAATATACCTCCCAAATTAGAATATGCATCTGCAAAGTCAGGTTTTAGTTCTATTGCTTTATATGCAATGGATTCTGCTTCTTCTACTTTCCCAAGTTCAGACAATAAACCACTAAGAATTGAATGAGCTTCTGCGAAACCAGGTTCAAGTTCAATCGTTTTGAGCAGGTGAGATTCT
>QCKO01000026.1 GCA_003215315.1 Prochlorococcus sp. AG-409-P19 | reverse complement strand
CTTCAGTCTTTTATAACCTGGCTGAGGGTCCCATTGGTATTCAAAGAATCCAGGAGAAGCTGATGCTTTTGGAGTTGCTATAGGCCCTATCCCGATAGCCCCGCTTGCAATTAATGATGTAACTCCCATTGCAAAAAGACTTTTGACAATTAATGATTTTGGAGTTTTAAACATTGAGTTTTTGTTGTGATAGTTGAAAGGTTCCTAAATTGCTAGAGGTTTTATCCTTCTAGTCATAGAAAGATTTTATTTTATTTGATGGGGTAGTGTTTATCTGTCTGGACGCAATTGCTTTGCTTCCTTAAGGTAAACATGCTTTGGAGCCTGATCTAACGGTAAGAAAACAAGAGCGAGAATTCGAATGCATTTTTTGAGATCTCCTTTTACATACATTTGTTGGCAGTCTAATAAAGCAATTTTTTCCCATCCAGGCATTTTCCTTGCTACTGCTGCTGGGAAGCAAGCATCTAAGTCTTTAGTGATTGAGAACGTAATAGAAATAACTTTGTCTGGTATCAATTGATTTCTTTTAATAAGCTCATGGAGAAGTTCTTCAACTGCCGAATTAATGGAAGAAGAAGAATTACTCTCACAAGTAATGGCTCCTCTCAGGGCATATAGAAAGTCTTGATTGGGATTATTTATAGGCATCACTTAAGGTCTATAGAGCCAAAGTATCTGACCACTTGAATCAATCTCAGAAATTAGTTGACCAAATAACTTAGATATATTTTGATTAATAGGTATTAACCCTAATAATTTCTTTTTGGGTTTCCCAAATGTTACTGGTTTTGTTTTTTCATCTAGATTAGCAATCTTGATTGCTAATAATCTTGCATCTTCCTCATCTCCAAGGGCATCTACTAACCCAAGCTCTTTTGCTTGTTCTCCGGTGAATACTCTTCCATCAGCAAATTCTTTTACAGCATCTTCAGATAATCCTCTCCCTTTTGCTACAACAGAAACAAATTGTTTGTAGCTACTGTCAATTAGAGATTGAAGTAAAGCTCTTTCTTCATTTGTTAAGGAACGGTCTGGAGATAAAATGTCTTTAAAAATTCCGCTTTTAACAGTTTCAAATTTTATTCCAATCTTTTCAAGCAACTTTGAAAGATTGTTTCCTCTTAGGATTACGCCAATAGAACCCGTAATTGTGCCAGGATTAGCGACTATTTTATCTGCTCCAACGCCTATATAAATCCCTCCAGACGCTGAAACGTTGCCAAAGCTGGCAATAACATGACATCCTTTTTCTCTTAGTCTTAAAAGGGCACCATGGATTTCTTGGCTGTCACCAACTGTGCCCCCAGGGCTATCAATTCTAAGTAAAAGAGCAGGGAACTCCCTCTCCTCTATTTGATTGATAGCCTTAAGTACAGTTTTTCGAGTCTCAGCATTGATTGGTCCTTCAATACTGATGCGTGCCATCCTTTTTTTGGATTTACGTCGCAGTGGCCAGATCATTCATTTGGTGCGTCTTTGTATGGATCTTAAAAAGGAGATCGACTTCTGACTTTATGTTTTTAATTTGGAATTGGTTATTAATGGTTTTGCCGTTTGCCTTATGGGGGACGTCTATGGCTGCAATGGCTCCATTAGTTCAAGCTTCTGGGCCTGTAATAGTAGCGTCATTAAGGCTTTTGCCGGCAGGCCTAGTTGTTTTGATATCTGTATTTATTTTTCAAAGGAGTTGGAAAATCGCAAAAGAAGATTTTTTTTGGTTTTTTGTGTTTACTTTTGTTGATGCAACTTTGTTTCAAATCTTTTTAGCAAAAGGCTTGATGGAAACTGGAGCAGGTTTGGGTTCTGTTTTGATTGATTCTCAGCCTCTTATGGTTGCTCTTTTGGCAAGAGTACTTTTTGGCGATGCAATAAACCCAATTGGATGGTTTGGATTGGTTTTAGGATTAGTTGGAATTATTTGTCTTGGAGTTCCCTCTGAACTTTTAGGAAGTTGGTTCTTATTGGGAAAAATTGAATCTGATGTCGCTTTTTTAAGTCATGGAGAACTTTGGATGCTTTCGGCAGCAATAGCAATGGCTTTTGGCACAGTTCTAATAAGATTTGCTTGCAGAAATAGTGACCCGGTCGCAGTTACAGGTTGGCATATGATCTTAGGGAGTTTCCCTCTATTGGGTTGGCACTTATTTGATACTAATTGGCCTCTTATCCCAGATTGGACAGGTGTTCAATGGGGGCTAATGGCTTATGCAAGTGTCTTTGGTAGTGCTCTTGCTTATGGGCTTTTCTTTTGGTTCGCAAATCGTAAAGAGTTAACTACTTTTAGCACCCTTGCATTTTTAACACCTGTCTTTGCTTTGTTGACTGGTGGAATTTGGCTGGGGGAGAGACTTTGTTTCTTGCAATGGATGGGAGTGGTCTTGATTTTAATATCTGTTTTATTTGTCAGTCAGCGTAATCGTTTTTGGGAAAAAGATTCTCTTGGTATTAGTGTTACAAAAGAAGGTGTTAGTCTGTGAGTTGCAACAATAAACTAAAAATTATATTAGTAAGTACCCCTATTGGATACTTGGGTAGTGGTAAAGGTGGAGGAGTTGAATTGACTTTAATTTCTTTAATTAAAGGTCTGACTTCCCTTGGTCATTCTATTGTTTTAGTTGCCCCAGAAGGTTCTGAAATTGATATAAAAACTGATAACTTAGAAATTCAACTTGTTACCGGAGTCGATCAACCCAGCTGGCAGCATCAAGATGATAATTCTCCCATAATTATTCCTTCAGATGGCATATTGCCTAAGCTTTTAGATAAGGCAATTCGTCTATCTGATCAAGCTGATGCAATTTTAAATATGAGTTATGACTGGTTACCTATCTGGATTACACCTTATATCTCTTCCAAATTATTTCACTTAATAAGTATGGGTTCTGAATCCATGGCAATGAAAACTGCAATTAGGGATTTATCTTTGACCCATCATAAAAGGATGGCATTTCATACAAAAAGACAAGCTAATGATTATGAATTAAGCAGTGAGCCAATTGTGGTTGGTAATGGATTTGATATGAAAAAATATGATTTTTATTCTTATGGAGGAGGACCTTTGGGTTGGGCAGGCAGAATTGCACCTGAAAAAGGACTTGAAGATGCAGTAAAGGTAGCAAGTATTCTTGAGGATAAATTACTAGTTTGGGGTTTTATGGAAGACCCTAGTTATGCATCATATGTAGAAGAATTAGTGCCATCGGGAACAATAGATTGGAGAGGTTTTCTTCCAACTGATAAATTTCAAGAAGAGCTTCGAACCTGTAGAGCATTTATAAATACACCAAAATGGAATGAAGCCTATGGTAATGTTGTTATTGAAGCTATGGCATGTGGAGTCCCAGTTGTTGCTTATGATAAAGGTGGCCCTGGTGAATTAATACAGCCTGGATTGAATGGCTTTGTTATTCAACCCGATAATATTTCTGAGATGGTAAATAAAATAAAATCAATTGGAGATATAGATAGGAAAAAATGTAGGGAGTTGGCGGAAGACATGGCTTCTCACCTTGTTTTTTCAGAAAGGGTATCTAAATGGATTGTAGATACTTTGTTAGATAATAAAAGGCACTACATCAATAGTGAGGAAAATTGAAAAGGATTAATAACTCTTTTAAAGTTACTAGAAAAGAAAAAATTAGAGGGCTTTTATTTATTCTTTTTTGTGGGGTAATTCTATATATTTGGCAATTAGGTTCAACAGGTTTAGTTGATGAGACACCTCCTCTCTTTGCAGCTGCAGGTAAAGGAATGGTGGCTTCAGGGAATTGGCTAACTCCTTATGTAAATGGTCTCCCGAGATTTGATAAACCCCCATTGATTTATTGGTTAATGAGTATTGGATATTCTCTGCCTGGTAATTCATATTGGGATCCTTTGGGAACTTGGTCTTCCAGACTTCCTTCTGCAATTTCAACAATTTTTATGATGTTGGTTTTAGGGGATACTTTGATGACTTACCCCCAAGTCTTAAAGGCAGATTCGCGCAGATTGGCTGTTGTTGCTGCACTATCGTTTGCATTATCTCCATTGGTAGTTGTCTGGGGGCGAATTTCAGTAAGTGATGCATTGCTATGTAGTAATTTGGGTATTTGTTTACTTCTTCAATGGAGAAGATATGCAAATCCATTAAATGAATCTTGGTGGTTATCTTGGCTATTCTTAGGATTTGCAATTTTAACGAAAGGTCCTGTTGCAATAATTCTAGTTGGGTTAACACATATCACTTTTGGCTTATATCAAAAAGATTTACTTAAAATCTGGTTAGCTATAAAACCAATTCCTGGTTTGGCTATTGCATTTTTAATAAGTCTTCCTTGGTATGTTATTGAACTTTATGTAGAAGGTAAGCCTTTCCTAGATAGTTTTTTTGGGTACCATAATATTCAAAGATTTACATCTGTAGTTAACTCTCATAATGAACCTTGGTGGTTTTTCTTATTAGTTCTTTGTGTGGCTTCTTT
>QCKO01000025.1 GCA_003215315.1 Prochlorococcus sp. AG-409-P19 | reverse complement strand
CTAATATCAAGAATTTATAAATCGCGAAAGATTATAATATAGCTATTGCTAGAAACAACTACGGCAGAAGGAAGGCGGAAGAAAAACAATCCCACAACTGTAACATTTACCACTTGCACTTGTCAGCTTGAATACATTAATATTCAAATACATATTTGTGTGAGGACACAATGAAGCTTTTTCAGCAATTGCTGGTAGCGCCTGCTGCTTTGGGCCTAATGGCACCTGTTGCAGTTAACGCAGATGATGCTGCACAGTTTTCATCTACAACAACCTTGTCAGGTTCTGCAGTTTTCACTGCTGGTTCTGTTAGCGATGGTGGAACAACTGATAACCAAGAAGAAATGTATATGCAATATGCATATACTCTTGAGTTGAACTCAAGCTTTAACGGTGAAGATCTTCTTTATGCTGAGATCGAAGCTGGTAACGCAAGTGGACCTTTAGCTAATCTTGATAGTGCTGTAGACGGTGGTGATTCACTTTCTGTCGCTTCTTTGTTCTACCAATTCCCTGTTGGAGATCTAGCAGTCACTGTTGGTCCAAAAGTTGACCAAGATGATGTAATTGCAGCTACTACTTCTCTTTACTCTGATGCTTTCAGACATGGAAGTATGCCTTTCTCAGCAGCTGGCGATGAAACAGGTGCTGGTGCTGCTATTTCATATGCAAACGATAATGGCCTAGTTGCCTCATTCAGTTTTGTATCTGTTGACGGTGCTGATTCTACAAAAGGAATTAATGGCGATGGTGTTGACGTTTCAACAGTATCTCTTGGTTACAACGGTGACGGCTTCGGTGGCGGCCTTGTAGTTGCATCTAACGATGGCGAAGGTACTACAACTGGTTACGACACATTTGGTGGTGGTATCTACTGGACACCTGATTCAGTTCCAGCAACTGTCAGCGTGACATATGACACCAAAGATCCTGAAACCGGCGAAGACTCAACAGACCTTTTTGTAGGTATTGAGTATGAAGTAGGTGCAGGTACATTGGGTGCTGCTTATCATTCAACAGATGTTGATGGTGGAGATGCTTCTGATGAAACAGGTTATGAACTTACTTATACATACGCTGTAAACGACAACGTATCTGTAACACCTGGTATCTTCTTCGTTGAAGACACTAGTTCTGGTGAAGACGACACTGCTGTTTTCGTAGAAACAGTATTTAGTTTCTGATAAATCAGACCCATACGACCCCCCCTATAAATAGGGGGGTTTTTTTTTGCCTATCAAACAAGAATCTCAAAAGAAGCATTCAAATATTAAATTTTTACGGCCATGCATTTATTAGAATTTAGAAAAGAATAATCTTATCCTTCAGCAATCATCAAACTTGAGGTATCAAATTAGACCAAAGTTAAAATCTTAAAATCAATTATGCCTTTATTACCTCGTCGTTTTCAACGTCTTAAATCTGTACTAGATAAAAGGATGGCCGACTTAACTGTGCTCATGGAAAATGTTGAAAAACCTCACAATCTCTCTGCCATCTTAAGAAGTTGTGACGCAGTTGGTGTACTAGAAGCACATGCAATCTGCAAGAGAGAAGACAAAATCTTATCATTTAATAGCACTGCACAAGGTAGTCAAAAATGGGTCAAAATCAATCAATATAAAACAATAAAGGATGCTGTTAAGAAATTAAAAGCTATGGGGTACAAATTATATGGAACTAATTTAAATGAATGTTCTATTGACTATCGAGAGTGTGATTTCAAAGGTTCGACTGCTTTTATTTTAGGTTCTGAAAAATGGGGGTTAAGTCAAGAAGCATCCAAACTGGTTGATGAAGAAATCCATATCCCAATGAGAGGTATGGTTCAATCATTAAATGTCTCAGTAGCTGCATCTACACTTCTATTTGAAGCATTAAGGCAAAGAGAAGCCGCAAACATAATTCCTCAATCAGGGGAAGGAGTCAGTAGCGAGATTTATAGAAAGAAAATTTTCGAATGGGCATACCCTGAAGTCGCTAACTGGTGCAAAAATGAAGGTCGAGATTATCCAATTTTAAATAACAATGGAGAAATAAAAGAACCACTACCTAGAACAAATAAGATGAGTTATTAAAATATATAAGACTTGGATCTCATAAACAAAAAAAGATATTGCCTTATCTATTAATCAGCAAGAACATTATTTTGCAAATCAGTGTCACTCATTAATACTTCCAGTCCCTCTCCAATAAATGACAACCCCAGAACCAACACAAACATTGCAAGTCCAGGATAAAGCGCTGTCCACCATATGCCTGTTGGCAAAGCAATTAATGCAAGATTCAAATCACTACCCCATTCAGGTATGCCCTCTGGCAAACCCAATCCTAAAAAGCCTAAACTTCCCAATACCAAAACAGCATCGGCAGCATTAAGTGTTATGAGTACAGGAACGGAGGTAATAACATTCTTCAAAATATACTTACGCATAATCCAAGCTGCACTTGCCCCAAGTGATCTAGCGGCCTCTATATATAGTTCAGATTTAACCTGGGCAGTCTGATTTCTAACCAAGCGAAAATATTGAGGTATATAGACAACACAAAGTGCAATTGCAGCATTAAGAATTCCTTTCCCTAGCAAAAAGGCCATTACAACAGATAGCAACAGGACAGGGACTGTATAAAGAGTATCCATGACAAGGACGAGTGATCTATCTACCCAACCGCCAATAAAACCACTAAAAATTCCTAAAGGCACACCAACAACAAGTGCCAAAGAGACAGCCAAAAAAACAACTTTCAAAGCAATACCACAACCAGAAAGAGTTCGTACACAAACATCTCTACCAAGACGATCAGTTCCACACCAATGATTTAAAGAGGGAGCAGAAAAAATAGGGTTTTCAAGTCCAAAATCACCATTGGGGACAACCTCCAGAGATATCAATATTGGTGTAACAAGAGAAATCAAAAAATATATAAATAAAATCCCACATCCAACACGAGCTAGTCGAATGGATAAGTTTTGACCAAATAAAAGCCTTCCTACAATCAAAGATACATTTATATGTTTTTTAAACTTAGCGATAAAACGTAGAAACATCCCCAAAAATTGCTTAAATATATAAATAAGTATTTTTTTCTGAGAATGAGCTTAAAGAACGCAGGCCTTACAGTAGGTGAGCTTTGTATAGCTATTGGAGCCTTAATTGTAATTAGTTTCCTATGGTCTGGTTTCAATAATAATCAAAAGGAGCAAGACATCTCAAGCAATAAGGCGCGCCTAATGTCATATCAAATTACAAAAGAGATGACATAGGAGAGATTTAAACTACTCATTATTTAGCTTTAATACAGCCATAAAAGCTTCTTGTGGTACATCAACTTTCCCCATAGACTTCATTCTTTTTTTACCTTTTGCTTGTTTTTTCAGTAATTTCTTCTTTCTAGAAATATCCCCTCCATAACACTTAGAAAGAACATCTTTCCTTAACGCACTTATACTTTCACTAGCAATGATTCTACTCCCAATAGAAGCTTGCAAAGGGATCCTAAATTGCTGCCTAGGTATAAGCTCTTTAAGCTTTTCTACAAGTCCTTTCCCAACTCCATAGGCTCTTTCTTTATGAACAATAGTGGTTAATGGATCTGCTCGTTCAGAATTAATAAGAACGTCTAATCTTACGAGATCATTTTTCTTATAGCCTATTAAGTGGTATTCCATTGAAGCATACCCCTTAGTGCGGCTCTTCATCTGATCAAAAAAGTCAGTCACAACCTCAGCCAATGGCATCTCATAAATTAACGTGACTCGATCTGTCGTAATGTATTTCATATCAACAAATTCTCCTCTGCGATCCTGACAAAGGCCCATCAAAGTTCCATTATAGTCATTAGGGGCATATATCTCTAATCTCACGTATGGTTCCTCAATTGACTCACGAGCTTGTGGGTCTGGCAAAGTTGCAGGGTTATCAACCATTAAAACATTGCCATCTAGCATATTGACCTGATAAATCACAGAGGGGGCCGTAACAATAAGATCCAAATCATATTCTCGCTCCAAGCGCTCTTGAACAATCTCCATATGGAGAAGACCTAAGAATCCACATCGAAAGCCAAAGCCCATAGCACTACTTGTTTCAGGCTCATATTTCAGGGCAGCATCTGATAGCTGTAACTTATCAAGTGCCTCTCTTAAGTCGGGATACTTATCTGCGTCCGTTGGGAACAATCCACAAAACACCATGGGTTTTGCTTCTGTGTAGCCAGGCAAGGGATGACTCGCAGGGTTGCTAACAAGAGTAATTGTGTCACCAACTCTTGCATCCGCTACAGCTTTTATTGATGCAGCCAAATATCCAACCTCACCAGCATGAAGCTCTTCAACCTTATGCTCATCAGGAGCCATAACACCAATTTCATCAAGTTCATAGCTCTGTTTACTCGCCATCAGTAGAACCTTATCTTTTTTATGTATACGTCCACTAATTAAACGAAAATAGACTATGACCCCCCTGTAGGGGTCATAGTAAGAATCAAATATTAAAGCTTTAGTAGGTTCTTCAATAAAATCATCTGGAGGAGGAATCCTATCAACTACTGCTTGAAGAATCTCTGGTACGCCAACACCTGTTTTAGCTGAACAAGTAATTGCATTTGATGTATCCAACCCAATAATAGCCTCTATCTCTTCTTTAATTCGTTGAGGGTCTGCTCCTGGCAAATCAACCTTATTCAGAACAGGAATAATTTCCAAATCATTCTCTAAAGCAAGGTAAACATTAGCTAAAGTTTGTGCTTCTACTCCCTGACTGGCATCTACAACTAATAGTGCACCCTCGCAAGCCTGCAAAGAGCGACTCACTTCATACGAGAAGTCAACATGGCCAGGGGTGTCAATCAAATTCAACACATATTCCTCACCATCCTTCGATTGATAATTCATTCGAGCAGCTTGGAGTTTGATAGTTATTCCTCTCTCTCTCTCTAAGTCCATACTGTCGAGAAACTGCTCCTGCATATCTCTAGATGCCACAGTGCCAGTATCCTGCAACAATCGATCAGC
>QCKO01000024.1 GCA_003215315.1 Prochlorococcus sp. AG-409-P19 | reverse complement strand
TATATCAATATTTGACTCCAATTCCTAAAATAGCATAATTAAGATAAGTATAGCAGGCTTTTTTATGATGAATAATAATACTCTGATTTTTTTAGAGACCATAAGAAAGATAATATTCTAGTTTTCAATAAAATTATCAAGCCAATTAAAGAATAAATGGTGCCTTGATATACGTTATTAATAGTTAACCTTTTGATATTGACAGTTCAGGAAAGTAGCTTAGGAAGATAACATTATTTAAACCTCTTTTTGCAACTTTCCTTTTAATCTCAGAAAAGAAATTCCAAGACAAAGGAATAACACATATTTTTGACTGCTCATGTATTAAACTGTCTGGATGCTTAATTGGAATACGAGACCCTGGTGCATAAAGGTTATGCTTTAAGGCATTATCATCAACGATATAATCTAATTTTAAACCCGTAAAATTAATAAAAGTATTTCCTTTTGCTGCAGCTCCATAGCCTATAACTTTATATCCTTCTTGTCTTATTCTAGTTACTTCTTCATAAGTCTCTCTAGCAATTCTATGGCAATTCTTTGAATAATTATCAATAACTTCTAAGTTTATTTCTTTCTCCATAGAAATATACTGCTTTGAATTATCAGAACCTTGTTCAGATAGGACAAATATAAAACTAGTTCCATGAATATCTGATCTTCTTACCTTAACTAGGTTTAAACCAGCCCTTTTAGCTAAATATGCAAAAGACTTAACACTAAAAAATGATATATGCTCATGATAAATGGTATCAAATTCATTATTTCTAATCATATCAGCCTGGGAAGTCTGAATAAAAATATATCCCCCCTTATTGAGCTTTTCCTTGCATATCCTGAGAAATTCATAAGGGTATGTATTATGAGCAAAAACATTTTGAGCAATTATTATGTCAAAAGAAATTGGGAATTTAGAAATGCTTTCTTTAGTTAAATAATCACATACAATAGAATGATTCTTAGAACTTTTTTCGAATAGGTTTACAGCAGGATCAATGCCATATGTATTATAACCTTTCTCTTTATATGGATCTAATTGAGAACCATCGTTGCATGCGATATCTAAAACATTCTTACCTTTCGTAAAGCCCTGGGTAAATTCTACAAACCATTTAAAATAATCCTTAGCTGTATCAGTAGTTCCACTTACATACAAATAGTCTCGAAATAACTTATCAGGATTAATAGCATATGTTAATTGTATATGTGTACATACTGGACAAAAGTTAATTCCTAATGGATAATTTTCTTCTTCTTGATCTTGCTTTCTTAAGTAACTATTAGCAAGTGGCTGTTTACTTAAGTCAAGCGAAAAGTGTAAATCTTCATTACCACAACATAAACAACTTCTTATTGGCCTAGCATTAACATTTTCAGTAAAATTTTTCATTTTTATGGACTTATGCTTAGCTAATTTATTTAAGTAATCTATCACAATACCAGCGAACAGTTAACTCTAGTTCATGATCAAAGATTGCTACAGGCTTCCAACCGGTCTTATTATTTAATTTACTAAAATCTGTACCATACCTTGAATCCAATCCAGGTCTACAATAGCTAACCAAATTATCTTCGAAGCAAACGTCCACAAGATTATGAGACTTTCCCATTATGTCGAGTACTTTTTTGGTTACTTCAATATTCTTAAGCTCACATGCCCCACCTATATTAAACTTATCGTTAATAATATTGTTTTTTTCAAGACTCCAAATAGCTCTACAATGGTCTACCACATGCAACCAATCCCTTATTTGCTCACCGCCGCCATACATAAAAGTTTTTTTATTGTTTGATGCATTAATGATCACCTTGGGTATTAACTTCTCTTTATGTTGTCTTATCCCATAATTATTTGAACAGCTTGTTATAAGATAAGGTAAATCATATGTATTATTCCATGTCTTTACATAATGTTCGGCTGCTGCTTTACTTGCTGAATAAGGATTAGTGGGGTCTATTTGTGATTCTTCACTAAACAATTGCGTATCATCATATTCTAAAGAACCATAAACTTCATCTGTAGATATAAAATGAAACTTCTCTATATTAACGGAAAGAGAGGCATTCATAAGGTTAATAGTGCCGATTACATTAGACTCTAAAAATGGTCTATAGTTTTTAATAGAATTATCAACATGGCTTTCTGCTGCAAAGTGAAATACCTTGGTTGGCTTATATTTATTAAAGATGTAATTAACATGCTTTTCATTTACGATATCACACCATGTAAATTCAACCTGAGAGTTTTGAGTGATATTATTTAGGTCGGCAGCATAAGTTAAACTATCAAGAACAATGATTTTGGAATCAGTTAGTTCTTGAATAAACTCTATAAAGTGGCTTCCAATGAAACCAGCTCCTCCTGTTACGCAAATATTATTCATGGAATTTTTAATATTTTCTTATATTCAATAACTATACTACAAAAATTCAGAATTAAATCAACAAGGAAATTAAAAATATGTAAATCTAAAAAAGCCAGTTATGTACAATAAAATCATTTTCCTATTCAAACTTAGATATTCTACATCAAAAATAATAGCTTACGCTAACACTATGAGGTAAGCACAATGAAATAAAGGTTTCATAATAGACATGAATAACCTCTAAAAATAAGCATATCGAAACTATACAGCCATAGTAACAAATAAAGTCTAAATAAAGAGTAGCTAATTCGATTAACTTCGGCAAAGCTAAGAACTTTAATATTAATTATTAATGCATGCTTGATTAAAACGACAACGATTTGACCTCACTTATAACTCTCATGTAACTTATTTGTACTATTCAACAAAGTCCTGCGATTTAAGCTTATTATAAAATCTATATCAAAAAAATAATGAAACAGCAAAATAAAGATAAGCTGTATAATAAAAGAAGAAATGAGATGAATACTTTTGTAGTTCCTTTTGATTTAGAAGACAGTCTAACAGACGTTCCAATTCCTATCATTAGCTTAGAAAGCCTCACTAAAGAAGAGATCATATCAAAGGCTATTAAGTTTCATTCACAAGGTGATATAGCTAATGCTGCAAAATACTATCAACATTTCCTAAATAAAGGATATACAGATCAGCACGTGTACTCTAATTTTGGAGTAATCTGCCAACAATTAGGGCAAATAGATAAATCAATCGGTCTTTACCGAAAATCAATTAGTTTATACCCAAATGAACCAGAGCCTTATTCAAACCTGGGTAACATATTAAGAGGGATTGGGAGATTAAGGGAAGCTGAGAGCTCAATTAAAAAAGCTATTCAGATAAACCCAGAATATGCGGATGCATATATAAACTTAGGCAAAGTTTATATACAAATGGGTAAATTAGTTGATGCACAAATATCAACACAAAAAGCTATTAAACTGAATCCTGGCTTCGCTAATGCCTATTCTAACCTAGGAGGTATTTTAAAAGAACTTGGCAAGCTAGATGAAGCCGAATCATATATACGTAAAGCGCTAGAGATCAGCCCTAACAGTAAGTTATTCCAAAGCAATATGATAAGCTTGCTTACTATTTATAATCCACAAAGAAATAATTCTCATGAAATAATAAGAGTAAACAATAAGTTTCGAGAAATCAAGATGAATCTTACAGGTGAAGATTTTATAACTGATAAACAAATAAAACATTTTTATCATGAAGGACTAAAAATATATAGAAAGCACAAATTAGACTTAGAGACACATCTATCACAAATATATAAAAGTGGTGCAACTAAACTAAATTGCAAAAGGCACAAGTTTGTCTTTAATCAGCGTAAGGTTATTCCTGAATTTTGCTTCGGATGTTATAAAGTACAAACTGAAACTAACTCCATAATTGATTTAATAAAACTATTTTTAGTATTCAATGCTATCAAGCTTAGTAACAACAACCCTAGAAAGTGCATGATAGAGCTAAGACCAAATATAAAAGGTTTCTATAAAGGGCTGATATATTGCATAGGGTTAGAGGAAGCCAATAATGTTTGTAGACAGGTAGATGTACAAATAAAAAAAAGTATTAGTACCAATTTATCATCCAAAGTCAAAAGAGGCTGTTCCGAATATTCAATTGAATATCCACTATATAAAGAAATCAATCAATCAGGTGAACAACAAATGAACTACAATAAAGAATGGAAAAAGATAGAAGACGAAATAGACAAGGAGAATAAAGATTGGAGTAAAGGTTTTACTAGCGTTGAAGGTTTTAATTTAAATAACTTTCTTATAATCAGAAATTGGATAGCTTATGCTCAAAAAATTGGAGATCAGAGCGTGAATATGATTACTGATGAACAGATGACAGAGCCAAAGATTTTCAGGCATCTAAACAGGGTATATAATTCCGCTATTAACTCAACCTAAAAAGAACAGGTTATTGTAATGATCCAAAAAACTAAAGTTTGATAATAGAACAATGGAAGGAATGGAAACAAAAAGCATCAAAAAGGGAATCAAAGGATTAGTAACAACATATACTGTTCCAGTATCAATAGCTGAAAAACAGGAAAATACTATTATTTCTATTGATTTCACAAAAGAAAAGATCATTGAAAAAGCTTTTAATCTTAATTCAAAAGGACAAATTATAGAAGCAGCTAAATATTATCAATACTTTCTTGATCAAGGTTATACAGATCCAAAAGTTTTTTCAAATTATGGAGTAATTTGTCAGCAAATTGGAGAAGAAGAAAAGGCTATTAAACTATACAGAAAGTCGATTTATTTATATCCAGATAGTGCAGATTCATATTCAAATCTCAGTAATATACTAAGTAAACAGGGTCGATTAAAAGAAGCAGAAACATTAACTAGAAAAGCAATAGAAATAAATCCGGTCTATGCAGAGGCTTATTTTAATTTGGGACGAATATTAATTCATATGGGTAAATTAGTTGAAGCAGAAAAACACACACGAAAAGCAATTAACATCAAATGTAATTTTGCTGAAGCACATAACAACTTAGGTGGTATATTAAAATTTTATAGTAAATTTAAAGAAGCTGAAATATCGATACGAAAAGCAATTAAAATTAACCCCAATTATGCTCAAGCTTATTGCAATCTAGCAGGACTCTTACAAGATATTGGTAAATTAGAAGAAGCCGAAATACTTGCTCTTAAAGCTCTAAACATAGAACCTAATAATGAAAAAGCATTATTCATTTTATCTGTTTTAAAACAATCATATCGACATAAGAAATGGCAAAAGAGTTTATTTTCTGAAAGCATTCTGAAAAACAAAAGTAGTAAAGAGAAGATTGATATCTACTTTGCAAGAGCAAATGTATCACATGCAAAATGTCACTATGAAGAAAGCCAAAAAAGTTTAGAATCCGGCAATAATATTAAATTAGATGTTTATCCTTCAAATATAAATTCTGTTATTCAAAAAACAAAAGAGTTAGCACTTGAATCAAATAGCAATTATAAATATCCTATAGTTACAAATAATGCA
>QCKO01000023.1 GCA_003215315.1 Prochlorococcus sp. AG-409-P19 | reverse complement strand
ATGGCAGGGGACCCTGATTTAGAAACATCTGCTCAGCTTTTATTAAAGCTTCAAGAAAGCGGAGCAGATATTATTGAGCTTGGAATTCCATATAGTGATCCATTGGCGGATGGACCGATTATTCAGTTGGCAGCATCTAGAGCTCTTTCTTCAGGTGCTTCTCTTTCAAGAGTTTTTGAAATGTTGAATAATTTAAAGGGGAAATTATCAATACCAATTGTCCTTTTTACTTATACAAATCCTTTAATTAATCGTGGACTAGAGCGATTTTGCGATGATGCTTTTCAAGCTGGGGTATCTGGATTAGTTGTACCAGACTTGCCTCTTGAAGAGGCTGAGATCCTTTCGCCGATTGCCAACTCTAGAGGGATTGATTTGGTTCTATTAGTGGCACCTACGACCCCTCAAGAACGAATGACAAGAATCTCAGAGACTAGTAAAGGCTTTACATATTTAGTCAGTGTTACAGGTGTTACTGGAGAAAGATCTGTGTTGGCAGACCATGTAAAGGACCTCATAAGGAAATTAAAAGAATCTTCTGCAAGTCCTGTTGCTGTTGGATTTGGTATTTCAGAATCGAAACATATTCACCAGGTTCGCAGTTGGGGGGCTGATGGTGCAATTGTTGGGAGTGCTTTGGTGAAGCGAATAGCACAATCTAAGCCTGGTAATGAAATTATTGATGCAGGTAATTTTTGTAGAGAACTTCGGACTGCAGCCGGTTTATAAAATTTAGATGAAAACTAAATCAAAATAATAAAATAAGCTCCAATCTATATTGGAGCTTATTTTATTTATAGTTTAATCTGCCAACTTTTTTTTTGGATTTTAATCGTCGTCATTGTCACCAACAGGAATCAGTTTTATTTGCTTTCTCCCAAGTTTTATTTCAAACTCGTCTCCTGCCTTTAAGTCTAATAGTGCTGTATATGCTTTGCCCACAAGTAGATTTCCATTGCCTTGAACAGTTGCTACGTAACTAAGTTTTCTTCCACCTTTTCCTATACCTGCTACTCCTGTTTCTCCTAGGTTAACTCCTTTTGCTTCTAGAAGAGCCTCATAAAAGGCTGTGAAGTTTAGGCGATCACCACCATCTTTTTTCGTGGATACATATCCACAAGCCTTCACAACTTCTGATTTGCCTACATCTCCAAGTTCTTTTACTTTGGTAAGTAGGTCATTACCAGTTAGCATGATAAATAATTAATGAATCTACCTAAATAACATAGCAATTTGGATGGCAATTGTGTCAACATTTGAGTAGGAAGTTTCATTGGTTATTTAACTACTGAATTATGGACCGATTTGTTCTTTGGGGTACTTACTGTGAAGATGCGATTGAAAAGCGGAAGCCATTTCGTGAAGAGCATCTCTCACGCCTAACTAAACTCCAAAAAGATGGGATACTTATTACCTTGGGACCTACAAAATGTACAAGATATGTTTTTGGAATATTTAAAGCTGATAATGTTCAAGATTTAAAGAAATTAATTCATGAGGACGTTTATTGGAAAGAAGGTATATGGACTTCGTTAGATGTTTATCCTTGGATCCAAGCTTTCTGAGCTTGTTCTAGTATCCAAATTGCGACAATATGGTCATCATTTTTTTCAAGCTGATCGCCATATCCACTCATTATTCCGATACCTTCGCGAGCTATTTTTGCTATTGCATCGGAATTGTCTATCCCTTTACGCTTTAAAGTGTCTAATTTAAGATTCTTAGATCTACGGATAATATTTCCACCATTAACATGACATCCTGAACAATGGTTTGTAAAAATTTTTTGGCCTATTGAGTTGTCCAAAGCAAATGTTTTTTGAGCTGGTAGGGTCAAGATAAATAAGCAAATTAAAAAACTTAAAATTTTTTTTAAAAACCTTTTTCTGGAGGCGTCTTGACTCTGATGAAATAGAACTATGTGAAAAACTTTCATTGCATTTTCTGACTAGATATCGCAATCTTCTTTTATCTCATCAAGAAGAAGATCAAGTTGTCCTAAAGGGTCAGATCTATTAAGAGATTCCAATTGGGAATCATGACCATGAGCCCAGGATCGTTCAACGTCAGATAGATGTTGAGCAATTTTTGATATCCCCCCTTTGTCATAGTCTTTTTTTAAAATTTCTAATAGTGATGACATTCTGGTATTGGAAGCATTGAGAAATAAACATAAATCTGCCTGAGTTCTGCCAGAATGCTTGAGCCATTCTTTAATAAACACAGCCAGCTCATCTTCTATTTCATTTGTCCATTTTTTCATTTTTAGAGAGGTAACCATCTATCTAGTTTCCACTTTGCGCGAAGTCTGATCTGTGGTGTTAGGTGATGCCTCCATAGACTTATTACTGCTGTAAGCGCAATAAGATCATCACTGAATCCTCCAACGGGTATGAAGTCCGGCATTGCATCTAATGGCATTATTAAATAAGTAAGAGCACTTATCATTGAGATCTTTACTTTTTGAGGAGTTGAAGGATCTAAAATTATCTCGAAGGCCTCTAATGCAGGTTGAGCAATTTTTCTTCCTGCTTGTATTAGAACCTTTTTAAGCATTCCTTCATCTATTACAGAGCTATCAATTACTTCTGCTTCTAAAACTTCTTCTTTTGAGCGGCCTTGCTTAGACATTGCTTTTGAGAATCAAGTCTTTAATTAGTATTGTCCCTAAAATTTTTGTAAATCCAATACTTAAGGCAATACTTTTTCAAATGTTAAAGACTTTTATTGTTTATAGCTGTCGTCTCATTAGAGACGTTTTCTAAAATGCCATTTTGAATTCCTGTTTTGCGAAGTTTTCTCAATGCTCTTTGAACGACTTGTCTGCAATACTCTCTGCTGCAATTCATTTGTCTAGCAACTTCTGCCAAGGTTCTCCATTCATTGGTTCCATCTAGGCCAAATCTCAGACTAACTATCGTTCTTTCCTTTGGAGTCAGATTTGATTTGTCTAATAAAGACCAAGCAGACGCACTGCGTTCTGCTAACTCAGCAAGTTCCATTGGAGGCATCTCTTCGCTGGGCAGTATATCTACAAGTTCAGAGGGGTCAGACTTTGATTTAACTACACCTTGTAAGCTCACTGTGATACTTCTTAATTCACAGGCAAGTAGTTCTTCAACTTCTTCTTGAGAAATTTTCATTTTTTCTGCAATCTGCAATGATGTTGCTGGAACACCAAGCTCTTGCATTAATCTTGACTTTGCTGCTCTAAGTTTTGTAAGTTTTTCATTGATATTGACTGGAATCCTAATGGTTCTGCTTTGAGTGGAAAGTGCTCTATTTAATCCTTGCCGAATCCACCAATAAGCATATGTAGAGAAACGATGACCTCGAGTGGGATCATATTTTTCAACTGCTCTTGTAAGCCCTAAGGTCCCTTCTTGAATTAGGTCAAGAAGCTCTAAACCTTTCCCTTGATATCGCTTCGCTAAATTAACTACTAGCCTTAAATTAGCTGTAATCATTTGATCCTTGGCTCTTTCCCCATTCCTGATTGTTCTTTTTTCTTCGTCTGTGTAATCGCATTTTGGTCCATGACCTCCAGCAGCCTGACACCGCTGTATAAGGCTTGCCATGGCTTGTACTTTTCTCCCCATTGTGAGCTCTTGTTCAGGCGTCAATAGTTGATGTCTTCCGATTTCTCCAAGAAAGTCGCTTAAAGAACTCACGATTAGTACCTCCTGGTTTATTTAACCTAGAGAAAAAGTGTTTACTTTCTTCCTGCGTAATGAAGTGTTCGGAATTGATTATTTATCCCGTATGAATATTTACTCAAATCGATGCGAATTTGGATGTGTTTTCTGGCTTTTTTTATGGACCTGTACACCTTAATGTTTTTGAATAGAGCACTGTGCTTTTTCTTTATTTCTTGAGAAACATTGCTATGAAAGGTTTCTTTTCAGCGATTGATTAAAAGGTAATTATTACCTAGAGACTTTTGCTGTAAAGGTTTTGCTGATTTATTGGATGTTAAGGAATCATGATCATAAGATTAAAAAGTTACTTGTGTTGATGCATGATTTTTGATTTTCAAAAATATGAAAATCTCAACACCTATTTTTATTTCGCTTGATTTGGAAATGATTAATTAAACTTTTTCAAAGATCCTGATCTCCTCTGGGCACCTCTTCTTGACGCAAGTATTCTCAGAACGTCTTCCCATTCAACATCTTGAGAGGATAGAGCAACTTGTAAATGAAAAATTAAATCAGCAGCTTCACTTGCTATTGAGTGTTGATCTTTGTCTTTACAAGCCATAATGAATTCGGCACTTTCTTCTCCAATCTTTTTCAGTATTTTATTGTCTCCTCCTTCAAGAAGACTGTTCGTATAACTTTCCTTCTCAGGGTTTTTTTTTCTGTCTTTTATTACATTAAACAGGTCACTGCAGACATTAGAAGGTGGAAGTAACTGTACTTTCTTCTTGTGATCTTCGAGATCATAACTATTTCGGAAAAAACAACTTCTAGCTCCTGTATGGCAGGCAATAGAATTGATTTGCTCAATTGTTAAAAGCAAAGCATCTGAATCACAATCGTAACTAATGGATTTTACTTTCTGAAAGTTCCCACTTGTTTTACCCTTATGCCAAAGTTCATTCCTTGATCTGCTCCAATAATGGACTTCACCAGTTTGTAGAGTTAATTTGATCGATTCTTTATTCATCCATGCCATCATTAAAATTGTTCCGTCAAGCCAGTCTTGGGTAATTGCTGGAATTAGACCTCTCTCGTCATAAGTTAACTCTTCAACAAATGATGTCTTTAAAGAGGGCATATTTGGTATTAATGGAATTAATACTTTGAATTTAGCTCTCTATTAGTTCACTTAAATTTTTTTGTATGTCAATCCAAAATATTTCCTACACCTGTAGTAAGCAATTTAATGGTTATCCATGCTGTCATAGACAATGGAAGCACTCTGATCATTGCCACTTCGTACATGGCTACAGTAGAAGCTTTAGATTTTGGTTCGCTGCTAAGGAATTAGATGAGAATGGATTTGTTGTTGATTTTTCAAGTTTGAAGCCCTTAGAGAAACTCTTGCGAGATTATTTTGATCATACTTTTCTTGTTAATCAAGATGACCCACTTCTTGAGTCCTGGAAAAGTCTTCATGACCAAGGAGCTTTAAACCTTCGCATAATGAGAAATGTAGGAATGGAGTCAACTTCTAATTTGGTATGGGAGTGGGCAAATACTCTCTTAAGAGATAGAGACAAAGGTAGAACATGTTGCTGGAGAGCTGAAGCAAGGGAGAATGAATGCAATGCGGCATGTTTTGAACATGTGCCTAGTTGGTTCGAAACCACCTAAGTATTTTGTATTCATTAGAATTATCTAGTGAATTCGGACAATATGTAAAGAATTAGTTTATAATTAATCTAGAGTCTTTAATGTCGATATTTATACTACTACCTGCAATAAATATATTTCTGAGGATTTGTTTTGCTATTTCTGTCTCTATATTTTTTTGTATGACACGTTTTAATGGTCTGGCACCATAATTTGCGTCAAATCCTTTCTCTACTATCCATTTAATAGCAGGCATGCTGATGTTTAACTTTATATTTTTTGTTTCAAGTCTTGCTTTTAAACTATTTATTTGAAGACAAGCTATTTTTATCAAATCTTCTGTTTCAAGTCGATTAAATGTTATTATTTCATCTAGCCTATTTAGAAACTCTGGTCGGAAAAATAACCTTAACTCTTTATCTATAAGCTTTTTAATTTGTTTATACGAATCCTTTTCTTTTGTTCCTTCGCTGATTATATTGCTGGCAATATTACTGGTTAGAATAATTATTGTATTGGTGAAGTTAGTTGTCCTTCCTTGGCTATCAGTCACTCTGCCATCGTCGAGTATTTGTAGCATGATGTTGAAAATATCTGTATGAGCCTTTTCTATTTCATCAAAAAGTAAAACAGAATAAGGCTTTCTTCTAACTGCTTCTGTTAGTTGGCCGCCAGCTTCAAATCCAACATATCCAGGAGGCGCGCCAATTAATCTGCTAATAGAATGTTTTTCCATATATTCAGACATGTCAATCCTTATTAAGGCATTTTCACTGTCAAATAGTTGCGTCGCTAATGCTTTGCATAACTCAGTCTTGCCTACTCCTGTTGGCCCAAGAAATAAGAAACTTGCTATCGGTTTGCTTGGATCACTTAACCCTGTTCTTGAACGTTGAATGGCTTCAGAAACAGCTTGAACAGCATCATTTTGACCTACAACTTTTAGATGTAGTTGATTGTCTAGATTTAATAATTTATCAGCTTCTGATTGTGCTAATTTTCTTACTGGAATAGATGTCCACTTTGATATGACTTCAGCAATATCATCTTCCCGAACTTCTTCTCTAAGAAGAGAATCTTCATAAGATATATCATTAGTTGATAAGCTGGTTTGTTTTGATTCTAATTTGTTTTTTAAGCTAGTTAAATGACCATACTCTAATTCAGCTGCCTGATTTAAATCATAATTTCGCTTGGCTTGTTCAATTTGTAATTTTACGTTTTCTATTTCTTCTTTTAATGAGGAGATTTCATCAATAGAGCTTTTTTCTTTTTCCCACTGAAGATTTAGAGACAATTGCTTTTTGGAAAGAATAGAGAGCTCATTTTTGATTAACTCCAATCTTTCAAGACTT
>QCKO01000022.1 GCA_003215315.1 Prochlorococcus sp. AG-409-P19 | reverse complement strand
TCCTTGACTGATAAAATATTTATAATATTTGGATGCTTCTGATATGTTCCCTTCTGAATGAAATTTAAATGCTTGATTCATTATTTGCCTTTTAGAAGGCTTAGAAGGCTTAGAAGGAGTGTTCGAAGTGAAAGTAATATTTTCCTTGATTTCTTCTAAAGCAAAAGGAACTGTGAATGTTTTTAATTCAGACACTACTTTACTTGTATTTCTTTTCCCCTCAGTCACATCTATATTTATAGATTGAATAGTTTTCATATATTGTACACCTGAACTTGGCTTTAACTTTCTAAAGAAATTGAACCGTTGCAAATAAGCATGGGTAATCTCTTCATTGAGGGATGAAATTAGTCTAGACCTATTGAAAATAATGACGTTTGGTAATTCCTCACCGCTTTCCCCTCGGGTAAAACTTCTTTCCCTTCGGGAATAGTGTCGAGAATTTTATCAGTGTTAGTTATATCAATGGTTTTATTCTCTTCCCCTCCTGAAGACTGGAGGCTACTTAGGAGCTGAAGTTATGTGCTCTTTTCTTGAAGTATAATAGTTTGGTTGGATGATATTGATTGGAGTCAATGTCATATCAACTATTTGGGGCCATAGCTCAGCTGGTAGAGCACCTGCATGGCATGCAGGGGGTCAGCGGTTCAAGTCCGCTTGGCTCCATTCAGAGTAAATCTTCGTATTCTCTTGGATTTTTACTGTCTGCGTTTGATTGTACGAAACTTCAGATTGGTATTTTTTCTTCAAGTTGAAATTGTCTCTATTAGAGTTCATTGAAAATTCTGATATCATTTTTAGTTAGGAAATAACAATTTCATTAAAATAATATTTTTTAAGAAGAACTTTTTGTAGTTAGGAAGCCTAAGGATTTTCCATTGTTATTTAGTATGATTGCAGCTGTTAAAATGGCTTTGAGTGAATGAAGTGATTAAGTAGCGAGAGTAGTCAATTGTGAATTGTTTTTCATCATTTATTAATATTGGACTGATTTTTTGCTTGAATATTGATAACATATCTTTTTATGGTTTATGAAAACTATAGAGATTAAAATTGTATAATTCATTATTAAAATCTAGCTTGCTAGTAAGGCTTGTATCGTTCATGTGAAAATGTTTATAAATATCGATTATTTGCTTCAAAAACGAATGTTGTGCGTTATAACTAATAATAGTTCTTTAAAGAGTCATAAAAAAGAAAGCACCATTTCTCGTTACTGGGGCAGCCGGTTTCATAGGAGCCGCACTTGTTTTACGTTTGTTGGAGAGTGGTGAGCATGTTGTTGGAGTAGACAACCTTAATAATTATTATGATGTTAATCTGAAAAGATCACGCCTGAATTTGCTTTCTAATAAAGCATTAGATTCTACAGGAGTGTGGAACTTTTATGAAACAGATATTCAAAATTACAATTCTTTATATGAAATTTTTAACAGATATACTCCTAGAGTAGTTTTCCATTTGGCCGCACAAGCTGGTGTTAGATATTCTTTGGAAAACCCATCAGCCTATATAAACTCTAACTTAGTTGGGTTTGGCAATATCTTGGAATTATGCAGGTTAATTAATGTAGAAAACTTTATTTACGCATCTAGTAGTTCTGTATATGGTGGTAATCAAAACTTTCCTTTTAAAGAAAAACACTCTGTTGATCACCCTGTAAGTCTTTATGCTGCAACTAAAAAATCAAATGAGTTAATGGCTCATACTTATAGCCATTTGTATAATCTCCCAGCTACTGGCCTGAGATTTTTCACTGTTTATGGTCCATGGGGTAGGCCAGATATGGCTCCAATGATATTTACAAAATCTATTCTTAATGGTGATCCAATATCAGTTTTTAACTATGGTCAAATGGAAAGAGACTTTACATATATTGATGACATTATTGAAGGTGTATTCAGATGTGGATATAAACCTGCAACTATAGATAATAATTTTAATCATTCTTCCCCTGACCCTTCAACATCTTTTGCACCACATAGAATCTTTAATATTGGTAATAATAAACCTGTTAAGCTTTTAGAATTTATTCAATTATTAGAAAATGCATTAGATAGAAAGGCTCAAAAAGAATTCAAGCCAATGCAGCCCGGTGATGTGGTTTCTACTTATGCTGAAACAGCTAAGCTGCAATCATGGATTGATTTCTGCCCTGATACATCTATAGAGAATGGTGTTAATCAATTTGTTGAGTGGTACAAAAAATATTATAAAAGATAAATGTTTTTATTTCTGACACCCTTTCTTGAGAAGCTTCAAAGATGATTTTTATATGATTAGAATGTAAATTCTAAAAGCTTAGTGCTCCCTATAAGTGAGAAATATACTAGTTACAGGTGGGGCAGGTTTTATTGGTAGTCACACCTGTTTGTCTTTACTGAAATCAGGCTTTAATCTAGTAGTATTAGATTCTTTTGTTAATAGTTCACCTGAGTCGTTACGTAGAGTGTCAAATCTCGTTCAGAATGATGAAGGCTTGGTTCGATTGAAAGTTATTAGAGGAGACATTAGAGATATTTCTATTGTAAGAGAAATTTTTAGTAATCAAATAAATATAGGAAAGCCAATTGATGCTGTGATTCATTTTGCTGGTTTGAAATCTGTTGCAAACTCTTTTCAATCACCATTATCATATTGGGATGTAAATGTTAATGGGACTAGGATTCTCCTATCCGCAATGAAGGAGTTCAAATGTTTTACACTAGTATTTAGTAGTAGCGCAACTGTATATGGTAATTCGGATGTTATACCTATACCTGAGACTGCTGATCTGAAACCAATAAATCCATATGGTCAGACTAAAGTGGCAATAGAAAATATGCTTACAGATCTATATTATAGCTCCTTAAATATATTTAAATTTGCATTTCTAAGGTATTTTAACCCTGTTGGAGCGCATCCCAGTGGTTTAATAGGGGAAGACCCTTTGGGGGATCCTGAAAATTTATTTCCATATATAAGTCAAGTTGCAATTGGTCGAAAGTTGAGCCTTAAAGTTTTTGGCGATGATTGGGACACTTACGATGGAACACCCATAAGAGATTATATTCATGTTATGGATCTTGCGGAAGGTCATATTTTAGCTTTAAATTATTTGAACGAGAATAAGCCACAGATTTTTAAAGTTAATCTTGGTAGTGGTATAGGTTACTCAGTTTTTGATGTCATTAATGCATTTGAGAAGGCAACAAATTGTAAGGTACTTTATGAGATTAAAGGAAGAAGAAGTGGCGATGTAGGTATCAATCTTGCGAATATAAGTTTAGCTAAGAATAAATTAGGATGGGTTCCAAAAAGGTCACTTTCAGAAAGCTGCATAGATGGATGGAATTGGCAGGTTAATAATCCTAAAGGGTATAAATAAAAATTACTTTTATTTATTATTAAATATAGACTTTCCGGCTAGAGGATTTATTTTTTTCTACATTTTTTTGCTCATTATATAACCTTATTTTTTGGAGCCAATATAATATGATTTAAACTCTTTTATTCCATCTTGACCTGAAAGATTAATTGGCCCACCGCAACCTTCTATTATATTTGTGGCTATCATTGTTGCTAGATCATCTTGGTTTATATTTTTGATTCCTTTTTTTTTGATAAAAGCTTGTTCGTTTTCTTTAAGTGCAAATGTAAAAGCACTTTCTTGGGATAACCCAAAACCTATACCATTGCAGAATTTTTTTGAAAAATCTTTTGAAACCTTTTGTGTTAATACCTGTATTTGATCACTATTTTCCTGAATAGCAAATAGAGGGTAAGGGTTAACTATTAATATTGCAGCTAACATAATATGTAAAATAAATCTTTTGGGTTGAAGAAGTAGAAGAAATGATTTCATAAACATATAAGTGTTTCTTCATAAGAAATTAAGATAATGATCAGACAATATTCCTTGAAATTATGGAATCTTTACACTTGACTTTTCTTTCTCTCTTCAAAACTCAATCCATATCTAGCCTGATAGGTTTATTTTGCTCCTCGTTGCCATAGTCATGCACTATCAATGGATTTATTGATAGATTGTCACATGTTTCTGTATTATATGATTCTACTTTAAGTGCAATGGATGCTGAAATGAATTATGTCCTTTGATTTGCCGTCGACAGATCTGACTAAGTCAGCATTAGTTGCTTATGTGCATTATGTGAGCTTTATGCTTTGTTTTGGGGCATTGGTTTTTGAAAGGGCTCGTTTAAGAGCTTCTCCAAATAGGTCAGAAGCTATTGCGATGGTTATCGCCGATATAGTTTATGGCCTTGCAGGTGTGGCACTTCTTGTGTCTGGAATTTTTAGAGTAATTAAATTCGGACAAGGGTCTGATTTTTATACGCAAAATCCATTGTTTTGGGCCAAGATGATTATATTTGGATGT
The DNA here is from genome assembly GCA_003215315.1 of Prochlorococcus sp. AG-409-P19. GTDB lineage: Bacteria > Cyanobacteriota > Cyanobacteriia > PCC-6307 > Cyanobiaceae > Prochlorococcus_B. The sequence continues at coordinate 3,734 of QCKO01000022.1, read as the reverse complement.
GTAGGTGTACTTTCTTTATATCCTACTTTTACTTATATATTATGGGCACTTCCACTTAGCAAAGGAGATTTACCTATAGTCTCTGAAGTTTTGGTATCAAGATTGAAAATTATTCTGAATATTGAGCTTGTTGGATTTGTATTAATTCCTCTTTTGGCAACTTTCATGTCAAGAGGAATAGGATTATAGGTTTTAAATTATAAATCTCTTTCTTTTATTAACTTTAAAACAGCCATTAAAAAAAATATAAATGGAATAATCTTCACTTTGTGATGGTAACTAGTCTAATTTAATTGCATCTTTTAAAGATGATATAATTCTGTTTATATTTTCTTCTGTGAGGTAAGGATACATTGGAAGGCTAATTACTTCATTGCTAGCAGTTAGTGCATTTATATGTGTTCCATTAGACTGGGGGGATTTATTGTTATTTAAGGCTGGTTGTTGACAAAGTGGAATTGGGTAGTGAACAGCTGAAGGAATACCTGACTCTTTTAGTATTGATATCACTTCTGACCTTTGCTTAACCTTTATAGTATATTGTGCATATACACTTGTATTGTAAGTATCAATATAAGGTGTTGAGTTTATTCCGATTGAATTTAATTTTGTTGTATAGAGATTAGCAACTTCTTGTCTCAACTTTATTTCTTTTTCGAAGATTCCCCATTTAGCGAGTAGAACAGCAGCCTGAATTGTATCCAATCTTCCATTTAATCCAATTTCTTTATGGAGATACCTTTCTACTTGACCATGTATTGATATTGCTCTAATCCGTTGAGCTAAATTTTTGTCATTAGTAAAACAAGCACCACCATCTCCATAGCATCCAAAAGGTTTTGAAGGGAAGAAACTTGTGGTACCTATTGTGGATAATCCACAACTCTTCAATTGATGATGTGTTGCTCCAAAACTTTGCGCAGCATCTTCAATTACTTTTAATCCATGTTTATTTGCTATTTCATTAATCTCTTTCATATTTGCTGTTTGACCATATAGGCTAACTGCAATTATAGCCTTTGTTTTTTCAGTTATTAATGCTTCAATTTGGTTAGGATCTATATTATATGTTTTTGGATTTATATCAGCATAAATTGGAATTGCTCCAAGCAGTGTTATTGTCTCTGCCGTTGCAATGAATGAAAAAGGGGTAGTTATAACTTCATCACCTGGTTGAATATCCAATGCCATTAATGAAATTAAAAGTGCATCGGTTCCACTGGAAGTTGAAATGCAATATTTAACACCAACATAATCACTTAGTATTTCCTCAATTTCAGTTACTTCTGGACCTAAAATAAATTGACCATGGTTAATAACTTTTGTGATGTTATCAATGATTTTGTTTTTTAAGACCCCACCATCTGGGTGATGTTGATCTTGTTGCTTTTGTAAATCAATGAATTTCATCTATCTCTCTACTTAGGTGTTTAGATTGAACTCATTTAAAGAAAAAAAGCATTGTTTCATATCTATGGCAAGACGAAAGAATTTGTGGTGGTGACTATTGAATTCTTTGTTTAAGTAGTCCATCTACTCTCTTTTTCACTATTATAAACTATTATATCCTTTAGAATCTACCTTTAAATTCATTATATGATAGAAAAAATTTTGGTTAGAATGTTTCTTGTTAACTTTTTATGAAGAGTAATATTATAAATATAGATTTTACATTGAGAGATGGGGGATATTCTAATTATTGGAATTTTTCTTATGAGTTCGTGAAAAATTACCTGCTCTTTTTTTAGGGGTTTCTGAGTTAGACCATCAACTTTCAGTTTCTAATGGCTTAGATTTTATTTTCCTAAGTGCCTGGACTGAGTTCAGGTCTTATAAATAATATTGTATCGATAATTCTATTAGAATGATATCAAAAGTTTATTAACTTGTAGCTTAACTGAAATTTTCTATTTAATTCTTTCATGCAGGTCGATCTTGGATTATTAGGCCCTAAGCGTTCCTGATTGCTCAATATAACAATGGAGTTAGAAAGATCTAGTAATTAATCTGAGAGCAAGTCAAAAGCTATGATTATTTACTAATTCAATATATTTAGTTTCTAAATTTCTTGTAAATAACTCTGAATTATAAAGTGGTGATGTTTCTTTTAATTTGTTCAATTTAGATTTCAATCTAAGAATTTCTTCAGGGTGGCTAGCAAAATACAAAGCTTTTTCTTCGTATTCACTTTCACTATAAGTAATTAGTTCAGGAAGACCTAGTGCTATAAGTAGGCTAGTATTGATTCTTGCTGGCCAGCTTTCTCCTCTTTTTGTTAAAATAGGCATTCCAGCCCACAATCCAAAAGATGATGTTGTACAACCATTGAAATTGAAAGTATCAAGTCCTAGATCTCCTAGAGAATGCCTTGCTAAATGTTGACTTGACTCTATATATGAGGTGAAAATTATTCTGTTTTTATCTACATTTCTTTTTTCAGCCTCTTTTCTTAAATTCTTCATTGCCCATTTATTTGAACCATGCAACCAAAGAACACTTCCTTTTGTTTTTGAAAGTAATCTCATCCAAATATTAAATTCATTTGGAGTGATTTTTTTTAATCCGTTGAAACAAGTAAATACAAACTCTTTCTCAGGAAGATTAAAATCTTTTCGTGAAAATGTTTCTTTACTTATTTTCATTTTATCATCAGTGCATAAATAACAATTTGGCATTCTTATTATTTTTTCAGTATAAAATTTTTCATGACCATTTGGAATGACAATTTGATCAGCAATTATATAGTCTATTTTATCTGTTCCAAGAGAACCAGGATACCCAAGATAGTTAAGTTGTATTGGTGCAACCCTATATGAGAAAATAGGCATTCTATTATGTTGAGTATATCCCATTAGATCTACTGCAATATCTAATTGATCATTTCTTGCTAATTCAACCGATTCAATATCATTTAATTTTGTTATGTTTCTGAATATGCATCCAGATTTTTTTGCTCTTTCAGTATATTCATCTTCTTTTGGCACAAAGGAGTATAAATATATTTCAAAATTAGATTTATCGTGCAGCTCAAATAGAGGAGCAATGAGTTGCATTACAGGATGAGTTCGGAAATCAGCAGAAAAATAACCTATATGAATTTTATTTTTTTTCGAAGATTTGATAATTTTCATTGGTCGATTGTATCTTTCTTTATAAATATTTTTAGATCTTTTTAATTGCTTTAAAGGATTATCTTCTAATGGGAATAATTCACCTGGCCAAATAGATTTTCCTTTTATACCAAGTGATTTAAGCCATATATTATTAGTCCTCTCATCACTCCAATCGCATATACTGCCTTTGGTCGCAATTAAAGCAGTCTTTGCTAAGGATAGTTCATTGTTTAATTTTAGTGCTTTCTTGTATTGATTTATAGCATTACCCAAATCACCAAATTCTTTTAATATGTTTCCTAGATTGAAATGAGCCTCTGCGAAATCAGGATTAAGTGCAATTGCTCTGCGAGTAGATACTTCTGCTTGTTTTAAGTTGCCATTATCTTTTAATATGTTTCCTAGATTGTAGTGAGCCTCTGCGAGATTAGGTTGGAGTTCAATGGCTTTGCGTGTAGATACTTCTGCTTGTTTTAAGTTGCCAAGTTCTTTTAATATGTTTCCCAGATTTGAATGCGCCTCTGGATAATTAGGTTTAATTTCAATGGCTTTGCGTTGTGATACTTCTGCTTGTTTTAAGTTACCAAGATCTTCTAATATATTTCCCAGATTGAAATGTGC
>QCKO01000021.1 GCA_003215315.1 Prochlorococcus sp. AG-409-P19 | reverse complement strand
ACCCTTCAGATTCTTGTGTGGAAATATTTACAATTCAGAGGAAAAGTAGTCAATAATCACTATCTGATGTCTATTTCAGCACATTTAAGCCTGTATATCTTTTTGTCAATTCAGCTAAGGTTTTTGAAATTAGGTTTGCATTAGTCCCTTCCATGGTATTTCTTGCCGCCTCTGCATGAACCAAAGCAGATGCCGCCATTAATTGAGAACTCAAGCCCTTTTTAGAAACAACTCCCATTGCTCCCATTCCACTCAAATAACCCGCCAATAGATCACCTAATCCTGCTCTAGCAACATTTGAAGAGGAGTCCGTTAATTGCCAGCAGTAACCAGAAGGTTCAGCAATAACGCTATGAGCTCCTTTAAGCAAAATTGCTACATTTGCTTTTCTTGAGGCTTCTTTTGCTGCTTGAAAAAGAGAAGAGCTATTTACGCAAGGAAATAGTCGATGAAATTCTGATAAATGAGGTGTAATCCAAGTTGGAGCATTTCTTCTTTTAAGCCATTCCCACCCTTTTGAAGATAAAGAAAGCCTATTCAAACCATCTGCATCCAAAACTAATAACCCTTTAAAATCCTCCAGCAAATAACAAAATTGGTCCCAATCATTCTCAATTCCTAATCCTGGCCCAATTAATATTGAGTCATACTTACTCAAATCAGAAGTTAATAAAGCTTGTTCTATTAAAGAATTGCCATCATTGCTTTGAGGCAATACCTGAGACAAAACAATTTCAGGAATACTTTGCCATAAACCTTCTGCAACTAACTTAGGCAAAGCAGCTTGAATACTGCCTACCCCACTACCCAATGCTCCCTTCAAAGCAATATATGCAGCACCTAAATATTTATTACTCCCAGCAATTAATAGAGTTCGACCACGTTGATACTTACTGGCAGCAATATCAAAAATTGGCCATTGAAAATCGTTTAAGTCTTGAGATCTAATAAGCAAATGTTTGTTTCCATGAAAGTTATCTACAATTACGGGTGGAATCCCAATATCAATCCTTTCAATATTGCCTACATAATCAATAGCAGAATCTTGAACTAGTCCTTTTTTTACTAAGCCTGTTGTCAAAGTAACAAAAGCATGACATGGGTCTTCGGATAATAATTTACCCGAATCAGAACAAATTCCTGCAGGGACATCAATACTAATCAGTTTATTAGGTTGAACTATCTGCCTAGATTTAAAAAGATCTCTAAGTTCATTAGAGATCTTTTTCTTTTGGCCAAGTCCAAAAAGCGCTTCAACCCATAAAGATTTACTATGAATATCAGGATAAACTTCTAATTGAGGGATCCCAAGCCAATTTATATAGTTCAAATGTTTTTGGGTTAATTTCTTTTTAATTGGATAAGGGCACCAAATCGCAATATCTAAACCTGCCAAATGCAATTCTCTAGCAACGACAAGACCATCACCCCCATTATGCCCAGGTCCCACCAAAATAACGACTCCATCCTTCGTCAAATTTGGTCGATTAAGAATCCAACAAGCAATTTTAAAACCTACTTTTTCCATCAAAGCCTCTACAGGCATATCATGAGAAAAAAGTTCTATTTCAATACTTCTCATCTGATCAGCAGAAACCATCAAATGATTCACATCAACTTCTGGCCAAATCAAAATCAAGTAGCGAATAAACTTAACTATGAAGAAATTTTCTATTCCTGCCTATAGATATAAATATGGAAACATTAAAAACAACTAATAAAAACACAAAGATCTCCAGTGGTTTTCTTAAATCTCTAAAGAGACTTAAGGAGTTACCTGGCAATCATTCAGCCATAGCCGGCTTATCTGGAGGTGTAGATAGCTCTTTAACGGCAGCACTACTTTTTGAAGCAGGCTGGGAAATTGAAGGTTTAACACTTTGGCTTCTTAAAGGCCAAGGATCTTGCTGTTCAGATGGATTAGTTGATGCTGCAGGACTATGTGATCAATTAGGAATACCCCATCATATTGTTGACTCTCGTGAAACTTTTAAAAAGGAAATAATAAACAACGTTGTAAATGGTTATCAACAAGGAATTACTCCTTCTCCATGCTCTAGATGTAATCGATCTGTAAAATTTTCAGAAATGCTTAAATGGGCAGAAAACAATAAAAAATTCCAAAGACTAGCGACTGGGCATTATGCAAGAATTAGATATATGAATGAAAAAGTTACCAAAACTTCTCTTCCTGGGGATGGAGTTGGTAAACACAAACTAATGCGTGGTAAAGATGAAAACAAAGATCAAAGTTATTTTTTATATGATCTACCACAAAACATCATTGAGAGAATAATTTTCCCACTAGGAGAGCTTACCAAACAAGAAACACGGCAAGAAGCAATGCGCTATTCATTAAGAACCGCACAAAAGCCAGAAAGCCAAGACCTCTGTCTAGCAGAACATTATGGATCAATGAATGCTTTCTTAAGCCATTATTTACCATCTAACAAAGGTGAAATAGTTTTAAAAGATGGAAGAGTTATTGGTTCACATGATGGCATTCAAAATTTCACCATTGGCCAAAGAAAAGGGTTAGGAGTTTCATGGGATGTTCCATTACACGTGATCAGTTTAGATTCACAATCAAACAAAGTTTTTGTAGCTCCAAGATCAGAATCTGGCAAAGATTCTTGCATTGTTAGAGAGATTAATTGGGTATCAATAAATCCACCAGAAGAAGCATTAGAAATAGAAGTGCAAATTAGATATAGAAGCCGTCCAGTAAAAGCAAAGATAATTCCAATCAAAGCAACATCTAAAGATATAGCGAATTCAAGGCCACATAGATGTAAAATAGTTTTTAACGATGAGCAATTTTCAATAACACCTGGACAGGCAGCCGTATTTTACAAAGGTGATTTTCTCCTTGGAGGAGGTTTAATAGTAAAGTAAAAGAAAATGGTAAAACATCTACTTCTTAAAGTAAATAGAAGCAATAAAGCTAATAAGTGGAATAACTAGAAGAGTATTCTTACCGAAAAGAACATAAGGTGTTTTAATTTGATATAAATTCAGATGTACTACGTCAACGATATCTTTATTTGGATTAAAAAGAGATTGAATCTTACCTGTACTCCTAATTATGGTCGTTGGGCCAGTATTTGCAACACTCACTACATCTCTTGAAGTCTCAATACTTCTCACCTGCAAAAGTGACAAGAACTGTCTCTGAAGTAGTAACGGATAAGGGTCTAAATTTGCAATAGATAAAACCCATTTTGCACCATTTTTTACTGCTTTAGAGACTAATTCACCATCACTAATTTCATAACAAATAGCCGCCGCAAAAGAAGGACCTTGCCACTGCATTAATCTTGAAGATTTTCCTGGAGACAAACCTCCAACAGCTGATAATCCTTCATGGGAAAATATTGATAAGACAGGAGGAATTCTCTCTCCTAATGGCACTAATCTAAACTTGTCAAGAAAGCTTGAGGGGCTTAAATGTCCCGAGTCAAAAATCATTAGAGAATTACGCTGACCTCCATCTTCCCAACGGAAACCACCAGAAATAAACTTAACATTTGAAGATGAAATTAGCTTAAAATTAGCAGGCAAAGTACCTTCTGGAGCAATTAAAATAGAGGCGCCTAAAGATTGTGCTTTTCCCAAAATAAAGTTTACTTTTTCAGGAAGGATATCCAATTGTTCCTTACTAAATTTTTCTCTAATAGGAATATTAGATTGCCATAAAGCTAATTTTTCTTGTCCATTTGGAGTTTGATGAATTAAAAGGAAAAATCCAATCGAATGAGCCAAGGCTAAGACAAATAATCCCTTAACAAAGAGTTCTCGAGCTTTTTCATTCTTTTTTAATTTTACAAAAAGTTGCCATAGCCACCAGCCAATTAACAATTGAACCGCTGCCAGGCCTCCTGAGCCAAACCATCTCGCCAAGCCTGCCAAGGCTCTATCCCCAGGCAGCAAACTTGCGCCAATTCCAGTCCAAAAGAAAGGGCTTTGAGCCAATAAGACTTCTACGTAACCCCAAAGAGAAGACAAAAAAATTGCATAAAAAAAATTTCTACTAAGACAATTACCAACTTTCAAATATGAATAACCAAAACTAGCCACCCAAGACCAAATTCCAACTAACAAAAAGCCAATAAACCCGCAAAACAGCCAAAGAGAAATAGTAATTAGCAAGCTGAACAAGGATGGAATACCTATCCAAGTCAATGGGTGCAAGGCCAAAAGCCAACGATGACTAACTAAAACAAAAAAACCTCCCCACACTCCACCTGCCCAATAAAATTGACTGGAGGACCAAAGGAATGCAATACCTAATGCGACAAATAAAGGTTGCGAACCACCTATAAAAGATCCCGCCAGTACACCACCAAATGCTGATTGAACAAAAACCACCCACCGATTTCTATGCATACTGCATTGCATTGAAAAATAGCTTTTCCTCTAATTAATCTAAGCAATTGAAAGGAGGTAAAGTTTGAGAAATAGAGTTATGCTGAAAGAATAATTTTGATTTATCGCTTGATTTAGTCGTGAGAGAAATCTTAATCAGTTTTTCAGTTTTCATCTGCTGTCTTGTTATTGCAGTAGTCAGTCAAATCTTTTCTCCAATAGCGACTGATGCGTCACAAGTTCAGAAGTCTATTCCAGTAGATCTAATAAGCTCTCAAAATTCAAAGCCTATTGTCAATAATTTCGAATTAGATCCTGCAGATCCAAACCCAGTTTTATTTACCATGGCAACAATCAAAACAAACAACGAAGACACTTCTCCACTAGGCAATGCGGTAGAACTTAACAAATCAAAGGTTACTTCCAGCGGATTAACTGTTTTTGATTTAATCATTGGAGAAGGAGAAGAGGCTACTCCAGGTCAAAAAGTATCAGTAAACTACAAAGGAACTCTTGAGAACGGTAAAGAATTTGACAGTAGTTACGGTCGCGGACCTTTTGAGTTCCCTTTAGGGGCTGGCAAGGTTATCAAGGGCTGGGATGAAGGGGTTGCAGGAATGAAAGTAGGTGGCAAAAGGAAGTTAGTTATTCCTCCAGAACTAGGCTATGGGAGTAGAGGGATTGGTCCAATACCTCCAGATTCCACTTTGACTTTTGAAGTTGAACTTTTAGAAATTAAATAGAGAATCAAATATCTAAAAAAGATCAGAAACCGTAGCATTTATAGTTAATCGGCATTAATCTGAAAAAAAGATTTTACATTTTCTCAGCTGATGTTAAGCAAAGTAATCTCAACAATTTTCGAGAAACTTCCGTCAACAAATGTTTATGCGCATTGTGATGGGCCATGTGGTGTCTATGACCCTGCTTCAGCCAGGGTTGCTGCTGAAGCCGTTCTCTCAATGACAAAGAAACTAATTGCACTGACTCCTGGAGGTAATGATGCCTCTTCAATCTCTGCTTACAACAACACTTTTTCTAGATTCGTAGCAATCAAAGAGGAGGAATCCCAAAAAACAAAAAAAGAATTGCTCATCCTCTGGACTGATTATTTCAAACCAGAACATTTAGCGACATATCCAGATCTTCATGACACTTTTTGGAAAGCCGCAAAACTATGCAGTGCATGTAAAGTAAATATTGATCAAACAAAAGCAGAAGAACTTCTAGATACTGTCAAAAAAATCCATAATATGTTTTGGCAATCGAAAGGACGTACTGATAGTTGGGTTACAGCAAGCTGAGTTACCAATTAAGCGACAGATATCACTTTCACTTCTATTTTTGGTTCTTTTTAGATTTAGACGACATTGTCGAGTAGTTGGAACTTCTATGGAGCCAACTTTAAGAGATGGTGATTGGTTAATATATAAACCATTAAAATTTATCCAATACAATCAACTAAATTCAGGAAGTATCATCCTCTTAAAGCACCCTAAAGAACCAAATAAAATAATAATAAAAAGAATTTTTTCTGAAAAATCTTATGGCATTGATGTGAGAGGTGACAATCCATTATCTAGCACCGATAGTCGCCAGTTTGGATTAATACAAAAAGAATCAATAATTGGTTTACTTGATATTATTATTTGCAGTCAAAGTAATACTTAAACATGCAATCTAAGCAGGGGAGATAAGAGCTTTTAAAGAATATTCAATATCTTTCTCTTTCATCAAAGCCTCACCAACTAATACGGCATGAGCTCCAGAAGCAAGAACAAAGTCTAAGTCTTTACGACTAAACAAGCCTGACTCGCTGACAACTAAAGATGATTGAGAGCGTATTTTATCAGCATATTTAGCTACTAAGGATTTAGTTACCGTTATATCAGTTTTAAAAGTTTTCAAATCTCTATTGTTTATTCCAATCAGAGGAAATAATCCAATATTAAGTACTCTTTCTAACTCTTTAGAGTCATGTACCTCAACTAAAGAAGTCATCCCTAAACTCGAAGAGACTTTAAACAAATACTTTAAATCTTGATCAGATAAAATTCCAGCGATAAGAAGTATCGCATCAGCTCCAGAAGCTCTTGCTTGATAAATTTGATATGGGTATAGAAAAAAGTCTTTACAAAGCAAGGGTAAATTAACAGCTTTCCTGACTTCAGTTAAAATATCAAATCCACCTTGAAAAAACTTTTTATCTGTCAAAACTGATAAACAACTGGCCCCTCCAATTTCATAACTTTTTGCAATATTTATTGGATCAAACTGTTCACGAATAACACCTTTACTTGGGCTAGCTTTTTTTATCTCTGCAATAACTGCTGGCAAAACAGCAGCATTTCTTAATGCATTAATAAATTCTTTTGGCTCAGATAAATCATTAATCTTTGACTTTAATGTATCTAATGGGGTTTTTTTACGGGCCACTTCAACTTCACGCTCTTTTTCCCAAACAATCTCTTCTAAAATGTTATTAGGTTGAGCATCTGGGTGAGGAATTGCATATTCCAAATTTGCTACTTTGATGCTGGGATTTGGTGGTCTCCTTCTAATTGTCATAAGAAAAGGGTAGTTTTTTAGGAATCAAAAATGATTTAGTTAATTTATTAAAAGTTTTATAAAACAATTTATTTTTTTATTTGAATAGAAGCTTGCTTATAAGCCATCTCTACAACTTCACTTAAAGTTGGATGTGTATGAACTTCTTTTGCCAAATCAATAACATTCTGTCTTCGTGCAATTGCATTAGCCACTTCTTGAATTAAATCAGCTGCATGTAAGCCATAAATATGTGCCCCCAGAACTTCTCCCGTATCCTTCCTAAATAATAACTTCATTAAACCGTCACTTTCTAACTCTGCTAACGCTTTTGAATTTGCCTTGAAGTAACTTCTCACTATTCCAAGTTCAAATTTCTCTGAAGCAGCAAGGCCCTTTGCTTCTTCTTCTGAAAGCCCTACCGAACTAATCTCAGGGTGAGTAAAGGTAGCAGCAGGAATACTCCTATAGTCTATTTGATGAAAGTTACCAAGAATATTTTCAACTGCAATAGTTCCTTGAGCTGCAGCAGTATGAGCCAACATCAATTTACCAGTAACATCACCGACTGCCCACAGATGGGGCAATGGTTTGCCATTAACTATTACTCTCATAGTCTCATCAATTGGTATAAAGCCTCTATTAGTCTCAACACCAACTGATTCTAAATTAAGTCCTTTACTAGAAGGAGTTCGACCGGTAGCTACCAATACTGCATCCACTTGAAGTTCTTCTATAAATTCACGGCTTTTAGAATCAGATATTTCAATTAACACAGGGGAACCTGGAACAATTTTAGAGGCAAGTACAGCAGACCTCGCCTCAATATCTCTGCTTTCAATTAATTTTCTTGAGGCAATCTTTGTTATATCTGGATCAAAGGTAGGCATTATCTTGTCAAGTGCTTCTATAACAGTGACTTCACAACCCAAAGCTGTATATACATCGGCAAATTCTAAACCAATATATCCACTACCTATAATTGCAATCCATCTTGGCAACCATTCCAAACTAACTGCTTGATCACTAGTAAAAACAGTTCTTCCATCAATTTCAATCCCAGGGGGTACAAAAGGGTCTGAACCTGTAGCAATTACAACATCCTTTGCAGATAAAAGCCTATCAACTCCATTAAGCTCCCTTACTCCAACCTTTTGAGGACCTTCAATACGTCCCTCTCCTAAAATTATTGTTACACCTGCTCGTTCAAGAGTCTTAGTCAAATTTGAACGAATATTTTGAACTAGTTTGTTAGCATGGTCTGCAATTTTTTGCCTTTCAAACCTAACAGGCGCAGCATGAATACCAAACCCAGAAAGATGATTCAGATCAGCAAGTTCTCTGACCTTGCCACTTGCAGCCAATAAAGCCTTTGAAGGGACGCACCCTCTATTCACGCATGTCCCTCCCATCTCACGTGATTCAATAATTGCCACATTGAGACCTGATTGGGCAGCATGCTTTGCAGCATCGAAGCCTCCATAACCAGCTCCAATAACTATTAAATCAAAATCAAAAGTTGCTTCGCTCACGGTTTTGAATGGATACCCTTACTCATTTTGACTCTTCGTCGCTCCAACAGCAGAGGAACTGCCGCAGATGCGACATTTAAAGACTCAACAGCTTGACTATGTGGCAAGGTCACAAAAGCTGTGCAGCACTCCTTAATTAATGGATGAAGGCCTGAACCTTCATTGCCAAGAACCAATATTGTTGGGAGATCCCAATCAAC
>QCKO01000020.1 GCA_003215315.1 Prochlorococcus sp. AG-409-P19 | reverse complement strand
ATAGAAATTCCTTTAAGCACAGTAGTTGACAGAACCGAAGGATTTTCAGGGGCAGAGTTAGAACAATCCGTCATTGAAGCAATGCATTTCGCGTTTGCAGAAAGAAGAGAACTTCAAGAAGCGGACCTAATTCTTGCAGCTAGTCAACTAGTTCCATTATCAAGAACAGCAAAAGAACAACTAGAAGCGTTAAAAGACTGGTCTTCAACCGGAAGAGCAAGATTAGCGTCTCCAAAACTTGGCTAAATATTGCAACTAAAAGTTGTTGAATCCAGTTTGATAAAGAAAAATTTTTTTTTGGATCAAAAACATCTAGGCTTAACTTCATCAACCAAACTTCTAGTGATTGATCAAAGACTTATACGAGAAAATCCAAAAGCTATTGAAGAAGGGCTTAAACGTCGTGGAATGAAATTGGACTTAGGACCACTGCAAGTAAATAGTCAAAAACTAAGGGATTTAGAAGAAAGCAGAAGCAAACTTCAATCAAAAGGAAATGCAATTGGAAAACTTGTAGGGCAAAAAATAAAAACAGGATCCGACCCAAAATCAGAAGAGGTTTCCAAACTTCGTTTAGAAGGTAATCAAATCAAACAAGAAGTTGCAACACTCGAAGAAGCAGAAAAAAACATTTCAGAGAAACTAAAAGCTCAAATACTTTCACTTCCGAATATTCCTGATTCAACATGTCCTGATGGTAAAAATGAAAAAGATAATAAAGAAAGAAGATATTGGGGAAAACCTCTTAATGATATATCTCTAAAAGAGCATTGGGAAATTGCAAATAACTTATCTCTTTGGGATACCGAAAGGTCAGCAAAAGTGTCCAAAAGTCGCTTCGTAACTCTTTTAAATCAAGGTGCCAAGTTAGAAAGATCGTTAATAAATTTCATGCTTGATCTTCACTGTCAAAAAGGATATTTAGAAGTCCTCCCTCCTGCACTTGTTAATAGTTGTAGCCTTACAAGTTCCGGGCAATTACCAAAATTTGCTGAAGAAAGCTTCAAATGTGCTGATGATGACCTTTGGTTAACTCCAACAGCAGAAGTCCCCCTGACTTCTCTTCACAGAGATGAAATCATCCCACAATCAGAATTACCACTTAAATATGTAGCTTACAGTCCATGCTTTAGACGTGAAGCAGGAAGTTATGGTCGAGATACAAGAGGACTCATTCGGCTTCATCAATTCAATAAGGTCGAACTTTATTGGTTTGTTAATCCAGAAGATTCGAAAGAAGCACTTGAAAAAATAACTAATGATGCTGAAGATGTTCTAAAAAAACTTGAATTGCCTTATAGAGTTATTGAATTATGTGCAGGGGATATTGGTTTCTCTGCTTGTAAAACCTATGACTTAGAAGTTTGGCTTCCTGGAGCAAAATCTTATAGGGAAATTTCAAGCTGCAGCTCCTGTCTAGATTTCCAAGCAAGAAGATCTTCAATAAGGACAAAAAAAGGAAAAAACACTAGTCTAGTCCACACTTTGAATGGCAGTGGCCTTGCAGTTGGAAGAACAATGGCAGCAATTTTAGAAAATGGGCAACAAAAAGACGGTACTGTCAATTTACCAACAGCATTAATTCCTTACTTTGGTTCTAGCCAATTAAAGCCAGAATGACGTCACTAATTTTCAACTAATGAATGTACTTGCTTCCATAGCCATTCTCGGTCTCCTGATTTTTTTTCATGAAGCAGGTCACTTTCTAGCAGCGATATCTCAAGGGATACGAGTTAATGGTTTTTCTATAGGATTTGGTCCACCCTTGATAAGTAAGAAAATCAAGGATATTTCTTACTCATTAAGACTACTTCCCTTAGGGGGGTATGTTTCATTCCCTGACGATGAAAAAGATAATGATATTTCTTCTAAGGACCCAGACCTTCTAAAAAACAGACCTGTTTTTCAGAGAGCTATTGTAATTTCAGCTGGTGTTATCGCCAATCTTCTTCTCGCTTGGATTGTGCTAATTGGTCAAGCAGTTTTTGTTGGCATACCAAGTCAACCTGAGAAGGGTGTAATCGTTATGGCAACGCAACCAAATGAACCAGCATTTGCATCTGGATTATTACCCGGGGATCAAATAATTGGAATCAATGGAGTTCCTTTAGGTAAAGGCAAAGAAGCAATTATGAGCCTTGTAAAGGAAATCCAAGCGTCTCCAGGAAAAGAATTAGTTTTTGAAACGGAAAACACGACTGATCATGAAATAAAAGCTATTCGCATTACGCCAATAGAAAGTCAAGGGAATGGAAGAATTGGGGCTCAACTCCAACCCAATATTCCAAAAGATTTATCCCCAGCCAAAAATTTAAATGATGTTCTATCTCACTCAAACCAACAATTTTATGAGTTATTAAGCAAAACAATAATTGGTTATAAAAATCTAGTCACAAACTTTGCCACAACATCAAAGCAATTAAGTGGGCCAGTGAAAATAGTTGAGATAGGGGCGCAGCTTTCAGAACAAGGCGGAACTGGTCTAATCCTTTTCGCGGCATTAGTTTCTATTAACCTAGCTGTTCTAAATTCGCTACCTTTACCCTTGCTTGATGGCGGTCAATTAACATTGTTAATCCTTGAAAAAATTAGAGGGAAGCCCATTCCTGAAAAAATTCAGCTAGCGTTTATGCAATCTGGATTTGTTTTATTAGTAGGATTAAGTGTTGTTCTAATTATTCGAGATACAAGTCAATTAAATTTAGTTCAGCAGTTTGTCAACAGATAAGTCCTGATAAATATTCATTATGATTTTCTTAGCAAGCATTCATAGTTCCAAAATTTTTCCCACTTCAAATAAAAATCAATACCTCAAGGAGTTAAGATCATTAAAGGGTAATCAAAGAAGAACCTAACTTAATGGCCAAAAAGTCAATGATAGCGCGAGATGTAAAGCGCAAAAAGCTTGTCGAGCGCTACGCAATCAAGCGAAAAGCACTCTTAGATGCATTCAATGCAGCCAAGGATCCTATGGAGAGACTTGAAATTCATAGAAAAATTCAGGCTTTACCAAGAAATAGTGCACCTAATAGAATTAGAAATCGTTGTTGGGCGACAGGAAAGCCTAGAGGTGTTTACAGAGATTTTGGTTTATGCCGCAACCAATTAAGAGCAAGAGCTCATAAAGGGGAATTACCAGGAGTAGTCAAGTCAAGTTGGTAATTTCGAAATTTCCCGAAACTATACATAAATCACCTTTGTTATATTTTTTTCAGGAAAAAAAGATCTAATCGGGTTTTTTACTCAATTAGTACCTATTAGATGCAACAATATAAACAGACAAAAAGCAATAAAAACAAGTGCAAGGTCAGACAAAGTCCGTTTCCTTCGATGGTCGCGAGATAAAGCTCACAACAGGGAGATTTGCTCCACAAGCCGGTGGCTCTGTAATGATCGAATGCGGAGATACCGCAGTTCTAGTCACAGCGACTCAAGCCCCTGGTCGAGAAGGTGTTGATTTTCTTCCTCTAATTTGCGATTACGAAGAAAGGTTGTATGCAGCTGGAAGAATTCCTGGAAGTTTTATGAGAAGAGAAGGGCGTCCTCCAGAGAGAGCAACGCTCATTTCTAGACTAATAGACAGGCCAATGAGGCCTTTGTTCCCCGCTTGGATGACTGATGACATTCAGATAGTTGCAACTTGTCTTTCATTGGATGAAAGAGTTCCTGCTGATGTTCTAGCGGTAACTGGGGCTTCCATGGCAACTTTATGCGCAGGAATTCCTTTTCATGGTCCAATGGCTGCTGTAAGAGTTGGATTACTGGGAGATGATTTTGTTCTTAATCCGAGTTTCCGAGAAATCGAAAGAGGAGATCTAGACTTAGTGGTAGCAGGAACACCTGATGGAGTTGTAATGGTTGAAGCTGGTGCCAACCAACTATCAGAACAAGATGTTATTGAAGCTATAGATTTTGGGTATGAAGCCATATCAGAACTTATTAAGGCGCAAGAAGAAGTTTTAAAAGAGTCTGGGCTTAAACAAATCAAGCCTAAAGAACCTGAAAAAGATGAAACAGTACCAAACTATCTAGAAAAAAATGCAACCAAATCTATAGAAGAAGTTCTTAAAAAGTTTGAGCAAACGAAGGAAGAAAGAGATACTAAGTTAGAAGAAATAAAGGCTGGTATAGCTGATAAAATCGAATCTTTGAAAGATGATAATGCAGTAAAGAAAGCAATCTCTTCTAACAATAAAATACTTTCAAATAGTTATAAAGCTTTGACTAAAAAAGTCATGAGGGCTCAAATTCTTAAAGAAGGGAAAAGAGTTGATGGAAGAGATCTTAATGAAGTACGTAAAATTGATTCTGCCGTTGCAGTGCTACCAAACAGAGTACATGGATCTGCACTATTCCAAAGAGGACTAACACAAGTTCTTTCTACTGCGACATTAGGGACCCCAAGTGATGCCCAAGAAATGGATGATTTAAATCCAAGTACCGATAAAACTTATATTCACCATTACAATTTTCCTCCATATTCTGTTGGAGAAACACGCCCAATGAGAACTCCAGGGAGAAGAGAGGTTGGCCATGGAGCCCTAGCCGAAAGAGCCTTAATCCCTGTACTTCCTGCTAAAGATACTTTCCCTTACGTACTAAGAGTCGTAAGTGAAGTTCTAAGTTCTAATGGTTCAACTTCCATGGGCTCAGTTTGTGGAAGCACTCTTGCCTTAATGGATGCTGGTGTACCCCTAAAAGCACCAGTAGGAGGAGCAGCCATGGGACTCATCAAAGAAGGGAAAGACGTGAAAATACTCACAGACATTCAAGGAATTGAAGATTTTCTTGGAGATATGGACTTCAAAGTTGCAGGAACAGAAAAAGGAATCACTGCTCTACAAATGGATATGAAAATAACTGGATTATCAATAGAGACAATTGGCGAAGCAATAAATCAAGCGCTTCCAGCAAGAACACATATTTTAGGAAAAATGCTTGAAGCTATAGATACCCCAAGAGAAAATCTTTCTCCACATGCCCCAAGACTCTTAAGTTTCAGAATTGATCCTGAGCTGATTGGAACAGTTATTGGGCCAGGGGGAAGAACAATTAAAGGAATTACTGAAAGGACTAATACAAAAATTGATATAGAAGATGGAGGCATAGTAACTATTGCTTCTCATGATGGAGCTGCAGCAGAAGAAGCTCAGAAAATTATTGAAGGGCTTACAAGAAAGGTGCATGAGGGTGAAATATTCTCTGGCACAATCACAAGGATTATTCCTATAGGAGCATTTGTAGAAATTCTGCCTGGGAAAGAAGGCATGATTCATATTTCACAACTTTCCGAAGCAAGAGTTGAGAAAGTAGAAGATGTAGTAAAAGTAGGAGATCAAGTAACAGTAAGGGTTAGAGAAATAGATAATCGAGGTCGTATAAACCTCACTCTAAGAGGTGTTCCACAACATGGTGGGATGAACTACCCAGAACCGACACCTACTCCTGTAGCTCCTTTAACCTGACAATTTAAACAATAAAGTCAGGGTCAATAGTAGAGAAAATCTCTATTACTTTAGAGCATATTTCCTTATGATATTTACTATTACTTGCAACTAAACATCCTCTTTGTTCACTATTTTTACTTCCATAAATCAATGCACGGCCATCAGCATGGGTAAACGACCCACCAGCAGATACTAATAAGGCTTCAGGTGCTGCCATATCCCAATCCTTAGGTGCACTTTTGCCAGATAAAGAAATATATATATCACTATCACCTCGCAAAATAGTTGCCACTTTGCAACCAACACTACCAACTGCTTTTGTTTCAGCGAAATTCAAATCTTCAAGTAACTGCTCTAACCTCTTATCACGGTGACTACGACTTGAAACACAAATCAACTCAGAAAGATTTTCCCTATTACTAAATAGAGCTTTTTTCTGAACCCCAGTACGATTTTCACACCATGTACCATGTCCTTTAACTCCAAACCAAAGTTCGTCAATCTCAGGGACTAAAACTATTCCAAGAACAGGTTTTAGATTATGTACCAATGCAAGATGAACTGCATAATCTTTTGAACCCATTAAGAAGTCCTTAGTGCCATCAAGAGGATCAAGTATCCAAATCCAGTTAGATTGAGAAGTTAAATCCGCAATACATTGATCTTTCGCAGTTTCTTCGCTGAGTAATTGCCAATCTACCGACGGGAAGAACTTCTCTAACCCATTAATTAACCATTCATTTACGGCCATATCTGCAGCCGAGACAGGACCATCACCTCCATCTTTAACTGTTAATGCTCTACTAAAACCATAAGGGGGTTGTTCATCTCTTGCATAAGAAAGCAAAATATCAGCAGCGCCCCAACTAAGATAAGCAAGTGTGTCCAAAAGTTTTTTCAACTCAACGCCTTCAGGCAAAGGAAATTTATTTACCATAATGAATAAATTTAATAATGAAGATTCAAAGAATTTCCGACCCGAACCTGCTCCAGGGGTTCTTTATGTCGTAGGTACACCTATAGGTAATATTGGTGACTTTACTCCAAGAGCAGAATCATTACTTAGAAAAGTTTCTGTTATTGCATGCGAAGATACTCGGAAAAGTGGTTTATTTTTAAAAAGTTTCGACATTAAAACTTCTCTAATAAGTTTTCATGCACACAATACAAAAAGTCGAATACCGCAAATCATTTCATTACTTAAAAACAAAAAAAGTGTTGCTTTAATTAGTGATGCGGGTCTCCCAATTATTAGTGATCCTGGAGAAGAACTTATTTCTTCATTAAGAAATCATAATTATGAAGTTATTTGCATACCTGGACCATGCGCAGCAACAACAGCACTAGTTTGCAGCGGCTTACCATCAAAAAGATTTTGTTTTGAAGGGTTCCTCCCCCGCAAAGCAAGAGAAAGATTACAGCTACTTAATCAAATTGCAAAAGAAAAAAGGACAACAATAATTTATGAATCTCCTCATAGATTAAATAGGTTATTGAAAGAACTAGAGGTGGTTTTTGGAAACAATCATAAACTCCAAATATCCAGAGAGCTGACAAAAAGGTTTGAGGAACAAATTGGACCAACAATTAAATCAGCAATAGAGCATTTTGAAAAAATAAAGCCTCAAGGTGAATTTACAATAATAATTGCAGGAAGTAATCAACAAGGCTCAAACAACGCAATATCTAACGAAGAGCTAAAAGAATCCATAAGTAAAATGATAAGCAATGGAGAAAGTACTAGCTCTGCAATAAAAAAGATAGCCAAAGAGAATGGAGTTTCAAGGAGACTCCTATATTCTATGATTCATCAAAAAAAATAATTTCCCTATCTATTCGATGGATTACGAAAAAAGAGTTAAGATAAGAAAAATCAGAATTCAATGTTATTAAAACTAAAACTTCTCACTATAACGATATTAAGTAGTTTTGTTTTACTTTTATTCCTATGCCTTGGATCTCAAAACTTATCTAGCAAATACAAGCTTAACTTAATTGTGAATAAAACAGCGGAACTTCCCAATGGCTTTATAGTTGGATTATCTTTTACATTAGGAGTAATTAGCGGTGGATTAACCACTGCATTATTAGCTGAAGAGACAAAATCCTTTGAATAATTACTTCCAGTTCAAGAATCAATTGAAATCAAGCAATCTTCTAGTATTAACCTTGTGATTCCCTTGGCGACTAAATAATTTGAAGAGAGTTTAAATACATTAGTATTAGGTATTTTAATAACTCTTTGAGTCCTTGCACAACTCCTTTTAGCTGTTCTTTGATTAGAGAATAATAATATAGCCTTTCTTTCTTGTTCAGATTTAGGCAGGAAGTCCCAATCAGAAAGTTCAGAAATAAGCTGTGGTTCAACTTCTACTTTCTTATCAATTAACATATAAACGATGTCAGGTAATGTCTCATCATCTAGTGCTTTACAGGCTACCTTCTGCTTCTCCTTTTCAAAACCAAATTCCGTACTTAAGGGAGTAATTACTTGAAATTCACTAAAGTTTTCATTGCTAGAATCGTTAATTTCTTTTGAAAACTGATTTTTATATTTCTCACTAGAGTCTTCATCATCTTCTTTCTCTAAATTAATTACAAGAGATTTATCAGTTTCATTTACTACATCTCTAATGTCATCATGAAAATTAAATCCTGCCTCTTCAAACGAATCATTTGAAGCCCTGCTATCAAATTTAGTGCCAGTTTTCTTATCTAGAGTTAAAGAAACATCCTTTGCCCGTTTTCCTTTCATTTCTTGATATTCTTCTTCTGTGGTTAAGGTCTTAACTGTTCTATTAATGGTATTTACACTACATTTATACTCCTTTGAAAGATCCTGAGAAGTTCTACCCGCACGATACCCCTCAAGAATGTCAAATTTTTCAGCCTTTGTAAGTCTTTTCGCAGCCATCTCCCTGTTGAACATAACTTCTTAACCTTAAGCCTTCAACGTTATTTTTAGAGAAAGACGCAACAAAACCACTTTCAGACAAAACAATCTTTATCTAGATCCTAATAAATCTTGTTGCGCTGGTTAATTCATGTAATGCAGGGAAAAGTGAGATTATTTCAATCAAAACCAAGAGATGTGGGTCTGATAATTCTAATTGTGTCCTGTTACATCTGAAGGTAACCTTAAGTAAGTTGATTTTTATTGGATTAGTTAACTCTGTGAGTTACCCATCAAAAATTGCCCTGCTCCCTTAGCTCAGCTGGATAGAGCAACTGCCTTCTAAGCAGTGGGCCGCTGGTTCGAATCCAGCAGGGAGCGTTCCAAAAAACTAGTGATACCAGATTGATTACAGTAAATCGAAAAAGAGCTGCTGCATAGCTAGATATGGCTAATTATTGCTAGTATGGGCATGCTAAAACCATTGCAAGCACTGAGTGAAAGCTAAGTGGCATGAAAATCTGCGCACAATTAAAAGAACTCGGAGAAAGATGCTGAGTTCCTTCGTCGTGGGAACTTTTGGCACGTGCTAGGGATTAGACACAAAACCCAAGTAACGATGAGGATTCAGCAAGGCTTAGGGGCCAGCAATCCAAGGTCAACTTGTATGTTGGATATTGAGTGGAAAAAGGGCAATAATTATGACAACTATTCAATCTATAATTAATAGAGGTGACTGAGCGAAAAAGAAACGCAAAGAAAGCAGGGTCTGAATTAACAACATTCAAAGTTCCTTTTGCTTTAGAAGAAATCAAAGAAAATATCACTATTTCTATTAGTACTCATTCCAATGCTTCTAAAGAACAAATAATTAATCAAGCATTTAAGTTTCATTCACAAGGAAATATTCAAAAAGCAGCAGAATATTATCAATATTTTATAAATCAAGGATTTGAGGATCACATAGTATTTTCAAATTATGGAGTCATATTGAAAGATCTTGGCAACTTAAAACAAGCAGAAGTATCACAACGCAAAGCCATTGAACTCAAACCTAATCTCGCAGAGGCGCATTTCAATCTGGGAAATGTATTGAGAGATCTTGGCAACTTAAAACAAGCAGAATTATCATACCGAAAAGCAATTGAACTCAAACCTAATATCGCAGAGGCGCATTTCAATCTGGGAAATATATTAAAAGAACTTGGTAACTTAAAACAAGCAGAATTATTACAACGCAAAGCAATTGAAATTAAACCTAATTTC
>QCKO01000019.1 GCA_003215315.1 Prochlorococcus sp. AG-409-P19 | reverse complement strand
CTCTTCTAAAGGCTCTATCACTTGTAAACGTATAAGTGCATTAAAGTTACTATTCTCTGATTTGATTTTTGTGATATCTCTAATTAGAGTATTATTTTGATAAAGTGGATAATAACAAGCAATTAATGTGACTATTGTTTCATTTAAGCCGCTCATAGAACTTTGATCTATGACTTGACTAATGATGTCTTCCTCTTCCTTGCTGGTTGAATAGACATATTCATTAATAAAACACTGCTCTGCTAGTGCAATTATAAAATTTAATATATTTGAATTAATTTTTTGATTTTTAACTGCTATAAGTTGGCACGCATTTCTTCTGATCTTAGTGAGTAGTTTTTCCCAGGTAATATCAACAAATATGATTTTCTTGAGAGCTGCAATAATAAGTTTATCGTTTAAAATAATGCTAAATTTTTGTGTATTAAATAAATTATTTTTAGACTCTATAAGCTTTAACAGTAATCTTTTATTGTATATAGTTTCAAGAGCATCGAATAACTCGAAATGCGCTATGTCCTCTCTTTCTATCAACTTATGCAGAATATATATTAAATCACTTTTGTTTAGATTAGATGTATCAACTTCTTTTAAGAATCTTGTTATATCAGCATAGCTTTTTCCAGCTTCGGGAGAGATTCTAATTGCTTTTAAGAAACAATTAAATGCTTCTTTTACTTTTCCTTGTTCTTTTAAAATTGAACCTAAATTAGAATATGCAACTCCGTAATTAGGATTGATCGAAATTGCCTGACGAGTCGACAGTTCTGCTTTTTTTATTTCGCCTTGATCCCATAATATGCTTCCTAGATTACTATATGCCTTTTGAAAGTTAGGGTTAAGATCAATTGCTTTTTGAGTAGATAATTCAGCTTCTTTTAGTTTGCCAATCTCTCTCGAGATATTACCTAAGTTATAATGAGCATCAGCAAAATTAGGATTTTTAATAATAGCTTGCTTAATATATTTTTCAGCTTCTTTTAATTGTCCAAGATCTAGCAATAAAGCTCCAAGATTAGAATAAGCTTCTGGCCTATTGGGGTATAACTTAATTGATCTTTCGAATAGTTTAATTGCTTTATTTATATTGCCGTGATCTTGGCATATGACTCCATAATTGGAAAGAACTCTTGGATCATTAAACCCTTGATTTATGAATAATTCGTAGTATTTAGCAGCTTCTGTAAACTGAGCCTGTGAATGAGATTTAAAAGCTTTTGCAATAATTTCTTCTTTCGAATTATTAGTCAAGTTAGTAATTACAGGATTATCGATGCTTTGAAGTTCTGCTTGAGAAAATGGAACTGTAAATGTGTTTACTTTTTGCCTTCTTTCAGTTCTCTGGATTGCTTTTTTAGATCCCGTCATGTTGTCTTGTGGATCTGCTACTGTTTTTAATTATACGATTCATTCTAGTTTTAATTGAAGGATGTCCAAAGTTTGAGAAATATTGTTCTGTACCCAATAACTCTTTTAGCTGTTTGATACTTGTTGTTGAATTAACTATCTACCCATTAACCGCTCGACTTAATAGATCCATCTATTTCATACAAACACTTCTAAAGATAGACGATGCTTTATGTACAACAGGTCAGAGTATGAATATCCCCTTACTTTGAGGCCTGGAAATTAAGAAGTCAAATTAGATTTTGATAGATTATTATGAACTTATGGATATATTTATCGTATCTATTTGAATTTCTGATCTTACTTATTATTTATTGTTCGCTTTTATTCGTTTCTACAGACCCAGAATTGATACATACTTTTAAAAGTATTTGGGAATTTTGTTTCAAATTTTGCCCAGTTTTCTAATTTTGTTTGTGTTTCATCTTCTGGGAAATGTTGTTGATATAGAGATTTTTTATTCTTTGGTAGTAAGAATCCAAGGAATCTTAGTTTTTTTGAAATGAGAATATCTGCTAGCTCATTTATCGTAAACCGATGCTCTTGAGTGTGCAAGCAAAGGTCCAGAAATTCAGAGGTTGAAAAGAAATCTGGAAATAATACCAGTGAGTTGAATCTTTTTAACTTTCCTGAGAAAATATCTTCTCTAAAATCTCTAATAAAGTTATCATCTATCTTCATTTGGATTTTGTCTATATATCTTCTAACCTCAACTATGTCTTTTCTTGCAAGTTCACTATATAAAGCTAAATTTAACAAACCATTTTTCTTCAAAACACTTAATAATGCATCTAATCCTTCAAGAGGATCAGCCATATGATGTAAAACACCGCTACATTCAATTACATCAAATTGATCCCTTAGTAGAGCAACATCTAGGATGTCCATTTGAATCAGATCAACATTTTTTATATCTAATTCATTTATTTTTCGCTGAGCATAAGCTAGGCTAGAGGAACTTAAATCTATAGCTGTTACTTGAGAATTCTTATATTTTTGTACATTCAAAATGTGTTTGCCTGTTCCACAACCAGCTATTAAAATTTTTAATTTTTCAGAACCTATGTTATGAATTATTGAATTTGGTTTGATACTATGATTAATTGCTTTTATTACAGTTATCTTTTTAATTTTAGAAGGATTGCCGTATCTCCATCTGGGGTATGGATATTGTTCGTATTGTGATTTTACTGCTATTGATATTTCATCCTTAATAGAACCAAGTTTTTGTATAGTCTTAGAAAGACTAACTTCTTCAAGAGGTTCTATTACCTGCAACTGTAATAGATTGTTGAAATTTGGATTAGATGATTTGAATGACTTTAATAATGGTATTGTTTTAATAAGCTTATAGAGTGGGTAATAGCAGGCTAATAATGATATGTATCTTTCATTAAGATCACCTCTTTTGCATTTACTGATAATCACATCTATCGCATTATGCTCTTTTTTTGTCATACAGTAAATATATTCATTAAGGAAACATTGCTCTGCTAAAGCGATCAGTAAATCTAATGTTATAGTTTTTGTTCCTTCAGATGTAAAAGCTATTGAGTGAGATAAATCTTTTCTTAATTGACTTAAAGATTTTTCCCATTCAATACTTCTTAACGTAATTTTCTTTAGTGCATTGCATAGAAGTTCATCATTTGTGGATATTTTAAATGCTTGGTATGGTTCTTTATTGAATCTTTTTTTATGCATGTAATTAAAGGCTCCAAAGAGTTCATTGTGATCAATATCATTTCTTTTTAAGAGAATATCTAGAACATAGTTTAATTTTTTGAGATTGATCTCCTCAGGATTAATATCTTTAATACACCTTGTAATAAGAGAATAGTTATTAGTCTTTTTTGGAGTGATACTGATAGCTTTTAAGAAACAATCAAATGCTTCTCTTGGTTTTCCAAGTTCAATCAGTATTGTACCAAGATTTGAATGAGCTATTGAGAAATTCGGTTTAAGCTTAATCGCTTGCATAGTTGCCATCTCTGCTTCCTTCAGCTTATTTAATTCGATTAATATGATTCCTATATTCGCATAACCTTCAGCATAATTTGGCTTAAGTTCAATTGCTTTTCTGCTCGCGATTAATGCATCTTTTGGTTTACCGAGATCACTTAATATTGTGCCAAGGTTAGAATATGCTTCAGCTGAATCTGGTTTAAGCTTAATAGCCTTAAGAGTGAATATTTCTGCTTCCTTTGTTTTACCTTGATCTTGCAGAATACTACCCAAGTTGCAATAAGCCTCTGGACTATTGGGAAATAATGATATGGATCTTTTGAATACATTAATGGCTTTATCTATTTTACCTTTTTCTTCAAGAATGACTCCATAATTAGAAAGCACTCCAGGATCATCAAAACCCTTAGAAATTAATAAATGATAGTATTTTTCAGCTTCTGAAATATTACCCTGAGCATGAAATTTAAATGCTTTTGTAAGTATTTCCTCTTTAGAGTTTGTATTTTCTATACTGTTAGTTGAGCTTTGTAAATCGTTCATAGAGTATGGAACTGTATATGTATTGCATTTGATGTCTCTTCTTTTAAGCGTCTTTTTCTGTGATCGTTCCATCTTTGGTTGTTTCTAGTCGAATAGTGACTTTCTTCAATGAATACTAGCCTTTAATCGTCAGATCATTATAACTATAGCAATTTTTGAAATTAATCCACTTATGATTATGTGAAAATTTATTAGGTTATATATAATTATTGTAGTATTAATTTTAACTACTTAACTAATAAATTTTTTATGTATGTTGTTTATAGCCATCATAAGAGTCATGGTTGCTGATGAAATACCATGTTTTTCTATTACTTCATTCAGCCCTTGATTGAGCATGCTTATAGCTTCTCTGTTTTCATTGCTTGCTATTTGACTTTCAATCCACCCTACGCAAACTATTCGTTCGCCCTCCGTTACTTCTTTTACTTCATGTAGATACTTAGTAGGGTAAATAATAATTTCACCTGCTTTAAGTTTGATCACTTTTCTTTCAGGGGGTATATTGAGTATTAATTCCCCTCCTTTATATTCATCTGGATCATTTAAGAAGATTGTGAAAGAAAGATCTCTCCTTCCTAGTGATGAAAAAGCTAAATCAATATGAGGGCCATAATACATTCCTTTGCCAGTTCTTGTAAATAAAAGACTAAAAATTTTAGAAGGCAAAGCAAAGCCATCAATGAATTTATTTTCTTTTATGGCTTTGATTATTTCTTCAGAGAAACTCATATAATTATCTCCAATATTCAGTTCTAAATTCTGTTTGATATCTTTGGCTATACCTTTGGCTGAGTTTTTTCCGTCTATCCAGTCATGTGAATTCATCAATCTATTTCGTAAATCTTTATGGACGTCATCTTCAAGAAATTTTTGTGCTAAATAAAGCATTTGCAGCTTTTATCAATTGATAATGATTATATATTGTTATCTATGATTAAAGTTATTAGCTGCGTTTTGTTTCATTTAAAAATTTAATACGATTCTTTTCTCCTTGGTATATATAGTTGCTGGGATTTTTAATTATTGCTTGCTCGATTTCTGAAAGGGCTTCTATATATTTTTTTTGACTAGATAAAATTAGACTCAGCCTATAATTAGCTTCGCCAGAATCTGGGTTAAGTTCAATTGCTTTCCTTATTGATATTTCGGCTTCACGAAGCTTACCAGTATCTTTTAAAATCATTCCATGATATAGAAATCCTTCAGCAAAATTAGGGTTCAGTTCAATCGTTTTTCTTAGGCATCTTTCTGCTTCTTCTGGTTTGCCTAATTGAGCTAAAATACACCCTCTTCTAAAAAAAGCCTTAAAGAAATCAGGCTTAAGTTCACTCGTTTTCCGTAGACATATCTCGGCTTCCTGAAGCTTCTTTTGCATAATAAAGATGTTGCCTAGAAGGAAATGATAGTTATAAATATTTGGATTAAGTTCAATGGCTTTGCGGATAGATATTTCTGCTTCTTTTTGTTTCCCTAGGTCTATCAATATAGTTGCCAAATTAGAATGAGCTTCAGCTAAGGTTGGCCTGAGACCAATGGCTTTGCGAATACATATTTCTGCCTCTTTTAATTTCCCATGATTTTTTAAGATAACTGCATAATTAGATAGTATTCTAGGATCATTAAAACCTTTATCAAGTAAGTATTTATAGGATTTTTCAGCTTCCAAAATATTTCCTTCTATATGGTATTGCAAGGCCTTTTTAATTAAGTTTTCTTTTGTAGAATTATTTATTTTTTGATCCCTCTTGTTAGATTTTGTCACTTTGAATTCAGTTTTTGATAGAGAGTTGGCTTGTTTTATTCTATTGTGAGATCAACTTTTTGAATTCATTTTCCAGATTACGTGTAAAACTAGATGAATTAAATAGAGGAGAATGCTCTCTTCCCTTTAATAACTTAGATTTTATTCTTGATAATTCATTACTATTTTTAGCTAATCTTAATGCAGTTTGTTCATACTCTTTTTCCGAATTGGTAATTAGTTCACTAAGTCCGATAGTAGTAAGTTGGCTTGCAGAAACTCTTGCAGCAAAGCTTTCACCTGCTTTCGTGAGGACAGGCAATCCTGCCCACAATGCATCTGATGTTGTTGTATGACCATTATAATTAAAGGTGTCAAGAGCAAGGTCACCGAGTTTATGCCTTGCTAAGTGTTTGTCTAAAGGCAGTTTATCGGCAAAGATGATTCTTTCAGTATCAATATATCTTTTCCTAGCTTCTTTATATAGATTCTCTGCGGACCATGCATTCGATTTATATAACCATAAAACACTTCCTTCTATTTCTTTTAGTAATCTCATCCAAATATCAAATTCTTTGCTGGTTATTTTTTTGTTGGCATTAAAACATGTAAATACAAATGATTTATCAGGTAGGTTGTAATCTTTACGAGAAATTTGTTTTTGACATATGGGCTTTGTATTATCATTGCATTGATAACAGTCTGGCAGTCGGATTACTTTTTCAGAATAAAAATGATCATATTTATTTGGAATTAAAACTTTGTCTGCGATTATATAATCAATACATTCAGCACCTAAAGATCCTGGATATCCAAGATAAGATATTTGAATTGGTGCCACTCTATGAGCAAAAATAGATAATCTAGACTTATAAGTATAACCCTTTAAATCAACTGCAATGTCTAAGTTATCATCTCTTGCAATGTTTACGGATTTGATGTCATTTAAACCTTTTAGATCTCTATAAGCTGACACACTATTTTTGAGTCTTAAGGTCATCTCGTCTTGGACATTATTACCGTAGTCGTAGGCGAAAACTTCAAATTCTGATTTATCATGTAATTCGAATACTCTTATCATCAAATACATAGTTGCATGATTATAAAAATCTGCGGAGAAATAACCTATCCGCAATTTTTTATTTCTTTTATAAGTAATTTTGTTTGGTGTGTAAGAATATTTTTGTCTGTAGAAATTTGCAGATCTTTGTAATTGCTTTGACGCGGAATCTTCTGAATACATTAGTGTCAAGGGTTCAACTGCTTCGCCCTCAATTCCAAGTTCATTAAGCCAATTTTTTTGTGTTTCTTCATCACTCCAGTCACACATCTCCCCTTTGCATTTTAATATTCCTGATTTTGCTTTTGATGAATCCTTATTTATCTCTAAGGCTTTTATATAAAAGTTTATAGCTTTATTTGGTTTTCTACTTTCGGTGAAGAGTAATCCTAGATTATAAAAGGCCGTGAAATAATTAGGGTCAAGAGAAATTGCTTTTCTATGAGAGAGTTCTGCTTCTTTTAGCTTACCAAGATCTTGCAGTATACAGCCTAAATTAGAATATGCGATGACATGATTAGGCTTAATCTGAATCGCTTTACGAGTTGAATTTTCGGCTGCTTGTAAGTCACCTAGGTCTCTAAGTATATTCCCAAGATTCATATGAGCCTCAGCTAAATTAGACTTGATTTGAATTGCTTTACGAGTTGAATTTTCGGCTGCTTGTAAGTCACCTAGGTCTCTAAGTATATTCCCAAGACTCATATGAGCTTCGGCAAAGTGAGGTTTGATTTCAATAGCTTTGCGAATTGATAATTCGGCTTCTTTGATTTTGCCAATATTCCTTAATATTTCTCCTAAGTTTAAGTGAGCTTCTGGATGATTGGGGAATAAAGTAATTGATTTTTTGAATAGGTTGATTGCTTGATCTACTAGCCCTGCTTGTATACACAGAACTCCATAGTCAGAGAAAATGCCTGGATGTGTAACCCCTTGATCAAGCAAAGATTGATAATACCTGGCTGCTTCTGAAATATTTCCTTGAGATAGCAATCGAGAGGCTTGATCTATAATTTCCTCTTGAGATTTATTGGCATATACAAAATGACCTTTTTCAATTTCTAATGATGAAATTGGAACTGTAAATGTAGTAATCGTTTTCTTATTTTTATTGTAGTGAACCTTTTTCCCAGCACCTGTCATTTCTGGTGATTAGCAACTTTTGGCTTTCTTTGATTATAAGACACTGTAATGTTTTTGGAATTTTTGCGAAATACTTCTATTTCGAATTTGCTTTTTTATAGCCTATAGCTTTATGACTTTTCTTGCATGCGTGGTGATAGCTACTCATGGATTAAAACACCCAACGTAAATAATCAGGGTACTGATGTCATTTTTATTAAACCTTATTAGTTAATCTTTTCATGCAACAATAGTTGCAAGCAAAAGATAGTCTATGTTTAATCATGTTCAATTCCTTATTAGAAGCCATAAAAGTTTACTCCAATCATGACTCTATCTTTATTTCCTTTATATGAAACTGAATGAAACTTGTTAGCATCAATAATAACTATCATGCCATTAGTAGGTAATATCTTCTCATCAGGATCATATAGATTCAAGAAACCAGGGTCTTCACCAGTTTGATCTCCAATATCTAGATAATAAACAAGCGAGTACTTTAATGAAGATAGCCCAAAGGATCGATCATATGTATTTAAGTGGTAGTGTTTTCCTTGACCGCAGCCTGTCTTAAAGATATTAAAGAAAGAGTCCAGTATAACTATTTCGTTTAAACCTAGATTTTTCTTACACATGTTTACGATGTCTTTTGATGTTTTTTGTATAATTTTAGATGTATTTCCAAAGAGTTCGAAGTTAGAGCATACGCCTTTGCCATACCTACTATCATTAGTTTGATTAAGATTTGTAGTGTTAACAGTATATAGATACCTTATTAGTTCTTCTTCAACTGGTCGATATAACATTAATCGACCAAGTGATTTTTCACTACCTAAGTTATAGTCATTTGAGATGTTCTGCATTTGTATATTGATTGATTCATTGCGAGGTGAATTTATTGCTTTTAATGCTATATTTATAAGTTTTTTGGAAGAATCTTTTTTTGCTAAAGCATTTGCTTTGTTCAGGTTAATTCGGGTCCCCTCAAGATCATGATTTGCAAATAGGCAACCAGCATAGTCGAAATGTAAAAGCCAATTTTTATTAATTTGCAACCCTTTCTTGATGATTCCTAATGCTTCCTCTAGTTTCCCAAAACTTCTTAAGATTGTTACTAGAGTTGAATAAGCTTGAATGTATTGTGAGTTAATTGCAATAGTTTTCCTTAGTGATATTTCAGCTTCTTTTAAGCGACCAAGAGTCATTAATGTCCTCCCTAAGTTGTAATGAGCATCTTCTGACTCAGGATTTATTGCAATGCTCTTGAGTAGAGGTGCTTCTGCTTCTTGAAACTTTTGTTGGCCCATGAGAATGGATGCAAGAAGGAAATGAGCTTTAAAAAGATGTGGTTCAAGTTCAATTGCTTGGCGTGTAGCTTTTTCTGCATCCTTGAATTTGCCTAAGTCTTTTAAAACAACTCCAAGATTGAAATGGGCCTTAAATAAACCAGGGTTCAATTCAATCGTTTTGCGTAGAGGTGCTTCTGCTTCTTGAAACTTTTGTTGCCCCATAAAGATGGAGGCAAGAAGGAAATGAGCTTGAAAGAGATTTGGATTAAGATCGATTGTTGTTTTGCAAGCAGTTTTGGCTTCTTCTATATGTCCTAGCTTGAAATATCCATTGGCGAGATTCCACCAGGCTTGAGCAAATTGAGGATCAGACTTGGTGGCTTTAATTAATAAAGTGATGCCTTCTTGAGGGCTTCCATGTTGAATCTCAATACTTCCTAAATTCGTTAATGCAGCAGAATAAGAAGGATGAATCGAGAGAGCTTGTTGATAATAAGTTTTTGCTGTCTTGATATCATCTTCTGATCGGTATGAATTGCCTAAGTTTTTAATCGTTTCATAATCATCAGGCTTAATTTTTAGCAGTTTATGTAAATATAAACGTGCCTCTTCTATTTTCTTGAGAGCCAACAAAGATTTAGCTATTAATTTTAAAGCATCTATAGAAT
>QCKO01000018.1 GCA_003215315.1 Prochlorococcus sp. AG-409-P19 | reverse complement strand
AAAATATCCATCATTCAGCAGCTGGTGCAACTACTCTTGCAGGAGCAAATGTAAATCTTCAAGATGGTTTAGTTAGTGAAGTTTTCAATGGAAATGTTATTGAAATTGGTGGGAAAATTGGTATATCTCCTATTCCCCTAGGAACAGCAGATTTCATGATTCATCACATACATGCTTTTACCATTCATGTAACTCTATTAATTCTTTTAAAGGGAGTTCTCTTCTCTCGTAGTTCGAGGTTAATCCCAGACAAAGCAAACCTTGGTTTTAGATTTCCATGTGATGGACCTGGTAGAGGTGGTACTTGCCAAGTTTCTTCTTGGGACCATGTTTTCCTAGGTTTATTCTGGATGTATAACGGCCTATCAATTGTTATTTTCCACTTCTCTTGGAAAATGCAAAGTGATGTATGGGGATTAACTGGAGGCAATTTTGCTCAAAGCTCCATAACTATTAATGGATGGCTTCGAGATTTCCTCTGGGCGCAATCTTCTCAAGTTCTGACCAGCTATGGCCAACCAATAAGTATGTATGGCTTAATGTTCCTTGGAGCACACTTTGTATGGGCATTTAGTCTTATGTTCTTATTTAGTGGACGTGGGTATTGGCAAGAATTATTTGAATCCATCATCTGGGCTCATAACAAACTTAACCTAGCTCCTACTATCCAACCAAGAGCACTCTCTATTACTCAAGGTCGTGCTGTAGGTGTAGCTCATTTTCTCCTTGGAGGAATTGCAACCACCTGGGCATTCTTCCATGCTCGCCTTATTGGCCTCGGCTAACCCTTTCTGATTTTTTCCTTCAATGGCAACGAAATTTCCCTCGTTCAGTCAGGGTCTAGCTCAAGACCCTACAACCAGAAGAATCTGGTACGGTATCGCAACCGCTCATGACTTTGAAAGTCATGATGGCATGACTGAAGAGCAGCTGTATCAAAAGCTGTTCTCAACTCATTTCGGTCACCTAGCAATTATTGGCTTATGGGTGGCTGGAAACTTATTCCACATAGCGTGGCAAGGTAATTTTGAGCAATGGGTAACTGACCCACTTCATACTCGCCCTATTGCGCATGCGATATGGGATCCCCACTTTGGGCAAGGTTTAACTGATGCCTTAACACAAGCAGGAGCGACATCACCAGTAAACGTTGCCTATTCAGGCTTATATCATTGGTGGTACACAATTGGCATGAGAACAAATGAGCAGCTTTTCCAAGGTGCCATTTTTATCAATATTCTTGTTTGCTGGTTACTTTTCGCAGGATGGCTTCATTTACAGCCTAAATACAGACCTTCTTTGGCCTGGTTTAAAAATGCTGAGTCACAGTTAAATCATCATTTATCCGTTCTATTTGGATTCAGTAGTATTGCTTGGACAGGCCACTTAGTTCATGTCGCTATCCCTGAATCTCGTGGACAACATATTGGATGGGACAACTGGTTAACAGTCATGCCTCATCCAGAAGGTCTTGCTCCATTCTTCTCTGGGAATTGGGGAGCATATGCTCAGAATCCTGATTCTCTAGATGCAGTTTTTGGAACTACTCAAGGAGCAGGAACAGCAATATTTACTTTCTTAGGAGGACTTCATCCACAAAGTGAATCTCTATGGCTTACTGATATAGCTCATCATCATCTTGCAATAGGTGTTGTATTTATAATCGCGGGTCATATGTATAGAACTACTTTTGGTATTGGACATAGTCTAAAAGAAATAACGGAAGCACATAATACTAGTCATCCAAAAGATCCTCATAAAAGCTACTTTGGAATTAAGCACAATGGAATTTTTGAGACTGTAAACAACTCTCTTCACTTCCAATTAGGACTAGCTCTTGCATCTTTAGGAGTTGCTTGTAGTTTAGTCGCCCAACATATGGGTGCTTTACCATCCTATGCATTCATTGCAAGAGATTACACAACACAATCTGCTCTTTATACACACCATCAATACATAGCAATGTTCCTGATGGTTGGAGCTTTCTCGCATGGAGCAATATTCTTTGTCAGAGATTATGATCCTGAATTAAACAAAGATAATGTTCTAGCAAGGATATTAAGTACTAAAGAAGCATTAATTAGTCACCTAAGTTGGGTAACAATGCTTTTAGGGTTCCATACTTTAGGAATATTTGTTCATAACGATGTTGTAGTAGCTTTTGGAAATCCAGAAAAGCAAATTCTTATTGAACCAGTTTTTGCTCAGTTTGCTCAAGCTGCTAGTGGCAAAGTGATGTATGGCTTTAACGCATTACTAGCAAATGCAAATAGCTCAGCATCAATAGCTGCAAGTCAAATGCCTGGTAATCATTATTGGATGGATATGATTAATAGGCCTGATGCCCTAACTAACTTCCTTCCTATTGGCCCTGCTGATTTTCTAGTTCACCATGCTATTGCTTTAGGACTTCACACAACTGCTCTAATTCTCATCAAAGGTGCATTAGATGCAAGAGGAACTAAGCTAATTCCTGACAAGAAAGATCTAGGATTTGCCTTCCCTTGTGATGGACCTGGAAGAGGAGGTACATGTGATAGCTCCTCTTGGGATGCTACTTATCTTGCAATGTTCTGGGCTTTAAATACTATTGCTTGGATAACCTTCTATTGGCACTGGAAACACCTAGCCATCTGGATGGGAAATACAGCACAATTTAACGAATCAGGAACTTATCTAATGGGTTGGTTCAGAGATTATCTCTGGCTAAACAGCTCCCAGTTAATTAATGGATATAACCCATATGGAGTTAATGCTCTATCTCCATGGGCTTGGATGTTCCTCTTTGGTCATTTAATATGGGCAACTGGATTTATGTTCCTAATTTCATGGAGAGGTTATTGGCAAGAACTAATAGAAACTCTTGTATGGGCTCATCAAAGAACTCCAATAGCTAATCTTGTTGGATGGAGAGACAAACCAGTAGCTTTATCTATTGTGCAAGCCAGACTTGTTGGCCTTACTCACTTTACGGTTGGTAACTTCGTGACATTTGGGGCATTTGTAATAGCCTCAACTTCAGGTAAATTTGGCTAATTCTAATTACTTAGTACCACAAAAAAAAACACTGCCTAATAAGGCAGTGTTTTTTTTTAGGTAGAATAAAATCATTCTCATAAACTAATTAATTTATCTTTTGTATTTATAAAATTGCATAAAGTTAATTCAAGCTTCAAATCAATACTTTGCGTGATTAACCTTCAATAGTTCTCTTTTTGATTTAATCTAGATAACTAAATATATAATCCTAATTTCCTCTAGGTATTTTTCACTTACAAAAACCAATAGAAACTCCTCTAGCTAATCTGCTAAATGGAGAAGACAAGAAGACAGTAGCTCTTTCTTCATTATGCAGCAAAATATGAGTACCAGAATCGATTTACTTTTGGAAAATCAATTAAATCTAGAGTATTCATTATGGTCTTAAATTGAGGAAAGAATGGATTAATCAAAATTAGTTATTTTAATCAGTTTAAAAAAGACTCAAACCAATAAGGAAGTATGTTCTGAACTAGAATAAATCAATTATTTACAATCTAATTACTAGACTTTTTCATTAATATAATTGAGTTCTAAATCAAGAGTATTATTTAAAATATATTTATCATTAATCAATTTAAATAAGATCTCAAAACAATAGAGACCTTATTTAAATTGATTAGCATTACCAACAACTTTATTATTAAGCACCTAGCAAATGATATTCCCTAATTAATGGAAGGAGCGTATCTAAATGCAAAGTACCTATTAATAACCAAGCAAAAACAGCTCCTCCAGTACCACCCAACCAAAATCCATTAGTAAAGTCTGACCATCCAGATCTGGTAAACAAATCAGCAGGAGGTCTAGCTACTGTTGCATCGGGTGGCTGAACATTCGGAGCTTTACCAGGTGCATTGTATAGAATAAAAAGTGCGGTCATAATTTGTATCGCTCCAACTGCACCTAACAATCCAGCAGTTAAAGCAAAATCACTATTTCTTAAAGGCCCTGTCATTGAAAAAGGACCGTAAAGTAAATATCCAAATATAGCGCCTGTCTCTAGACCACGAAAATTTGGAGAAATGCCTTCTCTATATACAGGCAAATTATTAATGAACCATTTAGTAAAAGATCCACTATTAACTGGGGTCTGCAAATTACCCACAGTTGGATCAGAGACTGTTTTTACAGCCCATTTTTGCATCATTGACTCTTGTGATTCAGGCATCGGCTTAAAAGATAGGTGACTAAAGAAAAAGAGTTTTTACTCTGTGGCAGTTATGTAACGACCAATTAAAACAATAAAAACCGCGGGGCCCATTATTCCTACAAGAGGAACCAAGACACTGGGGAGAAAATTAGTAGCAAATTCACTAGTCATTGCTTATTTCTGTAGATCCATTGGTACTCTAAAGAATGATTAACTATTAATGTCGTTTCAACGCCATTGATGACATAAAAGTTCAATCCCGAAAAAGTTAAATTCACTCCTTTGTCAATTAAGCCCATAAAAAAATCATGAACCAACTTTTAGCAGGTGGAATTACCATTTTAATTGCTTTAATAGTTTGGAGCTCTAAAAGCAAAAAAAACAACCTTGAATTCAACACGAAATCAAGCAATTATCATTACAGACCTCAACAACAAGAATCATCCTTAGTTAAGTCAATAGAGCCCACTATCAAAACTGAAGAATCAAATTCTTTCCAAAGCTCCTCAGAAAATTTCCAAGAGCCCAAAACAGCGAAGGAAATCAATTTACTCAAAGTAAAATTATCTAAGTTAATTTCCGGCAATCCTAATGATCGGTTAAAGGCAATAAAAATAGCAAGTAAATGGAAGAATGTAAGATCCATTCCTATCCTTAAAAGAGGCTTAAAAGATTCAGAAAGTCTAATTATGATAGCTTCAGCAGAAGCCATGAATAATTACAGAGGAAAAACAAATAAGCAAAACCCTAAAGTTCAAGAATCCAGACCACCACGCAATGTATCTCTAATGCGATAAATAGGACGCCCCTGACTTTCATGGTAAGTACGTATTTGCAATTCTCCAAGAAGACCAAATCCAAAAAGTTGTACCCCAGCTAATGCAAGCAACAACGCAAATATAAACAACGGTCGACTTCCAATATCCTCACCCAAAATCTTTATAGATAGTAAATAAAGACTTATTATAAAGCTTCCTAAAATCGACAAAATCCCACCAAAGCCAAACACATACATAGGACGAGTAAGGAATCTATTCATAAACCACACAGTGAGTAAATCCATTAAGACCCTAAAAGTTCTATCAATTCCATACTTACTCGCACCGTATTGTCGGGCTCGATGATTTACTTTTAGTTCAGTAATTCTCGCACCTTCAATATTCGCTAAAACAGGCAAAAACCTATGCAGTTCTCCATATAAGCGCATATCAGCCAAAACTTCTCTTCTATAAGCTTTCAAAGAACATCCATAATCATGAAGCTTCACGCCAGTAACACGGCCAATTAATCTATTAGCAATTTTCGAAGGTAGTTTTCTCCTAATAGCTGCATCTTGTCTTTGAAAGCGCCAACCACAAACCAAATCAAAACCCTCTTTCAACTTATCCACAATCATTGGTATGTCACACGGGTCATTCTGAAGATCTCCATCAAGGGTAACTACAATTTCACCACTAGAAATATCAAAACCAGCAGCCATAGCAGCTGTCTGGCCATAATTTTTCCTAAGCAAAACGCCCACCAATTCTGGGACCTCTTTACTCAAGCTTCTCAAAACTTCGGCACTTTGATCCTTTGAGCCATCATTAACTAAAACCAATTCAAAGCTATCGCCTCTAGGTCTTAAAACTTCCAATAACTGACTTACTAAAATGGGAAGACTTTCTTCCTCATTAAAAATTGGAACTACAATTGAAAGATGTTTTTGACTATGCATCTAATGAAATCTAATTAAACATCAAAATAGTCTTACTTAGCTAGAAAGTCTTCCCCCTCATAACAACTAACCACTCTACCAACAGATCTAAATTTTGATTTATAAAAGGACCCCACTGAACTTTTTTGATCAATTATTAAAGAATCTATGCCAATTCCATTGTGGCCATTACTAAGACCTGAACTGTGCCAATAAAAACCATTCGCAATGTGTATCCCAACATGGTCACATTTCATAGACGATCCAAAAAAAAATAAATCACCTGGAAGTAATATCTCGGAATGGATATCAGAGACTGGTAAAGACATGCAAAATTTTTCTTGCTGATAAGCATCCCTAGGTATCCAAATCCCCTCGCTTGCATATGCAGCCTGAACAAGTCCAGAACAATCAAAATCAGGTCCAATAGTTCCTCCCCATAAATATTTCTTAGAAAATCGCGAAACATCCTTAATCCAAGATAAGATTTTTGGAATTTTTGTTTGAATTTGTAAGTGATTTAATGTCTTTGGTTTCCAATTATCCTTTAAAAATGCATTCCCAATAATAGAAGATAATTCAAACCAACAAATATAATTATCTTCCAATAATCGAACTTTAACTCTATTAATTCCCTTAGGAAATTCTTGATCAGATCTTCCCAAGGAAATAAGTTGAAAGCATCTACCAGTAGCAGCTTGTGTGGAAAGTTCCTGACCAAATGAGCTTTGATAGCCGTTGACATTAACTTGAAGAATCCACAATGTTCCTATTAACAAGCTGTCTTTAGTTAATGGATCGCCTAGATTCATTTTAATTACCAGGGGCGCAATGGCGTTCTACAGAAATGATCCAATAATGGCTTCAAGCCTAAAGGATCTCATATATAGGTTGGAAGAAGAAGGGAGACCAGGACTTCGTCAAAATATTTCTATTAGTTGGATTCGCTATGACGAACCAAATCCTATTGCGGGTAGTGGAAGAGGAACGGGATGGCTAAATACAAAACTCATTTATCCTGCAAGCATAGTTAAATTAGTTTATGGAATTGCTATAGAAGCTTGGATACAAGAAAACCTAATCACAGACTCTGAAGAGATAAGAACAGCAACATATGAAATGCTTGCTAATTCAAGTAATAATGCAACTAGTTTGATTGTGGATATTTTAACTGCTACAACCAGTGGTTCAAAACTAAAGGGAGAAGAATGGGAAAAATGGCAACTGCAAAGGAAATTAATCAATCAATGGCTGCAAAGTCTTAAATGGGAAGAACTAAAAGGGATAAATTGTTGCCAGAAGACTTGGGATGACGGTCCATATGGTCGAGAAAAAGATTTTTATGGTTTCCAGAATAACAATCGAAATGCTCTATCAACTGATGCAACAGCAAGACTATTAGAAGCAATAATGACAGATAATATTCTTTCTCCCCTATCAACTAAGAAATTAAGAAACTTTCTTTCAAGGTCTCTAGATATTATGGAACGCAAAGCAAATCCAGAAAATCAAGTTGATGGGTTCATCGGAGAAGGTATTGCTCGATCCAACCCACAACTCTGGAGCAAGGCTGGTTTAATGAGCCAAGTTAGGCATGATGCCGCATGGTGGTACTCAAAAGAACAAAATCCCATGCTATTGATTATTTTTACGAATAATGAAAAATTAGCTAGAGATAGCTTCCTGCTACCAGCTATAGCGAATGAATTAAATAATCTATAAATCAATGAAGTCAAAGTATAAATCTAAAAATGGAAATTAGATTTCTTTGCATATAAAATATAAGATCACTATTTAACTATAAATATTATTCCAGCGAACAAAACAGAGCCAACAATAAAACCAATACCCAAAAGCACTGCAATGATTGGAGTGTTCAAATAAACAGATATAGATGCGAGTTGATTGCTCTTTGTGTCTGCCACCGTTTGATCCTAGATAACTGCACTTATTCAAGCATCTAATAATCCCAAAAAACAAATAATAGTTATCTGTTAAAACAATTTCTAAAAAAGAAAAGCCAGACCAATTCTTACCCGAGGCCCTTGAGTATTTTTATAGGAAATTAGTCTTGCTTCTTTTCGTTGTTATCACTACATTTTCAGATCTCTTGTCATTCTGCTTTCCTGGAGGCTCAAGCTTTTCAGATAAGGTTTTACGTTGGGTATTCTTCTCAATTGAGTTATTTCTAATAGCTTCCTTCTCCAAATTGTCAACTGAATCATTAGTGTCCTCGCTAGATTTTACTGGCTTTGAAGCCATATCGAGCTCAGTGACTGGAAAAAGCTTATCTTGATCATTTGGAGTAGAAGATGAAATCAACTCTGAATCTTTTTGACTATTGTTTATATAATTTATAGGAATCTCTAAAGTTCCATTTGAAAGCAAAAGCATTGTAAAGACAAATATTGTAGAAATAATAAATATTAAAAACAAAGAAGAGAGCAACCTGCTCAAAGGGTTCCAAAATAAATCAACTTTGATAAATTCGTTTCTTTTTTGAGAACTATTCGAACCTTGCCCTAATTCAAGATAAACATCAGAATTTATCCAGCCTTTATTGGCTGACTGATACGGAGATTCGGTCTTAGCGAAATCAACAAGTTCTTGGAATCTTTCTCTGACCACTTCTAAGAGTTTGAAATTAAATGCTATTCAAGCACTACAAGCGAACCGATGATTCAAATTCATCGCCTACTTATAAGTAATTAGTGCTTCTTGAAAGGTTAACCAACAATAAAAGCCATTGCTGATACAAGTAAAGCGGAAGCCAATACACCAATTGAAACAACACCCACAATCTTGCCAGTATCCAAAGAGACTGAAACAGTTAGAAGTTCAGTTTTGCTATCTCTCTTTTCTTGAGAAGTGATTATTGGTCTCCGATTATTTGACCTCGCTACTGACTTAGTTTCCTTCTGAAGATTTTGCTTCTTAGCTGCTAATACTTTGCGTTCTGCAGCCGCTTTTTTATCTGCAGCCGCCTTGCGTTCTGCAGCCGCTTTCTTATCGGCTAACGCTTTCTTATCTGCAGCTGCTTTTTTATCTGCAGCCGCCTTGCGTTCTGCAGCCGCTTTTTTATCGGCTAACGCTTTCTTATCTGCAGCCGCTTTCTTATCGGCAGCCGCTTTCTTCTGTGCCACTTTCAGTCCTTATATTTGTAAGTATTCAAGCATCCTACAAATATGAAGTTTTCACTAAGAGTTTGATGGAAAGGCCTGCAATGACATCATTTAGAGTTACCGAGAGGTAACGCGATGAATTAATGAATTAGAAAAGTTGTTAAAGAAGTTAATAACAAACTAGATAAGATTTAAAAAATCAATTACGGAGTATTTATTAATTTTAAAATGACTGCTTATCGATCATTGATTAAAGCTTCTTAATCGATAGAAGAATTGACCAGTTCTTTCATACAAATGGTTCTTAGGACGTTTATTGTTAATACCATAAGGATTTATAAAAATAGCAAATAGAATCTTAATAAGACGATAGTAATTACGACTTTTCTTAGTATCTATTACTGTCCCTTTCTTAATAATTTCCATTGTACTATCA
Source organism: Prochlorococcus sp. AG-409-P19 (assembly GCA_003215315.1). Lineage (GTDB taxonomy): Bacteria > Cyanobacteriota > Cyanobacteriia > PCC-6307 > Cyanobiaceae > Prochlorococcus_B. The sequence continues at coordinate 1,299 of QCKO01000018.1, read as the reverse complement.
TCCAAAACATCACACCCCTCTAAATCCCTTATTAATTGATTTTGAACATCTGTATCTAAGGTTTCTAATAAAACAAACAAAGCCTTAATGCAGGATTTGTCACCATTTATTATTTCTCGAACTATACTCTGAAATAGCTGCTCCCATTTATAAGGCTCGTCAAGAAATAGAATAGACTTTATTTGATCTTTATTGGCTTTTAAGCGCCTTTGCTTATCATTGATTTCATCCTGATCAGATTTCCAGAATTCATACAAAGGAGAAATCTCCTTGATTTTATGTTTTACCATATCAAATTAAAAGCTCTGAATCATTTTGGGATAAAGAAGCCTACTCTTTAATTAAATATTAACTCAATTGAAAGATTTATTCAACACAAATTTTAAATTGGCGCTTTGTTTGAATGGAAAGATGAATAGCTTAAAACAAGTACCATAGACAAATTTAAAAATGATAAAAGCATTATATTATTTATAAAAAATAAATCATTTTCAAAATTCGATATCAATGAAGATAAAGATAGTATACTAAAAAAATCCAGGGAAGTTACAAAAGATGGAAGGCTTTGGAAGACAAATAAAAAGTAATATAAACAAAAAATCTAATACAAGAAAGAATATCTTGAAGAATGAAATCTTCGATAAAGCTTTGGGTTGTCATTTAAATGGTCAATCTATAGAAGCGGCTAAATATTATCAAGAGTTCCTTGATCATGGGTTTACTGACCCTAGGGTTTTTTCTAATTATGGAGTGATATATGAGCAATCAGGTAACACTGAAAAGGCAATACAGTTATTTAGAAAATGTATTGCTTTATTTCCTCACAGTCCAGATGCTTATTCAAATTTAGGAGGGATATTGAGAAATCATGGAAACCTCAAAGAATCAGAAAAATTACTGAGAATATCGATTCAGATTAATCCTGAATTTGCAGAAGCTCACTATAACCTAGGAATCACCTTAAAAAAACGTGGGAAGCTCATTGATGCGGAAAATTCCTTACGTAAAGCTATCAAAATTAAGTCTAATTATGCAATAGCATATTCTAGTCTTGGAGGGGTCCTCAGGGATCTAGGGAGACTTGAAGAAGCTGAATTAATACTAAATAAAGCTATTCAATTGAATCCAAACTATGCAGAATCTCATTTAAATTTAGGTAGCATTTTGAAAGATCTTGGAAAATTAAAAGAGGCTCAATTATCCACCCATAGAGCTATTAAAATCAATCCTCAATACTCAGAAGCTTTCATAAATCTTTCCATAATATTAAAAGGTTTATACAAGTTAGAAGAGGCAGAG
>QCKO01000017.1 GCA_003215315.1 Prochlorococcus sp. AG-409-P19 | reverse complement strand
GAATTGCAGTAAGGAAAATGCTACTAAAAAACTCAAGAATTGAAAAGCGAAGATTGCAAAAGATATGTACTTTAGAAGGAAAGGAACCAAGTAAACCTAAAACTTCTGTTCAAGCAAATGACTACTGAAGACCATTATCAACAAAATAGATCCTCAGCATGGAATCCAAACATTTGGCCTCCATTTACTCAAATATCATCCAATGAACCTCCCATAACCATAGAAAAAGCAAAGGGCGCTCTATTGCTCCCAGATAACCAACAGCCAATTATTGATGCAATTAGCAGTTGGTGGGTAACTCTACATGGGCACTCAAATACTTATATAGCTGAAGCTGTTTCAACACAAGCGAACAAACTAGAACAAATTATTTTTGCTGATTTTTTACACCCTCAAGCCGAACGAATCGCAGCCAGATTAAGCAAAAAGATAGGTCTCGAACGTTTATTTTTTTCAGACAACGGTTCTACCGCTGTAGAAGTAGCACTGAAAATCGCATGTCAATTTTGGAGTAATATTGGGCAACCAAAATCCCAAATCATTGCTTTTGAAGGTGCCTATCATGGAGATACCTTTGGCGCAATGGCGGTTGGAGAAAGAAACTTATTTAGCGAACCTTTTAATGACAAGTTATTTCCTGTAAGCAGACTTCCATGGCCAAGTACTTGGTGGGATGACCAAGACGTAGAAAAAAAAGAACATCACGTCTTGATATCTTTAGAAAAACTTCTCGAGAAACCAACTGCTGCTGTAATCATTGAGCCATTAGTTCAGGGAGCAGGAGGGATGGCAATGGTTCGCCCTGAATTCCTAAAAGCCGTGGAGAAAAGAATTAGACAAGCCAATTCACTTCTTATAGCTGATGAAGTACTTACAGGGTTTGGTCGTTGTGGAAAGCTGTTTGCTTTTCAACGTGCCGGCTTATGTCCTGACTTAATCGCTCTTTCAAAAGGACTGACAGGTGGTTTTCTACCTATGGGAGTAACAATGGCTAAAGAAAAAATCTTCGAAGTTTTTAATAGCAACGAGCCAAAACATACTTTCTGGCATGGCCATAGCTTTACTGCCAATCCATTAGGTTGTGCAGCTGCAAATGCAAGTTTAGATTTATTAGAAGCCAATCCAAATTCTTACGAAGATTTTGAATCAAGACATATTCCTCATCTCCAGCAACTAGCTAAAGATTCTAAAGTCACAAAGCCAAGAATTACAGGAACAATTTCTGCTTTCAATATTCAAGCAAAAGGTAATGACGGGTATCTAAACACTTCTGGAAAAAGACTAAAATATTTAGTGCGTGAACTTGGAGTATTTATTAGGCCACTAGGGAATGTAGTTTATCTCCTTCCACCTCTTTGTATTGAAGATGAACAGCTAGAAAAATGTTATTGGGCAATTCAAAAAGGTTTAAAAAACCTATAAAATAAGCAATCATATGAATTGACATATAAAAGAAAAGAATTAATGCTATTTCACTGCCTATAAAATGGTTAACAAATGTATAATTTATGATTTTTCAAAATATTTATATCCTATTAATAATAAGCCAACTTGGAGAGATGATCCATTCTCTTCCATGCATCATCGAAAAACCTATTCCAACAAGCAAGCATATGCATAAAGAGATAACTAGCAGAAAAATAGAAAACAACTCTCCGCCAGATAAAGGCCTTCTTACTTCTATCAACTTGGCTTGATATCTAGAACAAATATTAACTGCGTTATCGTTTAAACGGTCTTTATTGTCTAGATCTATTTTGCAGAGTTGGGCATCATATTTGGCTCGCAAAATAGGATCACTAAGAAGACCATACGCCTCACATATCTTTTGGAATCTACGTGCAGCCACCTCATAAGGGAGTGATGTTGTATCCGGATGGAGTTCTTTACTTAAATTGCGAAAAGCTGAACGCAACTGTTCATTATCGGCAGTGTGCGGCACCCCAAGCAATTCATAACAATTAGAAGGCAAAGGCAACTGAATAAGAACATCTGATTAACATAGGATATGAGACTTTGTCTTCATACCCCTCATAAGAGCTATAGCAATACACAACAAACAAGATATGCCCATTGATACAGAATTAAGTAATTCCACGACATTGTTATGGAAAGAAATGGGATGGGAACCGACCCAGAAACAATTCCATCAACTATCACAGCTTCAAGTGTTATTAAAGAAATGGAATGAAAAAAGTAATTTAACTCGGTTGTCTGCTGGCGATGATTATTGGATCTCTCAGGTATTCGACAGTCTGTGGCCATTCAAGCAGGAGCTTGATTCCCTAAAAAAAAACAATCCTGAATTTATTGACGTTGGATCTGGCTGTGGATTCCCTGGCATTGCAATAGCTATTGCAATGCCAGGGGCACAAGTCACACTTCTTGATTCTTCAAGAAAAAAAACGGATGCTTTAAAAGCAATCACAAAAGAACTTGGATTGGAATCTAGAGTTCGGGTAATTAAAGAGAGAGTTGAAATAACAGGAAGAAATTCTTTATTTCGTCAAAACTATGATTTCGCTTTAGCAAGAGCGTTAGATCAAGCATCTGTGGTGGCAGAATACCTTATACCTTTAGTGCATCTTCAAGGCGAAGCAGTTCTATACAAAGGAACTATGAGCAATAAAGAAAAAGAGGCGCTTAAAAAATCATTAATATATTTAAATGCCACATTCAAACAAAGTCAGAAAATTGAATTGCCCAAGAATCGAGGAATGAGAGAAATTATCAGGTTATCTCCCAATGGGAAATGCCCTAATAAATACCCTAGAGCAATTGGACAGCCTTCCAAGAAGCCTTTAGGTAGTTAAATCTCCCATAATCTATCGCGCCTATCCCCTCCAAATCTTTCTTTTAGATTCCTTAAAATACCAGGTATTTGATTATTCCAAGGGCTGAACTTAAGGACCTCTTTTAAGGATTCCTCACTAATTTCATTGTCAAGGCAATCTGCATTTGAACCTGGCAACCAATGTCCACCTCGCCCAAGTAATTCATAACGATCTTTAGCAAAGCTTTCTAATCCCCAAGCTTGAACTAAATTATATAACCATAACAATAAAGGTATATTAATCTTACCCGGTGTCTGATCCCAATTTGGTAACCCTTGAGTCCATGTCTCCATCCATTTTTGACCAAGAGTGAAATATGCTTCATCTATTAAACGTCTTTCTATTTTAGAAATAATATTTAGGTCATCATCAATTAAAGTCATTGCTTCTAGATGTAGATCCAAATCTTTTGGATTAGAAGCTCCAACACTTAAAGTATGCACTCGCTTATCTCTTAAGCAAAAAAGATCATTAAAAATAATTGGATGCAAAGGGCTACATAAATCCAACATTTTTTTTGAGGGAGTATGCAAATGTCCACCTTTATCGGTAGGACTAATAATAAAAATACCTAAATCATATTTTTTAGCAGCTTCTAATGCAGGTTCATTGTCTTGCTTAATGAAATACCAATGGAGATTAATATAATCAAATAAATTAGTTCTAATAGTTTTTAAAATTAAATCTAATTTACCATGAGTAGAAAAACCAATAAAACCAATCTTACCAGCTCTTTTCCATTTCCTTAAAATATCAAAGCAACCGCCTGATCTGATTGTCATTTGAAGATGTTCTGGCAAGTTAATTCCATGTATCGACAATAAATCAATTTTATTACACTGAAGTTTTTCAAAACTGGTCTCCAGTTCAGTTTCAAATTGATATGGGTCACTATTAGGTGGTATTTTTGTTTGCAATATTCTCTTTTTATTCAAAATTTTTCTCATTGCCAAGCCCAACTGCAATTCAGAGGTACCATAGTGACGAGCTGTCTCAATGTGATTTAATCCATAATCTGTAGCCTTACTAATTATATTTTCAAGCATAGTTTGTTCACTATTATTTATATCCTCGAGACGCTGATCTTTACAACTCTGTTGAAATCTCATCCCCCCTAGAGACAAAATAGGCATATCAATTTCTGTTCTACCAAATCTTCTAACGGGAATTTTAATTTTATGAAAATTTTCAGACAATTGACTTTTATAGTTATGTAATTGGAGGCAACCCAAGGTTCCTAAAGTTATGTTTTTCCAGCTCAGCGCGAAGAGAATCCAAATCCTCAAATTTCACCCAATCGATACAATCAACAGGACAAGTATCAATTGCTTCTTGTATTAATTCTGTTCTATCACCATCTTGACGAAATACTCTCGCTCTACCTTGTTCTGGCTCCATATAAAATGTATTAGTCGCTACTGATCCACAATAAGTACATCCTATACATTTTCTTTCATCAACCCAAACTGCCCTTTCTCTTAATTCCCCAGCGAGAATAGGTTCTTTTCCATTCTGAAGGTAGTCATTCTTAGCATTAGCATTAAAAGCAGCATCAACTGCAAAATCGTCACCCTCAAGGATCTGATCTTGAGCCTTAGCCTCAAATGCCGCAGAAGGATCAAAGGACAATTTTTTACTTTATGTATCCCACCTAGTCACAACAAGTTCAATAGAACCATCAATATTGTTTTGTTGTTCAGCAACCTCAAAGCCCTCTTCAGCAGTAGCTTTGAGTACAGTGTGCAAAGCATACCTTTGAGTTAATTTAGCAAGAAACCTTTCCACAGGAACTGGTTGACGCCATAGATCTAAATCAGTAACCAATTCATAAGCTTTTATCCCCTCATTCCAACGAAATCCAATGTCACCGCCATCTTTAACCTTTACAGCCATCTCTGCTTTAACAGTTTGTCCCCTATAACCTCTAACTAAATTTTGACCTTGCTGGGCCTCAAAACCTAGGTCATGTAAAGCCTGAAGAAGAGAGTCCTTCTTGCGTAATTGAGTTTTAACTGTGCTGAAGTGAGACATCAGTGAATTTCTGCTGAGATGGTCTGAATTTGAGCCTCTTCACGAAGATAGGCTTCTGAAGTGGGTTTTCGTTGCTCAACGCTGCCTAATGCAGCTTCAAGCTTTTCTGTTAAGTGAAGACAAGCTTCTCCAGCAAGTCCCTGAACTGTCTCTTCGACACGTCCATCTTGTCGGATTTTGAACCGCAGAGTGCGTAAAGCCATGCATCTGAAGTTTTAAGTTACTGATGATATAGAAAAACAGCTTATATAGCGATTCAGTTGTTACAACAATGTGTTTTCAAAGAGAAATCTATATCAACAATCCATCATCAATCAAAGATTGCAGTCTGCGTTGAATATCAGAATCATCCAGCTGGTCAAGCGCAATACGCGCTTCATACCTCACCGAAGGCTCCCCATCCTGCAAAAGTATCGCTATGAATATTTCAACAAGCTGACTCTTTAAATCTTTACATAAATTGGCATAAAGACGCCCTAATGACCAAATACAGTTACTTCTAACTATCGGTTCACTGTCAATTTTTAGGCTAATTAAAAGTTTTTCTGCAGCAATTTCTGAATTTTCTGGAGAACTCAGACCAATTTCAGCCAAAGAACTTGAGGCCCATAAACGAACAGCAGCAACATCCCTCTCTAAAGCATTTATCAGGGGTTTCAATACTGGCGAATCAGAATAATTACCTAAGCTCCAAGCTGTGGCTTTCCGTACATATGCATTTGAATCAAATTTCAAGAGATTTAACAAAATATCAACCGCTCTAGGGCAAGGATTCCTACCTAGCGCATAAACAGCACTCATTCTTTGTACAGGGCAAGGCGCATCCAATAAAGGAATTAATAAAGGCAAAGCCCTAGGATCTCTATATTCACAAAAAACCCGCAATCCTTGCAATCGCTTTTCAGGACCTAATTTCAACCATTTCAATCCCAACTCACATTCTTTTAATGCTTTTGATTGATCAGTATCAGCTGAATCAAATTCAATTTCATCAAGTGGATCACCAACTAATTCAGCAGCTAGTTCTTTAGCTAAAATCTCAGGATCTATGGCCAAGTTAGCCAAACCCTGAGTCAAAGATTTTTTGTTAACTTCACTCATAGCTCTAAGACAGAAAATGAAGAGCGAAACTCAATTAATTGGTGCTGGAGCCAGCATGTCCCCTGGCAGCCATATCCGAGCACTGACAGCAAAAAACGCAACCGCAAACATGGCTACGATTAATATGGGTAAGAGAGTTGAACGTAGAAATCCCAAAACTAAAATTAATTGCAATATCATTCTGCTCTAAATTTTGTATTTTTGACTAGTCCGATGCAAGAGATCGAGCAATTAATTTTGATCTATTCATAAACAGACAAGAAAATACTCCCAAAGCAAGGCAGATCCATCCACCTCTTGATTGATGGAGCAAGAAGAAACCTATACTTAAAAGAAATCCATAAAGAATTCCAGAGCCAGAAACAAATCGCAAAAACAAAACTGCCAAAGAATCAACTGGCTTAACCCTCATACGATTTCTGATCACCCTCCATCCAGGACCTGGAGGACGTACTTTCAATACAAAATTGTTCAAGACTTGCGCTGATTCAGGCTTAGTTATTAATAAAGTCAGCAACCAAATCAAAGAAGTAAACCCTGTTGTAAATAGAAGTCTTATTCCATAATCAGGAATTATCAAAGAAGGAACCAAAGAAGTTGTCAATCCAATTACAAAACCACTGACCATTGAAGCCAATTCTGCCCAGGCATTAATACGCCACCAAAACCATCTAAGAACTAGTACTACTCCTGGTCCAGTCCCAATTGCTATTACTAATCTAAAGACGGATCCAATACTATTGCTAATAAGTGCCATAATGATGCCTAAAATCAACAAACTTATGCTCGCTAATTGTGCTATAAAAATAAGCTCTGTTTTCCCTGCCTCAGGTCTTATAAACCTTCTATAAAGATCATAAGTCAAATAACTAGAACCCCAGTTAATAGAGGTACTAATAGTACTCATAAAAGCGGCAACTAGTGAAACAAAAACCAATCCAAGTGCAAAATGGGGTAAATATTCTAATGCTAGTTTGGGATAACTTAATTCCCAATCTGATTGTTCTGGTAAGAGGATCAAGGCAGATAGACCTACCAATATCCAAAGCCAACTTCGTAGAAGATAGTTAACAACTAAAAATACACCTCCAGCAATAGTTGCTTCTTTTTCATTTTTTGTTGCTAATAATCTTTGTATAAATTCACCTCCTCCATCACTACGTCTAAAGCTCCACCACTGTAGTGAAATAAAAGCAGCAAAGGTTGTAAAAGTAATCCCTGTATTATCTATCCATTGAAAACCTCTATCACTCCATGTCCAAGGAAACATTGACAAAAGTTCAGGTCGATCTAAGGCTTTAATCTCAAACAACAAATTGGACATACCACCCGATGCTCCTAAAGCCACCCAAGAAACAATCAATGCTCCTATCAAAGCAAATAAAAGTTGAACAAAGTCATTAACAACAACCGCCCAAAACCCTCCCGCAACTGTATAAAAAAGCATAAAACTAGCTACTATAAATAATAAAATTGATGTATCAGTAAAAACAGAAAATACTTGATGACCATCAACAATCTCAAGAGCTTCACAGACTTTTCTCATTGCAAGAAACGCATAACCGATCCCTATACAGTTAACAGGTACTGCCAATAAAAATGCCTTAACTCCTCTTAACCAGGCAGCTGCTTGTCCCCCATAACGCAGTTCAGCAAAGGCAGCATCAGTAAGTACGCCACTACGCCTCCACATTGGCGCAAATATAACAGTCATAGCTACATGAGCGAGACCAAAACTCCACCATTCCCAATTCCCTGCCAACCCTCTGGTCCCAATGATTCCCGCCACATATAAAGGTGTATCAATTGAAAAAGTTGTAGCAGCCATTGATGCTCCAGCCAACCAACCTTTCAAGGTTCTACCAGCCACAAAATACTCTTCTGAATCAGTATTTTTTTTAACCAACAACAAGCCCAGTACTAGTGAAAAAAACAGATAAATCACAAGAATGAGCCAATCAATGAATACCATAGAAAGTTAACGAAATTAGACTTTTATGAAATAGGAGTTTTATTTTCTATCTACATATCGTCTCCTTAATTGCCCACAAGCCGCGTCTTGATCCATTCCTCTACTTGCTCTAAGACTAACTGCTATACCCCTAATCTCTAATTGTCTTTTAAATGCATGAATTCTGTTTTTGCTTGGCCGCTGATAGGCTTCTCCATCTATCGGATTATAGGCAATGAGATTCACATGACTCTGAAAACCACGTATAAGGTTAGCAAGTTGATCTGCATGCTCCTGCTTATCATTCAAATTTCCAAGAAGGATATATTCAAAACTTATCCTTCTATTAGTTATTTCTAGATATTTTCTACAATCGTTTAATAGAGTATCTATAGGGTACGAGGAAGCAGAGGGGATCAACTCTTCTCGTAGATGCTGATTAGGAGCATGCAAGCTAACTGCGAGAGTAAATTGGGCTCTCCCAAGTCTCTCTAGTGCTAATTCCGCTAGTTCAGGCAAAGTATTTGGAACGCCTACAGTACTTAACGTTATTTTTCTTTGGCCAATACCCAAATCATTATTAATACATTTTATTGCCTTTAATACAGAATCAATATTTAATAATGGTTCACCCATCCCCATAAAAACAACATGGGTTGGACGCCTCTTCATGGCCTCTCTAATGCTTATTACTTGATCAACAATCTCATTAACTTTGAGAGACCTCTGCAAACCTCCTTTCCCAGTTGCACAAAAATGACACCCCATAGGGCAGCCAATTTGACTTGAAACACATACTGTTAAACGATTATCAGTAGGGATGCCTACCGTTTCAATATTATCACCGTCATTTGTACGCAATAACAACTTTAGAGTTGCATCAGTTGAAGTTGTTCGAGCCACTTCAACTAATCGTCCTATTTCTATTCCTTTACTCCGAAAATTGAACCTCAGTACTTTTGGGAGAACTGTTATCGAGTCAATATTTTTAGCTCCTTTCTCATAAATCCACTGATGTAATTGCCGACCACGAAAAGCGGGTTGACCTTCTGTTTTTACCCAGCTTTCCAGATCAGCAGCATCCAGGCCAAGTAAAGCGATCTGATCAACTTCTTCAAGCAATTTAATCACCAAATCATTACGCCATGTCCTAATTTCAATTCCAAAATTAGTAACGCAATAAATCCAATCATGGCCCAGCGACCATTAATTCTCTCTGTATGAGTATGGAAACCGTAGCGAGGCAACTTACGCTTCGGGACAATAGGTGGTTCAATCATCGAAAGCGCTGGGATTAATAACAAGTAATTTTAAACAATAATAAAATACAGTGAGATAGTTCAAACTATTCATCTGAGAGCAAACCCTCCTCCTGAAGTCCCTCTAAGGCTGTAGGATCAAGCATCTGTTCATCAGTTGATTGTTCTGACTCATCAGGTCTAGCAAAAGCTGCAAAATTACTAGTAGTCGGATCAATACCATGTCTACTCCTTGTAGCTTCTAAATCCTCTTGACTTGGATCATCCAAAACCGACGTTAATTTTGCGGCTGTAGAAGCAGGCATATCAACAGTGTAATCAGGACGTAAATTTTGCATGCGTCTATACCCAGCTGGGTCTTCAGCCAAAATATCTGGATGAGGGCCAGCTTCAGCACTCAATTCTTCGACGAATCCACTAAATCCAGTTCCTGCTGGTATTAATCGACCAATAATAACATTTTCTTTTAAACCTCTTAACCAATCTGATTTCCCTTCAATTGCTGCTTCGGTCAAGACACGTGTTGTCTCTTGGAAAGAAGCCGCAGAGATAAAGCTATCGGTATTAAGAGAGGCTTTCGTAATTCCAAGCAATACGGGAGTGAACTCCGCAGGAGCTCCACCTGTAATGGAGATTGCTTGATTAGTATCTTCAACTTGTCTTAATTCTATTAATTCACCAGGCAGCAATGTTGTATCACCAGCATCCTCAATACGCACTTTACTAGTCATCTGACGAACAATTACCTCAATATGCTTGTCATCAATAGAGACTCCTTGAGACTTATACACATTTTGAACTTCGCTTACCATTCTATGCTGAAGCTTAGCAATAGCTTCTTGAGCAGCCTCCATGAGAGGTTTTCTATCTCTTAAATCAGTAAAGAAACAATCTAAAAGTTCATGAGGATTAACGGGACCATCAGTCAAAAACTCACCTGCTGAAACCATTTGACTATTACTTACCATGACAGTTCTTCCAAGAAGAATTGGATACTCGGTAATTACGTCATCACCTTCAATTACTGCGACAGTAGTTGATTCATCTTCTTCATCTTGCTTAATATCAACGACTCCAGATTTTTTACATAATATTGCCGAGTCTCGTGGCCTACGGGCTTCTAACAATTCCTCAATCCTAGGTAGTCCCTGTACAATGTCTCCTGTTTTTTGTCGTTCAAAGACCAATAAAGCCAATCCATCACCTCGTTGAACCAAATCACCATCACGGACATGTAAAACGGAATCTGGAGAGACCATATATGGTCTACCAAGGCGCAAAGTGATGCTTTTACTATTCACTTTTTCAACCTCTCCACAACATCCCACTCTTTTACCTTCTTCCAATGCATCACCATCAACTACCCTTTGACCAACCGTTAAAAGAGGTGTATCAGTTGTTGCCAGGGTAATAGTGTCCTCCTCACGTTCAACAATAAGTCTTCTAATAGGTTCTCCCTCTCTGATATCTGGAAGTTGAACAATCCCTTCTTGCTTACATAAGATTTGAGTCGTTGCGATGACATCACCTGCAGCAACTAATTGACTGTCTTCAATTTGCAACTCTGTATGAGTTGAGCCATGGCTTGAGTCAGACATGGTATCTCGTCGCACCAAGATACTTTCAAGAATAATTAATTTCAATCGATCAATCGCTTTAGATTTGTTATCGCTCACAGCTTCTACGTCTACAGTCATTTGTGGAGTAGTTTCAAATGTCTCCAAAATTAATTGTGTTTTCAAAAGCTCTACACCTTCAACAGACTTTATCAATTCGCCATCTTTAAATGCCAATCGCTGAGTAGCTTTGATTCCCAAAGAAGGTCCTTTAGGTTGCTTAACATGATCTAACTCTGGCAAATGAGCTTGATCGGGGATTGTATATTCTTCTATTGGTCTTAAAAGAAGTCCCTTGCCTTCTGGGGTCTCCACCGTTTGGACCATGACCATCGCATCTGCTTTTATACCCTTAGCTATTACATCTCCAGGATTAACGATTTGTCCCTCACCCTCATACCTTTCAAGTGCTTTAGTTTCCTTACATAATTGAAAACTCCCGCTCCTCACAATGATTTCTCTTAAAATATCATTCTTTTGTGTAACAGTTACTATTCCTGATGTTTGACTAAATATATCTTTCACCACTTCAGTACCAGCTTCAATCCACTGACGATCTTTAATCATTAATAAAGAAATATCTTTATTAATTTCATGAGTTTCTTGTGGGACCCACAAAAGTGTTCCACCTTTACTTACCTCAAAACCATTTTTGGCTGATCTGGCCTTTTTAATAGTCAAGCCTGGTGCATATTTAACCAATCCACCTGTCTGGGTACGAAATCTATCGTCGGCCAGTTCTGCAATCACTTCTCCATGACCTATCTTGCTTCCTGGAATGGTATTTAATCTGTAGCGGGTATTGTCTTTCGCTTCT
>QCKO01000016.1 GCA_003215315.1 Prochlorococcus sp. AG-409-P19 | reverse complement strand
GTTATACCGCAAAGCCATTGATATCAAACCTGATTTCGTAGAGGCTCATTCCAATCTGGGAAATCTATTGAGAGATCTTGGTAAATTACAGGACGCAGAATTGTCATACCGCAAAGCCATTGATATCAAACCTAATTTCGCAGATGCTCATTACAATCTGGGAAATATATTTAAAGATCTTTTCAAATTTCAAGCTGCAGAATTATCATATAGAAAAGCCATTGATATCAAACCTAATTTCGCAGATGCTCATTACAATCTGGGAATCATATTGAAAGCTCTTGGTAAATTACAGGAAGCACAGCAAGCATTTCAAAAATGCATAGAAATTAATCCTAAAGAAATTCACTATATTTCAAATATAATTAATACTTTATCCAAGCTTTGCATGTGGGATGAGATAGAAAAGTATTTACCTTATTTAAATAGAATAGGAATAGAGGGAAAGGCTGTAGCTCCTACTCAATTAATGTATATAGAAGACAATCCATTAAATCACTTACAAAGAGCAATCAAATTATATAATCAAGAAAACAAAAAAGAAGCATTACCAAATATAAACCATCAAACTAATAATAAAATTAGAATCGGTTATTTCTCAACTGATTTCAGAAATCATCCAGTAACTCATTTACTTATAAGAATACTAGAATTACATGATAAATCTAAATTCGAGATATTTGCATATAGTCTCAAGAATGTAAACGATCAATATAGCAAGAGAGTAAAGAATGCTGTTTTTTGCTTTAGGGAAATAGGTAATCTAGGTGATCATGAAATAGCTAAGGTTGCCAGAAATGATCACATTGATATAGCAATAGATCTTAATGGCTACTCAAAATATAACAGGGCTTCAATTTTCTCCTATCGGGTAGCTCCAATTCAAATCAACTATCTTGGTTTTACTGGATCAATGGGGTCAAATTCCTATGATTATATTCTTGCTGACAAAATTATTATTCCTGATGAAAATAAGAAATTTTATACTGAAAAAGTATTACACCTTCCTAATAGCTCTTATCCTCATGATAATACAAGGAAAATATCAGTTAACAAATTCAGCAGAGAACAATTAGGACTTCCAGTAGATGGATTCGTATTTGCATGCTTCAATGCTATTCAAAAAATAACTAAAAAAGAATTTGATATATGGCTAAGATTATTACATAACGTAGACAGAAGTGTTTTATGGCTAATAAAACCTCATCAAGTTGCAATGAATAACTTATATTCTGAATTAATTAATCATGGCATAGATAAAGAAAGGATAGTATTTGGTGAACATATGAAATTAGATGATCATTTATCAAGACATTCATGTGCAGATTTGTTTCTTGATACTTTCAATTTCAATGCTGCAACAACAGCAAATTTTGCCTTATCTGCTGGGTTACCAGTTATAACTTTATTAGGAAAGAGTTACAGCGCAAGAATAGGAGCAAGTATACTAAGTGCTTGTAATCTCAATGAATTAGTTACAACTAGCTATAAAGAGTATGAATCTTTAGCATATGAACTTGCCACTAATAAAGAAAAACTCAAACCAATTCGTGAAAAACTTAGAAATAAAAATAAATTATCATTTTTTGATTCGTCTAAATTTACTAATGAACTAGAACTTATTTATAGTACTCTTATGAATAAATAGTTATAAAAATGGAATTATCAATTTATGGCTCAACAGGTTTTATAGGAAGTACCTTTATTAAAATGTACCCTTATCATAATAGAATTAAACGCGATGATAGAAAACCATTAAATAAAGATATTCTATATTTAATTTCAAATGTAGGTAATTATAATCTCGATATAGATGCTTCAATTGATATAAAAACGAATTTATTAATACTATGTGAAGTCTTAAATTACTGTAAAAACGAAGAAATTATATTCAACTTTATAAGTTCCTCATTGGTTTATGGAAGTTTATGCTCAATCCCTGCAATGGAGACCTCAACATGCAACCCTAAATGTTTTTATTCAATAACAAAAAAATGTGCAGAAGATTTAATTATTTCATTCAGTGAAACATATGGCATCAAATATAGGATAATAAGATTATGTAGTGTTTTAGGCAAAGGAAATAAGAAATTATCTAATAGAAAAAATTCATTAACTCGGATTATTAATAAATTAAAAACGAATAAAAATATTGAATTAAATGATAAAGGGGACCAGATTAGAGAAATCATACATGTTAAGGATGCTTGCAGGGCAATTGAATTAATATGTAAAAAGGGAAGTTTAAATCAAATATATAATCTTGGTTCTGGTGAAATAATAAAAATTGAAAGCTTCATAAATCATGCAAAAGAAAAACTCCAATCCAAATCAAAGATTATATACTTGAATACACATAAATCAAAATTAGAGAATCAACAAAATCATTTTTGGATGGACAGTAAAAGACTTAATGATCTTGGGTTTAAAAAACAATTCTGTTATGAAGACATAATCAATGATATATGTAATTAATAATTTAATTTGAATTTAGAGATATCAACTATACTTTTTACACCAATCTAAATTTGATAAATACCATTCAATTGTCAATAATATGGCCTCCGAGAAATCATGTTTAGGGAACCAATTTAATTCTTTTTTTATTTTTTTATTGTCAATAGCGTATCTTCTATCATGACCCGGGCGATCTTTTACAAATACTTTAAATCTGTTATGAGGAGCATTTAATTTATTATGGGAATCTAGTAATTCACAAATTAATTCTACGATCTCTTCATTACTTTTTTCTTGACTTGCCCCAATACAGTATGAATCTCCGACTCTGCCATTAAAAGCCACTTTAATTAAAGCATCAATATGATCTTCCACGTATATCCAGTCTCGTATATTTTTTCCATCTCCATAAATAGGAATAGGTTTTTTTGATATAGCATTCATAATAATTACAGGGATTAACTTCTCTGGTAATTGCCACGCTCCAAAGTTATTACTTGAGTTAGTTATTATTGTCGGCAACCCATATGTTTGAAACCAAGATTTAACTAAATGATCACTAGCTGCCTTTGTTGCTGAATATGGACTACTTGGCTTATATGGACTGTCCTCGGAGAAAAGACCAATTGGGCCCAGTGAACCAAAGACCTCATCGGTACTAACATGAATAAACCTAAAAGAGTCTTTCCTAGATGATGTAAGTGATTCCCAATGTGGGACTAATGAATCCAGTATGTTAAATGTACCTATCATGTTCGCTTCTAGAAATATTCGTGGGTCTAAAATAGATCTATCAACATGACTTTCGGCTGCTAAATGAAAAACAATGTCTGGATCAATTAAATCAATAGCGTTTTTGGTATCTTTCTTATTTGCTAAATCTATATTTAATAATTGATACCTGTTAAGATCAAACTCATTGTTAACAACATCTAAGTTACTCGCATAACCTAATTTATCTAAATTAAATACCTTATGAGGCGTTTCCTTAAGTAGTCTTCTAACTAATGTTCCGCCTATAAAACCAGAGCCACCTGTAACAATGATTCTATCTATAGGATCAGGAAATGAAATCATAATTGTGTCGTTATTTTCTTGATTTTTTAAAACTCAGATAAAAATTCATCTAGGATATTTTGTTTTTAATAGCTTTAATAGATATGTACCATATCCACTGGTAATTAACCTATTGGCTAATTTTTCTAGTTGCATATCATTAATCCAACCTTGTCGCCAAGCGACTTCCTCTGGACATCCTACTTTTAACCCTTGCCGATGCTCAAGAGTCTTAACATAAAAGGATGCTTCCTGCAATGAATCAATTGTGCCCGTATCTAACCAGGCCATTCCTCTTCCCATGATCTTTACATTTAAAAGTTTATCATTTAAATATTTTCTATTTAAATCAGTGACTTCAATTTCACCTCGAGATGAAATTGTTAATTCATTAATTCTTTGAAAGACTGTATTATCGTAAAAATATATTCCTGTTATTGCATATTGACTTGCTGGTAATTCAGGTTTTTCTTCAATATCAATAACATTTCCGGAGTGATCAAACTTCACAACACCATATTCTTTAGGATCTCTAACTGGGTAAGCCAAAACAGTAGATCCTTTTGAGATAGAATCTGCAGAGCGCATAAGATTAACAAAGTCATTACCGTGAAAAATGTTATCTCCAAGTGCAACAGCCAAATTGCATTTATCAGTAAATCTTTCTCCTAATGAAATTGCATGTGCGACACCCTCTGGCTTTTTTTGGATCTCATAACTAATTTCTATTCCCCACTGATTTCCATCACCCAACAGATTTTTAAATAAATTCATATTCTTTGAGTCGCTTATTATCAAAATTTCTTTAATTCCACAAAGCATTAAATTTGTGATCGCGTAATAAATCATAGGTTTATCATAAACAGGCATCAATTGTTTACTTATTGCATTAGTAAGCGGAGCTAATCTTCTGCCTTTTCCACCTGCAAGTAATATCCCTTTACGAACAGATGAATAACGAAAGTCCATTACACATATATGTATTTCTAATATCTTAAGGTATAGACTTTTAAATGATACAAAGATTTTCTTTATAAGTTTATTAAAAATTATATTAATAGGGCTTAAACCCTCAAAAGTTAAGCTTCTTTATGATTTAACAAATAAATATTCTGCTTCAAAAACTTTATCAACTATATAATTTAGATTATCTTGACTTTGTCTATTATGAATACCTAGTAATATTCCCGATTTCATTACTTTATCACTTACTTCAAATGTTCCATATTTATCCCATTGAAATTTTTTAGCCACAGGCTGTCTCATGATATTTCCCGAAAAAATTGTCCTCGTCTGAATACCAGCCTTTTCCAGGAAAGTCTGAATCTCTTTCCTTTTTGAGGCTAACTTGTTTTTGAGAATCAAAGGGAATGCCAGCCAAGCAGTCTCAACATTATCATAAGAGATAGGGACATAAAAGTTAGAGGAAGAAGAAAATTTTTCACTAAGAAAATTAAAATTAATAGATCTTTTTCTAATATTTTTATTCAACTTATTTAGCTGTACTAATGCGAAGGCTGCAGATATTTCTGACGGTAAAAAATTATACCCAATCTCATCAAATACATATTTATCATCATAATCTATACCATCTATTGTCGCAGAGAACCTTCTTTCATAGTCTTCCAGTTCTCCATATAGACACGATCTTCTTCCCCACCCTCTTAGAGAAAGTCCATGATCATATTCCTCTGAATTAAAATAAGAAACCATACCACCAAAACCTGCTCCTGTAATGACATGTGATGCATAGAAACTAGTTGTTGTAATGTCAGACCAATTTTCAAGTTTAGTCTTATATTTATACCCTATAGTATCGGCAGAATCTTCAATAATTTTAAGATTATTCTCCTTTGCAAAGTTATAGATATCATTCCAATTTGCTATATTACCAATTAAATTTGGAACGCAAATAGCAGATACATTGTCTAAATCCATTTCCTTTAGTCTAGTTGTATTTATTTGCAATGTTTCTTCTTCTACATCAACAAAATAAGGTATTAAATTGCTCTGAACAATTGGTGCAATTGTAGTTGAAAAGGTCAGAGAAGGAGTTATAACCTTAGTACCTTTTTCGAGCTTAAGAGATAAAAAAGCAATTAGATTGGCAGATGAGCCGCTATTTACCATTAGTCCATAACTTTTATTGAATATATTTGAAACTTTTTGCTCTAACATCTTAACTTTCTTTCCTCCCATTAGAGAAAGTCGATTATTTTTTAAAACATCTATTACTGCGTCAATTTCATCCTGAGAATAATCTGCTTCAGCATAAAAGACTTTTCTAATAGCATTATTAAATTCTATTTGATTATTCACGTTAGTTTATCTATTTAATGACCAAACTAACACTTTTTCTTTTAAAAATTGAGCTCAAACCAGATTTTTTTAAATAGATTGTTATATGAGTAAATAGTAACTAAACCAACCATAGAATTATTTGTCTTACACAGGCAGCAACGCCACTTGATTGGTTATTGATCAATCCTTTTTGCATCCCTTGTTCACGATTCACGAGTAGTTTTGCAATCCTTTGCGGCAGCTCAATATTGATCTCATCGAAGTCCTTAACGATCACAAACCCATTCCAGCCGCACAGTTCGGCGGGATTGTCTTCTATTTAATCCATATCTTTCGGCCACTTGGGTCGTAACAACAGTTGCGCTGTGACCAATAGCAAGCAATTCAGCAGCCTTAGAAGGCTAGCTTCCATTTCTTGTTTAGTAGCTTTTTTCACATTCGGCCTCAATTAAATGAATGTTTAGCTCCTTTTTCAGCTTTTCGATGCACTGAGCTAATTCGGGTAAAAATTCGGTCATCAGATTCCAAGCTTTGTTCTGTTCAATCGAGTTGAAGCAAGCCAACATTGCATCGGCACAAATCAAGAAATCGTTATGGATGCCCTTATTCATTAAGCAGCCACCTTGAGCATCTCTGAGAATTTTTCAGCTGATGCATCTATCTTTTCTTGACCTTCTAAATCTGATTGAACATATTTCTGGAGCTCTTTATTCATAAAGAACGCTAAAAGCTTTAAGAATTAAAGTTTGATCTTTTATTACATGCACATTCGCGGAGCCTATAGCTTCACAAAGTATAAATCTATTACCATTATGTAAAGGCAGTTATGAGCTCATTTTCAGCTCTGTAATCCAATGCGGGAATAGTACTTATCTTGAAACCATATATTCAGTCCATTTAAATAATCAACCCATATTGGTATATAGGTACTTTATTGGATATGAGACTATCTTCATGTCACACATATGCTCTACGATCTGAGCCATGACTCCAATTATACAATGAGTTCAGTGCAACCTTTTAAGGGATTGAAAAGAAACCAAATTCTAAGTTAAACATAATACTACTGTAAACTAAAACTAACTCAAACTTCCCCATGGCCAAATATCGAGTTATTAGCACATGCGAAGTCTGCGGAAAGACTGATCTAATAAAGGTACTAGACTTAGGATTACACTCATTATGCGATAACTTAAAAAGGGTTCAAGATCAATCAAAAGCTGAAAAATATCCTATAGAAGTATTGTTTTGCAATAAATGTTTAACTGCACACCAATCATATCAAATTGACAAAAATATTCTTTTCCCTTTCACATATCATTATAGAGCAAGGTTTACTAAAGATGTTATTAATGGATTAAATGAATTAGCAAATTCGATTGAGAATACATTAGGAGATATTAAAAACAAAGTAGTCCTAGATATAGGCTGTAATGATGGAAGCTTACTTGATATTTTTTCACATAAAGGTGCTTTAACTTTTGGAGTTGAGCCCACAGGAGCGTACAAAGATGCAGAAGGAAGAAATCATACTATATACAACAACTATTTTGATACAGATATAGTTTATAAGATTAAAAAAAATAAAATCAAACCTGACATAATAACATTTACTAATGTTTTTGCTCATATAGAAAATCTAGAAAATCTTATACAGAATCTAAAACAAGTCATGCATTCTAAAACAATTATATGTATCGAAAATCATTATTTAGGTTCAATATTACATAAAAATCAATTCGACACTTTCTATCATGAGCATCCAAGAACCTATTCATACAAATCTTTTGAATTTATATCAGATAAGTTAGGGTGTAAAATAATTAATACAACATTTCCAAAACGTTATGGAGGCAACATAAGGGTTACGATGGCTCCGAAAAGATTCGCAGACAACTTCTCTATTAATAATGATATAAATGATATAAGAAAACAAGAAGAAAAGTTTTTTGAAGAATTCGAAAGGTTAAATAATTTTTTCAATTCATGGAGAGAATCTAAAAAAAAGGAAATCCTGGAGCTAGTCTCTATTCACGGAGCTATTCCAGCTAAAGCCTTCCCAGGAAGAGCTGCGATACTAATTGAATTACTTCAGTTAGATAAAAATGAAATAAAATGCGTATATGAAAAACCCGGCTCAAAAAAAATAGGTCATTTTGTACCTGGAACAAGTATACCCATTGTTTCATCCAAAGAATTATTTGAGCTAGATAATAAGCCAGAAGTAATTTTAAACCTGGCTTGGCATATTCCAAATGAGATAAAAGAATTTTTGATTCAAAATGATGTCAATAGTAGAATTGTTAATATAATATGAGTACTAAAGAAATTAATTCAAAGGGTTCAATCTGTCTATTATATGGTACAGGTTTCGCGCTAAATGTATACTTGCCAGCTCTAGTGTCTCTAGGTATAAATAAAGTATTTATCCATCAAAGTATATACCAAATTAAACACCATAAGAATAATATAGAAAAATACAAAGAATATATACATTGGGTTAATGAAGAAAATTATAAATCTTATTTGTTTAATTACGTAATTATTGCGTTACCACCCGAAAAACAATACAGACTACTATTTAATCAATTAAATTTACACAAAACAAACACTCTTATTCTAGAAAAGCCATTAGCTAAAACACCAGCTCAAGCAATTCAAATTACAGAAAAATTAGAAAGTTTAGGGATAAGCTATCTAATTAATTATTCATTTAGATATGCAAACTGGTTTAAGAAATTAACTTATGATATTCATAATTTACCAAGCAATATAGAAATATTCTTTAATTGGAAATTCAAAGCAAAACATTTTATACACAAAAGATTGACATGGAAGAAACTTCATTCTGAAGGTGGAGGAGCTATAAGATTTTATGGTATCCATTTAATTGCGATTCTTTCAGATATAGGCTATACAGATATAGAAGATTTAAATATCTCATTTGATTCATTCGATGAATTAAATGCTTTTTCTTGTTCCTATAAGTCAACTAATGAGCTTCCAAAATGCAAGTCTTATATAGACTCAAAATCCTCAGATAATGAGTTTATTTGCTATTATATTAAAGATAACAAGAAGATAAGTTTACTTAATCTTAACGCACCTTTCCCACATACTGAAGAACCATTTTCAGAAGATCCTAGAATATTGATAACAAAGAGACTGATTGAAGATACAAATCATAATTATAAGAATTTGAATGCAATAAAACTATGGGAAAAAATTGAAGATAATATATATTAAAACTTTGCTGAAGCCGTCCTGATTTAATATAAAAGTTTTAAATACTATATTTAGCTTTTTTACTCTGAGTCCGAATAGGCATGGAAATTCATTTTATTGGAAACCAATACTAGATCAAGAAGAAACTTGTAATAAGCAAAGCGGTTTCTATAAATAAAGCATCAATTTAATCTTTTGAATTTCGCAAAAAACCACAGCCAAAGAGAAATTAACATTCAATAATTAAGAACTCAAGGGAATCATATATCTAAATGCAATAACTTTTGGCCTATATTTGAAAAAAAATCACGATGTAATAGATCAATAAATATTTCTGTTTTAACCACTTCTAAAAATTTATGGTGAATATCTATTTCTAGCCGTCTTTACAGCATCAACGAAGAAGTCATAATATTCTTTATATATATACTTATCATTAAATAGATTGTTTTCTGCTTTTTCAATTATTTCTTTTCTCACTTTTTTCAACAAAATACTATCTTCATAAAATAACTTACACCAATTAATATAATCTAATGGTGAGTTCGCAATTGGTGGATTTTTCAAACCCATCTGCTTATAACCAGCAAAAGCAATCTTTGTCTTTTGATTATGAGGATATGTAATAAATGGAGTCCCAACTGACATTGACTCATAAAATGTATTACCTACTCCAAAATAAAATGGGTCTAGCATAATATCACAATTTTTAGCAACTTCTAAGAAATCACTTCTTGACATGCGGTCAAGAAATAATGATCTACTTATTAGTAAATTGCTCTTTTTCTTCCATCGTTCTTTTAAGATATTAGTAGAGTAGTCAAGTTTATCCTTTACAAGGATTAGTGTCGAATTAGGTAATTGAATTAAAATAGATTCTAATATTTGGTCAAAATCTGGATGTAATTTAATTAATGATTGAATTAATCCAATATTGAATTTGCTTTTTAAGTTTAGGATGCTATTAATTTTATTATTCTCTTTTTCTATAGGTCTAGAGTAATTAAAAGGAAGCCTACTAAGTCTTATTAACTTTTCTGTATAGTTAGTCTGATCTGAATTAGATGCGAGATCTTCTGAAGTTATAAAGTAATCAATATTCCTAAGTCCTGATGTATTGGCATGTCCTATGCTATTAACTTGTACTAAAGCTAGTCTTGATAAAGCTAGTATATATGTATAGTTTGACATCCCAATTTCAGGGTAAAATAAAATATCAAGATCCATAGAAGCAATAATTTCTGCTCCCTCTTTGGGTGATTTAGGTAAAGATATCACTGTATTAAAAGATTTTCTCAATGCATTTATTTTCTCATCTTCTTTTGTACCTGGAGGAAGAAAAATAATAATCTCTAGATCTGTATTTAATAAATCATATAATATATTAGAATATAATTGACTCACTGTATGGTCACATAAGAATTTAGAACATACCCCTAATCTTATAATTTTGCTACTATTATTATCCCTTAAATGTTTTTCTATAGAAAATTTCTCGCATTTTAAACCTTCAAATTTTGATATTACATCTCCTAGTTTTTCTAATATTTCTCTATCATCAGAACGGTTATGATAAGCAAGGTAAAACATACTTGTATTGAAAACCTTGTTTACATCAATTCTGTAATGTATTTTTTTTTCTAAAGCCCTTAAATGTTTCTTATAATTCAATCTCTCATAATCTACTTGACTATCACTAGTCATTATCCTTGAAAATCTTAATCTACAATCAATATTTAGGTTTATATCATCAGGTGATAATTGCAAGGCCCTATAAAAAGACTTACTGGCTTCTGAATTGTTACCAGTCTCTTGTAGGATTTTACCTAAGTTTCTATGCGAATAGGCTTGATGTGGGTCTAGTTCAATAGCTTTTCGAGTGTGTATCTCTGCTTCTTTAAATTTGCCTAAAGAATCACAAATCGCGCCAAGAGTTAATAAGGACTTAGCAAAATTAGGCTTCAATGTTATAGATTTTCGGATGTAAACCTCAGCTTCTTGAATCTTGCCAAAGTCAATAAATATTTTACCTAAGGTATAATAAGCCATTTCAAAATCATTTTTCAAACTTATCGTTTTCTGAAGTTCACATACTGCTTCATTCATTTTCTGTTGTTCCATTAAAATGCTGCTATAGAGGTAATGGTAATTAAATGAATTAAAATTCAAATCTATTGCTTTTGTAATACAGACTTCTGCTTCCTTTAAGAATCGACGGTGTTGTAAAGTTCCTGCAAGATAATAATAAGCATCTGGGAAGTCATCCTTTAGATCTATTGTTTTACGGAGTTGTATTTCTGCATCATGAAACTTGTTTTGTCTAATTAGTATTCTAGAAAGTAGAAAGTGAAATTCAAAATAATTAGGATTAGATTCAACTGCTTTATAACACGCTAGCTTCGCTTCTTCTAATTGTTGACATTGAAGATATGCATTAACAAGATTTTTCCAGCATAAAGTCATATGAGGATCTGATTCTGTTGCTTTAATCAATAACGAAAGTCCTTCAGATTTATTACCAGAAATAAGCTCAATCAAACCCAAATTTGTCAAAACTGAAGAATAGTAAGGATTTATCAAGAGTGCTTCTTGATAATAAGTTTTTGCTTGATTGACATCGCCAACCGCTTGATATGTATTGCCAAGATCTTTAATCACTTCATAAT
>QCKO01000015.1 GCA_003215315.1 Prochlorococcus sp. AG-409-P19 | reverse complement strand
GCCTTGATTTATGAAATATTGATAAAGTTTTGCTGCTTCTTGAATATTTCCTTTTAGTTGAAACTGAATTGCTTGGTTAATTATTTGTTCTTTAGAAGGTTTAGAAGAAGTATTTGTATTAATAGTAATATTTTCTTTGATTTCTTCTAAATCAATTGGAACTGCGAATGTTTTAACTTCAGTTATTTTTTTTTGTTCTTTCTCAATAGAGTCCAAAATTTATATATGAATTAGTCATTATATATATTATACACGATCTATAAAAACTAGTTAAAGCCTAAAGCAAGAATAAAAGTAGATTTTATAGCATTTCTCTACGTAGAGAACATAGGACAAGGGGACATAATCACCAAACGGAAACAGGATGTAATATGATTTACGTAATCTAAACGGAAACAGGATGTAATATGATTTACGTAATCTCTATATGAATGTCTAAAACGGAAATATAAAAGGACAAAAATGTCTCCTACACGTTTCCCACGAGAATTGTGAGAAAATTAGTTGAGTGAGGAACAGGGATTACAAGGAATATTTGGGGTAGGAACTATTGAGTGGGAGTAAATTATGAGTATAAAACCTAGTCATATTCTGAATACTTGAGTTTCAACGAGTTTCACAAGGTTTTGTAAGTTCGTTTGATTTGTATCTTCTGGTAAATAGTTTTTGTAGAGAGATTTATTTGATTGAGTAGTTATAAGAATAAAGTTGAATATTATTATTTCTGTAATAAATCAAAAACAAAACATATCCGCTCTTCTGTGCTTTCAAAAGGAATAGTATGGTGAAATAAAGAAGAAGGGAATATACAAATATCTCTGGTTTCTATTTTCTTAATAGTTAAATTAAAATTTTTGTTTTTATTAGGATATTGAGGACCTTGGTAGCTAAAAGCTATGCTGCCTGATGAATCGTCGCAGTCATTATTATTATATTTTGGAATCTGAAGATAAAAACTACCAGTAATCCAACCATACTCATGGTTGTGTGGTTCTAGAAATCCTCCACTTTTCATGCTAATCATCCATGAACGAAGTTCATAATCTGTGGGCCAATTTTTTATGAAACCTTGGTTGCTATCTTTGAACTTATTTCTATAAACTTCTATTTTCTTCTCTAAGGCTTTTTTTATTGATTTAATAAATGGGTAGTCTAATAAAAATAAATTCCCTGAAGTTTGTATCCCATTTTTAAGTAATCCTTGAGGTCTATTCCCTTTTTTACTTACTTTACAGTAAGAAATTAGTTCGTTTAAGTGATTTGTGGAGAATAAGTCTTCATTGATTTTATCTATTAATACATACTTAATTGCTTTGTTACAGAAAAGAGAGTCGTATTTTTTATTATAAATAATATTGGCATGTTCCAAGATACCTCCAAGATCGGCATTACAAGCCTTGTTTTTATACAGCTCTTTATACTTCTTGTTAAAATCTTTTTCTCTATTAAGAGATAATAAACAACCTAGATATAAACTTTGGCATGAATTAGAGTTATTTTTACCTAGATATTTTAATGCTAATTCATATTTTCTCTCTACACATAAATTAAGAGCTAATGTCTTCATTGATTCCTCCACTTCAGGCTTTAATTCAACTGCCTTTGTCCAAGGGATTATTGCTTCTTCACGTTTCCCAAGTTCTTCCAATACATTTCCCAGATTGTAATGTGCCTTTGCGAGATCAGGTTTAATATCAATTGCTTTGCGGTATGACAATTCTGCGTCTTGTAATTTGCCAAGATCATTCAATACATTCCCCAGATTGTAATGTGCCTTTGCGAAATCAGGTTTAATTTCAATTGCTTTCCGAGTGGAGATTTCTGCGTCTTGTAATTTGCCAAGATTTTTTAAGATGTCTCCATAATTAGAAAAAACCCTGTGATCTTTAAAACCTTGAGTATTAAAATATTCATAAAGTTTTGCTGCTTCTTGGATGTTTCCTTGTGAATGA
Source organism: Prochlorococcus sp. AG-409-P19 (assembly GCA_003215315.1). GTDB lineage: Bacteria > Cyanobacteriota > Cyanobacteriia > PCC-6307 > Cyanobiaceae > Prochlorococcus_B. Next base: position 10,811 of record QCKO01000015.1, on the reverse strand, counting down.
AACTTCAATGCTTGATTAATGATTTGTTCTTTAGAAGGTTTAGAAGAAGTATTTGTATTAATAGTAATATTTTCTTTGATTTCTTCTAAATCAATTGGAACTGCGAATGTTTTAATTTCAGTTATTTTTTTTTGCTCTTTCTCAATATAGTCCAAAATTTATATATTAATTAGTCATTCTATATATTATACACGATCTATAAAAACTAGTTGAACCTCTAAAGCAAGAATAAAAATAGATTTTATAGGATTTCTCTACGTAGAGAACATAGGACAAGGGTATAGAATCACCGCATGGAAACAGGATGTAACATGATTTACGTAATCTCTATATGAATGTCTAAAACGGGCAAATTAGAGGGCAGATATGTCTCCTATGCGTTTCACATACGTTTCACACGAGAATTGTAGAAAAAATAGTTGAGGGAGGAACAGGAATTACAAGGAATATTTGGGGTAGGAACTATTGAATGGGAATAGCATTGACTACTATAGGTAGATATAGCCTGAAAAATAAGGTTTGTCACAAGTTTGCCTTCTAATATTAGGTGATGAAATAACAGGGATTTAAACCTCCTGTGTTAGTCACGGGTTTGTTTTCTGACCTTGTCAGCATCTCCATGAAGTAATCGTAGAAAGATGGTTCTCTCTACAAAATTACATCTTTATGGTGTGGAAGTTTTCAATTCTCCGTTTTACACACCCAGAACTGATACATCTCTGCGAAGGTTGTGGGATGTTTCTCTTCAAACTTTGCCCAGTTTTCTAAGTTCGTTTGTTTTTTATCTTCTGGGAAATATTGCTCATAAAGAGATTTAACTGGTTTTGGAAGCAAGAATCCAAGAAACTCTAATTCATTAGATTTGAGAATTTCTTGTAGTTGGTTAATGGTGAATCTATGTTCCTGTGTATGAAAGCAAAGATCACGACAGGAAGAAAGTGTATAGAAATCAGAACTCTTTATTAGAGAGTTTAATTCTGGTGCCTTTCCGGAAAAGATATTTTCTCTAAAATTACGAATGTGGTCTTCATTTGCTTGAAGTTTTTTGCTGGCAATATAATTCCTTGCTTTAACAATATCCTGTCTTGCTTGTTCACTATATAAACCCAATTTAAGAAAACTATTATTTTTTAAAACACCTACTAATGCTTTCAACCCTTGTGAGGGATTATTCATATGGTGTAAAACACCACCACATTCAATAACATCAAATTGTTCTTTTAGTAAACTAACTTCTAATATATCCATTTGAATTAGTTCGACATTATCAATTCCAAGTTCTTTTATCTTCCTTTGAGAATAAGCAAGACTAGATAAACTTAAATCTATAGCAGTTATTTGAGCATTCTTATACCTCTGCGCTTGTAAAATTTGATTACCCGTTCCACATCCAGCAATTAGCACTTTTAATTGACTATTTACAGAATTGGAACTGATAGAATTAGGTTTGATTTCATTATTAATTCCTTGCAAAAGAGACATCTTTTCACTTTCTGAATGATGTCCATATCTCCACCTAGGATATGGATTTTCTTCATATTGAGATTTAACTTTTTGAGAAACATCATCATTAATTGACCCTAGTTTTTTGATGTTTTTGGAGAATTCAATTTCTTTTAAAGGTTCTAATATTTGTAATTTTATTAGTTCCGCGAAACTTTGATTAGGAGAATTAAAATATTTTAAGGAAGGTATTTGATCAAGAAGTTTATATAATGGGAAATAACAAGATAAAATTGAAATATTTGTTTCATTTAATTCATTATCATGACATCTTTTGATGATAATATTTAGAGATAATTTTTCTTTTTCAGTTAATGAATAAATATATTCATTAAAGAAGCATTGCTCTGCTAAAGCAATAATAAATGGCAATGCGGAGTAATTAATAGTTTCTATATTTTTAGCAATACGATTGCATATATTTCTTCTTAGCTTAGTTAGTATTTTCTCCGATTTAAAATCACAAAAGATAATTTTTTTAAGTGCATTAATTATGACTTTGTCATTACTAATTAATTCTATCTGGGAAAAGTCTGCATCTAATTTTTCTAAGCTACTGATTATTTTATTTCTATATACAAAGTTAAATGTGCTTATTAATTCTTTATGAGATATATCATTTCTTTCTAGGAGAAGGTTTAAGATATTTTTTACTTTAGATTTGATTAACTTTGAAGGATCGGAATCTCGTAGAAATTCCGTTATATAAGAATAAATATTAGGGTATGTTGGATTAATTTTAATTACTCGCACGTAAGACTCAAATGCTTCTTCTAACTTACCAGGATCTGTCAATGAGACTCCCAGATTTAGATGAGCATCTGCGAAATCAGGTTCGTTCTCAATTGCTTTGCGGTATGACAATTCTGCTTCTTGTAATTTGCCAAGATCACTCAATATGATTCCTAAATTGGAATGTGCTTCTGCGAAATCAGGATTAATTTCAATTGCTTTGCGATAAGAGATTTCTGCTTCTTGTAATTTGCCAAGATCACTCAGTATGCCTCCTAGATTGTTATGTGCAATTGCGTAATCAGGTTTAATTTCAATTGCTTTGCGATAAGAGATTTCTGCTTCTTGTAATTTGCCATGATCTTTTAAAATGTTTCCAAGATTGTAATGTGCCTCTGCGTAATCAGGTTTAATTTCAATTGCTTTGCGAGTGGATAATTCTGCTTCTTTTAATTGGCCAATATTTTGTAAAATTCCTGCATAATTAGAAAAAACTCTGTGATCATTAAAACCTTGATTTATACAATATTGATAATATTTTGTTGCTTCTGTAAGATTTCCTTTTAGATGAAACTGAATTGCGTGATTAATTATTTGTTCTTTAGAAGGTTTGAAAGGAGTATTCGTAGTAATAGTTATATTTTCTTTTTTTCCTTCTAAAGCAGATGGAACTGGAAATGTTGTTAATTTAGTCAGTTTCTTCTTTTCTCCTCCTTCTTGACTAGAACTATCCATCTTCTCTCATCATGTCTCTATTTTGGTTATTTTGATTTTACTACTAATTTCCATCCTTTTACTTCTTTCAGAAATCATTTATGAATGATACAGCAACATTAACTAATATTGTAATGCACTTTCTATGATTATTAATCAACTCAACTCAACTCATAGAATAGAACTAATACTTTTTATTGCTGGACTTGGTCAGTTAGTCACGGGTATGTCACGATTAAAGAATCCCTTAGAACCCTGCTATATCCTCATTCTTTTTGGTAGGGACCACTGAGTTGGACTAAATTGGCTGCTAAAGGTAGATATAGTTTCAAAAATAGGGTTTGTCATAAGTTCGCTCCTAATATTAGGTGATGAATTAAAGGGATTTACTCCCCCCCCCGCTCGTATTTGGCAAGGGTTTGTTTTCTTATCTTGCTAGCGTTTCCATGAACAAATCGTAGAAAGATTGTTTTCTCTACTAAATTACATATTTATGGTGTGGAAGTTTTCAATTCTCCGTTTTACTCATCCAGAACTGATACATCTCTGCGAACATGGTGGGATGTTTGGCTTCCAATTTTGCACAGTTTTGTATTTGTTTGTCTTTTTATTTTCTCCAAAATATATCATATAGAGAGATCTACTGCATTAAGTAAATCATAAGAAGAACGATTAATATTATTATTTTTGTACTAAATCAAAAACAAAACATATTCTCTTTTCTTTACTGGCAAAAGGAATAGTATGATGGAATAAAGAAGAAGGGAATATAAAAATATCTCTATTTTCTATCTTTTTAATAGTTAAATTGAATTTTTTTTCTTTAGTTGGGTATTTTGGCCCTTGATAGCTAAAAGCTATTTTCCCTGAATCATCGTTAGCATTATATTTTGGAACTTGAAGGTAAAAACTACCAGTAATCCATCCATATTCATGATTGTGAGACTTAAGAAATCCACCATTTCTCATACTGATCATCCATGCGCGAAGTTCATAGTTTTCAGGCCAATTGTTTATAAAGCCTTGCCCACTATGTTTGAATTTTTTTTTGTATATTTCAATTTTCATCTCTAAAGCTTTTTTTATTGATTTAATAAATGGATAGTCTAACGAGAATAAATTACCTGAAGTTTGTTGCCCATTAGAAAGAAGGCCTTGAGATCTATCTTGCTTTTTACTCATTTTATTGTAAGAAATTAGTTCATTTAAGTGATTTGCCGAGAATAATTCTTCATTTATTTTATCTATTAATAGATATTTAATTGCTTCATTACAGAAAGGTGATTCATATTTTTTTTCGTAAATAACATTGGCATGCTCTATGATTCCTCCAATATCGGCATTGCATGATATATTCTTAGATAGCTCTTTATATTTTTTATTGAAATCTTTTTCTCTATCTAGAGATAATAAACAACCAAGATATAAACTTTGACAAGAATTAGAATTGTTTTTACTTAGATATTTTAAGGCTAATTCATATTTTTTTTCATAACATAAATGATTGGCTAAAGATATAACAAATTTGTCTTCTTCAGGTTTTAACTCAACTGCCTTTTCCCAATGTCTTATTGCTTCTTCACGGTTTCCAATTGTCTCTAAAGTGGAACCCAAATTGGAATGCGCCTCAGCCAAATCGGGATTAAGTTCAATAGCTTTGCGTTGGCAAATTTCTGCTTCTTTTAAGTTGCCAAGATCTTTCAAAATTGATCCCAGGTTGGAATGAGCTTGAGCGTACTTAGGTTTGTGTTCAATAGCTTTGCGGTATGACAATTCTGCGCCTTGTAAATTGCCATGATCTTTCAATATGTTTCCCAGATTTAAATGCGCCTCAGCCAAATTAGGATTCAGTTTAATAGCTTTGCGAGTTGATATTTCAGCATCTTTTAAGTTGCCAAGATCTCTCAATACATTTGCCAAATTGGAATGCGCCTCAGCCAAATCGGGATTAAGTTCAATAGCTTTGCGGTATGACAATTCTGCGCCTTGTGAATTGCCAAGATCTTTTAAAATGGATCCCAGATTGGAATGCGCTTGAGAGAAATCAGGTTCGATTTCAATTGCTTTGCGAGTGGATAATTCTGCTTCTTGTAAATTGCCAAGATCTCTCAAGATGCTGCCCAGATTGGAATGCGCCTTTGCTGAATCAGGTTTAATTCCAATAGCTTTGCGGTATGACATTTCTGCTTCTTTTAAGTTGCCAAGATCTCTCAATACATTTCCCAGGTTGGAATGAGCTTGAGCGAAGTTAGGATTGATTTCAATAGCTTTGCGGTATGACATTTCTGCTTCTTTTAAGTTGCCAATGTTTTTTAGAATCACACCATAATTCGAAAAAACTCTGTGATTATTAAATCCTTGATCTATGAAATATTGATAATACTTTGCTGCCTCTTGAATATTTCCTTGAGAATGAAACGAAAATGCTTGATTCATTATTTTTTCTTTTGAAGTTTTAGTACTGTCAGTTGTAGAAATAGAAATATTGCTTTTAATTTCTTCTTGTTTGAATGGAACTGGGAATGTTTTCACTTCAAGAACTTCCGCCTTTCCTGGCTCTTCTTGACCAAATTCCTCCATCTTTTGCTTTGCTATCCTTTGACTTCGAATATTTTATCAGTCATTCGAGTTTTATTCACTTTCGTTAAATGATTTTTGAACTCATAAAGCCATAATCAAAATTAGATCTTTATAGTATTTCTCTATGTAGAGATGTAGGACAAGGGGACAAAATTACCAAATAGAAAAAGACGATATGACTAGGTTTTGGATGGTCTGTTTACATGGGTCTACGTGACGCCTTTTACTCGTCTCCATGGAGAAATCGTAGACAGTCCTTTTGCTCTACAAAATTAAGGATTTTATAGCGTGGAAGTTGTCAATTCTTCGTTTTATAAACCCAAACTTGATAAATAGCTGCGAAGGTTGTGGAGTGTTGCTCTTTCTAATTTGCTAAATTTTCTTTATTCGTTTTAGGAAGTTATATCTTGATATTTCTCCGTTTTTGCAAGGATTTCAATAGCAGGTTTAAGCATCTCTTTGTAGTTTTTCCACCCACCAATAGATTTTGAGTTAATAGGTGAACGAACTTGAACATTGCTTCTTGTTTGAATTGATCGATCATTTAGATGAGGTGATAAATATGAATCGTCCCATTCCCAATCCAACCAATTGATTAATGATTTAATTTCTTTATTAGGATTTCTAACTAATGAGTTATAATTTAAATCATATATTTTTGACCGAAATCTATTCTTATAATTGCTCATTATTTCCTCTTGATTTAAATAAACATTTGCGCAATCAACTAAGGAGGAGGAGTATTCATTTCCCTTAGCAAAATGAGCACGATATATTGATAGAATATTGTCTAATGGATGACGATAACAGTGAATAATTTTTGAGTTTTGTATTCTATTCGCAATGATACCTGTGTACAAATAATTATATAAGTTTTTATTAGTTGTTTTATTTGATTGTTTCTTACGATCTTTGATTTTTTTCAAATACCTCTCAGCAAGAGTTAACCCTTGTTTGCCTTTGTTATTATCTAGGAATGACTCTTGGAGGATATTACATTCCCCCAATGCATCAACACTAGTATTCATACTCAGAATTGATTCCAATAATGTAGAACCACATCTGGGCATTCCTACAATAAAAATACTCTCTGGTGATTCTGAATATTCTTTTTGAGTAATTTCTAGCTTATCAGATTCAATAAGTAATATTTTAGATTGATTGATCAAACTATCTGCTTGTGATGGTTGAAGAGTAAGTTTTAATTGATTTGCCAATTTAAGAAATTTTGCACTTTCTTCGTAATTTTTTTCCCTATGCAGTATGTTTGCTTTCGCGAAGTAAATTTCAATTTGATCTTTTTTTGATTTGTTATTTAAGATACTTTCAGAAAATAGTGTATCCTGCCATATTTTATTATCATTAGAAAATTTAAGCAATGATAGTGAATAGTATGCTTTTGCATAGTTAGAATTAAGTTGAATTGCTTTAAGGTATAACATTTCTGCTTCTTTTAAGTTACCAATATCATTCAATATGTTTCCCAGATTGTGGTACGCTTTTGCAAAATCAGGATTGAGTTCAATTGCTTTTCGAGTTGATAATTCTGCTTCTTTTAAATTGCCAATATCTTGCAATATGACTCCTAGATTGCAATACGCTTCTGCAAAATCAGGATTGAGTTCAATTGCTTTACGAATGGACAATTCTGCTTCTTGTAATTTGCCAAGACCTTGTAAAAGTATTCCATAATTAGAATAAACTCTGTGATCTTGAACCCCTTGATTTATAATCTGTTGATAATATTTTGCTGCTTCTGAAATATTGCCTTGTGATTGCAACTTAAATGCTTGATTAATGGTTGTTGATTTAAAAGCTTTAGTATGGGTATTTGTATTAATAATAATATTTTGTTGGTTTTCTTCTAAAGGGAATGGAACAGGAAATGTATTTACTTCAGTTACTATTTTTTTTCCAGGTTCTTGTTTGTCTGAGCCCTCCATTTTTACTTTTCTATTTTTTAGTGTAATCATTTTACTATTTATTTTACTCTTTGTTTACTTTTTATGAAATCATTACTGAACTTATATAGTGCAATAAAAAGTAGTTTTATATACTATCTCTCTACTTAGAGACATATGACAAGGAGACAAAATCACCTAACCGAAACAGGATTTACACAATCTCTAAATTAATGTCTAAGACGGCAATATGAAAGATCGAAAATGTCTCCTACACGTTTGACAAATTTTTCACAAAATTTTTGAGGAAGAATAGTTTGAGTGAGTGACAGGGAGTACATGGCCGATTTGGGCTAGGAAGTATTGAGTGGGAGTAGTGGAAAGGGAGACTTTTCATTGATTATTTGATTTATATGGTTTTACGTAGGTTTCATTTGACACCTTTAACCGTCTCCATGGAGAGATGGTAGAAAGATGATTTTCTCTACAATCTCCATAACTTAGATGCTCTCTCAATATTCAGCTATTCATATTAGCAATCCAGAATTGATACCTTCCGCTGAAGGTATCTGGATGCTTTCTTCAAACTTTGTCCACTTTTGTCATTTGGTTTGTTATTACCTTTTAGTTAAATTCCTAACAACTTCACTGCAACTTGCTTTGAGAAATATGAAACAGCTAAAACTTCATAAGTTAAATTATTATTAGCACAAAATTCATTGAGTGCTTTATATTCATCTTGCTCCCAATTTTTATTGATAATAAACTCATCAAATATTAAAATTGTATCTTTATCTATGACAGGTTTTGAATAATTCAGGGCACAAAGAGTAGAAGAATATAGATCGGCATCAAAATTGATAATTGATGCCATAGGTCTAGTTTTGGAATAAAAAGTTGGAAGCGTCTCTTCAAATTTACCTGCTATAAATGTTCCGCCATTAATTTTAGGAATGGTTCCTTCTGCTGAATAAGTGCCTTGTTTGTTTGCGTGCCAGTCTTCAGGTAACCCTTCAAAAGTATCAAATCCATAACCTTGTTTGAAAGAATTAATTAGATACTTAAAGGATTCACCTCTCCAAACACCAAATTCATAGAAAGGGCGATCTTTTTTGCTTTTATTAATTATACTGTCAAATAATGCCCATCTATTAAAAAATAATTCAGGTAAATTTACTAATGTAGAAACCCATTTAATGGAACGGATCATTGGATGATCTTTATAACTTGATTTTATAAAAATATTTAATAATGATTGATCGCTTTGATGGAATTTTAAAGCACTAAGTGTCAGTTTTGCTTTTAAGTAACTCTTATCCATCTTCAAGCATTGATTAATTCTTTCTTCTGCTTGATCAATCGTCTTTGCTAGTCCATATAAATTCCAAGCAGCATCTGCGAAATCAGGTTTAAGTTCAATTGCTTTGCGGGTAGATAATTCTGCTTCTTTTAATTTGCCCAGATCTATCAATATGCTTCCCAGATTGGAATAGGCTTCTGCGAGATTAGGCTTGATCTTAATTGCTTTGCGAGTGGATAGTTCTGCCTCTTGTAACTTTCCAATATCTCTCAAAATGTTTCCCAGATTAGAATGTGCTTCTGCGAAATTAGGTTTAATTTCAATTGCTTTTCGTAATGAGATCTCTGCTGCTTTTAATTTGCCAATACTTTGTAAAATTCCTGCATAATTAGAAAAAACTCGGTGATCATTAAAACCTTGATTTATACAATACTGATAACATTTGGTAGCTTCTGGAATATTTCCTTTTAGATGAAAATTAATAGCTTGATTAATTATTTGTTCTTTAGTAGGTTTAGAAGGAGTATTAGTATTAATAGTGATATTTTCTTGATTTTCTATTAAAGGTAATGGAACTGAGAATATTTTCATCTCAGTAATTTCCTTCTTTCGTTCTCCTTCTTGATTAGAACCTTCCATCTTCTCTTATCTTTTCTTTCTTTTGGTTATTCCGATTCTACTACTAATTTGAATCCTTATTAAATTTTTCTGAAATCATTTACCATTTATAGAGGGAAAATAAAATTAGGTCTGTATATTATTTTTCTACGTAGAGAGTAGGTGACAAGTCACAGAAAATACTTTGTGAGGTAGAATCGTATATTTTAGTATTTCTCTCCAAAAGAATTATTTGGTATAATTTCTCTCCTAATCTCTTGGCATGACTTGGATTTTCGGATACTTTTGTAAAGGACTATTGAGTAGTGGTAATAGATAGTTTACATTTTAGTATCAGTTTGATTTATAAGACTTCTATATTCCTGCGTTGATTTGATTTGATACTCTCTCCATAACTTCATTCCAATTATGCCGTTCTTTTTGCCGAAATAGTCTCATAGATTGATACCAAAACGTAGTGTCTCCTTCTAGTCCCCAAGTCCAAAAGGGTACATTTCTTAAGAGTAACCAAACTGCTTTTCCCATCCCTCCTGCCAAATGAGCAATCGCCGTATCACAAGTAATAATTAAATCGCAGTTCTCAATGATGGCGGCATTTTCAAGAAAATCCCAAGTGGAGTCAAGTTGTTGTTGGCATTTCACAAACTTATTCTTAAATGAACACTGATCTAATTGTTCCGAGCCAAATCCTTTTTGCAGAGAAAGCATTGTAATTTCATTATGCTCAAGAAGGATTGAAAACATTTCTAGAGGTATTGATCGTCCTTGATACAAGCTTTTTTCCATTGTTGGATTTCCTTGCCAATTAATACCAATGACTGGTCTTTTTTCTTTAGACAGTATCTTTTCCCATTTCTTATTTAATTTATCTGTTGAAAAGATATAAGGCTCTGTAACGATTGGATTTTTTGGGGTTACTTTTAAACATCTAGGTAAAGATAATAATGGTATCCATTTCCCCTGTGAAACTTGATTTGCTTGCCCTGTTGTTAATGGATCTGAATGGATAGCTGATGATTTGATCAATGAATGTAGTTTTTCTGGAGCAGAAAAAGAAACATCAAAACCTTTATTTCTCAGGTAGGGTATGTACCGCATATATTGAAGCGTATCGCCTAAACCTTGCTCACTAACAACTAAGAGCTTTTCTCTTTGTTGGAATTGCTGACTATTGATTCTTTTGATTTTTGTATTGATGTGAGGAATAGAAGGTTGCTTTTTTTTGAATCTAAATTCATAGTTCTCCAAACCAGATTGATAATTTCCTATGAGTAGTTCTAAGTTTGAAAGACTGAAATAAGCATCTGCGTAATCAGGTTTAAGTTTAATTGCTTTGCGAAGAGAGAACTCTGCTTCTTGTAAGTTGCCAAGATCATATAAGATGTTGCCCAGATTTAAATAAGCATCTGCGTAATCAGGATTAAGTTCAATTGCTTTGCGAGTGAATAGTTCTGCTTTTTGTA
>QCKO01000014.1 GCA_003215315.1 Prochlorococcus sp. AG-409-P19 | reverse complement strand
AGGTTGATTAATTATCAAATATTTCTACCAAAGCCCATCAATTTTCAATACGGATCCACTAGACGAAAAGATTATTGATTGGCATCATGGCATCATAATGATGCTAATGATGCTACAACATGCATAGTGTAGTTGGGATTAAAAACAAAATACATACCCCACATTTAGAGGTCAGAGGTGGATACCCCCTGAAAGGTTTTCTCAAAGTAAGTGGTGCAAAAAACTCATCGTTAGTATTAATGGCCGCTTCCTTGCTTACTAAAGATACTTTGCACATAAAAAATACTCCTAAGTTGGCAGATATAGAAGTAATGAAAAGTATCCTCAAAACTCTAGGTGTAAAAATACAAATAACAGGAGATGAAATACTAATAAATGCAAGAGATATTCATGAAGCAGAATTACCTGAGCAATTAGTTCATAGTCTTCGAGCTAGTTTCTTTTGCATTGGCCCATTATTAGCAAGATTAGGAAAAACAAAGATTCCACTTCCAGGTGGATGCAAAATTGGGGCCAGACCAGTCGATGATCATATCAATGGATTAAAAGCCCTTGGAGCAAAAATTGAAATAAAAGATGGAATTGTCTCAGCCTTCATAACAACAAAAAATCAGAGATTAAAAGGTGCAAATATCACATTAAGTTGTCCAAGTGTAGGTGCTACAGAAACAATTTTAATGGCTGCATCATTAGCTTCAGGCACAACTGAAATCAATAATGCAGCTCAAGAGCCTGAGATTAAAGATCTTGCGAAAATGCTCAATAATATGGGTGCAACTATTACAGGGGCTGGTACATCAAAAATCATTATTAAAGGTGTAAATTCACTAAGAGGAACAATTCATAACGTAATACCTGATCGAATTGAAGCTGGTACATTTTTAATTGCAGCAGCAATTACTCGTTCAACTTTGAAAGTTGGTCCAATAATTAAAGATCATTTAACTGAGGTAATACTTAAGTTGCAAGAATGCGGTTGTAGGCTAATTTCAGACGGAGAAAATATAACGATCATTCCTGGAGAAATATCAGGGGTTGAAATCACAACAAATCCATTCCCTGGTTTTCCCACAGATCTTCAAGCACCTTTTATGGCACTAATGATTACAGCCAAAGGTAAAAGTAAGATCACCGAGAAAATATATGAAAGCAGGATGCAACATGTAGAAGAATTTAGAAAAATGGGTGCATCTATTAAGCTCAAAGAAAATATTGCATTAATTGAAGGCGTTAATAAATTGCGAGGATCCTTACTAACTGGGGGTGATCTACGTTCGTCTGCAGCTATTATCCTTGCCAGTATTGCTGCGCAAGGAACAAGTTCTGTCTTTGGATTGAACCACTTAGACAGAGGTTATGAAGCATTTGAAGAAAAATTGAATAAAGTTGGAGCTAATATGGTTAGGAATCACAATATCTATAAAATTAAAGAAGACATAATTGAAGAGTTAGGAACTCCCAACAAACTAGAAACCGAAAAAGAAGCAGCCTAAGCTTAGATTGCTATAAATGGCATAAAATAGAAACAAGGGAGCGTGGTGGAATTGGTAGACGCACCGCACTCAAAATGCGGCACCTTCGGGTTTGTCGGTTCGAGTCCGACCGCTCCCATAATGGAAACTTACAAACGTTTTCCAGTAAGCCTGAAAAAAGGCAAAGGCTCTTGGGTTTGGGATGACAAAGGTAACAAATATCTTGATGGTGTTGCAGGCATTGCGACTTGCTCCATTGGCCATAGTAATAAATCTCTATTGCGGGCTCTAAGCCGTCAATTAAAGAAGCTACAACACGTTTCCAATCTTTATCATATCCCTGAGCAAGAAGAACTGGCACAATGGTTAGTTAGCAATAGTTGTGCAGAAAGTGTTTTTTTCTGCAATAGCGGAGCAGAGGCTAATGAAGCCGCAATCAAGTTATCAAGAAAATATGGCCATACAAAACGCAACATAGAGAAGCCTGTGATACTTTCAGCAAATTCAAGTTTTCATGGCAGAACTCTTGCCGCATTAAGTGCTACTGGACAACAAAAATATCACCAAGGATTTGAACCAGTCGTTGAAGGTTTTAATTTCTTTGATTTCAATAACATTGATTCTTTCACAACATTATTCGAAAGTTTAGAAAAGAATGGCCCTAAAATCAGCTCTGTTTTAATTGAGACTATTCAAGGAGAAGGAGGAGTGAATCCCGCCAATAAAGGGTTCTTAAAAATGATCAGAGAAGTATGTACAAAAAATGACATCCTATTAATTTTCGATGAAGTACAAACAGGAATGGGCAGGACAGGAACTCTTTGGGGTTATGAACAATTTGGGATTGAACCTGATGCTTTTACTATTGCAAAGGGACTTGGAGGAGGACATTCAATTGGGGCTTTGCTCGTCAAGCAAACTGCCAACATTTTTACGCCTGGCGATCATGCCAGTACCTTTGGCGGAAATCCATTTGCATGTAGAGCAGGGGTAACTGTTGGGAAAGAAATCCTAAGAAGAAAGCTTTTAACCAATGTCATTAATCGGGGCAAACAATTAAAAGAAGGCTTAATGAACCTTATAAATAAATATCCTCATCTTCTTTCACAATCACGAGGAGTAGGACTCCTTCAAGGATTAGTGATTAGAGAAGAGGCAAGTATTACGTCCATTGACATTGTAGAAGTAGCATTGAAAGAGAGATTACTTTTAGTATCAGCAGGTCTAAAAGTTGTGCGTTTTGTTCCCCCTCTAACAATATCTAAAAATGAAGTCAAGGAATTACTGAAAAGATTAAACCATTGCTTAGAGAACTTTGCTTAATAAAAACCAAAGCAAAATTAATCTCAAAAAACTCAGAACGACATTGGAGTTACCAGAAAAAGAATCCATGAATCTCTCCCTACAGAGAATCAGACAAGCTCTTAGATCGATTGATACGCCCTGTAGAAATATCCCAGCTATTCAAGTAGCAGGAACCAATGGGAAAGGATCAATAGCATGTTTTATTCATAATGCTCTACAGCATTCTAAAATCAAAGCGGGATTAACTACCTCACCTCATCTAATCAATTGGAATGAAAGAATAAAAATCAATAATTCATATATAACACAATCCGAGTTTGATAGACGTATAAAAAAATTGCTTCCTATTACTACAGCATATCATTTAACGCCATTTGAACAAATTATAACAATAGCACTTCAATACTTTGATGATAATGCTGTAGAGCTTTTAGTTTTAGAAGTAGGCCTTGGAGGAAAACTCGATGCAACAACAGCCCATAAATTAAGGCCTATTATCGCTATGGCCAGCATAGGCCTTGATCATTGCGAATACTTAGGGGAAAGCCTACAAGAAGTAGCCATGCAAAAGGCTGCAGTAATAACTAACAGAAGTACTGTCATATCATCTCATCAACACCCCATAGTCGAAGAAACTATTACTAAAACAGCAAAAGAAAAGAATGCGACAATACATTGGGTCAACCCTTTACCTCCCGATTGGATTCTTGGTCTACAAGGGGACATCCAAAAACAGAATGCCGCAGTTGCAAGAGGTGCCCTTCTTGCATTGAAAGAAATCGGCTGGGAAATATCTGAAAGGAATATTCGCAAAGGTTTTGCTAGTGCCAATTGGCCAGGAAGACTTGAACTAGCTAAATGGGAAAATATGCCAATAATGATTGATGGAGCACATAATCCAGATGCAATATTTCAACTTTCTAGAGAAAGACAAAAATGGAACAGGCAAGAATTAGGTGTTCGATGGATATTGGGCATACAAAAGCAAAAAGATGCTATACAGATGATACGTTCTTTATTAAAAGCAAACGACCTAATTTGGATAGTTCCAATTCCAGGTTATCCAAGTTGGTCTAGAAGTCAATTGTTAGAATATCTCCCTGAAATTCAAGGAAAAATATTTGAATCTAATTCTATTATAGATGTACTTAAAATGTTTAAGAGTAATAATGAATGGCCTGTCCCTCCTCCTGTTATATCAGGATCATTATATTTAATAGGTGACTTTCTAAACTCCAAAAATGGTCTTAGTAATGATTAAGAAATATGATAAGAGCACTTAAACTTTTCAGCTATTTATTAGACAACCTTTCAATTTGCCTGGATTAAGTAATGATTTTGGATCATAGCTACTTTTTGCGTTCACTTGATCAGCATCAACTACTCCCAAGCCACCATCTTCTACGGTTATTGCATGTGGATTAAAAATAATTGCTCCCTTTTCTTTGCATTGATTCATTAATTTATTCAGAGATGGCATTCCTTGCCATCTCACAAGAGGCAATGCAGCCAATCTCTGAACACCAAATTGCCTTACACCCTCTAGATGCCAAAGGACATTATCACCCCAAGTTTCTTTAATCTCTTGCATCATTTTTAATTCAGGTTGAGGAAGTAACATCTGAAGATAAGTCCAATTTTTATCACTACCACGCATATGTAAGGTTGTGTGATTCCAAGATAGCTCTCTTATACCAGTTCCACGCTGTAAATTTTCAGGTCCCAAATCTTTAAAGTTTGCTCCTATTGCAACAGATAAGCGCCTAACAGTCTCTATACCATCTGGTGCAAGTAAAAGTAATATCCTGTGGTTATCTGTTGGTGAGCCACACCAGTGAGGTAGCTGTTCAACAACTTTTCTTTCTAATAATGTACAAAGATAAAGATCTATAGCTGCACATGTAAACTGTTTCATCAGGTCAACAGCCTGAGACCAATTACTACAATCAACAATGGCTTCATGCCAACAAATAAATGGTGTAGTTGTTAATGTTAAAGATGAAATAATTCCATTAGTACCATAAGCATGATTCAACGGTTCCGCAGAAGAACCATTCAAGTTTAATATTTTTGGCGACTTTTCAAGTGTAATTATCTCAAGCCCAGTTAAATGACCTGGATCTCTTAAAAAGCCCCACCTCACTGACCCTATACCACCTGAACCACCTGCAATAAAACCTCCAACAGAAGCACTTCTCCAAGTACTAGGAAGCAAACGTAACTGACGACCATGACGAATTAATTCTTCATTCAAGTCTCTAAGTAGACAACCAGTTTCAACAGTCACCTCTCCAGTAACTGGGTTGAAATCTCTAATTTGTCTTAATCCATTCATCAACATAACTACTCCTCCTTTTAGAGGAACACATTGTCCATAATTCCCAGTGCCTGATCCACGCAAAGTCAAAGGGATGCTATGCCGGAAACAAGCACTAGCAACAACCAAAACAGCTTCGACACTACTAGGGCGCACTACTAATTCAGCAATGCAATGAGAAAGTTTTTCCTTCAATACTGGTGAATAGTCATAAAAATCTCGAGAAAACCTATGCAGATCAGAAGATGATTGAAGTAATTCAATATCTGCTCTAGAGCTAATATCTTTAAGTAATAGCTTTATTGGATAATTAGTAGTCATGTTAATGGTAACAAAGTGATTTAGGGTTATCATTAATATCACCGATAGCCCTTCCAGAGATAATTACTTGTCTTTCTGGATTAGACGATAATACTTCACTCCAACTACTTCCCTCGAAGAGAACCCAATCAGCCGGACTTCCTGTCTGGATAATTCCATCCCATTCTAGATTTAAAATATGAGCAGGTGATGTCGTAAAAGGAGCAAGCCCTAATCTCTCCCAAGGTGCAAGATGAGCAGAAGAAACAGAAAATGACATTAGCGCTATTGGATCAAGGTTTCCTAATGGAAACCAAGGATCATTAATATTATCTGAACCTACAGCGACAACAACACCTGCTTTTTGTAATTGGTAAATTGGAGCTAGAAGTCTTTGAATAGGCGTGTCTCGATCATACCTTCCAAGCAACCATGAGTTTGTAAGAGGCAAAGCAACAACATTCACTCCATATTGAAAAAGGCGTTCAGCCAATACATCTAATTGTCGAGGGGGCAACAGAGCCATACTACTTGCATGACTACATGTTATAGGTATATAACGATTGATTTTCATAAGCGCTCTAGTCAATAATTGCAACCCTATTGCAGGTGAGGTTTGGGACTCATCAATGTGCAAGTCAACTCCACAATCAAACTTAATAGCTAGTTCAAGCAATTGAACCAAGTCGTCGAAACATTGATCACTATCAAAAGGTGGAGTCAAAACACCGCCCAACAAATCACCATCATTCGCGACTCTAGCCGCAAGGGATTTACCCTCTGCTGTACCCCAATAATCGAGTGGTGCCAGCGCAACATATTGGAGTTGGATTAATTCATTCCATTTATTTTTTAGTTCATTAAACACTTCCCAATGACGAATAGAATGAATACCGAAGCTATCAAGATGAGATCGCATAGACCTCATACCATTATGTAATGACATTTTCAATATTTTTTCAGCTCTAGAGTAAAGATCATCCAAAGTACGGTGCTTATATTCTTGTAGATTATTTTTCAATGCTTTTTGGTAACTACCATGAAGGTTTGGGGTCTTATTCCATGTGAATGCCTTATCTATATGAATATGAGGCTCTACAAATCTAGGCAGTAAAAGGGTCTGAGGGTTGGGGTGCGTTTTATCAACCCCTTCAATAGAAATAACTTTCCCCTCTTCCCATTGAATCTGAAGTGGAATTAATCCCTCTGCATCAACTCGAATCCCTACCACATCTTTACCTTGCCCTATTAAACATCTTGGGACCAATGCTTCTAAAGAGCCTTTTTGCAAAGATGTTGATGAAATTGTTGCATTTACTGTCATTTCACCTGTAGTAAGAATCTAAATTCCAATAGTGAGGGGAACAAATAAACCCAGAGTAACTTCAATCGCAATCAATTGCGTTGTAATTAGCCAAAAAAAAGTGATAATAAGTTATCTACTCTCGTTAGAATTAAGAGGTAGAAAGCTGAAGGTTAATCAGACAGCCTATTTTCTCATTTGTTGCTTGATTAATTCGGCTCTTTCGAGGCGGGCGTCGCCAAGTGGTTAAGGCAGCGGCTTGTGGCGCCGCTATTCGGGGGTTCGAATCCCCTCGCTCGCCCTCAAAAAAATCTCATATCCCTTTGAGATTTAAAAACAACATGCAATGTTCAAACAACAGAAGATGTTAGTTCACGAGAAAAATAAGAATATGATTCGCACTTCTCAAATACCATTAGAAACAAAAAACACTGATGTCAATCTTCGACTTAGTTATTGGATAACAACTTTTGGATGCCAGATGAATAAAGCGGATTCAGAAAGAATGGCCGGAATTCTTGAAAGAATGGGTTATTACGCGGCAGAAGAAGAGCTCCAAGCTGATCTTGTTTTATACAATACCTGCACCATTAGAGACAACGCTGAACAGAAAGTATATAGCTATTTAGGGCGTCAGGCTCGGCGAAAGCATCAACTGCCCCATCTCAAAATTATCGTTGCGGGTTGTGTTGCACAACAAGAAGGAGAATCATTGCTTCGAAGAGTCCCAGAACTAGATCTTGTTATGGGGCCACAACATGCAAATCGTCTTGAGACACTACTTACTCAAGTTGATAACGGTCAACAGGTAGTCGCAACAGGTGACCATCACATAATGGAAGACATAACAACTGCAAGAAGAGATAGCAAAATTTGTGGATGGGTCAATGTGATTTATGGATGCAATGAAAGATGCACATATTGTGTTGTTCCATCTGTTAGAGGCAAAGAGCAATCAAGAACTCCAGACTCAATTAAAAATGAAATAAATAAACTATCCGATTCAGGTTATAAAGAAGTTACCCTCCTAGGGCAAAATATAGATGCATATGGTAGAGATCTTGAAAGTCAAGGGGATGGGGGTTCAAGTAAAATAAATCTTTCATATTTACTCAACTATATTCATGATATTAAAGGAATTGAAAGAATTAGATTTGCAACTAGCCATCCCCGTTATTTTACTGATGAGTTAATACAGACCTGCTCACAATTACCCAAAGTATGCGAACATTTTCATATACCTTTTCAAAGTGGTGACAATGATATCCTCAAAAAAATGGCAAGAGGCTACACCATAGAACAGTATAAAAATATTATTTCCAGGATAAAAATACTAATACCTAAGGCTTCTATTAGTGCAGATGTAATAGTAGCTTTTCCTGGAGAAACAGAGTCGCAGTTCGAGAATACATTATCTACAGTTGAGGAAATAGAATTCGACCAGGTCAATACAGCAGCATACTCACCAAGACCAAATACACCTGCTGCAAATTGGCCTAATCAACTTTCTGAAGAAACAAAAGTTGGTCGTCTAAAACAAATAAATTCTTTAGTAGAGAAAATAGCAAGAAAAAGAAATAATTATTACTTACATTCAACACAAGAGATCTTAGTCGAAGGTAAAAATAAGAAGAATAACCTTCAATTAATGGGGAGGACAAGAACAAATAAGTTGACCTTTTTCAATCAAAGTCAAAACCCCAGATCTCAATATCAACCAGGCGATATAGTAAAAGTAAAAATAAATGAAGCAAGAGGCTTCTCCCTTACAGGTGAAGCAGTTGGCTCTGGATTTATTAGTTTAATTAACTAAGACATAATCTTATGAATTAGATATGAAAAAAACAAAAACTACTATAGGTATAGCTTTTGGTGGCAAATCTGGAGAGCACAAAGTATCGATTCAGTCTGCAAAAACTATTATTCGTGCCTTACAATCAAACAATAACAAAGATAAATATGAAGCAATTCCTATTTATATAGACTTAAATGGAAGATGGTGGCCTACTGAACAAGCAATAGTTGTTCTTAATATGGAAGAAACTCCAGAAGAGTTTATACATCCAAATCAGGGCAGATCTCTAAGTGATTCATTTCATCTACCTAGAGAAATTAACGCTGTAGATATATGGTTCCCTGTAATACATGGCCCAAATGGTGAAGATGGCACTATTCAAGGTTTATTTCAACTAATGGGTAAACCTTTTATTGGGTCAGGAGTATTAGGTTCTGCATTAGGAATGGATAAAATCGCTATGAAATCAATATTTAAATCCTGCAATTTACCTCAAGTTCCATATTTAGAATTAACATTAAATGCATTAGATAAGAATCTTTTATCTGCCTCAACAATATCTCTTATAAAAGATAAAATTGATTTCCCATGTTTTATCAAACCTGCCAATCTTGGTTCTTCAGTTGGCATTAACAAGGCCTATACAGAAACTGAACTCATACAATCAGTCAAAGAAGCTTTTTATTATGATCAGCGTATTGTGATAGAAAAAAATATCAAGGCTAGAGAATTAGAATGTGCAGTAATAGGCAAAAAAGACATGACTGCATCTGTAGTAGGAGAAATATCATTTCAAACTGATTGGTTCAACTATGAAGCTAAATACTCAGAAGGGTTAAGCCATGCAATTATTCCAGCATCAATATCATCTGAATTATCAGCAGAAGTGCGAAGACTCAGTTTGATAGCTTGTAAAGCTATCAATGCTTATGGATTAGCAAGAGTGGATTTCTTCTACAATGAAGAAACAGACAACCTTTATATTAATGAGATAAACACCCTGCCAGGCTTCACTGAAAAAAGTATGTATCCAATGCTTTGGAAGGCTTCTGGAGTAAATCTCGACAATTTGGTAAGACAAATAATCAAAACAGCGAGAGAATAAATGAAATGATATATCGACTTACTAAAGACTTACATTCCCTCGACTAATGATTCACGGACTTCTTTGGTTTCCTCTCCTTCTTGTTTTTATCCTTTTAACTGCTTTGGGTTGGCTTGAGAAAAGACGGCAAAGTCTTTATCTTGAATGGGCAAAAGACTCAGAACTTGCCAAGCTTGATGGTACATGTGCAGCTCGACTAAAAGACGGCATACTTTGTTGGAGCACTTTCGAAGCTGGAAAATTTAAAGAAGAGTCCTCATTTGAAGTAAAGCAATTAGAACTCGTAGAATTGATGTCTCTAAGCTCAGGAGAAGCGCCTCTTACTGAAGAATCTCAAGGCAGATGTCGTCTTAGGTTAATTGGGTCTGGCAAAGAAATTGATGTACCTTTTTCAGATGCAGACCGTGCTCGGCAATGGATGAATCAACTGATGTCTAAAGCAAGATGCGACCTGTGAAAGTTCCTAACGAAAAAAATTCAAAATTAGATATAAAAAACGCTTTACCTCGAGTAAGAAAAAAACGCTTAAAAAGAAAACATCGAAATCGCCTATTATTATCTTGGCAGACTTTTTTATTTAGTTCATTTTCTTATCTTCTAATTCATTTGTTCATTAATCAAGGATGGCAAATAATAGATATAAAAAAAGTCATTATTATTAAGCAAAATAATCTAAAACAAGATGCCATAATAAATATAACAAAGCATTACTTACCTGAAAGACTTATAAGAATAAATCCAAAACAAATAGAGTCTGATCTTATTCAACAACTGCCTATTAAAGCAATTTCTATTCGAAGAAAAATTCTTCCAGCAGAGCTAATGATTGAAATTCAAGGAAGAGATCCCATCGCCTTTGCCACAAAGATTGGTCCGAAAGGTATTGAAAAAGGAATGGTTGATTTTGAAGCGAACTGGATTCCTATCAAATACTTAAACAAGATCAATAAAAAGGAAATCTCCCTAAAAGTTGAAGGTTGGAGCAAGAATCAACAAAACAAAATCTCTTATGTTTTAAAGAATAACGATAACTTGGGAAGCCCTTTAAAAAAAATCATCCTTAACTCTGCACAAGAAATGAGCCTCCAAACGGAAAAGTTCAAATCAGTCCTTTTAGGTCGAAATCCTGACCTTCTCAAGAAACAAATTAATTACCTCTCTCATCTTGATAGATCTTTACCAGATCTTTTAATCAACACAAATGTAAAGACTCTGGATTTAACAGATCCTTCGAATCCAGAGATAAAATTAAACGATCAGATGAGAAAGGACATCCTAAAAAGCAATCCATGACTTGCCTTTGGAGGAAGGGTTATCTAGGAAGCAAAAGCAAAGGGAAACTTTAAATTCCAATATAAAAAGCAATTAAAGTCAACAAAGCCAACAGAAACCTCAGATGCTGTTCATAATGCACCAAAAATGAGTTCTAATCCTGAAGATGGTGATGGGAATCGGAAACAATTCAGGTTTCAACTTGGATGAAAAAATTCAACCAAGTCAATCTGCAAGAATTGAGGTTATTGGAGTAGGAGGCGGTGGTAGTAATGCCGTCAACCGAATGATCCAAAGTGATTTAGAAGGAGTGACATATCGGGTTCTTAATACGGATGCTCAAGCACTACTTCAATCTTCTGCAATCAACAGAGTTCAACTTGGTCAAACCTTAACTAGGGGATTAGGTGCTGGAGGGAATCCAAGTATCGGACAAAAAGCAGCGGAAGAATCAAGAACAGATCTACAACATGCTCTTGAAGGCGTAGATCTAGTTTTCATTGCTGCAGGGATGGGTGGTGGAACTGGAACAGGAGCCGCACCTGTCGTTGCTGAAGTAGCCAAAGAAAGTGGAGCCTTAACCGTAGGCATTGTTACTAAACCATTTGGGTTTGAAGGGAGAAGACGACTTAGACAAGCAGATGAAGGAATAGCAAGACTCTCAGAAAATGTTGATACTCTTATTGTCATTCCTAACGATAGATTGAAAGATGTAATAGCTGGAGCACCTCTTCAAGAAGCTTTTAGAAGTGCTGATGATGTTCTTAGGATGGGTGTAAAAGGTATTAGCGATATAATTACATGCCCAGGCTTGGTAAATGTAGATTTTGCAGATGTTAGATCTGTAATGACAGAAGCAGGAACTGCTCTCTTAGGAATTGGTCTAGGCTCTGGTAGGTCAAGAGCATTGGAGGCAGCTCAAGCAGCTATTAATAGTCCATTGCTTGAAGCAGCTAGAATAGACGGTGCAAAAGGATGCGTTATAAATATAACTGGAGGGAAAGATATGACTTTGGAAGATATGACTTCTGCCTCTGAAGTTATTTATGAAGTAGTAGATCCAGAAGCAAACATTATTGTTGGTGCAGTCGTAGATGAAGAACTTGAAGGAGAAATACAAGTAACAGTGATTGCTACTGGATTCGATAGCAAACAGGCTTATAACAATCAACGAGTTAGAGGAAGAATAAATCCTCAATCTTTATATGAGCCTGCAGAAATCAAAGAATCAGGTGCATCAATTCCTGAGTTCTTGCGTCTTAGGCAACTAAGAAAAGATCCAGGAGCTTAATTATTGGTGACCCGGAATCCACGCCTGCCTTAAGCATCCCGTGTGGCTGCTACCTTCCGGTCCTGACCAGATTTAGGCGTCAAAACCGCATGGGTCCGAGTCAAGTAAATTCTAGCAATGTCTTTGTCAATTCCTAGAAATTAAATGCTATCGACTGAATTGACTCGTTTTAAAGAGATCGGGAGAGTAATCACAATCCTTACTGCTTGGGACTCTATTTCCGCTTCTTTCGTTGAAGCCGCGGGAGCTGATGTGGTCCTAGTAGGAGATTCTCTAGCAATGGTTGCGTTAGGACATTCCACAACGCTTCCAGTAACTTTGGAACAAATGCTCCATCATACGCAAGCGGTTGGGAGAGGCTTCTCAAATGCACCTGAGAAGCAACCTTTGGTTGTTTGCGATCTTCCGTTCCTGAGCTATCAATGTGGGGAAGATAAAGCAGTATCAGCAGCTGGAACACTACTTAAGCATTCCTGTGCATCAGCAGTAAAAATTGAAGGAGCCGAAACTGAGACTCTTCTTGTGATACAGCGATTGATAAGAATGGGCATCCCCGTGATGGGTCATCTTGGTTTAACACCTCAATCAGTTCATCAACTGGGATACAAAAGACAAGCAGAAAACAAAAACGGTCAAGACAAACTTTTTCATCAAGCCATTCAACTTGAAAAGGCAGGCTGTTTCTCAATTGTTTTAGAACATGTTCCAAATGAAATTTCACGCAAATTAAAAGTAGATTTAAAGATTCCAATCATTGGTATTGGAGCTGGTAATGATTGCGATGGCCAAATAAGGGTAACGGCTGATCTTTTAGGCTTAACAAAAAAACAACCTCCTTTTGCAAAACCTTTAATTTCAGGGCGACAAATTTGTATAGATGCTCTCAAGGGTTGGGTGCAGAGCCAACGTTCATAGGCAACGAATCCCACCAAATCATCATTTGAATAAGTACCTGATTACTAACCTCCATCCCTTTTGGGTTGCTTAAAAAAAATCTCCCTGCCTGTTCAATCAGTAAACCGTTAAGGAGAAACTCACTCCAACTTTCTATTAATAAGCTTAGATATTGATCACATTCTTCCTTATTCCAACCAGAAGAGATTGCTAACGATTCCAAATGAACTCCTTCCCTTCTTCTCAAACCAATCATTAAAAGCTCATCCAATGGCATTGGTTGAGCATTAACCAAGGACAAAGTGGGATCAACCCCTTCTCTTTCTTGGCTCAAAATCCAATTCCGATAACTGACAATTGTTTTTGGCCTAGCTAATCTTTGTCCCCATGGAGCACTTGTGGATCCCATTCCAAACCCCCACCAACCAGATCCACTCCAATACATTCGATTGTGTCGAGAAGTGTGTCCTGGAAGAGAATAACTAGAAATTTCATATCGAGCGAAACCAGCTTCTTTAAGTATTTTGCCAGTTGAAATATTTATTTCTTCTGAGAGTTCTTCTGTGGGAAGTCCTAATTCACCTTTTAAATATTTTCGACCAAATACGGTCTCAGGCTCTATAACAAGATCATAAATGGATAAATGTGGAGCACCAGTACCAATAGCATATTTCAATTGATGGCTCCAAGAGCTCAATGTCTCTTCCGGAAGGTTTTGAATAAGATCCAAACTCCAACTATGAAAAACACCTTTTTCATAAGCTTCATTAACCCATTCGCAAGACTGAAGAAGATGCTCAGAACTATGCAAACGGCCTATTTTCTTTAACAGATTATCATTAAAACTCTGACCACCAATACTTAATCTATTAATTCCAATGAGCCCATAAGCTTCAATATCCCCCTTAATAAAAGTAGATGGATCAATCTCCATAGTTATTTCAGCTCCAGATTGCAATCCAAATTTCTTTTTAAGGTGGGTGAGTAAAGAATCAATCTGAATAGAATTTAATAATGATGGGGTTCCACCACCTATATAAATTGTCGACAAGGGAGGTCCCAAAGGACACATAGATATTTCCCTATGAAGTAAGTCTAAATATGAGTTAATGGAAGCTACCCCTGGACCACTTTCCTCTCGAGCGCTATTACCAAGAGGTATAACCGCAAAATCACAGTAAAAGCATCTTCTATGACAAAAAGGTATATGCAAATAAGCACTTCTAGGAGGATTCATAATCTGACTCCTGCAAATGCAATCCTAAGGTGTAGGTTTTTAGAAACCAAATCTTTGAATATGAAAAAAGCTTCAAGCAAAAAGAAGAAGTAAGCATACCCTATTGAAATGGCAGATCTTCTGATCCTGGTTTTATTTCTCATCACCGGCGCAATCTCTGGTTGGATTGGAGTTGATTGGCTTCCATCCGAAACGTTAGATCAAGTCAAAAGCTTAAAAACATTAAGAGTTGCATTGGGAGGACTTTCTGCACTTGTTGCTCTTTTAGGAGCTTTTTTAATCCAGCAACTTAAAAATAAACTAATACAGAAAATAAAAACTATGCCTACAGATCTACTTTTAAGTAGATCTGTAGGCATTATATTAGGTTTAATTCTTGCAAATCTATTATTAGCACCTGTATTGTTACTACCTCTACCTAAAGAGTTTTTTTATGCTAAGCCTATATTTGCTGTATTAAGTAATATTTTCTTTGGGATATTAGGATATAATTTAGCTGATATTCATGGTCGCACTCTTCTTAGATTATTTAATCCTAATAGTACCGAAGCATTACTGGTTGCTGAAGGGATTTTGACCCCTGCGTCCGCAAAAATACTTGACACAAGTGCGATTATAGATGGAAGAATTAAGGCTCTGTTAAGCTATAACATTATCGAAGGACAAGTAATTGTTTCTCAAGCAGTTATTGATGAATTACATAAACTAGCAGATTCAAGCAATCAAGAAAAAAGAGCAAGAGGTAGAAGAGGCTTAAAACTTCTCAATCAGCTAAAGGAACATTACGGGAGACGATTAGTCATAAACAATACAAAATATGATGGGGATGGTACTGATAATATTCTTTTAAATTTAACTTCTGATATTTCAGGAATATTAATTACTGTTGATTATAACTTATCTCAAGTAGCCCAGGTTCAAGGGATTAAAGTTCTCAATTTAAGTGATCTAGTCCTAGCTTTAAGACCTGACGCACAACCTGGAGAAAAGTTAAATATCAAAGTAGTTAGAGAAGGCAAAGAAGAGACTCAAGGAATTGGTTATCTTGAGGATGGAACTATGGTTGTTATTGAAGGAGGGAAAAGTTTTATAGGGAAAAGGTTAGAAGTAATTATTACAGGTGCATTGCAGACACCAACAGGCCGGATGGTTTTTAGCAAGATTGAGAAAGATCAGCCTCCTCACAAATCTGATACAAGAAAAAACTCTTAGGGCCAGATCTAGCTAGGCTCCAATCCAAGAAGACTTTGTTTCATGTGACTGTATCTGCTCCCTATTATGGCGACTCGGCCGTAATGAGAACACCGCCTCCAGATCTACCTTCACTCCTTTTAAAAGAAAGGATTGTGTATCTAGGTCTACCTTTATTTTCCGACGATGATGCAAAAAGGCAACTCGGTATGGATGTCACAGAGCTAATAATTGCTCAACTTCTTTACTTAGAGTTTGATAATGCAGAAAAGCCAATTTATTTTTATATAAACTCAACTGGTACAAGTTGGTATACAGGAGATGCTATTGGATTTGAGACAGAAGCATTTGCTATCTGCGACACACTGAGATATGTCAAGCCTGCAGTCCATACGATCTGTATTGGGCAAGCAATGGGCACTGCTGCAGTAATTCTTTCTGCAGGGACAAAAGGGCACCGTGCAGCGTTACCACACGCATCAATCGTTTTGCACCAGCCAAGAAGTGGTGCACAGGGACAAGCTACAGATATTCAAATCAGGGCAAAGGAAGTCATTCACAATAAGAAAGCTATGCTAGAGATCCTCTCAACAAATACTGGTAAAACAATAGATCAATTAACGAAAGACTCTGATCGGATGAGCTACCTAAATCCTCACGAAGCTGTTGAATATGGTCTTATAGACAGAGTTCTTACTAGCAGGAAAGACTTACCCAATGAAAAGCTTTCTACCTGACAACAGCTGATTAGATTATAAATTTTGACTCTTTATCCTCTTTCCTCTACATCTCTGAAATCATGCCAATAGGTACTCCAAGCGTTCCATACCGTCTTCCTGGAAGTCAATATGAAAGATGGGTTGATATATACACCAGGCTTGGTGCAGAAAGAATTTTATTCCTTGGTCAAGAGGTAAATGATGGAGTAGCAAACAGCCTTGTTGCTCAAATGCTTTATTTAGATTCTGAAGACAGCACCAAGCCAATCTATCTGTATATCAATAGCCCCGGAGGCTCAGTCACGGCTGGATTAGCAATTTTTGACACGATGAAATATGTCAAAAGTGATTTGGTAACAATCTGCGTTGGACTAGCAGCATCAATGGGAGCATTTCTCTTATCTGCTGGTACAAAAGGCAAAAGACTAGCGTTACCTCACAGCAGAATAATGATTCACCAGCCTCTGGGAGGTACAGCTCAAAGGCAAGCAAGTGATATCGAAATCGAGGCAAGAGAAATTCTTAGAATCAAAGAAATGCTCAATCGATCGATGGCAGATATGACTGGACAAACTTTTGAGAAAATAGAAAAAGATACTGACCGGGATTATTTCCTTAGTGCAGAAGAAGCCAAAAACTATGGTCTTATTGACAGAGTGATTGCCCATCCAAGCGAAGGGTAATTAAATAAAGAACTTTAAGGAGCAATAGGAAGTAAGCTATGCCCTAAAATTTTTATAAATAATTACTCAGATGGCAAAACTTTTCTACGATTCTGACGCTGACCTCAGTCTTCTCAAAAATAAAACAGTTGCAATTATTGGTTATGGGTCACAAGGTCATGCTCATGCTCTCAATCTAAAAGACAGTGGCGTGAAGGTTTTAGTTGGACTTTATGAAGGTAGTCGTTCAATAAAAAAAGCAATCTCAGACGGTTTAGAAGTATGCAGTGTCTCTGAGGCCTCTGCGAAGGCTGATTGGATAATGGTTCTATTACCAGATGAATTTCAGAAAGATATATATACAAAAGAAATCGCCCAACACCTTAAACCAGGTAAAATTTTAAGCTTTGCCCACGGATTTAATATTCGTTTTGGGTTGATCGAGCCACCCGAATATGTTGATGTAGTAATGATAGCTCCCAAGGGGCCTGGTCATACAGTGAGGTGGGAGTATCAAAATGGTCAAGGTGTACCTGCTTTATTTGCTATTGAACAAGATGCTTCAGGTAACGCTAGGTCATTAGCAATGGCTTACGCAAAAGGAATAGGTGGTACTAGAGCTGGGATTTTAGAAACTAATTTCAAAGAAGAAACTGAAACTGACTTGTTTGGCGAACAAGCTGTTTTATGTGGTGGACTTTCAGAACTTGTAAAAGCAGGATTTGAAACCTTGGTTGAAGCAGGTTATCAACCAGAATTGGCCTATTTTGAATGCTTACATGAAGTTAAGTTAATTGTAGATTTAATGGTTAAAGGTGGATTAACTGCCATGAGAGATTCCATCTCCAATACAGCTGAATATGGTGATTACGTAAGTGGGCCAAGATTAATAACTCAAGAAACCAAAAATGAAATGAAACGAATTCTTTCTGATATACAAGATGGGAGTTTCGCTAAAAACTTTGTAAAAGAATGCGAAGAAGGAAAACCAGAAATGAAAAAGATTCGTCAAAGAGATTCAGAGCTTCCTATTGAGAAAGTAGGAAAAGATCTACGCGCTATGTTTAGCTGGCTCAAATAATACTGAAACAGACCTTATTTCTCCTGGTATTGTCATCTCTATTGGATTTATTTTTAGGAGATCCAAAGAGGTTAATTCATCCTGTACAAATAATTGGAGGTTTGATCTATTGGCTTAAAAAAGGTATAGAGTTAATAACAAGAAATAGTCCTTTAAAGCTAAAAATAGGTGGGTTAATACTAACAATTACTGTAATTAGTCTTACTAGTTTATCAACTTTGATGATTGAAAAAATATCAAGACCTGAATCCTCTGAGATTAACTTTTTAGGTACAGTTATATTAATTGTATGTCTAAGTAGTTCACTGGCAGCAGGGAGTCTAAGATCTAGTGTTAAAGAAGTGCTTAAAGCCGTATCAGAAACAGATAAAGATGAAGAAGAAATAATAACTATTTCTCGAACGAAACTAAGTCACATAGTTGGTAGAGATGTAAACCAACTTAATAAGAAAGAAATTCTGAGGGCATTAGCAGAAACAGCCAGCGAAAATTCAATAGATGGTGTATTTGCTCCAATATTTTGGATGCTTGTCGGCACAATTTTATGGAATATTTCTTCTCATTTACCTGGCCCTTTAACTATGGCCTGGATATACAAAGCCAGTAGCACTATTGACTCAATGATTGGATATAAAGAAGGTAAATTAAAATATCTAGGCTGGAGTGGAGCACACCTAGATGACATCCTTACATGGATTCCTTGCAGATTAGTGGTTTTATCTTTACCTCTAATCAGCCAACCATGGGCCTCATACGCTAACTTAATCAAAAAAACATGGAAAGAAGGAAGCTTTGACCCTTCTCCAAATTCAGGCCTTTCAGAAGCAATCTTTGCCAATTGTGCCCAAGTCAAAATGGGAGGGAAGAATTTCTACAATGGGATAGAAAAAACAAAGCCAATTCTTGCTCAAGACTGCCCGGATGCAAGTCACAACTCAATATTAAGGATCCTAAACTTAAGTCTGGGTCTAGAAGTTTCCTGGTTTTTAATTACATTATTTATA
>QCKO01000013.1 GCA_003215315.1 Prochlorococcus sp. AG-409-P19 | reverse complement strand
TTCTGAATATTTTTTCTGTGCATAGAGTGATTGGGCTATATCAATATTTGTTTTCAAGTCTAAAAAAGCCTGATATGTCAATCAATATATCAGGCTTTTGTTTGAATAGGATGGGTTTCTTAGAAAAGCTTTAAAAGTTCTGAAATTGCTTATTTTTATAATTCTATGAGTCGTTATTACTTGCTAGTAGCTATCTTGGTAATGCTTTATATTGCTAACCTCTGTTGAAATATATGCATAGCATCTACCTACTTCTTCTAAAATCTAATTCTTTTATTGAATAGCTTTTTGAAACGCAGAATAGATACATCGCTCTACAGTATTGAAGTTTCTTTATACAGTCTTTTATCTTTTCTCTATATGTATTTTTGCTGGCTTTTATTTAAATGCCTCATGACTTCATAGCAACTTGTTATGTAAAACAATAAAGTGCCACGACTTTATATTTTAAAATTATTTCTTGTAATGAAGTTACTGTATTTGGCTTGGATCCCGCTATAGCAAGAAGAAAAAAACCTTTCTGCTCTTAGTGAATGCTCTTGGTAGAGGGCTTTATGCCCTCGTCGGGACTTGAACCCGAGACCTCTCCCTTACCAAGGGAGTGCTCTACCGCTGAGCTACAAGGGCTTGTGGAAAGGTGGGCCGGGTTGGATTTGAACCAACGTAGGCAGAGCCAGCGGATTTACAGTCCGCCCCCATTAACCACTCGGGCACCGACCCGATCCACAAAAAGACATTACCAGCAAATGGTGCCATTTTCCTTGAATTTGTTGGTCCTTTGAGCTTGAGATCGATACGATCTCCATATAGCCAAGGAACTTTTGAATATGAATTTATTATTGATCAACGGGCCAAATTTGAATTTATTGGGTAAGCGTGAACCTGAGATCTATGGATATCAAACACTTAATGAGATTGAAAAGAAACTTCAGAAGTTGGCAGATGCTCGTGGGGTTGCACTTACTTGCTTTCAATCAAATTCAGAGGCTGAAATTATTGAGTGTATTCACAGATCAATGAATAATATTGATGGGATAATGATCAATGCAGGAGCATTAACTCACACTTCAATTGGTTTGAGAGATGCTTTAATAGGTGTTGATATTCCTTTTGTAGAGCTTCATTTAAGTAATATTTATTCAAGAGAACGTTTTCGTCATAAATCTTTTTTGTCTGATTGTGCGATTGGATTGGTTTGTGGTTTTGGAATTAGTAGTTATGAATTGGCAATGCAAGGTATAAGTGATTATTTATCTGCTGATGCCAGATGAGAATCGAAGACTCAAAAGTGAGAAATTCAACTATTAGCAAAAATAGATGGCTAGTGAGTAGAAGTTCAGACTCTTGGCTAAAGCAAGCTATTTGTAATCCAATGGATATACTTCTTGATCATGCTCATTGCGAGAGAAAGGCGGCAGGAGTTGCTTTACAATTGATGTTTCGGTATGCAGCAGAACAGGGACTTTCAGAAGTACTAAGTCCTTTAGTTAGGGAAGAACTTGAACATTTTGAAATGGTTTTAGAAATTCTGAAATCTAGAGGAGGGGAAATGAAATTATTGCCAGCACCACCCTATGGGGAATTGCTGGCTAAAAATATAAGAAAACCGGAGCCAGAAAGAATGCTTGATAGCTTTCTTGTTTCTGGTCTAATAGAAGCGAGGAGTCATGAAAGAATGTCATTACTCGCAATTCATAGTAATGATTTTGAATTGCGAAATCTATATAGTCATTTACTCAAGAGCGAAGCAAAACATTTTGGTATTTATTGGAAATTGTCTGAAGAAAGGTTTGATAAAGATCAAATTACTATTAGATTGAGGGAATTAGCAAAAGTAGAATCCCAAATACTTTCAAAATTACACCCTTACCCTAGAATGCATAGTTAGTTTTTCTTTATGAGTAGACATTACTGGCTTTAAGTTTGGAAAATAATTGTTTTGGGATTGACAATTTTCTGAGTGAATATAAATATGGAATTACCTATAAAAAAATTAGCCTTAATTCTAATAAATTGATGAAAATTTCAATAGTGGGAGTTGGACCAGGTGATCCATCTTTGTTGACTTTAGCTGCCGTTGATGCAATTAAAAAGTCAACTTTAGTTGCTTACCCTACATCTAATCATACGGGCAATAGTATTTCGGCAGATATAGCATCTGCTTGGATATCTGATGACAAAAAAAGACTTCCAATTCATCTCCCAATGGTTACAGATTTAAATACTTTGCAAAAAGCATGGCGCAATGCTTGCAATCAATTGATGAAGGCTGTTTATAAAGGTGAAAATGTGGTTTTTCTTACTCAAGGAGATAGTTCTTTATTCTCAACCGGTTCTTATATTTATATGGAAATAAAAAATAATTATCCAGATTGCTTGATTGAAATAATTCCAGGTGTGAATTCTTTCTCTGCCGCAGCTGCTTTAGGTGGAGTCCCATTGGCATGTCAAAGAGAACAGTTACTTATACTTCCAGTACCAGAAAATCCAGAACATTTAAAAAAAATTTTAAATGATTCATTTGTTGCAAACCAAACTCTTGTTTTGATAAAAGTAGGTCAGAAATGGGATTGGATTAGATTACTTTTACATGAAATGAATTTATTGTCATCGAGTTTATTTGCGCAGCGTCTTGGTTTTGATGACCAACAAGTTTTGAGAGCATCTGAGGTCCCAAAAGGTATAAAGCCATATTTTTCATTGCTAATAATAAGAAAGGAGTTGCCTTCATCTTTTTCATGAGATCTTTAATTTTTTATCAGTTCTTTTTCTAGAATTCTTATTGCTTCTTGGGGTGTTTGAGCTCTTAAAAGATTTTTACGAAGCTCCGCAGAACCTGCAAACCCTTTGCAAGTCCAACTTAGGTGTTTTCGCGCAATGAGAAGACCATGGTCTCCCTTTTTTGAGAGAAGTTTTTCTAAATGCTCGAGAGATAGTTTTATTTTCATTTTTGCTGTTGGAGTTTTAATGATGTTTTGACCTCTTAACTCTGAATAAATCTGTCCTACTAACCAAGGTGAACCCAGGCTTCCTCTCCCAACCATTAATCCATCAGCATTGGTGATCTCAAAACATTTAATAGCTTCTTCTACATTTGTAATATCCCCATTGGCAATAATTGGAATATCTAGGTGACTTTTTATTTGGGCAATGGCTTCCCAATTGGCGTTTCCAGAAAAACCTTGTTTCCTTGTCCTTCCATGCATAGTAATCATTTGAGCTCCAGCATCTTGCATTCGTCGTGCAAAAGCTATTGGGTCAGCTGTTTCTTCACACCAACCAAGTCTAGTCTTGACTGTTACAGGGATCTTGACAGCGTCACAGACATTCTTGACTATTTTTTCTGCAAGCTTTGGTTCTCTAATTAAGCCACTGCCTCCCCCTTTTTTTGCAATCTTTTTTACTGGACAACCCATATTTATATCAATTAGAAATGCACCTGAAGCCTCTGCTTTTTGGGCGGCTTTTATCATCGCATCTGGTCTATGGTCAAAGATTTGTACACCGATAGGTCCTTTTTCTTCTTCGATTTCTTTCATTTTGTTGGACCCAAAGCCTAATTCGAGACTTGTCGCATTTACCATTTCAGTGAAAAGCAAAGCTTCTGGTGCCCACTTCCTTACTAGTTGCCTAAAAATTTGATCAGTTACTCCCGCTAGAGGGGATTGGATTATGGGACAACGTATTTTTCGTGATATACCTCTACCAGGAAGAACAATCGGTGAAATGTAGCTACGATCAGAATTTAATCTTTTTGGAATTAATTGTCTTTGCATTTACTTTCCGGTTGTGTGATTCTGCTATTCAACGAATAGAAGCAATAAATATCAAGAGTTGCTTTTAATGAAATAGGTAGTTGAATTATTCCTATTAAAACGAGTACAAAAGTATCCAAGGTCCATGAGGACTTAAATTTTTTGATAGCTTGAAGTTTGATTTTTGAAAAGGACCTTCCTTTTTAGAATTCATTGTTGTGATCTTTTGTTGTTTGTTAATTAATGTAGTGAGAAGAATTAATTCTTAAATTGACCTATAAAGGAGGAATAGTCTTACTCAAGGGAATCCATTGGCGCTGCCTATAGTTGCAATAATTGGCCGTCCAAATGTTGGTAAATCGACTTTGGTTAACCGTCTTTGCCAAAGTAGGGAAGCCATTGTTCATGACCAGCCTGGTGTTACGAGGGACCGCACTTATCAGGAAGGTTTCTGGGGCGATAGAGACTTTAAGGTGGTTGATACTGGAGGATTGGTTTTTGATGACAATAGTGAGTTTTTGCCAGAAATTAGAGAGCAAGCAAACCTCGCTTTGGAAGAGGCTTCTATCGCATTAGTTATTGTAGATGGCCAAGTAGGCATTACAGCAGCAGATGAGTCTATTGCTGAATGGTTGAGAACTCATCCTTGTAGAACTTTACTTGCGGTCAATAAATGTGAGTCTCCCGAGCAAGGACTGGCAATGTCGGCTGAATTTTGGAAACTTGGTCTTGGTGAGCCATATCCAATTTCTGCTATTCATGGTGTTGGTACTGGAGACCTTCTTGATGTGGTGGTCTCTCTTTTGCCGCCTAAAGTATTGGATGAAGATGAAGATGAGGTTATTCAGTTAGCAATTATAGGGAGACCAAATGTAGGTAAATCAAGCCTTTTGAATTCAATTTGTGGAGAGCAACGAGCCATTGTTAGTCCTATTAGAGGTACAACACGTGACACAATTGATACTCGTATATCTCGTCAAGGAAAATGTTGGAAGTTGATTGATACTGCAGGAATTAGGAGAAGAAGAAGTGTGAATTATGGACCAGAATTTTTCGGTATTAATCGTAGTTTTAAGGCCATTGCAAGAAGTGATGTTTGTGTTTTAGTTATTGATGCTATTGATGGAGTTACTGAGCAGGATCAACGATTGGCAGGGAGAATAGAGCAAGACGGAAGAGCTTGTGTGATTGTTGTAAATAAATGGGATGCAATAGAAAAAGATAGCTTTACTATTAATGCAATGGAAAAAGAATTGAGGTCTAAATTATATTTTCTTGATTGGGCTGCAATGATTTTCACCTCTGCTTTAACGGGGCAAAGAGTAGAGGGCATTTTTGCATTGGCCGCGTTGGCGGTTGAGCAACATAAAAGAAGGATTAGCACTTCAGTAGTTAATGAAATTATAGCTGAGGCTTTGAGCTGGAGAAGTCCTCCTACTACACGTGGAGGCCGTCAAGGTCGTCTATATTACGGTACTCAAGTGGCGACTTGCCCACCATCATTTACTCTTTTCGTGAATGATCCAAAGTTGTTTGGTGACACATATCGTCGATATATAGAGAGGCAATTTAGAGAGGGGATAGGTTTCGAAGGTACGCCTTTGAAGTTGTTTTGGAGAGGTAAGCACCAAAGAGATTTGCAAAAGGACTTAGCTCGTCATCAAAAAGAATCAACAATTTAGATGGATTGGTTAAAAAAAATCCCAATTGGTCAATATGTTGATGGTAATTCAGGTTGGCTTCGGAACATTGACCCCAGAATTAAGTTTTCTTGGGTTTTAATGTTTTTATTGACTCCAGTTCTTTCTCACGAGATCTGGAGAGTTGCTTTGGTTTTCGCCTTGTTATTAATAACCTTTTCCAGTTGCTTACCTCTCCGAATCTGGTGGAGGTCTCTTTTGCTTTTGTGTTGCTTTTCCGCTTTTGTTGGTTGTTTAGCCATTATTCTTCCAACAAGTGAGATGGTTCCAGTAATGGCTGTTCGCTCGCCAGATGAGTTGCCTCAGGCAATCGTCGTTTCTCCTGATTGGGAATTATTTAGTGTTGGTCCAGTTGATTTTGCTGGCCTATCTTTAGGCCCTTGGTCTATAAGTCGCAGAGCTGCAGAACTAGGTATAAAAACTTCCACATTGACTTTTACTGTGATTCATAGTGTTAATTTGATGCTTATATCTACATCCCCAGAGCATCTTGTTTGGGCATTCAGCTGGTTTCTTACACCGTTTAGATTAATAGGCATACCTGTCGATCGTTTTTGTTTTCAGCTTTTATTATCTTTAAGGTTTTTACCTTTAGTACAAGAAGAACTTCAAAACCTTTTTCGATCATTAAGTACTAGAGCTGTTGACTTTAAAGGTTTGGGATTTAAAGCTTCTTTGCGGTTACTTTTGTCAGTTTCAGAACGCTTATTGTTAAATATTTTATTAAGAGCAGAGCAAGGTGCTGAATCATTGTTGACAAGAAGTAAAGAGTGGATTTCTCCAGAAGAATTTCGTCCAAATATCTTGATTAATCCTAGAAACTTTATTTTGAATATGGCATCTGTTCTCTTGCTTGTTTTGGTGATTGTTCTTCGTAGCCAGTATAGTAAATCGTAAAAGAATAAATAACGTTTTGAACGCAGAACGCTATCTAACTCACCCCACTTTTGGGATGCTTTACCTTGTTGCTCCGGCTGGAAATGGAAGAGATGTATATGCAACGTTATATGCTCAGAAAATGTTTTTTTTAGTCACACTTCAAGCTAGGGGTGCCTCTTTTGAAGTGATTCCATACTTGGATGCTAGGCATCATGCTGATGTGAATTTAGCAAGATCTAGAAGAAGTGGATCCTCTGAGTTTTCAGTATGGAAAAAACTCTTTGATCAAACTTTCCTTTAGGAGTGTTGTGTCTTCTTTAATAGATAAAATAAAAAAGTCATTACCGCTTGGTGTGAATTTACTGGCGGTTAGCAAAGGACATAGTGATACCTCAATTAGAGAATTTGCCGAGAAAGGCCAGTTACATTTTGGTGAAAGTCGTTTGCAAGAAGCACTTCCTAAGATTGCCAAGTTGCAGGACATTGAAAATATAACTTGGCACTTTATTGGGAGGCTGCAAAAAAATAAGGTTCGTTCTGTTATAAAGGAATTCGATTTTATTCATTCTCTTGATTCTTACTCTTTGATAGAAAGGGTTTCTAGAATTGCAGGAGAGGAAAATAAAATCCCCAAAATTTTTCTTCAGGTTAAATTCCTAGAAGATGCATCAAAGTGTGGTTTTAACCCTCACGACCTTTTGAGGGATTGGTCCGAACTTATCACTATTCCAAATATAAACATTAAAGGTTTGATGATGATTCCACCACTTTCTTTGCCTATAGATCAAAGGAAAGATTTATTTATGGATTGTCGAAAGATGGCTAATGATTTAGATCTCAAGCATTGTTCAATGGGTATGAGCACTGATTGGAAGGAAGCTGTTGATGCTGGTGCTACATGGATTCGGATTGGTTCACTCTTATTTGGCCAACGTCCTCAATAAATATTAAATAGACATAGTTATAAACAAAACAACAGAAAAGCTTGCCCCAGTATGCAAGTGACGTTATTTAGGTATATGGTTCGTTCTTTTGTTCAACAGAAGGTGATCCTTATGTTGGGTTAAAGCCAACTATTAACATCATCCCGAGAGGATTAAACCGGTGTCGCTTATTTCCCGCTTACGTGCTGTCGTTGCAGGTGACGACTTTTTAGATAATGATTTTGATGATCTTGATTATGAGACAGGTGATGATTTTGATAATGAAAATAGGGCGCGTAGAGGGGCTGCTGGAGAATTAGCTCCGCTCTCTCAATCCAACCCTTTTGATAATCGTGGTGGGATGCAAACTTCAAATGTCATTGGAATGCCAGGAATTTCATCTTCTTCCTCAGAAGTCAGTCTGATGGAGCCAAGGAGCTTTGATGAAATGCCTCGAGTTATTCAGGCTTTGCGTGAGCGCAAAACAGTGATACTAAATCTCACTATGATGGAGCCAGATCAAGCTCAAAGAGCTGTGGATTTTGTAGCAGGTGGAACTTTTGCGATTGATGGACACCAAGAAAGAGTTGGAGAAAGTATTTTTCTCTTTGCTCCTTCTTGTGTAACTGTCACGAATTCATTTCAAGAAGAAGCTTCTCCATCAAATGTGGTTAATAAAAACGCAGACTTTTTGACAAAAGAAGCTTCTCCGGCTCCAGAGCCTGCCTGGGGGGAAACTATTGCGTCGGCTCTGTGAAGCTTAGATAGGTGCAACCATCAATTGGGATAATTGGATTTGGGAAGATGGCTCAGGCTATTATTTCTCCCCTCTTAGAAAGGGGAGAAAATAGTTCTGAGAAGTTTTTTGCAGTTGTTAGAAGTTTAAATAGTGTTCAGTCTTTTCAGGAAAATCAGACCAAATGGACTTCAAAAATAAAAGTAGTTTCTAGTGATAATTCGGAATCGAGGCAAGCTTGGGAAGCACCGTTAATTCTTTTGGCAGTTAAACCTCAGCAATTAAATATGGTCAAAGCGTCACTGGATAGCATTAAGTTTCAACATACATCTACTAAACCATTGTTAATATCGATTTTGGCAGGTGTAAGTCTAAAAAGATTAACAGAGATATTCCCTACTCATAATTGTGTAAGAGTTGTACCTAATACTCCTTGCCTCGTAAGGAAAGGCCTTACAGCGTTATCTTGGGAAAAAGAAACTAACTTAGATCAAGTCTCAAAAGTAAAGAGTCTCTTTAATCCAATTAGTGAAGTATTGGAATTACCTGAGAGTCAGCTTGATTCTTTTTTGGCTTTAACATCTTCTGGACCAGCCTACATTTCTTTGATTGTGGAGGCGTTATCTGACGGTGCTGTTGCTTCTGGTTTGCCTCGTGATTTGGCCTATCAATTAACCAATAAAATGATTTCAGGAACTTTATCTTTGCTGGAAGAAAAACAAATGCACCCTGCTGAGTTAAAAGACATGGTGGCATCTCCAGCAGGAACAACAATAAATGCGATACGTCATCTTGAAATGGCTGGGCTTAGATCTGCGTTGATTGAGGCAGTTGTGTCGGCGACTGAGACAAGTCGTCAGTTACGTTGAAAGAATTGTTTTTCTTAGTTTGAAGCAAATTCATATAAAGCTTTTCCAGAGAATCAATATTTTTTTGAAGTGTATATTTTTCTTTGACTCTTATACGAGCACGTCTCCCTAGCTCTTTAGTTAAGATTGGTTGATCTCTTAAGACAGGAAGAAGAGTTATAAGTTGCGAGGTTACACCTTCGGTATTGAGTACAATGCCAGCACCATTTTTAAGTACTTCCCCATCTGCACCTGCGTCGGTAGCTATGCAGGCTGTTTCGGTTGCCATTGCTTCAAGTAATGCTATTGATAGGCCTTCGACTAGGCTTGGTAATAAGAAGACTTCTGCAGCTTGAAGAAGTGCCACTCTTTTATTTAGATCTGATTCATACCCCCACCACAGAACATTTTTGTCTCTATTGAAGTCACTATTATTTTCAAGAGTAGGGCGTAAGGGTCCATCTCCAACGATGACAAGTTTGCAACCTTTAGGTTCCACGGACTTCCATGCCCGAAGAAGTGCTTCAACATTTTTTTCTGGTGATATTCTACCCATATATAGAAAAATCCTTTGATCTCCCAGTTGACCCTGCAGTGTCTTTTGTAGACCGGTTAGGTATATTTCATTCGATGGCTCCCATTGGTTGATGTTTATCCCGTTAGGGATAATTGCGAGTTTATTTTCTTTAACGCCTAATTTTGCAAGAACTTCTGCTTGCATTTCAGAAAAAACAATTACTTTGTCATATCGAGCTAATGATGGTGCGTAAAGTTGATAAGTAAGTTGTTGTGTATTGGCTGTTAAGTTCCTTAATTTGGAATCAAAAGCTGGGTGAAATGTTGCAATTAATGGAACTCCTAGTTGCTGAGATAGTTCAGGGAGTCGAAAGTCAAGAGGAGATAAAGTTAGACTGGCGTGGATTAGGTCTGGTTTTAATCTAGATAGTGACTCTCTTAATTCTCTTTGTGCTCTTGGCGAAGGGATAGTGTATACCTGAGACTTAATTAAGTATGGAAGGCTTACGTCGGGATCATTTGCTAATAATGATGTTTTATTATTTCCTGCTCTTGAGGGGTTATCAAAATGTATAAAACTAACTTGATGCCCTCTTTCCCTAAGCTCCTCCGTGGTGGTTAGCCCGTAACAGACATTTCCACAAAATGGTGTTTTTTTGCCCAGCCAGGCGATGTGGGCCAAAGTTAAAGATTTAACCGATAATTTAAAATAGCAGCGATTTAAGCGTTCTTCTATAAATGCTTTATAGAGTTCTATGAATTCAAGTATGGGAAGATCATTGTTTAACCCAAGAGTCCTTTTATTACTTCTGTTTTTGGGTCAATATAGGTTTAGTTAGATATTTGCTAAACTGTTTTGTATCGCAAACACTTTCCATCTTATGTCTAAAGTAGTTAACTAGAGATAGCTATTTAGACATGCATGGTTATCTAGCTTTCTGAGCATAAGCAAAGTATGGGAAAGAGAATTAATATAACCATCATTAGGTATCTCTATGATTGCAAGAGTACAGATAAAGATTCCTAGATGAAAAAATAAGTTTTTGAACGTTTAAATTTTTAGTTCATTTTATGACTTTTCTTTGTACCTTTCTTCCTTCTTTGTTTACCCAGTTAACTATTTGATGCTCCTTTACTTTCGATAAACCTTAATCCCCTTGTCTTAAATATTGTTACCTACAACTTCTTTGAGAAGTTGAAAAGAAAGTATTTTCTTAGATAGATTAGCTTCTATCCAGCATTCGATGATGCTTAATAATTTCAACCAAACTATTGTTGGACCCATTATCTCTCCATTATTAGCAATTGGTAGATTGTCTTGAAACAATCTTTGAAGTAGAGCTAGCTCTGATGGATTAAGTTGAATAAAAGAATTATATATATTACCAATAGCTATCCCTTCATCAGGTATTAGACTGCATCTCCAGTCCCATTTGCCAATTGGAGGATTTAAATTCGTGCCTGTTCTACAACATGTTTGCACTGGAATAGAATAACCACCAAGGGCAAGGAGATGGATATAAGACTGAACAGTAATTGCTAGAGATGATAATGATATGGAACCCTTGCTTTTTGGATTGTCAAGACGATTAAGATGGGTTAGTACTGTATTTAATATTTCAGTTTGAGGTTCATTATTCCCAAACAGAATTAGAATTAACTCTGTAATAGCATGAGCACCGGAAAGTTTCTCAATGCTTTTCCCTAGATTTGCATAACTTTTAATTACTTTTATTTGAGTTGCTTTTTTGAGATCTTTTTTGCCGACTACATGTAGCTCTAAAAAATTTAGTGGCGAAGTAGCTATTAATTTACTTGTGGGTTTTCTTCCTCCTGGGATCGCAAGTCTAATTACTCCTTGAGTTTCACTGAGGAGGGTTAAAAGACGATCGTTTTCACCGAGAGGACCAACTTTGATTGATAGGCCTCTCAACTTCTGGTTTGTACTCACTTTGATTTCTCTTTCATGCTTTGCACTATTTGGAGCCCGAAACTTGTGCCGATATAATTTGCTCCGGCATCTAAAAGCTCTTCAGCCTTTTGAAGGGTTTTAATTCCACCTACAGCTTTTATTGCACATCTATTTTTTACTAAGGCATCAAGTCTTTTTATTTGATCACTACATACAGGTGATCCAAACCCGTTACCTGTTTGGATGCCATTTGTTCCAGCATCTATGGATGCCTCCACCGCTAAATCTAGTTTTGTTGTAGACAAATTTCCAATATCTAATATTGAGTTTATAGGTATGCCTAATTGGCCTATTTGCGCTATCTCTTCTGCAAACAACTCTCCTTTGCCTTCATTTAAGGCAAAGAAGTTAGGGACAATATCTAATTCTTCTGCTCCTTGCTCTATTGCCCACTCTGCTTCTTGTATTTTAAGAAAGCTAGGGAGATATCCAAATGGAAAAGCAATAACAGCAATTAATTTAGTCTTGCCTTTAGGCCCTAGTATTTCTCTTGCTGTTGGCAGGTTAATAGGACTTGTGCATAGACCAGCTAATCCAAGATGTCTTGTTGAATCTACTATTTGTTGAATTTCACCAGAATTGCAATGCGGGTTTAAAGCTGCCTGATGAATAAAAGGAGCGATATCATCGATATATTCATTCATGCCAGTATTTAACATTACCTCTCAATATTAATTTTTTTCTTGTATGACTCCATAGCCACCATGATTCCTTTTGTAAATTACTTGTAAATCTTGGTTGTCAATGTTGCGGAATAAATAAAAATCATGATCAATTAGATCTAACTGATATCTTGCTTCTTCTATTGTCATTGGCTCCATTTTGAAATATTTTTTCCTTACACCTGGATTTGGTAGATGAGGTTCTTTGCCTTGTGTTAGAGACTCAGGACTTGTAATTGGCTCTAACTCTATGCTTGATGATATTGAGTGGGGAGGTTTGTTTTTATGGTTTTGACGCTCTTTGCATTTTCTTAATTGTCGAGCAATCTTACTTGCTACCAGGTCAATGCTTGCATATAGATTTTCACTTCTTTCTTGAGCTCTTATTACAGTGCCATTAGCGAAAAGAGTGACCTCTGCCGTTTGTTGTGGCACCCTTGGATTGCGCGCCACGGATAGATGAACATCTGCTTCTTTAACCATTTCTTGAAAGTTATGTATTGCCTTGTCAATCTTGGACTTTGTGTAGTCGCGAAGAGATTGTGTTAGTTCAAGGTTTCGCCCATGAATAAGAAGCTTCATTCAGTTTCTCCTTTGCCGAGTCTTACTGCAACTTATATATAGATTATTCTGCTGTGAACAATTCTTCTTCTTTTCTTTTTGAACCCAAAAAACTTGTTCCATTTCTTAAGGCACTGAAATGGCAGCAAATTCGCCAGAGAAACATGATAGAGAGGCCATTTTTACCTCATTCTGTTTGGCTATTGCAGCACTCTTCTTGTTATACCCTTGGCAGGGGTAGTGATAATAAAAACTTATATTTCGAAGAAAATAATGCTCCTTTCCCTTTGTATCGAATAGATAGAGGAGGAGAGGTTACGCATCATTTGCCAGGGCAATTGGTTGGGTATTTGGTGATTAATTTGAATCGGTATGAAACTGACTTGAATTGGTATTTGAGAACATTGGAGGAAGTTCTTATAGATGTTCTTGATTCGCTTGGTTTAAAGGGAGAAAGGATGTCAGGACTAACGGGAGTTTGGTGTAAAGGTTTTAAAGTTGGGTCAATAGGCATTGGATGTAAAAGATGGGTGACACAGCATGGTTTTTCCTTGAATGTTGATTGTGATTTGTCTGGCTTTAATGCAATAGTTCCATGCGGTCTCAATAACGTTAAAGTTGGGAGGCTAAATTATTGGATCCCATCTCTTACGGTAAGTAATGTTCAACCTTTGATAAGAGAGAGCATTCAAAAGAAATTTGGACTAAACTGGAAAAAAACAAGTATTTTTTCTTATTGATATTTATACGATAATGAATTGTGGTCGACTTAGAAAAATTCCCTTAATCACAAGTTATGCGATTAAAAAAATCAAATAAAGTACTTTCAATAAGTAAACA
The DNA here is from genome assembly GCA_003215315.1 of Prochlorococcus sp. AG-409-P19. GTDB lineage: Bacteria > Cyanobacteriota > Cyanobacteriia > PCC-6307 > Cyanobiaceae > Prochlorococcus_B. Next base: position 8,608 of record QCKO01000013.1, on the reverse strand, counting down.
TGCTTGGCTAAGTTGGATTCCTCATCGCAAAGAATCTATTGCTTTAGCTAAGAGAATTCATATTGATAAATTAATTAGAGTTGATCAGATGTGGGACTCGATAGCTACTTCTTATGGAGATGTTGTGGCAGTTAATTCGCCGCATGCATATAAACCTGAACGATTTACGTATAAAGAATTAGCTTTGAGAATATCTCTAGCGGCTAGAGCATTTAAGGAGGCTGGGATTAAAGAGGGAGATGTTGTATCACTATTTGCTGAGAATAGCCCTCGTTGGCTAATTGCTGATCAAGGGTTGATGCGATTAGGTGCTTGTGATGCTGTTCGCGGTGCTAATGCTCCTGTAGAAGAATTGAAATATATTTTGAATGATTCTAAGTCAGTGGCTTTAATTGTTCAAAATAAGCAGTTATTAGATCGCCTGTGTCTTAATGATGAGCAGTTTAACCGTTTGAAAGTTGTTATTTCATTGGAAGAGGGAGAAGGTGACAATCTAATTGGTTGGGATAAGTTTCTTTCTGATGCGACACTAAAACCTTGTTTAATTTCTGGCCATGAGGAACTTGCAGGCTTAAAGAATTCAGTTGCGACTATTTTATATACTTCTGGGACTACTGGACAGCCAAAAGGTGTTCCACTAACTCATTCGAACTTGCTTCATCAAATTAGATCTTTAGCTTGTATTGCTAACCCAGCTCCGGGATCACCAGTTTTAAGTGTTTTACCAATTTGGCACTCATATGAGAGAAGTGCGGAATATTATTTCTTTTCATGTTGCTGTACTCAAACTTATACCTCGATTAAACATTTAAAGCATGATCTCCCCATAATCAGACCTGTTGTAATGGCTACTGTTCCACGCCTTTGGGAATCTATAAAGGATGGTTTCGACGATGCTTTATTAAGGATGCCGAAAGGACGTCAATCCCTTATCAAGCTTGCTCTCAAAAACAGTCGTTATTATAAATTCGCATTAAGGAGGTTTAAATCATTAGTAATCGTTGACTTGCAATTAACTCAGAGATTTTCTGCTTTTCTGGAAGTTGTTATGCGTTGGCCAATCCATGCTTTCGCAGATACTATTTTATGGCCAAAAGTTTTGAAACAAGTTTGTGGTGGGAGATTACGCTTCCCTATAAGTGGGGGTGGTGCAATAGCTCCACATGTAGATTCATTTTTTGAATCTTTAGGTATAGAGTTATTGGTTGGATATGGACTTACTGAAACGAGCCCTGTTTTAAGTTGTAGGCGGCCTTGGAGAAATATTCGTGGTACTGCTGGACAACCTTTGCCTCAAACTGAATTTAAAATAGTTGATATAGAGAATAAATCGTTAAAGGAATTAGGACAAAAAGGTTTAGTGATGGTTAGAGGACCTCAAGTAATGGCAGGCTACTTGGGTAAGCAAAAAGAGACAAATAAGGTTTTGGATTCTAATGGATGGTTCAATACCGGTGATTTGGGATTTTTACTTGAAGATGGTTCATTGGTTTTAACAGGTAGAGCAAAGGACACCATTGTTTTAAGTAGTGGAGAGAATATTGAGCCTGGTCCACTTGAAGAAGCTTTAGTAGCAAGTCCTTTAATTTCTCAAGTAATGTTGATTGGCCAGGATGAGCGTATGCTGGCTGCATTGGTTGTACCACACAAAGACAATTTATTGGCTTGGTTAAATAATCAGAATATTTCTTTTGATCATGAGATTGAAAACAACTTTGGTGGCTTGGAAGTAAGGAGATTATTACGCAGAGAAATTAATCTTTTGCTTTCTACTCGAGTTGGCTCGCGATCTGAAGAGAGAGTTTATGGTGTTGCTTTGGTTGACCCTTTTACTATTGAGAATGGGTTGCTAACGCAGACACTTAAGCAAAGGCGTGACAAAATAATAGGTAGAGATATTAAAGCTAAATCTGCCATTTATGGAACTTCAAATATGGTTGGTTGATTTATTTATAAAATCCCTATCTTGCTAAGAATGTTCTTTCTTTTTTTGTAAAACAATGACTGATGTTAACTCGATCTCAATAAAAAGATCTATTGCAGTTAATGCTGTAGTAACGCCTACTTGGAAAGAAGAGGCTGAGCGAGAGATTAGCAATGCAATTTCGACAACTGACCAGCAACTTTCACAATTAGAACAGGAGGGACAGCAAATTGTGGATGAGGTAAGAAGTCAAAGTGCCAACCCTCTTGACCCAAGAGTTCAAGAACAGGTTGCTCAAGTCCAACAACAAGTAGCTGCTAAGAGATCAGAATTTGAAGAACAAAAAAGAAATTTATTACAACAGCAATCTCAAGTTAGGGATTTAGAAATGGACCAAATTGTAGAACAAGGGCAACTAGAAAGTTTTTGTGATTTGAAGGTAGGAGATAGCTTGACCAGCAAAATGCAAGTAAGCATTCTTGTTAGGGATGGCAAGGTTGAGGCTATTCAATCAGCTGAGTAACCTTTTCCTTTTTTTATCGCTAAGCATAAGATTTATAATATAACCTTGTTTTTTAGTGGCAATGATCATCTCATTTATACGTATTTTATAGAGAAATTATTTTCTCTATAAACAAATAATCATAATTAAAAATCTTTTGTGGATTGAATTTTATTGCAGAATTCTTTGATGACAAAAAGATAGTGATGGGCGTAGTGGATTTATCGATCTATATTGAATAAAGTCATGCTGAACGAACTCCCAAATTTGGAAACAGTTTGGAGAGTAGTTTTTGCAACCCTTTAAAACGCTTATACAGAGAAGACTATGGCGACTCACGACATTTTTATGCCTGCACTCAGCTCAACTATGACTGAGGGCAAAATAGTTGAATGGCTTAAGAAACCAGGTGAGAAAGTGAGTAGAGGGGAGTCTGTTTTGGTTGTGGAGTCAGATAAAGCAGATATGGATGTTGAATCTTTTAATGATGGGTTTCTTGCTGCGATTGTTATGCCTGCAGGGAGTTCAGCGCCTGTGGGAGAAACAATTGGTTTGATTGTAGAGAATGAAAGTGAGATAGAGGCTGTTCAGGCTTCTTCTTCTTCTTCTTCTTCTTCAAGTGGATTGGAGTCTTCTAGTGCTTCGGTTGGAGCAAAAGAGAAAAAAGATCCAATACAAACTTCTAAAACTATTTCTTCTAAGACTCAAAATGAGAAGGATCTAAATTCATCAGGGGCAATGGTTCCTGAGTCACCAATTATTAATACTGGTCGAATTATTGCTTCTCCAAGAGCTAAAAAACTTGCTTCTCAGATGGGGCTCGATTTGGCAACTGTTAGAGGCTCTGGTCCTCATGGACGTATCCAAGCTGAGGACATTCAAAAAGTAAAAGGTCAGCCAAACACAGTGCCTTGGATTGCCGAAAGTGATACTCCGGCAAGGACAGCTCCGTCAACAGCTACACATTCAACTTTTGAAAAATCATCAAAAGTCCAGAAAGCACCTTCGCCCGGCAATAGCTTTGGATTACCTGGTGAAACAGTACATTTCAATACTTTGCAACAGGCAGTTAATAGAAATATGGAAACTAGTTTGAATGTGCCTTGCTTTAGGGTTGGATATTCAATACTTACAGATAGGCTAGATGCTTTTTATAAACAAGTAAAACCACAAGGGGTTACAATGACTGCATTGCTAGCTAAAGCCGTTGGAGTAACACTTGCTAGGCACCCACAAGTAAATGTAGCTTTTAGCTCTGAAGGAATGGTTTATCCATCTCAGATTAATGTCGCTGTTGCAGTTGCGATGGAGGATGGCGGACTCATTACACCGGTACTTCAAAATGCAAACGTCACTGATCTCTTTGAACTTTCACGTCAATGGGTTGACTTAGTTAAACGTTCAAGAAGTAAGCAACTTCAGCCTAATGAATACAGTACAGGAACTTTTACACTCTCAAACCTTGGCATGTATGGTGTCGATAGGTTTGATGCGATTTTACCTCCTGGTACCGGGGCTATCTTGGCGGTAGCTGCATCTCTTCCTAAAGTAATCGCTTCTAATGATGGGTCAATCTCGGTGAGGAAACAGATGCAAGTTAATCTCACCGCAGATCACCGTGTTGTTTATGGAGCAGATGGAGCTTTGTTCTTAAAGGATCTTGCATATTTAATAGAGCAAAATCCTGAGAGCCTTTCTTCTTAATACTAATTATTTTGAAACTATTACTTTTAAAAAACGAAGAATAGAAAGAAACTTGTCTGGCATCGAGTCAAATTCAGAGGATGCATTATTAAGTTCATACAACTATGAGCTTAATAATCGCTTGATAGCACAAGTTCCTGTTGAGCCTCGCCACTCTGCTCGAATGATGGTAGTTAAGGAAGCATTGAAAGATTCTTTAAATGTAAAACATTTAAAGGTTTGGGATTTGAAAGACGAATTACAACCTTGTGACTTATTGGTTTTGAATAATACACGAGTTATGAAAGCACGAATAAAAGTTCGTTTTCGAGGGGGAGGATTGGCGGAACTTTTACTTTTAGAGCCACATGGTGAGGGCCTTTGGCTTTGTTTGGGCCGACCAGCCAAGCGGATGAGAGAAGGAGATAGCCTCTGGCTAGAGTCTTCCGAACATAAACCTATTGAATTAAAAGTAAAGGGTAAGGACTTATTAACAGGTGGAAGACTCATTAAATTTCCAAGTCGCTATGCAGGCAGGCAAGATATGAACCAGTTATTAGCGCGTATAGGTGAAGTGCCTTTGCCACCATATATTCAAAAGGAGCACTTTCAGAATCATGAAGATAGGTATCAAACTAAGTTTGCCTTACACCCTGGAGCTGTTGCTGCTCCAACAGCAGGCTTACATTTAAGTGATTTATTATTGGATGAATTAAAAAGGAGAGGGATCCAATTTGCTCAGGTTACATTACATGTTGGAATTGGAACGTTTAAGCCTCTTGAAGTAGAAGCTCTTACGGGTTTAAAACTTCATCATGAATGGGTTGATGTTGATGAAAAAGTCTTAAAAGCTGTGAAAACTTGCAAGTCTCGAGGAGGACGAGTATTTGCAGTCGGAACTACAAGCGTGAGGGCGCTTGAAGCTGCTTATTTGTTAGGAGGGGGGGAGTTGCAACCCTTTTCTGGTGATGTGGACCTTGTGATTCAGCCTGGGTTTAAATTTGGAGTCATTGACGGATTATTGACAAACTTTCATCTGCCAAAAAGTTCACTTTTGTTATTAGTAAGCGCATTAATTGGACGGAAACGTTTATTAGAGTTGTATCAGAATGCAATTAATAGTGAATATAGATTTTTTTCTTATGGTGACGCGATGCTTATCACTCCGGAGTCTGTTTTGAAATCAGCTACTGTTAAGAGCTCTAAGGTTGGTTGATAATTCCAGTCGGAACATCTTCAAACATTACAGATGAGAGATATCGCTCTGCAAGATCAGGTAAAACTACCACGATGGTTTTTCCCGCGAACTCTTCTTTCTCTGCAAGTCGGACCGCTGCGACAGCAGCAGCACCACATGAGATGCCTACAAGAAGCCCTTCTTCTTTAGCAAGCCTGAGAGCCATTGCAATTGACTCATCATTGGAGACCTGCTCCACTTGGTCAACTATTGAAAGGTCTAGATTATTGGGGATAAACCCAGCACCAATGCCTTGAATTTTGTGAGGCCCAGGTTTAATTTCTTCACCATTTAATGTTTGGCTGATGACAGGACTATGACTTGGCTCTACTGCTACAGATAGTATGGATTTGTTTTTTTCTTGTTTGATATATCGAGATATTCCAGTAATGGTTCCGCCTGTTCCGACACCAGAAACTAAAACATCAATTGCTCCGTCTGTATCATTCCAAATTTCGGGACCTGTAGTTTTAAAATGAATATCTGGATTCGCTGGATTGTCGAATTGACCAGGCATGAAATATTTTTTTGGATCACTGGTTGCAATTTCTTTTGCTTTTGCAATTGCTCCAGGCATACCTTTGGCTGCCTCGGTTAAAATTAATTCTGCTCCTAAAACGGCCATCATTCTGCGACGCTCAATAGACATTGATTCAGGCATAGTGAGAATGAGCTTGTATCCCCTGGCTGCCGCGGTAAAAGCAAGCGCAATTCCAGTGTTTCCAGAAGTGGGCTCGATAATAACTTTGTCTTTTGTTAAGACACCACGTTTCTCAGCATCCCAGATCATATTTGCCCCAATCCTACATTTCACGCTATATGCAGGATTGCGCCCTTCTATTTTTGCGAGAACAGTAGCATGGCAATTCTTAGTCACAGAGTTGAGCCTGACTAATGGAGTTTTCCCAATGGCAAAACTATTGTCTTCGTGGACTTTTGACATCTGAGGAAAGACATAATTATTGATTGAACTAAATCTAGATAAAAATTATGGAACTTGATAATTACGTTAATGATTAAGGTCATTTTTTTATTATTTTTTTATTGCAGCATAAAATCTTTCCCAAAGGTCTGTTGAATCTTCCAGACCTACTGAAACTCTAAGAAGATGAGAGGGGACGCCACATCTGGCTGCCCAGCCAAGTTCCCCGTAGTGAGCTAAAAGAACATAAGGGCATACCAATGTAAAATTTGTTCCTAAACTTGGTCCTTTATTTACTTTTAGAAAGTCATATACTTTTTTTGTTTTTTCGATACCACCATTCAACTCAAATGATAATAGGCAACCATATCCTCCGTTAGCTTTAAGAAGCTTATTGAAATTTGCACAATTTTCTGGATGAAGCACTCTAGATATTTCAGGAAGGGTTTCTAGCTTCCTTTTTAGTTCAAGACAAGCTTCATTTAAAAGAGATAGTCTTGTATTGATATCTCTACTAGTTTCTTCAAGAGCAATAACATCTGGATCAGAGAGGGGCGCAAGTTGAACATCTGGAATGATTTTTGATAATTGCTTTTTCCATCGCGAATATGGACTTATGACCAATCCCCCAGCAAGAATATCTCCTCGACCCGCAAAACTTTTAGTGAGTGAGCTGAAAACTATGTCTGCATAGGGAATTACATTGATATTGATAGGCGAACCAATTGTGTCATCTACAATTAGAGGTATCCCTCTTTTCTGAGCTGAATTTGAAATTGCTACTAGATCAACGCATTGAAGCATAGGGTTGCTTGGTAATTCAATGACAATTGCAGTTGGATTTTGTTTGTCGAGTGTTGTCTCTATTTCGGAGGGTGATACGTCAACAAGAAGATCACTGCCATGGAAAATCTTGTCTGGAAGTTTTAGAACATCTACATATGGAAAACCTATTTGCAGGGTTTTACCAGCTCCTTTTATTCTGTTGACTGCTTGTAACGCTGTTGTAAGAGCAGCCATCCCTGATGGCTGCAAATGTACTAGCTCAGGCTGACAAGCATACAGTTTTGCTAGTCGATCCTTTAATTTGACTCTCGCTTGAAGAACCATATCTTTTTGAGGTGCATTTTCTAGCTTGAGTGCAATGGCAGCTAATCGTGAAGAAGCTCCTAATCCTGTGTGTTGCCAAAATTCTTTGGCTACCGGTGTAGCTTCTGAATCGACTATTAAGCATTGAATATTTGATAATTCTTTTATTTGAGTGAAACAACCTGGGTTGATTTTCTGACAATATATCTTTGCTTTTTCTGCGGTCTCACTATTTGGATATGGCCAACTACTTTGTCCTTGTTTACCATATAGCTTTAGTGATTTGTTAGCTATCTGAGCAATAAGAGGGTTGAACCCAAACCTAGGATAAATCGCTTGAAGAGCTGAGAGGCATTTTGGATCTTTCTCTTCATAAGCAATGACATCTTTCCATGTAGGTAATGCCACTGATACAGCATGAGGACTATTAGGCAGTGGTTGACCAAGGTCTTTTGCTTGCCAGTAAGGGTTTAGTTGTAAATCTCTATTGATCACTTTAATAATTCGAGTGATAGAGCTAAATCGTTTTGTAAATCTTGCAAATCTTCGCATCCAATAGAAAGCCGTATTACTGAATCACTTATCCCTATTTTTGCTTTAGTTTCTTCCGATACTGACGCGTGAGTCATTGTTGAAGGATGGCAAATAAGACTTTCAACACCTCCAAGGCTTTCAGCCATTGCAAAGTATTTAAGACTTTTGCAAAATTCATAAGCTTTACTTTGAGTTGCTTTAAGGCTTGCAGTGATTATTGCGCCTCCTGAAAGCATTTGCTTTTTGGCTAATTGATTTTGAGGATGATCTCTTCTGAATGGATATCTTACCCACTCTATTGAGTTATGACTGGCAAGTTGATCTGCTATTGATGATGCATTTTCAGTTTGCCTCTCAAGTCTTAAGGGAAGTGTTTTGACACCCCTTGTTATTAGCCAGCAGTCAAATGGGGAAGGGTTAAGCCCTAAGGCTTTCTGAGCAAATGTTAGCTTTTCATGCCAATGTTGGCTTCTCGTACAAATAGCTCCTCCAAGAGCATCAGAATGGCCATTTATATATTTAGTTGTACTTGTTAGAGATAAGGTGGCACCTAAATTTAGTGGTTTTTGGACTAACGATGTCGCGAATGTATTGTCAACTATGATTGGGATTTTCAGATTGTTTGCTATATCACATATCATTTTTATATCGATTACTTTTAGTAATGGATTTGTAGGGCTTTCGAGCCAGATCATTGCAGGTTGAAGAGATTCAATT
>QCKO01000012.1 GCA_003215315.1 Prochlorococcus sp. AG-409-P19 | reverse complement strand
AGGAGCTTTTTGTGCCATGGTTCTCAGCGATGATATTGCTATGCGTGGCTGGTATGTAGATGGCTTAACAGTCTCATCCTCACTTTTTTATTCTATTCCAATCAAGTTTTGATTACTAATAGCCAACAGATTGCAACTGACAGTTATTATCTTTTTCTTGATCAGTAATTTTTGTTGGCCATAGCAAGAGATCCTAGGGTAACTGTGTTAATGAATAGACCTTCGTGAACGTCAAAGAGCTTAATTCTTGAGCATTAAGACCTATTGCTATTTGGTAGCCATTGATACAAAAATAACCACCTTCTAATTCTGGAGGGTGAGTAATGACCATTCAAAAGCCTTTCCATGTAACGCCTCATGGTGGCTCAATTGTTTGTTTGCAAGGTCTGACTGGAAGAATGTTTAGAGCTTGTTCTTTAAATAAATGCACTTATACAGCAGATCTTCATAGTGCTAAATCCTATTTAGATTGTCTTGAAAATAAAAAGGTTAAATTTCTTCCCTCTCCAAGTAATAAAGAATGCATTCCAGTTCAGCGAAAAACAACTCTTAAGTGGAACGCTGATGGAAGTCTCTCATCAGTTGATATGGTTAGAATTTTAAGTAACCTTGAGAAGGAAAGTCTTACTGAGTGTGAATTATCTTGTGAGTGGGGAAGTGGCAAGTGAATAAAGAGATTTTGGTTTTGATCAGAACGTGTAAATTGAATTCCATCGCCCTTTTATTCTTTTAATCTACCTTGACCTCATATTTTTTGTGGCGAGTAAAGATCAAAAAGAGGTGTTTATACTGTTTGCGTGTTGTTCTTAATTGGTTAGAAATTAAATAGGAGTCCGAGCTCGTTGGTATTAAAATAAGAGCTGGACTCAAAGGGGGACATCGAAATACGTCCCCCTTCTTCATGTCTAAAAATATCTTTACGTGTTTCCTTTTTTGGCTTTCATGAAGGATATTCATCTGAAATTGTACAAATAAAGGGGCCAGACAAGGCCCCTTTATGCCTATTGATTGATCCCCATCACTGGCTAGTTAAAAGGCTTAAGCCTTAACAGCGCACTTCGCATTTTCTTCAGCAGCAATCTTAGTTTTTTTTTCTGCTGGTGCTAGTTCTTTGAGTTCTTCTTGAAGTTCATACTCACGTTCATTAATGATTTTGATACGTGATTGATAGTTATCCTCAAGTCTTTTGCGTGAAGCTTCAAGATTGTCGAGTTCCTCTTTTCTTTGCTTACATTTTATCTCCTTTAGTTGACTATCAGAGACAACATAAATAGTCCTTATTGGAAAAAAGAATGAGTCGAAGAAACATTGTCAAATAAGGATGTGTGCATGATGTTCTATGTGGAAATAGTATTACTTTACCTTTGTTTTTAGAAATCACTAATGATGTAAACCGAAGAAATATATACGGTAAATATCACTTAATTTGGTTAATAATACTTTAGCTAGTAAGAACCGTACAGTCGAAATGCTTTCGTGAAAGCACTATATTTAATTTGCAAGAATGTGTTAGAAATGAATTAACCGAATAGGAGGAATATGAAACTCAGAACTCCTTTTACAGTTGTTCCAAATCTATTGAGAGATATTGTTTATATTCATGACTTCTCTTATGAATTGCCACAACAAAAGCAAGATTTATTTTGGGAAAAGGAATGCAAACTTCATCCTACTAAATCTACTTGTAAGCTCTACGAAGTGTAGACAGAATTCTTTGTCGTTATTTAGGTAATTTGCATACAGAAGCCCATCATGTGCATTCTGGTCAAACACTTAGAACTGATGCACCTGTTGATCATGCAGGAAAAGGAGAAAATTTTGCTCCTACTGACTTATTGGCAACAGCAGTAGGGACTTGTTTTCTTACAGTGATGGGAATTACAGCAAAAGAAAAAGGTTGGCAATTAGGTGAGATAACAGTTGAAATTGAAAAGAAGATGACAACTCATGGTCCACGCAAGATTGAATCTTTATTCCTACAAATTGAGATGCCAAGTGTTTTAGATTCTGATCAATTAAAGGTTCTTCAAAAGGCCACGAAGGACTGTCCTGTTTTGAGAAATCTAGATAACTCAATACGAATTAACGTTCAGTGGAATCAATCGAAAAATAAAAAAAAGACTTCTCTAAACTTTGTTCCCATGAATGTGTTTAGGGAAACACCTCAAGTCACTTTCTTTGATGCAGGAGTCAAGGGCTCTAATGGATCTGATGTTGTCATTCATCATGGACGTGCAATTTCTCCTCCAAATGACGATGAAATTGAGCAGTATTATGTGCATCATCACCAGGTTGACCACAATTTAGTCTTAGAGGGTAAGCGTACTTTTACCTTGCTTAATCCCGAATGGGAAGAGCCTCACCATGTGATTTATCTCAATCAAGAAATGGGTGCTCTCCAGATACCTATTGGTACTTACCACCGATCTGTTTCTGGCCAGGAAGGAAGCATTGTATTGAATCAGGCAGTTAGAGATAGTAATTTCGATCCAACTAAGGAATTTAAGCCTGTTAGTTTGAGACATCAAGCTGACTTGCAGAAAGCAAAAGCAGCCGATCCTGTTTTTTGGATTTGGGAAGATGGGAAAATCAGAAGATTAAAAGTTGGTGATATTTCAAGTGGTAAGAAAAAATCACGCTTTAATTGCAATTAGTTTTTCAAATTCTGCTGATTCAATTTTGTATAAATAAAAGTCTTTCCCTTCTATAACTAAAGCTGACTTTTTTTGAAAAGTATTCTGTACAAGCCTATATCAATTATTGATATAAAAGAGGAGGGGGTTGAACTCATTCCTGATTAATTTTTGTCTGTATAAATGAGCTTAGACTTTTTACTAACGCTTAAAGCCTTTGGCTCAGGTAAACTGAAATCTGTAGGTTTAGGTGAGCATTTTTCAATTTGATGATTAATAACTTTCCCAATTACTATTATGGAAGGAGATTCTATGCCTCTCGATTTCTGTTTTAGTAACAGTTTATTTAATGGTGCTTTGATACATTTCTGATTTAATAATGTCCCCTGCTGAATAATGGCTGATGGTGTTTCAGGGTCTAAACCTCCAGCAATAAGCTCATCAACAATGTAATGAAGATTATGTATACCCATATAAATGACTATCCCATCAGTGGCGTTTGCAATTTCACGCCAGTTAACTAAAGGACTTCTCTTGTCCTTTCCCTCATGACCTGTCACGAATGTCACTGACGAGGCTGATTCTCGATGAGTCAACGGTATTCCCATGTAAGTAGGTGCTGCCATCCCTGAAGTAATCCCAGGTACTACTTCAACATGAATATTATGTTTGATTAACCACTCTGCTTCTTCAGATCCACGACCAAATAAGAACGGATCTCCACCTTTAAGACGCACCACACACTTGTGATCTTTAGATATTTCCACTAAAAATTTGTTGATTTGGTTTTGATCATGAGAATGATTAGCACGTCTCTTGCCTACAAAAAAATGTCTACATGAATTAGGAGTTAATTTTAGTAATTCTTTGGAGATTAAAGCGTCATAAACCAACGCATTACATTGAGTTAGTAATCGTTTTGCTTTGACTGTTAGCAAATCAGGGTCTCCTGGACCTGCCCCTACTAAGTAAACAGTCCCATTATTCTTTTTGTTCATGGTAAGTGAGTTAAAATATTGATTAATCCAATTAAGAAAATGTCAATTTCTAATAAAGATGATATTGAGTCATAGTTTCGTAGATTCTTTGTATTCTGATTAGGTGCTAAGGAAAAAGGAATTGGAGAATATTTTTTATCTTCTTCTTTCTTTAATTCATTCCACTTGGTCCATGGCTCAACGGGTACTTTTAACTTCTTACGTAATTGGTTTAAATAATTTGAACCAATATCATTATTCAATGGATGATGAAGTAGAATAGGTTCTCCACATTTGGATTCAAGATCAATTATATATTTTAAAATTGAAATCCATTCATGCCAGCATCCTAAAAAAGGCAGTAATTTTGTGTTTATGCCTTCATGAATTAAACGATTATATATTTTAGGGATATCATTTTGAACATGTTTTCCAGGAAGCAATAATAGTGGGACTAGCCAAATAGAAGATGATCTGGAAATTTTAGGTTTTTCTTGAGTAAGGATTTCTATATCAACAAATGAGCCTCTCAGATCTTCTACTTGCTCTATAATGAAATTAATTAAAGGATGTACATAACCTCCTGATGATCCATGAATGACTAAGCGTAAGCTTCTAGATGGGTTGATGTTTTTAGCTTTTGGTATAAATCGCCACAGACATTCTCTCGATAAAGATGTTGAAGTAAAAACATCTTGACTTTTTTTATGAGAATGAATTCTCGGCGCATTATTGAGAGAACTCATACTATAAGTGGAAAATTGAGTAGTGGAGGAAATAGACGATCTCGCAAATATAAAACTATTTTTGATAGAGATCTTTCTGCTATGAATACAGTCTTGAGAATGCTTAAACGGGGAACCATAATAGCTTTGGGAGAAATAGGACGCCAATATCATTGATAGAGCTGATCTTTAAATAACAAAAAAGAGATGTTTCTATAAGTATTGATTGATACAAAAAAAATATTTCGTGGCAATATTAAAAATTGTAATTACAGATACAAAATATATCCTCATTTTGAGAGTTAATATTTTGTATGCCACGATAAAAACTTAATTTTATCTATTGGATACCTACAGATAAAGTTAAACCTTATTTTCTTTTTGTATCAATGACGACAACTTCGAAGTCTTTAAAATCTTATCTCAAAGATAAAAAGTTAAATAAGATTGAAAAAGATAAGTCTGAAAAAGATGGATTAGAAGTAGGACATGAATTAGAAGAATTTGCAAGACTAGGTTGGGAAGATATTGATAAAACAGACTTACAGTTGAGACTTAAATGGTATGGGATGTTCTGGAGACCTAAAACCCCAGGAAAATTTATGCTGAGGTTAAGAATACCCAATGGAGTTCTTAATTCAACCCAGCTCAGCATTATAGCCTCAATTGTTGCTAGGTATGAAGAAAATGGCAGCTGCGATATAACTACCAGACAAAATTTGCAGCTTCGTGGAATCTTGATAAGTGATTTACCAGAAATACTTAGAAGATTGAAGTTGGCAGGTATAGATACAATACAATCAGGGTTTGATAATCCAAGAAATGTCACGGGTAATCCTTTGGCAGGAGTAGATCCAGAGGAGATAATTGATACTAGACCTTATACATATAAGTTAAATAATTTTTTAACCAAAAATGGGCAAGGAAATACAGATTTCTCTAATTTACCAAGGAAATGGAATACTGCAGTTGCAGGAGCAAGTGACAATTTCCTGTTGCATAATGATTTAGTTTTTCACCCTGTTTTTATTAATGGTGAATTAGGATTTAGCATTTGGGTTGGAGGCATATTATCTTCTGTTTTAAATGATTATGCGATTCCATTAAATGCTTGGATTAAAGAAGACCAAATTTGCAAAGTTACTCAAATAATTTTAACTATTTGGAGAGACAATGGAGAAAGATCAGTAAGACAAAAAGGTAGGTTTAGAAGTTATTTAAATCAGATAGGCATAGAAAAATTTCGTACTTTAGTAGTAGAGAAATTTGGAGAACTTAAGAAAGACCCAGGTTCCCAGTTTAATAGAAAACCTAGATCTTTTTTTGGTACTCATAAGCAAAAGCAAGAAGGTAAATATTATGCTGGTATTCATGTCCCAGTTGGTAGGCTTACATCAAATGATCTTCAAGATTTATCAGATCTTATTAAGAGTTATGGATCAGGAGAGTTACGGCTTACTGAAGACCAGAATATAATTATTATTGATATTCCTGAGGGGAAATTATCTGATTTTAAAAATGATAATTTACTAAAAAAATTCCCTTTAACCCCTGACAAAGTATCTGCTGGAACTGTTTCCTGTACAGGAAACAGTTATTGCGGATTTGCTCTGGTAAATACAAAAGATCAAGCTTTAGAAATATCTAACGAATTAGATGAAGAGTTGATTTTACCAGACGAACTAAAGATTCATTGGACAGGTTGTCCTAATAGTTGTGGCCAGGCTTATATGGGTGCCATTGGTTTGACAGGTAAAAAAACAAAAGATCAAAATGGTCAAACTGTTGATGCATTTGACATCTCTATTGGTGGTACACAAGGACCAGTTCATGAAATAGGTAGACTCCATAAAAAGTCAGTTCCTATTAATCAATTAAAAGATACTCTTAAACAACTTTTAATTGACAATTATAATGCATTACCAAGACAGAAAATTGAGCATAAAAGTGATGATATTTTTTCAAGTTTTATGAACTGGTTTAGTGAACTTGGTGAAAGTAGTACTGGATAGTTAACTACTTTCTTTCCTGCTTTCTTTCTTTCTTAATTTTAAATTATTTATTTAAATCCATGGATCCAAAATTAAAAAAACAAGATTACTTTTCTTCATTTGTTAATTGGTTTTCTGCCCTAGGAAATGATCAACCTTCTACAGAAAAAATTAATGGAGGCCAAGATTTCTTTTCTAAACTAATGAACCGTATAAGCGGTTAAAACTCTTCAAACAATTTCCAGATTCAAAATGCAATCAAATCCTTCTCAGATGGACTATGTCCTTCCAAATGAATTAGTAGATGGAATGATAATGGCAGGAGGTAAAAAATCGAATGTAAGTATCAAAAATTTATTACTACGTGGTTTTTATTCTGGAGCAATCCTTGGATTAGCTACTTGCCTTGCTATTACTGTAGGAATCCAATCAGGTATGCCTTTTTTGGGATCAGTAATTTTCCCTTTTGGTTTTGCAAGCATTGTGCTTTTTGGAATGGAATTAGTTACTGGTAACTTTGCTTTGTTACCTATGGCAACCTGGGCAGGTAGAAGTACATGGCAGGCTACTTTCAGGAATTGGATATGGGTCTGGATAGGAAATTTTCTGGGCACAGCTCTTGTTGCACTTTTACTATCTATTAGCCTTACAAGTGCAGGAACGGTTGAACCATTAGCTGCGGCGGCTGGTGGTAAGGGTTGGGCTGTGGTTGCTGCAAAAATTGTTGCTCTCAATAAGGCTAATGTTCTTATTAAGTATCAAGCATTAGGTGGTACAGGATTCTTTTTAGCTTTTTTACGTGGTGTTATTGCAAATTGGTTGGTTTGTCTTGGAGTCACAATGGCTTTAGTTAGTAAAAGTGTACCTGGAAAGATTCTGGCTTGTTGGCTACCAATTACCGCATTCCAAACCATGGGTATGGAACACATAGTAGTTAATATGTTTCTTCATACCGCTGGACCTCTATTAGGTTCAGGAGTAGGGTTTAATCAGGTCATCTTTTGGAACTTTATTCCCGTAACAATAGGCAATATTGTTGGTGGAATGGTCTTTATTGGCATGCTTTTTTATAGTACTCATAGAACAAAGATGAGTAATGTTTTACCTAAGGTTCATGATGAGAAATTAGAGAGAGAATTGGCTGCTGAATTAGGTGCACGTTAGTGTAATATATGACTGTTAAAGAAACTCAAATATGGGAGAGGTTTAATACGAATAAACCTCTCTTAATTAAAGCCAGTTGGTTAAAGGAGGTTTATTCTTTAGATTTACCTACCGAATTGCGTTGGATTATTGGAGAAAGATTAGGGCTATTAGCTAAAGAAGGTTGGAATGTGATTAAGGTGCTTATCAATGACTATGGTAATCAACCTGAGCTAATACATGCTGCTGGTCTATGTCATCAAAAAGAAGCCAGTAATTTTTTGTTGAAGCTTTTGAGAGAAAAAGAAAAGCCGGAAATTATTGTTGTCAGAGCTCTCGCTTGTTGGGGTGCAATTCTTTCAACAACTGAACTTAAAAATATCTTGAATGAAAATTCATTGCAGATGCGTTTAGCCGGTTTAAATCTATTACAATTTAAAGTACATTCGCTTACTGTAAAAGAACTATTGGATTTAGTTGTCGATTTGTTAGATGATTTTCGAGAAGAAGTAGTTATACAGGCTATAAAAATTCTTCAACGTAGAGATGAAAAAGAAATTATTTATTTTATTAGTAAAATTGCAAGAAATGGAACTGATAAAACAGTAGAAACTGCATTAATAGCGTTAGGAGCTATTGGCAATAAACAAAGTGTAGATGCATTGTCTAAATTATCACGTCAACTCGTTAGCAAAACTCATAGAATAATCGCTCAAAAGCAAATATCACATCAATATATAACCAAATTCTATTAAATCAGGTTATTTATTCTTAGCTGGTGGTTGCCGATACTGATTTTTGTTCGCCCTTATAATTTTCTAGTCAATCGTTTCTAGTCTGGTATCTTTGTGATTTCTTCTGTTCCTGCTTTTATTTAGCAGTGGAGTCACATTTTGGAGTATTAGGCTTTTGATTAAGTCTCTCAATTTTAGATATATCCAAATCAGCTATGTCCAATCCGTATAGATTAGCAATTCTTGTCATGGCTAAACCTTCTGCTCCTGACCAGGATTCTGCCAACACATCCCATGTTTTCTGGCTGAATTCAATACCCAAGTTTTCATTTTGGTTTCTTTTCTCATCCATCTCTATGACTTTCTTTAATCCTTGTGGACTGAGATGACTTTTGATCCTTAAGAAAACAACTTCCAACATTGAGTAGTAGAACTTTTCCATTGCATTGTTGTAAGCCCATGCAGCATCTTTTTGAGCTTCCTTTGCATATGCAGCGGTGATTTCTTGACTCATTTGTTCTTTGGGTATCTTTAATGAAGGACTTATTTCGATTTTGCTGCTATAGGAGTCAATAGTCGATCAATGCTTTATTTAGCTTAATGAAGATATCTTTTTTTCTTAATAATTGATATTGCATTATTTTGAATTGTGTCGCATGATCGTTTTCCCTCATGGTCTTAATTTGTGCATTGGGAACTCATTGGACAAGAATTATTTTCTATAGCTATTAAGATTGGATCCGGATAAAGATTGCAGCTATATATACGTCTCTCTATTAACAGTTATGAGGTGAAGTACTATGTAAATAGTTGAGATTAATTGCTTAATATTATTCATTTTTTGGTAAACATATCAATGAAGCAACACAGAGGACACTGATAAGAGGACCAGGTGACAAATTAAAAATAATTGCCAACACAAAACCTAAGAGTGATATTGCCAGTCCAAATATTGATGATCTAGTCATCGCTATCAATAATGATGGGGCTTGATGTAACCCCAATAAAGTTGGAGTGGAAAGCAAGGCAATGACAAGAATTACTCCTATTGCTGACATTGAGCTAACTATGACGAGCGCAGTTGTAACTCCAAGAGCTAAATTTAAATTATTTACTTTTATCCCACTTGCAACAGCACCTTCAGGATCTAATCCAATATGCACAATCTTGTTGTAAGAAAAAATTATTAGACAAATAAATGTAGAAAAAGCAATTAAAGTTCTTAGAAGATCTCCAATATTTGCCGTTAATAAATCTCCAAATAAGACAGCTTCCAAATCAATTCTGATACCAAGTAGAGGGATAATGAGAACACCAAACCCAATTGAACCAGCAAGAATTGTATTCATAACTGCTTCATAGTTTTCATTCTTTTTATTGGCCAAACCTTCTGCTGCTAAAGCTCCCACTAACCCACTGATGACTCCGCCAATAGATGGATCTACACCAAGAGCCATTGCTAAAGCTAATCCTGGCAAGACACAATGAGAAATTAAATTAACTTGTAACAGTCTTTTGTGAGTAATTAATACGGTCCCCATTGCAGGGCAAAGTAATCCTGTAAAGATTGTTATGAAGAGAGGAATGATCCACCAAATTGTATTAATTAAAGACATTAATCAAATGATTCGTTATGGTCACTAGAGAAAAATGAAATTAAGATTTTCCTATGAGTACGAGCAAGCCTGAAATCAGCAAACGACAAAAGCAATTGCTTGATGAGCTCAACAAATGTGCGGATGAATTGAGCGGTCAAGAATTGTATAGATCTTTGCATGCAAGTGAATTTTCCATGGGGTTGACAACGGTTTATAGGAATTTGCAAGTACTTGTAAAACAGGGATTGGTTCGTTCTAGGCATCTGCCAACAGGTGAAGTTCTTTATGCTCCCGTTGAACGAGACATTCATCATTTAACTTGTGTTAGTTGTGGAGAGACGAAACGCCTTGAGGGTTGTCCAGTTCAAGCAATGAAGACTCCTAAGAAAATATCTAACCAGTTTGAACTCTTGTTTCATACACTTGAATATTTTGGGCTTTGCCACAATTGCTCGCAATCGATTAAAGCTTGATGAAATTTGAAGGAGATCAGCCAAAGCAGTTTCCCCTTCTCATACAATCCATTGAATCAAGTTTGTGTTGTACTTCCTGGGGTGAGCCATTGGCTAAAACGGTTTTATCAAGAGCAATAACCCTGTCATAAGCATTTAGAGATGAACCCCAATCGTGACTAGTAATAAAAAGTGATAACCCTGCGTCAGCGAACTGACGTATGATTAATAAAAATTCCTCTCTTGCAAGAGGATCTAATGCAGAGCAGGGCTCATCAAGAAGTAAGATTTTAGCTGGTGACATCAAGGTTTTGGCTAACAATGCTCTTTGTTGTTGACCACCAGATAATGAATCAAGTCTTCTTTTGGCTAAATGAGATATCCCAACTCGTTGAAGTGCTCCCTCTAGCTCACAACAAGTTAATTTTGAATGGTTCACACGGCCTAAAGAGACCAAGCCTTCAACAGTGATTGGGAAATTCCAGTTGAGTTTTCCTCTTTGGGGCATTAGAGCGACTTGGGCTCGATTATTAAATAACGGATTACCATCAATGGTTATTTCCCCTTTGTCAGGCTTGTTTTGCCCTTGAAGCAGATTTAATAATGTGGATTTTCCTGCACCATTTGGACCAACAAGAGCCGTCAAAGTACCTGGCCTTAAAGTAACTGATACCTCTTCCAATACAGGATTGCTTTGCCTTGAATAAGAATATGTCAAATTTTCAGCAATTAAACTAGTCATTTATTAGAGGATTCGCTCATGGAATAGCAATATAGTTGCAAATAGGAATGAAAACCATTATCGTTTTCATTGTTGTATTGAATTCCTAGCGGATGCAATTTCTTTCAAGCAAGCCAGGCCACATTGTCAATAACTCTCTTATAGCAGGAGCTGTAATTTTAACAGGAATCAATCAGGTCGTTCAAGCTGAAACAAAGTCAATAGTTGCTGTTGAACCATTGGTTTGTGATTTGGTCTCTGCAATTAAACTACCTTCAATGTCCGTCACTTGTTTGATTGATAGAAAACAAGATGTACATGATCTGAAATTTTCTCCGAAGCAGGTCCGGGCTTTAAAGAATGCAAGTCAAGTCTTTACTCTTGGGCAAGAGATGACTCCCGCAATTAAAAAATGGCTGGATAATCCCATAACGGTTGTTGTCGGTGTAAATGCAATAGAAATTGACGACCACGATGATCATGATGATCACTCATCTGCAAAGCATGACGACCACGATGATCATGATGATCACTCATCTGCAAAGCATGACGACCACGATGATCATGATGATCACTCATCTGCAAAGCATGACGACCACGATGATCATGATGATCACTCATCTGCAAAGCATGACGACCACGATGATCATGGAGATGAAGGCGGTGATCATCATCACCATGATCATGGTGGACTAGATCCCCATGTTTGGCATGATCCTCATAACATAATCAAGATGGGGAATGTCATTTCTAAAAATCTCAACAAGAAAATTTCATTCTTTGATAGAGAAACTAAAAAAGTTTTAAAAGAAAGAACTCAAGCGGTTAATTCTCTTTTAGAAGATTTAGATCAATGGACTCAAAGACAAGTATCCACAATTCCTTCTAATCAAAGAACAATAGTTTCTAAGCATAAAGCTATGGAATACTACGGGGATGCTTTTGGTTTGGAAACCATTAGCTTATTAGATTTTCTTGGTCATTCATCAAGCCTTAGACCTCAGACTATTTCAAAAGTAATAACAGAGCTAAGAGAAGAAAATGTACAAGTTCTTTTCCCTGAACAAAAACCTCCTTCAAAGCTATTGAGGAACTTAAGCAGACAAACTTCTACCCCTATAGCAAAACAACAAATTTTTGTTGATGGTTTAATGCCAACAGGAAACACGATTTCTGTTGGCGTTCATAACACCTGTACTATCGTTAACTCTTTGGGTGGTTCCTGCAATAAGAAAGCAGGGAATCAACTAGCCAATAGATGGAATACATTAATTAAACGTTAATTTGAAAATCCAAATCTTCTTTTAACTTTCAAATCCAACTGTAATTAAAATGTCTAAAGTCAAAGGATTAGAAAATTACAAAAAATACTGGGAAGAGCAAGCAAGTTTCATGGATCAAGGACCATGGAACTTGCGAAAGATCTTAAAAATAACTTTCTCAAATGATTTCGCAACCAATATTAAAGAATTTAAATTTTCAAATCACTCCATTTCAAAAGATGATGGGCCATTAACCTTAAGGTTGAAAGTACCTTACAACTACTTTGATCTAGATGAATTTGAGTTAAAGGCTATTGAACTCTTGGGTATAGATAAAAATTGGGTAATAAATATGAGTTTAGAAAACTCGAAATGTACTAATAGCTTAAAAAAATAAAAATGAGTACCGAAAAAAAAGTTCCAGTTACAATCCTTACGGGCTTCTTAGGCTCTGGGAAAACAACACTCCTTAACAGGATTTTGAGTGAGGAGCATGGCAAACGAATTGCTGTAATCGAAAATGAATATGGTGAAGTCGGTATTGATCAGGGGTTGGTCATTAATGCTGACGAAGAAGTGTTCGAGATGTCCAACGGTTGTATTTGCTGCACCGTGCGTGGAGACCTGATTCGCGTATTGGGTAACCTTATGAAAAGACGAGATAAATTCGACTATGTATTAGTTGAGACAACTGGTCTTGCTGATCCTGGACCTGTCGCTCAGACATTTTTTATGGACGACGAAATCCGTGATGAGTTTTCACTCGATGGCATTGTCACGCTCGTTGATGCGGCTCATATTGATCAGCAACTCGGACGCAGCGATGAAAGCTCTGAGCAAGTTGCATTCGCAGATGTCCTTGTCCTAAATAAAACGGACTTAGTCTCTGATGAATCGCTCGATATTCTTGAATCACGACTACGAGATATGAACCGCATGGCTCGTGTTGTGCGTAGTAAGCAAGCAGATGTTTCCATTGATACTGTGCTAAATCTGAGTGCTTTTGATTTAGATCAGGTATTAAAGCGTCGCCCCACTTTTCTTGAGCCAGAATATCCATTCGAGTGGACAGGTGTATTTTCTCTTGAACGAGGTCGTTATGAACTTAGTTTAGAAGAAGGTCCTGATCCCACTATGTCGCTCGTAGCGATGGAAGATCAGGGGATTAACGAAGTAGCTCTTAATGATGGCGCAGAATCTTGCGTAAGACTATACGCTGACTCTGCTGAACTTCTTCATCCGGGAAGCACAGTGCCAATTGGGAAACATGTCAGTCTTCAACTTCAGTCTAATGGGCGTAAGTCTTTCTTTTTAGAACTAGATCACGCCACTCAAATTGGTCTATTCACTCAGCACACAGCTGAGGAATTTGATATAAAAGTATCCACTGTTGATAGTTCAATTACTGAAAATGATGGCAAAAATGACTCTATGGTTAAACCTGCCACTGAACGGACTTGGGTGGCAGAGCATGAACATGATGATGAAGTGGGCTCAATTGCTATTGAGCGAGTAGGTGATGTTGATCCAGAAAAACTCAATAAGTGGTTGAGTCGACTCCTGGCAGAAAAAGGAGTTGATATTTTCAGAACAAAAGGGTTCATAAGTTATGCGGGCGATTCTAGGCGAATCGTTTTTCAAGGGGTTCACATGCTTTTCACTGCTCAACCAGATAAAGAATGGGGAAGTGAACCTCGCCGCAATCAATTAGTTTTTATTGGTCGAAATCTTGATGAAAAGGAAATGACTAAGGAGTTTGAGAAGTGTCTCGTATAGAAGCTTTTACTCCAAAGGGCATGCTTCACAAGGGTTGGAGTGCTCAAGTTGAGGACTATGCCATTAGCTGCGGATGGGTCCTGCAAGGTAAAGCTTTTTTGGTTGGCGATTCTGCAGGTGGAATTTACTCATTTGAGGGTAAGTCTGGAGATGTTATTTGGAAGAAAAAGGAGGTCCATAAGGGTGGGTTGCTTGCGATGTCTATTCACCCTGAGGGGAAATCTTTTGCTACTGCAGGTCAGGATGGACGTGTTTTGATATGGGATAGCAAAGAAGGTGAATTAAGTAAGGTTTTAGATCTTGGGAAAGGATGGGCTGAACAGATTAAATGGTCTCCGAACGGTCAGTTCTTAGCCGTAACTCTTTCCAGATACGTCTATGTCTTTTGTGCTAATGGTCAAGAACAATGGCGCTCAGATCAGCATCCAAGTACAGTCAGTGCAATTGCCTGGTCGAATTCGAATGAACTAGCAACTGCATGCTATGGTCGCGTAACTTTTTTTGATGTAGTTACTAACAAGGTTAATCAGAAATTGGAATGGCAAGGTTCACTTGTCTCTATGGTGCTTAGTCCCAATGGTGATATTGTCGTTTGCGGTAGTCAGGATAATTCTGTACATTTCTGGCGACGCTCAACTAATCAAGACTCTGAAATGACTGGGTATCCAGGTAAGCCAAGTCAGCTAGCATTTGATCAGAGTGGCACAGTTCTTGCTACGGGAGGGAGTGAAATAGTGACGGTTTGGAGTTTTCAAGGAGATGGTCCTGAAGGTACAGTGCCAGGTCGATTAACTCTTCATGCTGATTTTATTTCTAGCCTTGCTTTTTCTCATAGTGGGATGTTATTGGCTTCGGCTGCTAGGGATGGCTCAGTTTTTGCGTGGTTTCTCAATAATAACGGTCAAGGTGATCCCGTGGGGGGTGCATTTGTAGGAGAACTTGTCAGTCAAGTTGCCTGGCGACCTGACGACTGCGCTCTAGCTGCAGTTAATGCAAAAGGAGGGATTACTGTTTGGGATTTTAAAGTGCGTACCAAAGGATTCGCATGATTCGAACATATGTAGGCGGAAATAATTCAAACACGTCTGCCTGAAAGATTATTAATCACAAATAAAGTTATAATAAGTTAGATGAAGGTTGAGTAAATCTCTACAGTTCCACGCATTAGACCATGAATTAATTTAAGTTTAGGGGAAGTAATTTTTGGAAACCCAAAAGGGAGGTGTATTTAGGAATGCTTCAGGATATTTTTCTTCAAATGAGGCCCAATTCTTTAAGTCAGTTTGTTTTTTATCTACTGGAAATAATTTTTTATACAAATACTTGAATTGTGGATTTAATAAAAAACCTAGAAAATTCAAATTATTTGCATTAAGAGCTTCTTCTATCTCAGAAATTGTAAACCTATGCTCTTTGTGATGAAAAATTAAATCGCGGCATTCAGAAGTGGTAAAAAAATTACTTCCAGAATCAGCTATATGAATTAATTCTGGATATTTGCCAGATATAACTTCTCTTCTGAAAGCCCTGATTGTTTCTTCATTAGGTTCAATCTTGAGTTCCTTTATGTATTTTCTTGCTTTAATTATATGTTTCCTTGCTATTTGACTATATAAGGATAATTTCATGAACCCATTTCCCTTTAAAATAGTATTGAGACATCCCAGACCTTTCCATGGAAAGTTCATATGATGTAAAACGCCAGCACATTCAATAATGTCATAATGTTCTTTTAATAAGCTGACCTCTAAAATATCCATTTGAATAAGTTGGACATTGTTTATACCTAACTCATTGAGCTTTCGTTGAGCATAAGAAAGGCTGGAAGAACTTAAATCTATTGCTGTAATTTGTGCATTTTTATATCTTTGTGCTTGTATGATTTGATTACCTGTGCCACAACCAGCTATCAAAATATTCAATTTTTTTGATCCTAGATTAGAGCTTATTAAATTAGGGTTTATTTCAGAGTTAATTGTTTGGACCAGTGTTTGTTTAGTGTTCTTAAAACAATTCGCAAATCTCCATCTGGGATATGGATTCTCTTCATATTGAGATTTGACCTTGGTTGAAATGGGGTCACAAATAGTCCCAAGCTTTTTTATTGATTTTGATAGTTTAAGCTCTTCAAGGGGCTCAAAGATTTGTAGCTTGAATAGCTCATTTAGTTTTTTATTTGAAGACTGTAATGATTTCAATAAAGGCACTTCCCTTATGATCTTATATAGAGGTTTATAGCAAGCTAGAATTCCAATATTATTATAATCAACTTTATAGTCTTGCAATTCGCTAATCATTTTTTCTATTAAATTAGCTTCTTTACTATCATAATAGTAAGTATATTCATTGAGATAACATTGGTTTGCAATCGCTATTATTATAGGTTGATATCTATTAATATTATTTTTTTCCTTTGCGTTTAAAAAACACAACTCTTTCCTGATTTGAGTCAACGCCTTTTCCCAGTGAATATCTCTTAATACAACCTTTTCAAGCGTCTTTAGCAGTAGTTTGTCATTTATAATGTTTTCATAGAAATCTGTGTTGAGTAGTTCTTTTTTGTTCTTTTCTAATGCAGTAATTAATTTCTCTCTAAATAAGAAATTGAATGATAGGAAAAGATCATTGTGAAAAATAAGATCACTTTCTATAAGGATATTTAATAAGTTCCTTAATTCTATCTTGTCAAAGTTTGATGTATCACTATCTCTTAGGAATTGTGCTGACATCCAATATGCTTTCTGATTAGACAAGTCGGTTCTAAGAGCATTCAAATATGAATTTAATGCTTCTTTCCCTTTGTTAAACGATTTAAATATAATTGCTTCGTCTAGATAATAGTTTGTAAGATTAGGAACCTGAAATGTTGTTATTAACCTTGCATCGCTTTTGTTATGATCATTGCGTAATCCTTGCATACTTTGAGATGTTAGGAAGAATATTCTATAGGATTGTTTGATTTATTATCTTTCTTTCCTTCTGGCTACTTACAAAAAAGTATTTGCCTTGATTTGTTTCTCCATTGAACGACCAAGAACCCCATCTTTATGTAATACTCTTTTTTGGAATCTATGGCATGAGCTGAGGTTTCGTGTGAATTAAAAACTCTGTAAAAGTTGTAATAGCTTTGGAATGGAATCACCCTGATTCTCGAAAAGCAAGTTATTAAGCTGTAGTACGTGTTTTATTAGCCAGTAGTTGATTGCTATTCATATCAATTGGTTTGGGCTAAAGTGGATGCCTTAGAAAAGCTTGAGTAAACCCTTTTTCTTCTTTCTAGCTCATTGAGCCATAGAGGTATATCTTTGAAAAGGTACTTGATTTGATATCAACCTCTATAAAAAAAGGAGTGTCTTTGGATCTAATTGCTTCTTATCGCAACCCTGGTTTCGCATCTCTTGCTGATGGGGTTATGACATTCTTTGATCGCCGTGATGATCTTCAATGCAGTGGAGTTGCTTTCGGGCATCATTCATCTTCAGATGAAGATGAACCAGCCAAGGTCTCTACAGATATAAGCCTTGTTGCAATTGATCGTTCTGATCCAGAGGCATTTGCTCTTTCTGATGTGATTGTTCGAGGTGTTACTGCTGCTCTCAACAAATATCTTCAAGATCGTCCTTTATTTCTAGAGTGTGTCCCAGAGCAGTCTTTGTTTGTAATTCCGATTTTCAACATACAACGTTATGCACCGGGAGAAGGTTTTAAACGCTGGCATTGTGATTGGACTATCAGCGATGAGTTGACAGAACCTGTTAATAGAGTTCTTGCTTGGATTCTTTATTGCAATGATATTGATTCAGCGGCTACTGAGTTTTATTGGCAAAAACATCATGAACCTGCAGAAAAAGGAAAACTCTTGATTTTTCCGGCAGGTCCATCTCATATTCATCGTGGGCAAGTTAATGATAAAGGGACTAAAACAATTGCTACAGGCTGGATTAATGCAGGCACTAGAGATGCCTACCTTTCGCGTTTGGCTACTTCTACAGATTGCTGAGCATAATTGAAGAGAAATTAGTGAGAGAAAGTTTGAGTAACTCTCGACGATATCCTTACTTCTGTATTCTCTTTGGCTTATCCCTTAGGTGTGTTTAAAATCTTTCGATTTGGGACTAATTTCATTGCTTTGATTTTTCTGTTTTCATAGCCTCTCTAGCTTTTTTCTCATTCTCAATAACTATTGATTCCGCAGCTTTCTCATGCTCAGGTGTTGAGCAATGGCGAGAAGCATATGCAGAGTCTTTGGTAACTCGTTTGTCTTTATCTTCAATCTTCTCTGCAATAGCTCTCAACAGGCTAGCTCCATAACTCTTTGGACATCCAAGCTCTTCTATTAGTTCTTGAACCTCTTCGGAAACAAATTGTACCGTGCGAGTAATTACACCATTCTTTTGGTCGTCTGTTGGTCGCCAGTCTTCAGTCATTTGGCTTGGGAAGCTTTTTATGATTTTACTGTGAGAGATAGTATTACAATTACTCTTGCTTTCTTTGTCATTGAGAAAGACGGTAAAGAAGAGATTAAAGGTCGATTACTGAAAACCACTTTTCAGTTCTAATATTATAGATCTGACAACTTGTAAACCTCTTGATTCTTCTTAAATAATTACTAAGATCATTTCTTTGAGACATGTAAATACCCTAATTAATTTCAGGTTTTCTTACTTTCTTTTAAATTACATTTTCTAAATAATGAAAAAGAACTTTGCACCTTTCTAGCTTACTAGAGCAACCCAGGAGAATGCTGAACCTATACCTATCCAAACTCCAGCAATTAAGAGTCGCCCATTGGCTCCTAGCCAATTAATGCTTCTTTTCGATATTGCCGTAACAAGTAATAGTAACGCTAATTGGGAAAATAGAAGACCTAAAAAGTAACCTAGGATAGGAGTTGGCTCAGCTCCAACAATTGTGCTGCCAAGCAAGTAGCCGTGTAGCGCAAACATTGGCAAGAGCCATTTTGAGCTCACAAAATCCAGAACAATTAAGCCTTCTATTGCTAAAGAGAAAGAGACAAGTGCTTCTGCCCAGGGAACTAAGAAATCAGGCAAGGGTAGAAGCTGGACTGATGCACTTCCTGCTAACCCAACCGCCAAAAGAGGCAACACCAATTTCTTTGTTTTTTTGAGTCCAACAAGTGCGAGGCCTAGCATGAATAGTAAATGATCAGGCCCAAGCAATGGATGCCCGATGCCACTCAGCACAGCTTGCCACCCTGACAGTTCAAAACTGTCTCCCATCCCAAAAGGGTGATGAGCTAAGACTGGATCAGCTAAAAAAAATAAAGGAACTAAAATTCCAAGAAAATGTTTGCGCGCCAATAAGGGCAATGTCATAAGTCGATCCTCGTCGAATTGTTAAATCAGGTGGGTGTTCTGACTGATATCGATGAATATCGATACTTCACAGTTGCGGGACAGTAGCGGATTTTCACCTCTTTTCCCCATTACATCCAATGTTTGCTCTGCATTGGAACCTTGCATTAATTTATTGGGAAATCTCGTGAATATGATTTTTCTTAGCAGGTTTATATCTTTGAATTCCATTGCTTTTCGTAATTGAACTGCATAGGAGTTGGAGTAAATCTAGATGATCACAAAGATTACCGGCTCTCACTTAAGCGCCTCTACTTATTCGCCCGTAGTTAAGATCCTTTGGCTCTATAGGTTTTTAGCGAAAGGTGAATCTTCACATAGGATTGGATCAAAATCTTCCCTACATTATTTTTGTTAATTTCCTCAGTTATGACATGGGTTCTAAATAAAATGTTGAGATAAAGAGTATTAAATGGAATTATGACTGATGAAGTAAAAGTACATCATGAAAAGCAATGGGAGCAAATTGAGGTACTGGGTCTGCTTGATGCAAGGAAAGTTGTTGAGGTGTCTGCTCCTGAGAAGTTAACCGATGGCCATACTAAGCCGAAAAGATTTATCAAAGAATTAGATAATCCATCTATTAAACATTATATAAATAGAAAGGAATCTCCTGTGAGAAATATTTGTGAAGACTTCACTACTAGAGAAGACGCAATTAAGATGTTCGATAAATTGCTGTGGGACTCTTGGCATGCTTGCGATGCAATGGAAAAACCAGCTCGCGAATGGTTTGCTGATAGAGTTAAGGAGTACAAGCATGGAAATAATATTGACCTTATTTGTGACTGCCGAAGATTTAGAGGAAATGATGCGGGTTTGGGACTAACAAACTTAAAACATCCAGATGATTGTCATGGCTATACATTGAAAAAATATATTGAATTCTTGGCGGATAACTCCAATGATTCAAGGTAAATAGAGAAATATTCAAGTACTTGAATTTACTATAGGTTTAGTCGAAGATAAGATTTAAGGCTCTTCCTAGCAAGTAACAGATCATCAAATATTCAAATATCGTGAAGTTTTTTGGCTCAAAAGATAACAAGATACTCTAAGGATTAGATTCGTCTGAGGATTGATCAAATTGTTAATAGGAGCAATTTATCATGAGTTCGAGATTTAATTAAATAATTAGGATTTTATTGGGTTTGAACTAGTTGTTTTGATTAGTAATATAAAGTTGGCTAAGGTAAGTATTCTGTATCGATTTTGTTTAGTGTGCCTTTTAAAGGCAAAGCGATTAGTGTTGACGTAAGTTATATTTATAGGAAATCTTTGATTTCTTGGGAAAACAAATATTAACTATTGAGATAATATTTGTTTTTTAATAGATTCACTCTATTGTTATATGGAGCTTATAGTTGATGAAAATTTATGGATTGGGATTCAGCTAAAAAACATTGTTCTGAACGCAACTGGACATGGACTCTGGAGTTGATAGATCAGGCTGAGAAGGAGATGCAAGAATTAGAAGATAAGGTCAATAAATATGAAAACCAACAGAAAGCTCAGCGTTTATATAACGCTTGTAATTATTAATGACCTTGTTCTTGTTTTTTGTTCTATCGCTTGGCCTTTTTTCTCCTGTTGATGCTAATGCTGAAAACATTTATTTGATTCTCCTTCATGGCAGAAGTGGTGTGGAAAAAATTGAGATGAGCGACATGACTCAATGCCAGGAGAAAGGGGAATCCTTTAAATCCACAAAAAACAAATTAGGGAAGAAGTCTTTTATTTGTATACAAGTCTAGAGATCTTTAAGTTCTTCTTACTGTTTTTGTGAGCATCTTTGAGAGCCTTTTAATTGTGAGAACAGAGATAGAAGCGGAAGATTGATGATGCTAGTAATTATTTGTGAATCTAAAACCAGAGCCACATATACTTGGACTTGCTCCTTCTGGAGTGCTAATCAAGAATCCACCACCACTTAAATCACCATAATAATCAAGACTTAAGCCTTTCAATAAAGTATGTTGTTCTTCAGGTGCAAATAATGTGACGCCCTCAGTTCTTGCAATAGGAATACCTGCTTGTTGACCACATCTAATACGAATATATAACCACTCTTCGTCATAACTATCGGTTAATAAATCAATATGCATTTCACCAGGAGTGCCTCCAAATGCAGATTGCCTGATTAATTCAGCAGCAGCAGATTCGGTTACTGTTAGGTTACTAGCCATTTATTAGCTTTAAATATTATTCATTTTAGATCAATAGGATAATTTATCAAATTTTTTTTCAGGCTTTAAAATTCTCTAATTAAAATTAGTAAAGTTCTAGATAGATCCTTTTCATATCTTAGTTTTTTGTCTTTAAGACGAGCAGCTATAGTGGGATATCCCACCGATGTTGAAGAATTTTTTGGGCTTTAGTCGATAGTATTTTGCTTCTGTCTCTACTGATTGCTCGTCATAAGGGTTGTTGAACACAATTTGGAGATCTTTTATGAGACTGTAATCACCTTCTTCAGCTTTCTTATAAGCTGGTTCTATCAGCCACTCGCGCCAGGTGTATTTAGGGTTTGTACGTTTCATGTTTTCAGATGTCACTCTGAGTTCACTACGATTTGCAGGGATGCGATCTCTCCATAGTGTCAGCCATCCCTCCCACTGTGCGTCAACCTGTTCTGAGCTGGGCATGTAGAAGCTCTCTTTCAATACGGAGAGTTGTGTTGGAATGTGCGAGAGCTTTCGGAAAAAGATGGTGTAATCCACCTTGGAGAGAACCATGAGTTTCAACAGTTTGTTCACCAGGGTGGGGTCATAGCGAGTTAGGCCGAGCTTCTTTGTCCACATATTCTCCATCTCCTGATTCATTGCTTCGGTGAAGCTTTCTCGGCTTTGATCCAGACTTTCCAGTGCTTTTTTGTTGTCGGTGAGTAGAGGTCTTACGGCTGCCCAAAACATCTGATAATTGGCTTCGGCAGCCGCTGCTTGGTTGAAGAATGAGAAATGATCTCCGCCTCCTGTCCAGGGCTGAAATTTTGGATCGAACAGCTCACAGAATCCGAAGGGCCCGTAATCTAAGGTGAAGCCACCTGCGGCACAGTTGTCGCTGTTGAAATTTCCTTGGCAGTAGCCAACTCGCATCCAATTGGCTACCAGTGATGTGAGACGTCCTCTAAACAAATAAGCCAGAGCCACTACTTGATCTGAGAAGGCAAGATTCGGGTCAATCACCTGTTGATAGTTTCTGTTGATCAGGTGCTTAATGATCATGTGCAGTTCGTTCAATGCACTTTTATGAGCATTACTACGGGCGCGACGGGCAAACAGTTCAAGTTGGCCGATACGCAGAAAAGAGGGTGCTACACGTGTTGTTATTGCCACAGGGTTGTCCATTAAAATGTTGGGATTAATAGACTTTGAGTTCTTGGTGTACCATGGTCTACTTACTGTTTCTGACCCGGACACGTATAGTGTCAGAGAGCGTGAGGTTGGAACTCCGAGGGCCTGCATGTAGTCTTGAGCGAGAAACTCGCGTATACTGGAACGAAGGACTGCTCGTCCATCGGCACCACGGCAGTAAGGCGTTGGTCCGCCGCCTTTAAGCTGCATTTCCCAACGTCTACCATTGAAGAGGCCTTCGAACACAGATATTGCTCTGCCATCGCCGTAGCCGTTGCCCGTTCTGAAAGGACACTGCTGTATGTATTCAGTACCATATATAGATAGTGCATAACCAGTTGCCCATCCAATTGGACGCATTGGTTTCTTTGCTACAGTAATGTCGCCTGAAAATAGACGGCGAAAGTGTTCGTCGAGGACAAGCTCATCGTGCAGTCCAAGTTCTTTAAATAAGGTTTTGCTGTGAGCGATGTATTCTGGCTGTGGAATAGCAGTAGGGGTCACGGGTACGTAATGACCTGAGAAGACTTGTCGAGGATGGTGATCGTTCCCATCTTCAGTAGCTTGTGGATCCGCTTCAAGAGAGTTCATGAGCGAATAGTCAGCCTGTCGTGCAAATTCAGTGAAAGTTTTTGTTGTTGGTGATTCGAACAGGCTCGAGTTAGCTGGCATAAGACCGACTGTTACTTACTTATAGGTTTTTGGGCTGTCTGGGCATAGTCCAGTACTTGAGGCCATTTTTGACTTCTTCTTTATTATTGACTAAAACCCTGCAAGAAAATATCAATAAGAAGGAGATTTAATCTTAACCGTGTTATTTCTCTTCTTTACTATTTAAACGGTTTCAAAGAAAGGTTTACTTACGATTTGGAAACTGTACTTATAGGACTGGTAATTGAATGGCTCTATAGGTTATAAAGATTGACTTATTTCTATTTGATAATGCAATCACAAAGTGGTTTTTCAGAAAGTGACCCCCAGGCCCGTATAAAACTGTTTGCTGTTCGTAATTGGGAAAGACTTACTGATCGACAGAAAAATTATGCCAAAAAGGTGTGGGGAGTTATTACTTATAAATGGAGATGGCAGATAGCAATGAACGTTCCTTACCTTGCAATTTTTATTTTGGACCGTTCCATTCCAGCAGTTCATCAATTTGATATGGCTTTGTTGGCAACGATTACATCTAAGGTTCCAATTCCAGCTTTTCTGTCTTCATGGATTGGATTGTAGAAACTTTTTTAGGAGCTTTATTAGAAACTTTGTGGATAGCTATAGTTTAATTTAGTTAAATAACTTCCAACCATAATTACAGGCTGTTAGTTTATGTTCACTATAAAATGATCTTTTGTTATTTCTATACGAATAATATTTAGAAGATTCTATTAAACGATGAAAACAAGTAAATGAAAGTTTTTTTATTCCTAACGCTTTGTTTAGTTTTAATCATTCCTTATTCATTATATGCTAATCCTTTGGTACAAGAATCTCCAAAGCTATCTCTTGAACGACGACTAAGTGATTGGCCTAAATGGAGTTTGCCGGGACCTTTTAATCGCATAGCTTTACAAACAGATATTGTTTATCCCTCTTGGTTTTATGGGTCGTGGATAGTTCAGAGCTCGGACTTGAAAGGTAATGATAATAAACCCCTGAAATATCAAGCGAAATTCAAATTCAATAGTTCCAATGATGTTATTGGAGATAGGTCATTTAATGCTATGTCTATTGGGAAGGCTACTTTAGGAGCAAGACTTTTACGCGTTCAAGATGATCCGGAATCACCAAATCGACAGGTAGCAACTTTCGATGACCAAATATTTTTAGAAACTAAAGTCATTGGTAGAAATCAATATCTGGAAGATGAATCAGTATTATTGATAGATGAATTAGTATTGCAGATTTTTCATAATTTAGATATTTCACGAATTAAGCAAGTAGAAACTTTTTCTAAGTTTGAACCATGTAAAGAATCAACACCTTCTTTGGGACAATTCTCTGAACAGAGAATTTGTGGGGAACAATGGCAAGCTGTCTATCCTGGACCTGGTGAAAGCTTAGAATCTAAGCCGATCAATACTAGTCACTACCAACTAATTTTTAAACGAAATTCATGATTTCTCTTTTTGATTTGCCAATCATTAATATTCTTTCGAACGTTCTTCCGTTTCATGCAAACGAATAATGACTGAAACGTTTTTTATCCATCATTTGATTGGTAAGCGATTGGGAATGAATATCTCACGCTGTATTGTTAATCATGCTTAGAAAACTTATGACAATATGTTCTTAATAGGTATAACTAAAATGATCCACAGTATTTACATCAATAATGAATCTCATTAAATGGCATAAATCACTTGTGGAGAGAGCTCAGAAAGAAATGGGTATATCAAGTTATGCTTTGTATTGGTTTGGATTTTTTGAAGGTATTTTGTTTATGTGGATTACTATGAAGGTTATTGGCTTGACTACTAGATCTGATTTCCCTTTTTGAAGCAGAAATCTGTAATTGTTCAAGCTGTCTGATTCAATTGTCTTTTCCGTTTGATAGGTGTTGTCGTGCAAGCTAGTTATTAGTTTATGAGGTTTTGGTACACTAATCTGTCACAACCTATCTCTTAGAACAGTATATTCTCTTATGTGTTGCTATAGTTTAGTGCTGGAATTTCTTCTGCCAATATTTTAGTTAATCTTCGATAGCTATACTATTAATAATTTTCTAGATGTTTCTGTCATAATTTAAGCGGCAATCTTTTCTATAGTTAATAGCTGCGCAATGGAGCGATCAACCATGTCACCCTTTGCTTTACGGTTCACGTATTCTAGATAGTCAATAACGATAGGCTCTTTGTTAGTATTTTCACGTAGGTAATCTATTATCACTAGGCATGTAGGGATAATAGCGAAAGGAAGGCCAACTAGAATTGCAAGCTCGTTAGACATTTGAATTGATTAAGACAATTCAGCGTATCGAAGGCATAATCGCTGGCAATAGAGAAAAGATAATTATCAGGAAAATTTGACCGATTTTTTTAGACTCGAATGTTTTATAGAGAGATCTTTGTATGATTTTAGTTTAAGAAGTAAAAAAGCAAGTATTGAAGCTAATAGAACCAGTGTTTTTTATCTTCCAAGTAAGAAGGATGAAAGAGTAAAATAAATCTTCTATAATTACCTATTTGGGTATAAGAGTATCTATGCCTCCATTGAAACGCTGGAAGAAAATATCACGAGGGCGAAGACTGAATCTAAAACGCGTCATCTTTTTCCCTTTAATAGTTTATACCCTGATTCGGTTACTTAATGCTTATATGCCTTTAATCATTCTTGGCTTGGTTGTTTGGACACTTTATCAATGGTCGAACAAGAGAAGATAAGAATAATTGAATTTAAATCTTTAGTCAATTTACTAATTATGAAAGACAATAAGTTTCTATTCATTTAATGCATTGATTATGATGAAAAAGATGATTTTTTGCTTTTTCTGAATCAATAGTAGTGAACTTTAATCTTGGCAAATAGAGAAAGTTAATTAGCCTATAAATTAAGTTTAATTAGTTTTTTCTGCTTGGAAATATATAAAGGATGTTTAGGGTGGCCCTCTTTTGTTAAACCAAGCACATATGGACCTTTTGGTAAGTTCTTAATCCTTTGCAGGATTTTTTCGTTTCTATGCATGAGTTTCCCATTCCTGCCCCAGCCAATCCACAACTTACAGAAATTATTTGCTGACCAATAGTTAATCCATTTATTTAATTCGAAATCATTTTTCCTCCCAACTGGATCTTCACAAAGAGCTAGAGATTTTGGTGACTTGGAAACTCTTGCAAAGAGATTGATTACAACAAGGGATCCAAAACCCCAACATTCTGAGAACCCGACCAGTCTTCTTAGAGTTGGATCATTATGATTCGCAGTTGCTAAGGATGGATTTAGTCCAATAAAAATCAGTTCTTTTTTTGAGGTGTTTATATACCTAGTTAGGTTCCATCTATATTTTTTACAAATACTAAATTGTGCTGATGATTTCATCCTCGTAACAGAATCAATCTATGAATTAATAATTTATCCCATCAGATCAACTTTGATCTTTTTAAAAGCGCTTCAAGTAACACAGCTAAAGTGGAACATGGTATTTTACCAATCGGGGTAGAAGAAATCTTTTCCAATAGGTTCTTCGTAGAATTCTCCTCTAAGCATTCCTTTTTTGTATTTAGCAATTAGTTTTTGATAGTTAGCTATTGTGGGAACAAGATTGCCAACATAGCTTTGGTTAATTTTTGAATTTAAAAGTTCCGACATGGTTTCTTATGAAGCAGCTAGTATTACTTTATTAACTCAATTAATTTGTATATTATCTTTAAAATGCTTTGATGAGAATTGCTTTGCTAGGGTTTGTCATTCAAATATATGAAATATATATATTATGATTACAGGTTCTCTTTAGGGTCCATTTAGGATCCCAACCTAAATCAGGAGTGATCTTGTGAAAGCTTAGTATATAATATTCATATTAATAGAACTTAGCAACAAGTAGCTATTTTGGTAAATTTCATATAATAAATCTATTAACATGACCATTTGTTGCAGAGAAGTCTTATGCGCATTCTTCTGACTGGAGGTACAGGAATGGTTGGAAGAAATATAAAAGAACATAAGCTTGCTCAAGGTTATAAGCTCCTAACACCAAGTCGACAGGAATTAGATTTAACTAATAAAAGAGAAATATATAGATACTTAAATGATAATAATCCAGAATTGATTATTCATGCTGCTGGACTTGTTGGTGGAATACATGCCAATATTGCAAATCCATCACGGTTCTTGTTGGAAAATCTAGAAATAGGTTGCAATGTGATATCTGAGGCGGCAAAGATTGGCATAAAAAATATTATTAACTTAGGAAGTTCTTGTATGTATCCAAAAAGTATTCAGAATCCTTTAAAAGAAGAGTACCTACTCCAAGGCTTATTAGAGCCCACTAATGAAGGTTATGCAATTGCTAAAATTGCTGCACAAAGATTATGTGATTATTTGAGGAGTGAGGATAAATCACGAAATTATGTCACCCTTATGCCGTGTAATCTTTATGGAAAATATGATAATTATCGACCTGAAAGATCTCACTTGATTGCATCAATACTAGTCAAACTACATCATGCTAAAGTTAATAATAAGAACTCGGTAGAGATTTGGGGAGATGGTACGGCCAAGAGAGAGTTTATGTATGTCGAAGATATTGCGGATGCAATATGGTTTTCTCTACCTCTGATTGATAAATTGCCTAATCTGATCAATGTGGGAGTAGGGCGAGATTATTCGATTTTTGATTATTATAGAAAAGCAGCAGAAATAGTTGGATATCAGGGTAGCTTTACATTTGACTTAAAGAAGCCTACTGGAATGAAGCAGAAATTATTAGATGTTAAAAGGATCAATGATTTGGGTTGGTTTTCTAGATTTAGTTTGTATTCTGGTCTTAAGAAAACCTATGATCATTATTTAGAGACTATTTAGTTGGTTTCAGAAAAATTTTATTTCTCCGCACATGAACAAAAGGATAAGTTTAGCTTCAGAAACAATACCAAAATACAATCTTGATACCTTATCTGATTGGATCAAAACTTATCCAAGGTTGACGCAAGGACCCAAAATTAAAAAGTTTGAAGATACTTTTTCAGAATACATCCAAGCAAAAGATACAACATTCGTAAATAGTGGTTCATCGGCAAATTTAATAATGGCGACTACAAATTTATTTTTCGAAGGCTTAAGAAATAAAAAAGTAGGAATACCTGCATTGTCTTGGTCAACAACAGTCTCTCCATTTATTCAATTAGGTTATGAACCGTATCTATTGGATACTGATCCAATTAATTTAGGCATTAATATTGATCATTTATATAAGTTGATAAAGGAAGAGGAAATTGCTACTTTAGTTTTAGTTCATGTTCTTGGCCATGATTCATCTATTGAAAAAGTAGTAGATATCTGTCAGGAATTCGATATACGTTTGCTAGAGGATACTTGTCAGTCTTTAGGTTCAGTTACCTCTGGAAAATTCTTGGGTTCTTTTGGTCTAGCCTCAACTTTTTCTTTTTTTTATGGACATCATATATCTACCATTGAAGGAGGTTGTCTCTGTAGTAGTAATTATGAATTCAATCAAATAAGTAAGTCAATGAGAGCCCATGGTTGGGGTCG
>QCKO01000011.1 GCA_003215315.1 Prochlorococcus sp. AG-409-P19 | reverse complement strand
TGCTGATAAGGTTTTACTTAATATGTAATCTTAAGGCATCAAAGGATAGGAACCGAAAAGATGGAAAAATCTAATAAGGCAGAGAAAGTGAATACGAAGGAAACTAAAATAAAAACATTTCCAATTCCACATACTTTTGAAAGTATTCATACAGATATTAGTAATTCAGCATCTAAATCAAACCTTATATCTAAGGAAAAGATACTAGAGAAAGCATTCGAATCCCACTCAAAAGGAAAGCTTAAAGAAGCGGCTAAATATTACCAATACTTTTTAAATCAAGGATTTAGCGATCCAAATGTATATTCTAATTTAGGTGTTATATACATACAGCAAGGGATCATAGATAAAGCAATCATGATATTTAAAGAATCAATATCTAAATACCCAAGCAATGCAGATGCTTACTCTAACCTTGGAAACCTTCAAAAAAATCTTGGGAATACACAAGAAGCTGAAATCTCAATTCGTAAGGCTATTGAACTAAATAATAACCACCCTGAAGCTCTTTTAAATCTAGGGGTAATATTAAAAGCACATGGACAAACAAAAGAAGCAGAATTAGTAACACGAAAAGCTATACCGCTTAAGAAAAACTTCGCTGAAGCGTATTTAAACCTAGGTTCCATATTAAAAGATCTTGGAGAATTAGAAGAAGCAGAATTAGTAACACGAAAAGCCATTAAAATAAAAAGGGACTATTCAGAAGCTTATCTAAATCTTGGATGTATTTTAATAGATTTAGGTAGGCAAGATGAGTCCTCTCAATGTTTCCTAAATGCTTCAAAATATGCCCCTAATGATATCTACTATTACTTAAGTTCAAGGTTAATTCTATCGCCAATAATGAATAACAACTCAGAGATAGAAATTCAAAGAAAGAGGTATAAAGAAGAATTAAAAAACATAGAAGATAATAAAGATTTCACAATTGGAAATCTTAATGGATTTACTCCTTATATGTTTTATTTAGCTTATCAAAATAAGAGTGATGATAGATTAATCCTTGAACAACAATTTGCGACTATTGCGAAAGTCAAAGGAATGGTATGCAAGGATTTTTCTAGAGAAATATATCTAGGTCAGAATCATTATAAAGATAAAATAAGAGTTGGCATTTGCTCTCAATTTCTTAATCCAACTCATACCATAGGAAAATTATACATTAATGTATTAAGTGACTTACTAAAAACTGATTTAGATATAACTATCTATCTTCCACCTGGCACAAAAAACGACTCAGGATTAGAAAAAATCAGAAATTTATTTGGAAAAGTTGTAGATTTACCAAATTCGCCTCAACTCGGAGCTAAGAAAATAATTTCAGAAAAACTAGATGTTCTATTTTATCCTGATATTGGGATGTCAAGTTACACTTATATACTAGCTCTATCGCGATTAGCATTAGTACAAGTAAATAGCTTGGGGCATACAAATACATCAGGCATAAGTCATATGGATTATTATATAACCACAGATATGGAACCTAAAAAATCTGATTCAAACTATACTGAGCGCTTGGTAAGATTTAATAGATTACCTTTTAATTACTCTATACCAAATATCAATACTAATAATCTGAGCAATAGTAAGGGTATAGATATAGAGAAAAGTTTTAATATAGGACTTACGCAGTCTTTGTTCAAGCTTCACCCAAGTTATGATGAAGTATTAGTATCAATACTAAATAAAATAGAGAATGCTAAATTAATCTTAATAAAAGATAAAAATGATTCCAATACTAATACGTTAAAAAATAGATGGTTAAAGAAAAATAAATTGCTCTTGGAGAAATCAATCTTTTTAGAAAGAATGAGCAATGATGATTTCATGAATATAACAAAGAGTTGTCATATAATGTTAGACCCATTCTATTTTGGTAGTGGAAATACTTTCTACGAATCAATGGCTTTTGGCACACCATTTATAACATATCCAGACTTACAGAAATCAATAATACCTGTCACTGGATATAAACAAATGAACGTAATAAATCCACCGATAGCTAATACAGCTGAAGAGTATATCAATATCTGTATTTCATACTCTAGGAACAAAACATTGTTAGAAGAAACAAGTCTAGAGCTAACTGAAAAAGCTAAAAAGAATTTATTTAATGATAATAAAATATACAAGGAATACTATAATTTTTTTATTACTGCTGTTGAAAAAGCAAAAAAGGGTAATTAATTAGTAAAATCTAGACAAATAAAAAAATATTCATTTGTCAATACATTAGGATTATTATAAAGTAGAGTTAAATAAAATACTAGGAAGTATCAGCCAAGAAATTTAACAACTAAGATCATCATAATAAAGATAATATTGACATCATTAAAATAAAATTACTTAAAAATAATTCTCCAGAATTCTTTAATCATGATATATTAAAAGTCAAATTGGTCTAAACAGAAAAATCTGCTTAAAATGAATACCTCTAAAGAAGTAACTATTTGTTGTCTCTGTAATTCTTCAGAATTAAA
The DNA here is from genome assembly GCA_003215315.1 of Prochlorococcus sp. AG-409-P19. Lineage (GTDB taxonomy): Bacteria > Cyanobacteriota > Cyanobacteriia > PCC-6307 > Cyanobiaceae > Prochlorococcus_B. Next base: position 32,253 of record QCKO01000011.1, on the reverse strand, counting down.
AAATATTGTAAATCTTGGGAAAACTGCTTTAGCAAATAACCTGGCAAAAAATTTAAAATTATCACTTTACCAAGAGCAGTATGACTTAGGACTTGTTTATTGTCAAAATTGCCATCACGTTCAATTAAATACTGAGATTAATTCTAGTATTCTATTCGATAAGTATTCCTATAAGACTGGTGTTTCGAGAAAAATGATATCGCATTTTCAAGAGTTTACTGATCAATTATGCAAATATTCTGATAGAATAAGAAAAAAATATAATCAAATAAAAATATTAGATATTGGCTCGAACGATTCTATTTTATTAGATATCCTCAAGGAAAAAGGTTTTCAAACTTATGGTATAGAGCCGGCTTTAAATCTAGCCAAAGATTCATCTCATAAAGTATATCATGGTTATTTTAATCATACAAATTCAAATATTATCTTAGAAGAATGTGGATCATTTGATGTCATTACTGCTAATAATGTATTTGCACATACAAGATCATTACAGAATTTCATATCTAATGCTTATAAGCTCCTAAAGTCAAATGGGATATTTTCTATCGAGGTTCAGTATTTACCAAAATTATTAAAAAATGCCTACATAGATATGATTTATCATGAACATACTTCATATCATCATCTAAAACCTTTAATTCAATTATTCAATAAAAATTCATTCTTCATCAATTCTGCTTCACACATAAATACGCATGGAGGAAGTATGAGAGTAATTTTTAATAAAGAAAATAAAAATAAACATCTCTTTCAAGATTTCAGTTTAACATCAGAATTTATAAGGAAAGATGATATATTTGATTCTGAAATACACAAACATTTTAAAACTTTTAAAAATAAGATAAAAACACTTAAAAGGGACTTGAATAAAAAAATTAAAGAATTAATTAATGATAAGACAGTTTTATATGGATATAGTGCACCAGCTAAAACAGTAACACTTTTATCTCTGATAGATAAGGATCTTATTGATAGAATTATGTTTATTATTGAAGATAATACCTTAAAGCATGGCCATTATATACCGAACACAAAGATTCCTATAATTGATAAAGAAAAAGCAAGCGAACTAATTCGTGATAAAGATTCAGTTTGTATTGTGTTTGCTTGGAATATGTTTGATGAAATAAGTAATAAAATAATTAATGATCCCCTACTAAACCCTAAAGTTCTTATATCACCAGTCCCATTACCTCATATAATAAAGCTTGAAGGCAATTTAAGAAAGTGAAAAAGATTCTGCTAACTGGCTGCAATGGCTTCTTAGGCTCTCACTTATTGAATAAGTTACTTGAAAAAAGTCAATCTAATGAAGTAGAAAAAATAATAGGAATAGATAATTTTATCAGTTCTAATAAAGCAAACTTGAAAGTAGAGAATGAGAAGTGCAATTTTATAGAAGCCGATTTAATAAAGTTTGACTTCAATAAACTCGAGAAATGTGATGCTGTTATACATCTAGCCAGCCTTGCTAGCCCAGTTTACTATAAGAAATTTCCTCTAGAAACTATTGATGTTGGAACAACTGTGACCAGAAAATTACTAGAAAGGTGTAGAGAATGGGAAGCGAAGTTTATCTTTTTCTCTTCTTCAGAGATTTATGGTAATCCAAGCATTGAAAACATACCTACAAAAGAAAGTTATAAAGGTTATGTATCATGTCAAGGTCCAAGGTCTTGTTATGACGAAAGCAAAAGGCTCGGTGAAACTTTATGTTATGTATATAATGTAAATTACAATGTAAAGACCAATATCATAAGGCCATTCAATATATATGGGGATGGTATGGATATTAAATCAGATTACAGAATGATTCCTAATCTAATAAAATCTTGTCTAGTAAATAAAAAACTTAAAATCTACGGTAAAGGAAATCAAACGAGAACTTTTTGTTATTATACTGATGCTATTGAAGGAATAATGAAAGTCATAGAAAGTGGATTAGAAGGTGAAACCTACAATATTGGTAATGACAATCCAGAAATTTCAATGCTTAACCTAGTAGAATTATTCCGAAAAGTTGTTAATAAAAATCTAGACTTTGAATTAACTGAATATCCAAAATATTATCCTAAAGATGAACCTATGAGAAGGTTACCATCAATTGGTAAAGCCAGGAAAGAGCTAGGCTTTAATCCTAAAGTAAGTATTGAAGAAGGTCTTATAAAGACATGGTCCTGGGCTCAAGATAAATATCTAAATAATTAGTTTCTATAACAAATAGAAGGACATATATATTATATATATAATACATTGTCAACTTAGAATATATATAAGAATCACCTTTACCGATAATCTGCTTTTAACAATTATTTAGCAATGCATCAGAAAGATACCTTCAGCTTGACTTCTTTAATGTTAATGTTCAGACAACACAATCTCAGATAAATTAGTAGCACGATTATCTAGCCTTTTCAAAGCATAGGAAAACTGTCACGCAAAAGTTTATAGAATTCATCTTACAAGCGGGCATACTAAACTAATTAGCAATCCTGAAAAGATTATTAATAAACTGCATAAAGTTAGGTAAGACAATTATGAATTATCAAGAACAAATGCTAAGTCATTAAGTTAAAGAGATAATTCTCGGCTATTTAATTGGTCTATTTCACAAGTAATATAAGGGAATAAATTCAAAAAAGTTCTAATCAATATGAATAGAGAAATTAATTCTCTAAATGTATATCTGCTACTTTTAACCTGTTAACAAAAGGTGTCATACAAAACTCATCAAGAAACGTTAAAAAAATAGATTCATGCTTGATCTGCTTCAATAATAATTCTCTACTTATCTGATCAAATTTAATTTTAATATGATCTATATCCTTTCCAAAGCCAAGTGTTGTATGAGGTTTAACTAAACCAGCTGTTGCCTGATATTGATAATCTAAAGCATACTTTACTCCAGGCGGGATACAATCAGAAGATGAATCGTTCTTTAAGCTTTCAACTAACTTGCTCATATCAAATATTAAATCATTAGATTTAAATTCTTTTGCCAAAGATTTAGATAGGCTGTTAATATAATTGGAAAGAGAATAGCTAAGACAAATAGCAGAATATTCCTGAGTAAAGTCTACGATATAGGACTTATCAATACCTTTGATGAACTTATCCCATATTGCAATATCTTTAATAATGCTTTTGGAATTAAGCATACTTTCTCCAGATAACAGCCAAGATTTAATATCATCCTTTGAGTAAGCTATACCTTGCAGAATGGATGTATGGTAAAAACAACCTCTATCGCTTGGACTTATATCCAAAAAGTGTAAATTCTTTTCTAAATACAAACATGTCTGTTCTGAAAGTGACATGCTTATACAGAAAACAAACATAATTGACTATTTTTTTTATGCTATGGCATATTAATCATACAGGCAATTTGAAATTATATTTAATTTTTCAAAGTACACTAGAACTAGTCTAATACTTTCTAGAAAATATTAGAAGCAAGATTTATTTAGTTTAGATGGGCTTTTCTCGTTAGCAATTCAGCCATCTTCCAAAGAGAAATCCTAAATTAACAGCATAAGTAATATAAATACTGTTATTAAAAATAGTTAGAAAGAAGAATCTATATATAGTAAAGTCATATTAGATAATGCCAACTCTATATCTATGAAGCCAACAAAAAGGGCTTATTTCAATTCATGACTGCTTGATAAAGCAATCACCATAGAAACAAAAGAACCCAAAAACAACTATTTTTAAAGTGAACCGATCTACAAAGAGCAATAAACAGCCAAAGAATTTTTCAAAAAATCAAATCCTTGAAAAGGCATTTCAATACCATAAAGAAGGAAATATTGTAGAAGCAGAGAATTATTATCAAAATTTTCTTGATCAAGGCTTTAGAGATCCAAGAGTTCTTTCTAATTACGGAGTTATATCTCAACAAAAAGGGCAAATAAATAAAGCAATAAAACTATTTGAAGAATCAATTAATTTATACCCCAATAGTCCAGACGCTCACTCTAACCTTGCTGCATTGCTGAAAGACAAAGGACAACTTGAAAAAGCAGAAGAGTCAATTCGCAAAGCAATCAAAATAAATCCTAATTTTGCAGATGCTCATTACAATCTAGGAAACATACTGAGAGAGCTTGGCAAATCAAAAGAAGCTGAATTATCTACACGTACAGCAATTAAACTTAACCCTAACTTTCAAAAGGCTTACTCAAATTTAGGTAATATATTATGGGATCAAGGGCAACTGAAAGAAGCTGAATTATCTGCACGAAAAGCTATCAATATTAATTCCAAATATGTAGTGCCTTATTCAACTCTAGCAGCTATTTTAAGAGATCAAGGGAAATATAAAGAAGCATTTGAAAATTATATAAAAGCCATAAGCCTTGCTCAAAATAAAAGTCATTACTATAATTTAATCGCACAATTTCTTAAATCAGTCGTTAACCCTTCTGTATTAAGTAAAGATAAATTAAGGCCAGTACTTATACTTCTACTAAGCAGAGATGATATTCATCATAAATATTTATTTAGAGCATTTGATAGCCTATATGATAAAAAATTGCTTAGAGAACTCCTAATATCAAAAAATAATATCTTTAATGAAGATTGCTTCAAAAACCTACTTAAGGATAACCTATTAATTGAAGCTCTGAAGAAAGTTTTATTTGTAAATTCCGAGTGGGAGTTTTTACTTACAAAAGCAAGAGAAAAAGCTTGTCATCTTATAGCTTCTAGCAATACAAATTTAAGTTGTCTAAAGTTAGATTTTCTAATTGCAATTGCTGAACAATGCTTTATCAATGAATATGTTTATTGTTCAAGCAAGGAAGAAGAAGAAATAATTAATAATATCATATCTCTTTCTTCAAAATGTGATCTAAGTGAAACACATATTACATTATTAGCATGTTACAAGCCTCTCTATAAGCTTCTTGATCAAATACCATATTTAATGGCGGTTACATCAGATAATAATAATTTCAATAAGCTTCTGAAGTTACAAATAATAGAACCAATAGATGAGATAAATTTATCTAAGAGTTTAAAGAAATTAGGTAATATAAATAATCATATATCAAAAAAAGTCCAATCTCAATATGAAGACAATCCTTATCCCAGATGGAGGCATGGGAATCCTTTAAAAAAGTTCAAGGCATCAGCAATTCAGATAATAAATGCAGAAATAAAACCTAATTCATTATATTTTAGCCCAAAACCGAATAAGCTAAAAGTTTTAATAGCTGGGTGTGGAACTGGAAATCAAATTTTAGGTGCTCAAAGGTACAAAAATGCTCTAATTACAGCTATAGACCTGAGCTCTTCCAGTCTATCTTATGCTCAAAGGAAAATGAATGAACTTCAAATAAATAATGTTGAGCTTATTCATATGGATATTCTAGAAGTTAGCTTAATAGGGGCTCAATTTGACATAATAGAATGCAGTGGAGTATTACACCACATGGACAACCCTCAGGAAGGAATAGAATCGTTATTAAGTGTTTTAAAGAGTAATGGTTATATTAAGCTAGGTTTATACAGTGAATTAGCAAGAAAAGATATAATAAAAGCAAGGGAATACATCTATAATAACAATCTTAATTCAAGTGAAAATTCAATTAAAATGTTCAGGAAAAATATAAATACTGGTCAAATGCCAGAATTAAATTCATTAACATTAGCTAGCGACTTTTATACACTGTCATCTTGTAGAGATCTTTGTTTCCATTCTCAAGAACATAGATTTACTATTAGTAAATTAAGAGAAGCCCTAAGTATAAATAATCTAAATTTTTATGGATTTTTTCTCCCACAAGAAATTAAATCTCTGTATAAAAAATATTTTCCTTATGATAAGAAACAAACCAATTTAAAGAACTGGGAAAAATTCGAAGAGAAAAAACCAAACACTTTTAGATCTATGTATCAATTCTGGGCTGGCAAAAATTAACACCAGCTATAAATATTTATAAAAACATAAAAATTTCATATGACTTATAATCAATTACAAATTGACTAGGCTTTTCTCCATACTGCTAATAATTTTCCCTGAATCTGTACTTTTTCCGCATCAATTTCTATCGGTTCATATAAAGGGTTTGCAGCTTCCAATCGGACCATAGGTCCTTCCCTAAAAAAATACTTCAAAGTTGTTCCAGACCCCGCCACCAAAGCACTAACAACCGTTCCATTTCTAATTCTTGAAGGCTCATGAACTGGCTCCATTAAGACAGTATCTCCATCAGCTATATATGAATCAATCATAGAATCTCCATTAACAGTAAGTGCAAAAACCCCCTTTTTCTGAAGTACAGAATTAAGATCCAAAGTTTCTTGTACATCATCAAAAGTTTCAACTAAACCACCTGCAGCAACAGCACCTAAAACAGGTATCCCTTGAGCAACCGCTTCTCCTATCAATTGCAACGTTCTTGCTTGACCTTCTTGCCATTTAATCCATCCTTTTTCCTGCAAATGCCTTAAGCGACTCTGAATTGGCGCCGGCGACCTAAGTCCCATAGCTTGCATCATTTGCCTAATAGAAGGGCTATGTTGATTAGCGGAAATGTAATCAGATAGCCAGTCATAAAGCTCTTGCTGAGCCTCAGTCAAAGATTGATTCAAAGACGAACTCACGATTAATACATACGTCCTTCAATACATATGTACCTATAAAAGCGATTTTATGCAAGCTCAAAGTCCGCCAAGCAAAGCAGCCAACAAAGCCTGCTGAACATGAAGTCGGTTTTCAGCTTGATCAAAAACTCTACTTGAATCACTTTCCATTACTTCCTCTGCAATTTCTTCTCCTCTATGAGCAGGTAGGCAATGAAGAACTATTGCATTCTTCTCCGCCAGTTGAAGCATTTCTTTATTCACAGAAAAGTCCTCAAAAGCTTTTTCTCTAAATGATTGTTCTTTCTCTTGCCCCATTGAAGCCCAAACATCTGTATAAAGGACATTTGCGCCTTGAGCAGCAGATAAAGGATCATTCGAAATATTTATAGCAGCTCCATTTACGATTAAAGACCTAGCCTTATTAACTATTGCCTTGTCAGGTTCGAACTCCTTTGGAGAACTTATCGTTACATTGACACCTAACAATGCGCCGCAAATCATTAATGAGTTAGCAACATTGTTTCCATCACCTATATAGGTTAATTTAATACCTTTAAGATCTCCATATTTCTCTAATATAGTCATAAAATCAGCCAAAGCTTGGCATGGATGCTCAAGATCAGTAAGTGCATTAATAATAGGAATTGAAGCCCAATAGGAATAATCTATGAGTTCTTTTTGCTCATAAGTTCTAATAGCAATAGCATCACAATATCTGCTTAAAACCCTCGCTGTATCTTGAAGGGGTTCTCCTCTCCCTAACTGTGTAACTTGTGGATTCAGATCAACTGTCTGTCCTCCTAAACGGGCCATTGCGACTTGGAAGCTAACCCTTGTACGTGTTGAAGCTTTTTGAAAAATAAGTCCTAGAACTCGATTACCTAAATCTATTCTCCTACGAGAATATTTGAGTTGTTTTGACAATTCAAATATTGCAAATATTTGATCAGTATTCAAATCAGCAGAAGAAAGGAAGTCAGATCCTTTTAAAGATGATAATTCTGAGGATACACCTTGGGAGACTGATGACATAGGAGAGTTTCAAGCACTCTTTATAAGGAATAAAGATTAACCAAATCAAGTTTTTACGCAACTAATTTTTCAGGCATTTTGCTATTTGAAAGCATTTCTTTAAGATCATCGCCTTCTATGACTTCTTTCTCAAGGATTTTTTGAGAAATGCTTTCCAACAAAGAAAGATTATGTCTAAGAATATTTAAAGCATTTTCATGTGCACTATCAACAAGACCTCTTACTTCTTTATCAATTGCTTGAGCAGTGGCATCACTAAGCTCTCGCCTGGGATTGTTATTACCTCCTAAAAATCTACCTCCACCTTGCTTGTCATATGCCAAAGGGCCCAATATTTCACTCATTCCATAAGTTCCAACCATTTGTTCTGCTAAATCAGTAGCTCTCTGGAGATCATTAGATGCACCAGTTGTGATCTTTCCAAAAATAATTTCTTCGGCTGATCTCCCTCCAAGCAATGTAGCTATCTGACCTTGCAGTTCCTCTTTTGAATTTAAAAATCTCTCCTCAGTCGGTAATTGAAGAGTATAGCCAAGAGCACTCATCCCCCTTGGCACAATTGATATTTTTGCAACCTTACTACCACCTGGCATTAAATGACCAACAATTGCATGACCCACCTCATGGTAAGCAACTATTTTCTTCTCATCATCTTGCAAGACCCTGCTTTTCTTTTCTAAACCAGCAACAACTCTCTCTATAGCCTCGTTTAGATCTTTCTGCTCTACTTCTTTTCTCTTTCCTCTTGCGGCTAATAGCGCTGCCTCGTTAACCATATTCGCAAGATCAGCACCTGCGAAACCACTTGTTGCTTGAGCTATGCGATCTAAATCAATATTGTTTGAAAGTTTTACCTTTTTGGTATATATCTCCAATATTGTTTTCCTCCCTGACAAATCTGGGCGATCAACTAAAACCTGTCTATCAAATCTGCCTGGTCTTAATAATGCAGCATCCAGAACTTCTGGCTGGTTAGTAGCAGCAAGAACTATCACTGGTTTATCTGTAGCGGAAAAGCCATCCATTTCTGTTAGCAGTTGGTTAAGAGTTTGCTCTCTTTCATCATTTCCACCAACAACTCCCATCGAACCAGATCTACTTTTTCCTATAGCGTCTAACTCATCAATAAAGATAATACAAGGAGCTTTTTTCTTTGCCTGCTCAAAGAGATCTCTTACCCTTGCAGCTCCAGCACCTACAAAAAGTTCAACAAATTCAGAGCCTGAGATTATAAAAAAAGGAACTTCTGCTTCACCCGCCACTGCCTTCGATAGAAGGGTTTTACCTGTCCCGGGAGGACCTACTAGTAAAACCCCTTTAGGAATCCGTGCTCCAATGTCTGTATACCTTTGAGGCCTTTTTAGAAAATCAACTATTTCTGTAAGTTCATCTTTTGCCTCATCAACACCAGCGACATCAGAGAATGTCACTCTAGATTCCTCATCAGGGACATAAACCTTTGCCTTGCTTTTAGTAAAACTCAAAGCGCCTTGGGCTCCGCCGCCACCCATACTCCTTCGAGCAAAAAACTGAAGGACCAAAATAAAGATCAGAGGGGGGACAACCCAACTCAAAACAGTTGTGAAAATATTTGGCTTCTTGGGAGGTGCAGCTGCAAACTCAACTCCTTTAGTTTCTAATCTCTGTGGCAAATCCATATCAAATATTGGTGTCGTTGCCAATACTGATGGTGCTCCCTCCTCAGGCGCGCTTAGTTCATATCTAATTTGATCCTGCGTTATATACGCTCTTTTAACTTCTCCATCATTAACCTGGTTGATAAAAAGAGAGTAAGGAACGCGAGGTACCTGCATGTTTTGATTAGGGAAGAAGCTACTGAATAGCAATAAAGCTCCAAATCCAATTAATATCAGGTTGATAATCCCAAATCGTCGATTGGGCTGATTTTCATCTTGACGTATAGGCATTTCACAAAAATTCGAGTAATACTAAATTAAGAGATATTCTTCAATTTCGTCTATTTAAACTGGAGGGAGATCCGAACGATTAATCTTTTTATTCCCTTCTATCACTTACAAAAGTAATCTCCACGCAAAATCGTCACTCTTCATATCAATAGAAAAACTTTGCAAAATGTATGCATTATCAATATTTTTTAAACCAAAATCTTCCAAAGGAGTCATAGCAGATACACCTCCGAGAAGCTTTGGAGCAATAAATACGATTATTTCTTGAACACAATTCTCTTTAAGAGCTCTTGTGGCTAATTTAGGACCGCATTCCCACAAAACTTTGTTGCACCCTAATTTTCCTAATGAATCCAATAAACTAATTGATCTATCAGAAGAAAGTTTTAATCTCTCAGGTCCTTTTGGAATCTCCTTCAAAATTGATTCATCTGCATCAGGACCATAAGCAATAAGCGTTTTAGCTTGGTTTGTATTCCACAATTGAGCATTTTTTGGTAAATCTAAACTCTTGCTAAAAACAACTCTCAAAGGTTCCACATCTGATAAACCACGACTAGTCAACAAAGGATTATCTTTTCGAACTGTCCCCCCCCCCTACAATTACCGCATCACAATTAGATCTAATTTGATGCACCTTTTGTCTTGAAGATTGTCCGCTAATCCATTGACTCTTTCCACTTGGCAAAGCAATACGACCATCCAAGCTCATAGCCCATTTAAGTATCCCCCATGGTCTACCAGTCTTTATACGGAAAATAAATTCTCTATTTAAATAAGCTGCATCTTTTTCAAGTACGCCTTCAATAACCTCTAAACCAGCCTGTCTTAATTGCTCTATTCCTTTCCCAGATACTCTTGGGTCAGGGTCTTGCAAAGCAACAACAACACGTTTGACGCCACTTTTCAATATTGCATTGGTACAAGGTGGGGTCCTGCCATGGTGACAACAAGGTTCAAGTGTTACTACTAGCGTCCCACCATTTGCCCTCTCGCCAGCTTGAGCCAAAGCCGCTTTCTCCGCGTGAGCCCCCCCCGCTTTTGAGTGATAACCTTCGCCAACTAAAATACCTTTTGAATTTAGGATTACTGCACCAACTAGAGGGTTAGGGCTTGTACTTCCATAAGCTATTGCAGCTAAATCTAATGCCCTTCTCATCCAAGGGATCCATAAATCATTAATGGCATCTCCGTTAGACATCAATCAACCTCTTCAAGGAGAAAGCTCCTCCATTCACTTACAAGATATGGAGGTATTGGTAAATCAGAGAAGGCTTCTTTTAAAGAAAATCTCAAAGGTCTATTATTTTCCAAATCAAAAAGCAAAGGAGATATATCAAATTCAGCAGCTGCCTCCCTGGAATCATCAGCAAGTCGATTATTCAACAAAGTTATATCTTTTAAATCCCACTCTCTTATACCAGAATGTACCTTTAAATTATTAGGGTGATCAAAACGAAGACTACCTGGATAACCAACTACCCTAATGATATATTTCTCCTCTATATCAATACTGGGATAAACAACTACTTGCCACGTTTGATAATCCAGATCTCGCAGGCTCTCAAGACTTCTTTTAAACGCAACATTATCTTCGCTAAACGTAGTTTGCAAACTAGCTTTAACTTCTATGGGGTGCTGAAACCATAGGAACAGAAAGAAAGAGAATAGACACCCCAAAAAGCTATTTACCAAATTACGCAATAACATCTGTAATCAACATTGCTCTGCTTCAAGTAAAGCATCTAAAGCTATTGCAGATCTAACTAAAGATTGATATTTTTTTAGAACACGCTGGTTATGCTCTAACGATCTTGCTTGATAAGTGGCGGAAGAAGAATGAGCTGAGTTTTCAAACAAAGGAGCAGCCTCATCCATCAACTCTAAATCCCTTTGCTGGTTAATCAGGGCAATCAATAACTCATGAAGTCTATTTCTTCTTGGAGATGAATCAACAATGTCTCGACTAGATGAATTCATTTTGTGCTTATAGTTTTATTAGTTTGATTTGATTTTCTTTTAAACCCATAATCATATTAATGAAAATATCTGTAAAAAATCATGCATAATAATTCAAAACCAATACAAGTAATTGGGATTGACGCCTCAGGATTAGAAAGTCTATCTGAATACAAGAAGAATTTAATTCTAAATTCCAATAGAATTGCTGCTCCTACAAGGTTACTAGAATCAATAATCAAGTGGTGCAAAAGAGAACGAGAAGATAATTCACCACAACAGTTTTTCAAAACTGACAATGTTCACGAACTAATTTCTTGGATCAAAAAGGGACATCATAAGACAACAATTTTGGCCAGTGGTGACCCTTTATGGTTTGGGATTGGAAGACAGGTAATGGAGAACTTTTCTCAATCAGAAGTTTGCTTTCATCCATCTCCAACATCATTTCAAATTGCCTTTTCAAGAATTGGGGTGCCGTGGCAAAACTCTAGTTGGGTAAGCCTTCATGGAAGAGATCCATATCAATTAGCAAAAAGTCTGCAAAAGCGACCTGACTCACTTGTAATCGTTACAGACCCAACCAAAGCAGGCGCTAAAGAAGTCCAAGAATTTCTCAAAGCATCAGGATTAGAGCAATATTACGATTTTTGGATCTTCGAAAAACTTGGCCACTCAAATGAGCGAATACACAAAATAAAGCCTAAACATGAAATCCCTAAAGGTATTGACTCTCTTCATATAGTCATCCTGACTAAGAGAGCTCAACTGATAGGCGAAATAAAGGATTTGCCTCTTTTTGGAGTTAATGACGGAGTATTTGCTCAATACGAGGATTGCCCTGGACTAATGACAAAAAGAGAAATCAGAATTCAAATACTCGCGGATCTCCACTTACCTTCTGAAGGTGTTATATGGGATATTTGTGCTGGAGTTGGAAGTATTGGTTTAGAAGCTTTAAGAATTAGACCAAAATTAAAATTAATGTCTGTTGAGAAAAGAATAGGCAGTAAAAAACTTATTACGCAAAATGCAAAAATACTTGGGGTAAAGCCAAAAGAAGTTTTTGAAAATGAAGCATGTGAACTCCTAAAAACAAAAGAAAATATCCCTAAATATTTAACAAACCCAAGCAGGGTTATCATTGGTGGAGGAGGCACTCTAAGTGGAGAGATCTTAACGCAAATATTAAATTATATAAATAGTGAAGGTATAATTGTGATTCCTATAGTTAGCCTACAATCTATTGAGCCACTAACAAATATTTTAGAGTCTAGAGCAAAACAAATCTCAATAAGTCAACACCAATCTTACCGTGGAGTTCCTTTAAAAAATGACATTCGATTAAGTCCTTTAAACCCAGTTTTCATTATAAAAGCTCAATTATAAGTCTTATTATTTATTTAATTCTTATCTGGTTTAGCTACATGAGGAAGTCCCCACCCCAATTTTTTGCGCAGAACTTGAAAAAACTCATGATCTGAAAATCTTACAAACTTGACGGGATGGTCACTTCTTCTAATTAAGACGCGATCTTCTGGCCATACATAACAACCTGCACTTCCATCAACAACCATCATCAATCTCTCAGGTGTCGCAGGAAAAACAGTTACAGGTTCTTCGTCACTGAAGACAAGTGCCCTAGAAGCAAGAGAATGCGGCGATATAGGTGTAAGTTGCAAAACAGGACAATCTGGAGTGATAACTGGTCCTCCCGCACTTAAGGAATACGCAGTAGAGCCTGTTGGAGTTGAAAGGATGACTCCATCAGCAGAAATATCAACAGGAGCATGCCTACCTACAGATATTTCAAAGTGACACATACTTGTCAAAGGTTCTCTATGTAAAGCCATTTCATTTAGACATAAAGCTTCCCAACGCCTCTGATCACTTCTCATTACACTAACAACCAAACTTGTTCTCTCCTCTACCTCCCAATTACCAGAGACAACATGCTTTAAAGCTCTATCTAAATCTAATAGATAAGCCTCAGCTAAAAAACCTAAGTGTCCAGTATTTATTGCCAATATAGGTACATCTACTGGTGCCGTTTGTCTTGCTGCTGACAAAACAGTCCCATCCCCACCTAGTACTATTGCTAAAGCCATTGAAGAGTCAAATCCTTCAGGGACACAAGCGTTATAACCATATGCCCTCATATGTTGATCAGGGTTAGCAAAACCCAACAACCCGCCTGAGCTGCTAACTCTTACCACCTCAAAACCTTTATCTTCCAAAGTTTTTTGGATGGTTTTTGCAGTTTGTACAGCAAGATCTTTGCCGTCATTAACTATCAGTCCAAACCGCGGCAACGATCGAACATCCAAAGGTACACCTACATAATATTATTAATTTTTTGTTTTAGTTAACTAAAAAAGTATTTGCAAAAAAACGAGGACTTCAAAATTGTTCTAAAAATCTGAGATCATTTGTATAAAGCCTACGAATATCATCAATCCCATGCCTAACCATGCAAAACCTCTCTACCCCTAAACCTGCTGCAAAGCCTGTCCATCGATCTGAATCAATACCTAACCCCTCTAATACAGCAGGATCAACCATTCCACAACCCATAACCTCTAACCACTTCCCTCTCCATTGAACATCGACTTCCGCAGAAGGTTCAGTAAATGGGAAATAACTTGCTCTAAAACGAACAGGCAAATCACCAAAAAAAGCTTTTAAGAAAGCCATAACAGTGCCCCTTAAATGACTAAAATCAAGACCCTCATCAATAGCTAAAACTTCAATCTGATGAAACACTGGTGAATGAGTAGCATCAACAGCATCTCGACGATATACCCGCCCAGGAGAAATTATTCGAACAGGAGGTTGATTGTTTTCTAAGAAACGAATTTGGACTGGAGATGTATGCGTTCTTAAAAGATGATTTTGTTCCAAATAAAAAGTATCTTGCATGTCTCTAGCAGGATGATCTTTAGGAATATTCAAAGCCTCGAAGTTGTAATAATCATTTTCAACTTCAGGCCCCTCAGCTATGCCATATCCCAATCCAATAAAAAGATCAATTATCTCATTTTTTATTTCAATCAATGGATGCTGATGCCCTTGTTTGACTCCACTTGGAGGAGCTGTAACATCTATAGTCTGACTTAGAAGCATATTTTCCAAAGATTTTGTCTTCAAAAGTTCCAGACGATCTTTAAGCAAAGATTGCAATTGAGTCTTCAAAGCATTTGCCCTTTGTCCAATTAAAGGTCTTTCTTGAGATGATAGGTTTTTCATCTCTCCTAAAACCTTTGATAGGCTTCCTTTTTTGCCAAGCAAGCCTACTCTTAAGATCTCTAATGACTTTGAATCTTCAGCCGAATCGATGTTTTTGGCCGCCTCAGCTTCTAAAGCTTCTAGCTCATCAATGAGTTGCTGAAGGGATACTGTTGAGTTCAATGCAATTAATTCTTAAGCCCTAACTTTAATCAGGAACATGCACCGCTACAAAAACAAACCTACTTAAACAATGAAACCGATAAAAATTCTTATAAGCAATGATGATGGAGTTTTCGCAGAAGGGATTAGAACTTTAGCCAACATTGCAGCAAAATTAGGACATGAAGTCACTGTTGTCTGTCCCGATCAAGAAAGGTCCGCCACAGGTCATGGATTGACTTTACAATCTCCAATTCGAGCAAAAAGAGCAGACGAATTATTTACTGATGGAGTAAAAGCATGGGGGTGTAGTGGTACACCAGCTGATTGTGTCAAACTTGCTCTTCACGAACTTTTAGGACAAGAACCAGATTTAATTCTTTCTGGGATAAATCATGGCCCCAATCTTGGAACCGACATTTTTTGTTCAGGGACTGTTGCCGCAGCACTTGAAGGCACATTAGTTGGCATACCTTCAATGGCAGTTAGCGTGGCAAGTTTTCAATGGAAAGATTTTGACTTTGCTGGAACACTTACTATGGAAATAGTTGAAAAAGTAATTGCACAAAATTGGCCTAAGAAACTCCTCCTAAACCTCAATATTCCTCCATGCAATAAACAAGAAATGGGTGCAATAAATTGGACTCGCTTATCGATTAGGCAATATGAAGAGCAATTCAGCAGGCGAACTGATCCAAGAGGAGACACATATTTTTGGATGGCAGGAGAAGCTATAACTGACCTTGAATCAGCTGGGGATGGTCCTTCCAACTGGCCCAGTGACGTTGCCCAAATAGCTTCTAATTGTCCTTCAATTACTCCTATTCAGCCTGATTTATTTTGGAGAGGAAGCATTACGGAACTTCCAAATATTGCTTTAGGGAATTAATTTGTTCTATAAATTCTTTGAATCAACCATAGAGTAAAGATTAAACCTATTACATGAGCAAAAAGAACTTGAGTATTACTTAGAACAGACAACATTTCCAAAGAAGTAATAGGATAATTTTCCATGGCCCTCATTCCAGCACCTATCGATATTCCTGGCGCTTGCATTGATGCCTGAACAAATAAAGCACCTGCAAGGGACTGATATCCAACAGAAGCAAAAACCAATCCCAACAAATCAACAAATAAACCTCTTTTCAACAATCGACTCGCTTCGCCTCTACTCGGGCGAGCATTGCTATCAATAGCTCTCCCTGTTTTAACAATCAACCAACCTTGCCAAAGACTATAAAGCAAAAAAAGAAATGCCAATGTAGTCAAAGACAAACCAGGACCAAGACCCAATGCACGTTCTGAGTTCCTAGCTAAGCTGCTCCCAACGTTATTAAACAACAAAACACCAACAACAACTACACCAAGAATTGTTTGTATCCAAAATCGAATCCAACCAATCCGACGCATTCCTAGAGAAAGCAATTGAAAGTCAAGTTGATCTGCCATCAAGATGAATAGGGCTATAGACCAAACTTGCCATCTAAGCGCAAAATTTGCACGTTAATCTTGATTACTCTCTGCTCTCCAACACAAGCAAGTTTGCCAACAGTTTTAGCTCTTGGCAGTTTCGATGGGCTCCATGCAGGCCATCGAAAAGTTATTCAATCAATCTCTCAAGATGCTCGAGGCATACCAACAGTAGTGAGTTTCTGGCCTCACCCAAGAGAAGTCTTGTATGGGGAAACAAAATTAAAACTAGATTTACCTTCAGAAAAAAAATTATTACTTGAGCCCTTAGGCATTAACCAATTAGTTTTAATTCCCTTTAACAAAGAACTATCGATAATGAATGCTGAAACATTTATCAACAATATTCTCATCGAAACTCTTCAAGCAAAGCATATTGCTGTCGGAGAAAACTTTAGATTTGGTAGAAAAAGAGAAGGAGATGTAACTACTCTGCAAAAAGTATGCTCACCTGCAGGTATTGACGTATCAATCATCCCAATTCTCAAAGACAGCATTGGTAGAATCAGTAGCAGCAGGATTAGAGAAGCCCTAGCTGAAGGAGATTTACAAGGTGCTCAAAATCTTTTAGGAAGAAAATATAGTTTTAGAGGTACTGTCAAAACAGGAAAGGGTCTTGGTTCAAAAATTGGATGGCCTACAGCAAATCTAAATATTGATGGTCGAAAATTTCTACCAGCTTTAGGTGTCTACGCTGCCTGGACATATTTACCCAACAATCAATCTAGGCATGCCTCAGTAATGAACCTAGGCCCACAACCCACAATTGATCCATCAGCACCTTCAGCAATTGAGGTCCATCTGCTTGATAAAAGTATTAACCTCTTAGGAGAAGAATTAATTATTGAGCCAGTACAAAGACTACGGATTCAAAAGAAATTTCAAGATTTACAAAGCCTTAGCCATCAAATAAAAGTTGATGCAAAATTTGCAAGAGAGATACTTAATGAAAGTTAAATTTTAATTAAGTCCCGGATAAGCATTCGAAAGGCCCCATATCACAAACAAACCAATACCCCCTAGTAATAGAATGCCCCAAATGAGTACATTCATAGTTTTATCTGAGTCGCTTTCGACCATAAGATCTAAAAAGATATCATCCTGTCAAGGATGACATGAAATCGATGACTGTCATCCCTCCATCAGACAATCGCATTGCACAATTAATTGATGCAAATCTAGATAGGGCCCGAGAAGGGCTTCGGGTTATTGAGGATTGGTGCAGATTTGGATTGAAAAAAAAAGATTATGCAAAAGATCTCAAAGACTGGAGACAAACACTTGGTACATATCATCATGAGTTCTATAAAAATGCCAGAACAACATTCCAAGACCCATGCATTGGTATTTCACATCCAGCCCAATCGACAAGAATTACACCTGAGCAAATCGTATCTGCGAATGCTTCAAGAGTTCAAGAAGCGCTAAGAGTAATTGAAGAATACACACGCAATACAGACAAACTACTTTCATCCGAAGCTTCGTCTATTAGGTATAAGATATACGACCTAGAATTACAAATAATTAAAGAGAGCAAGTGGAATGAAAGAAAAAAAATTCTTGAAGAGTGCACAGTTTACTTAATAACTAATAGCAATCAAAGTATTGCAGAGATAATCCATGAGATACTTAGTGCAGGAGTAAGGGTTGTACAATATCGAGGAAAGCATAAAAATGATTTAGAAAGCATAAAAGAAGCAAATTTACTTTCAGCTATATGTAAAAAATTTAACGCACTTTTTATTATAAATGATAGAGTAGATATAGCATTAGCAACCAATGCAGATGGAGTTCATTTAGGACAGAATGACATGCCTATAACAGAAGCAAGAAAGATTTTAGGCCCACATAAAATCATAGGGAAAAGTACACATTCCAAAAAACAAATAGAAGCAGCAGTAAAAGAAGGCTGTGACTATATAGGAATAGGGCCTATTTTTAATTCAAATACAAAGCCTGAATTAATTCCTATTGGGATTAGCTCTATTAAAGAGGCGATAAAATCATCCCCACTACCTACATTTGCTATTGGAGGCATCAACACCTCCAATATCAATCAAATCAAAAATACAGGCTGCAAGCGTATTGCATTATCAGAAGCAATAATGAATCACCCGCAGCCAATTTCAGTCACAAAAAAACTCATAAACCTTCTGAAATGAAACTTTCCATCAATGGTGAAATCAAGTCTATAGATCCTGAAAAAGGTAGGATCTATTTATCTCATCTAATTGAAGATTTAGGTTATCATCCCAAACTAGTAGTAGTAGAGCTTAATAAAATCATTATCAACTCAGAGAATTGGGACAAAATAATTGTCAAAGATGGAGATAGCATGGAAATAGTGACAATTGTTGGTGGTGGTTACTAAAGTCGATAGAAATTCAGATTCGTGTTGAGACATTCTTCAACCTCTACCTTTTTCAACTCAATGAAAAGGTTTATCACCTTTCTATTTCTTCCTTTTTTACTCTCTTTGTCATTATTAGGAAACCCAAAAGTGGTTTTTGCAGCCAGTGGCGGAAGGATTGGTGGAAGTAACTTTCAATCACCTTCCATTCCAAGCACGAGAGGTTATGGTGGTGGTGGTAGATATAATGGTGGATATCAAAGAAGTCTCAGAGGGAATGGAATAGGGTTTCCTTTTATTCTTCCAATATTTGGCTTTGGTGGTGCTGGAATATTTGGTTTTTTAATTCTAATGGCAATAAGTGGAGTATTGGCAAATGCATTAAAGGGTTCAATTTCTCAAAGTCCTAGCCCATCATCAACCCCCCTACAAAATGTTCCTCAAAAAAATGATCAAATCACAATGGCACAAATACAAATTGGGCTTCTTGCAAGTGCAAAGCAAATCCAGGAAGACCTTAGAGGCCTTGCTTTATCTGCAGAAACGAACACCTCAGAAGGACTAGTCTCAGTACTTAAAGACTCAACCCTTGCTTTGCTCAGGCAACCAGAATTATGGGTTTACGCAAATACAGAATCAGGTTCCGTACCCTTTTCGGCTGCTGAATCAACTTTCAACAAGCTATCCCTTACGGAAAGAAGCAAATTACAAGCAGAAATAACTTCTAATTATGATGGGAAGATCAATACTTTCAAAGATTCAGATTCTCTCTCTATGAGTTCTGACTCTTTAAACGAATACATAGCTTGCACCATAATTGTGGCTTGTAAAAAAGCCATCACTTTCGATCCAAATATTGATTGTGAAAGATTAATCTCTGCACTCACAAATCTTGGATCATTATCTTCTTCAGAATTGATTGCTCTTGAAATTATCTGGCAGCCAGAAGGAGAGGGGGAGTCATTGAGCTCAGAAAAAATGCTAACTACATACCCAAATCTGAAGCATTTATAAAGAATTCCCAGAAAAAAGGTCTTTTCTGGGAATTCTTTATTTTTTTTTCCAGTAATATTTGCAACATCTGTCTCATCAGAGAATCAACACAGTTAGCTTATCAAGACAGTTTTTTTTACTAGTCCAGTGACGGAAAGGTTTCAGTCAGAATCACGCTCTTTAAAATGGGAAAGTTCAGGCGAGCTGACTCAGAGAGATTTATCCGAGCTTGTAAATCGTTTATTAGATGTCGAATCAACTAATAATAGTGATGAACTTTCTCGTCTTAGTACCAAATATGACGAATAGAAGTTAATTTTGCTAATAACCCTTGCATAAACAATAAATATAATCCAATTTTTAAGCAGAAGATAAAAATGCATGAAAAGAAGAGAGATTCAATGGATAAACACACCAGTATTATCTGAGGCAATTTTCAGGTATGAGAAAGGGCTTCTACATAACTCAATGAAATTATGGCTTGAGCAAGCTCTTGATATTGAATCAACTAAGCACTAAGAAAAGTTCACACATAATTTTTTAATTGTACTTTTATAGTTTTGACCTAAGAATTCTCAAAGATGCCATAGCAGCGCCATAACCATTATCTATATTCACTACTAATAAGCCTGGAGCACAACTAGCCAACATCCCATTAAGGGCAGCTATTCCTCCTTTCCCAACTCCATAACCAACAGAAATAGGCACCCCTATTACAGGTTGAGGAATCAAACCCGTAAGCACAGTTGGCAAGGCTCCTTCCATTCCTGCACATGCAATAACAACTTGGGAATTTTTAATTTTTTCCAATGAACCAAAAAGTCTATGAAGACCAGCGACACCTACATCCATAACAACGGTTGTAGGTACACCATGTATTTTTAAAGCTATTTCCGCCTCAGAAGCAACGGCTAAGTCGCTAGTGCCGCCTGTCAAAATTGCCACTTGACCAAGCTTAGTGCAAAAATTAATTGGTTCACCCAAAGTAAGAGTTTTAGCCTGATGATAAAACTTGGCAGATGGAAATATCTCAAGCAATCGCTCAGCTTTATCTATATCTACTCTAGTAACCAAAGCAACTTCAGAGGCCTGCTGAAATCCCCTAAGAATGTTAGCGATTTGCTCAACTGTTTTATTCTCTCCCCAAACAGCTTCAACAATACCTAAGCGAGATCTTCTTTCTAAATCAATCTTGTATTGATCCTTTATCACTGAGGTAAAAGCTCTCCTTCAAATATAAGAGGAAATGGGTTACCCGATTTCTCTCCTAATTCATCCCTAGCAATATTTTCAAAAGTTTCTTGCACACTATTTACGTCTGATTGTGAAATCGACTTCCATCTTGATTTATTTGCCCACTTTATCAATACTGTTGCTTCTTCATTTATAGGGTCCCATAAAATTTGCCTACCTAAAAAACCATCTTGTTTAGCCAACCATGGCTGCCAGCTATTCTTTTCGGCTTTGAGCCAAGCATTCCTCCTTTCAGAAGGTACATGAAGACGCAAATGCTCTACAACAATATTATTAGAAGAGTTCAAGCTGTTTAAAGTATTTGCATTAACCAGATTATTAGTATTCAGATAAAAAAGTATTGTCATTACAAAAAGCAAAGTGCCTTTAAACAAATAAACAATTAAATTCTTCATTTTCTCCCTAAAAGGGCAACAGCATGACAAGAAATACCCTCTTCTCTTCCTTCGGGGCCAAGCTTTTCATTAGTAGTTGCTTTGACGCCAACATTTTCAATATCGATAGCCATTCGATCAGCTAGTTTTTTCCGTATTAAATCTATATGAGGCTTTAACTTAGGCCGCTCAGCTATAACAACAGAGTCAATATTAATAACTTGCCAACCAAGGTCCAAAATCATCTTATTAACCTGTTCAAGCAGTATTAAGCTATCGGAATCTTTCCATTCTTCTTTGTCCGGAGGAAAATATTTACCTATATCACCTAAAGACAGAGCTCCTAAAAGGGCGTCCATTATTGCATGAGTTAATACATCAGCGTCACTATGACCATCAAGACCCAATCCATTAGGATGTTCAAGTTTTACTCCACCAATAATTAGTGGACGCCCAGGGATGAGGCGATGAATATCATATCCGTTGCCGATTCTCAATTTTGGCATTTCTGCATTCATAGCAATTATTCTCGAAATTAAAAACCTTTTAATAGTTCATTTGCAATTCAAACATAATCAGTATCCTTTAAGAATATTTCTTTCTCATTTCTTTTTTAGATTTATCTTTACCCCTCAATTAAAGAATATAGCAAGATGGTCTCCTCTAAACATTTAAAATGTAACTACTGCCTCGAAATTGCTGAATAAACAAAGTCTGTAGAGTACAAAAAAACTTACCAATAATCTATTGGTTCAGACTCACTAGTTACAGTTGTATTCAAATTAGAGCTATTATCAAACTGACTTTCTGTTTTTTTTATACGCCAACGATAATACAAATCTGGTCTTTTAAGATTAGTTCTTAATTCCCTTTGCGCTTGTCTCCAAATTTTGATTGCATGATGATCTCCACTTCGCAAAATATCAGGAACTATTAATCCTTTAAACTCAGCTGGTCTTGTATATTGAGGATGCTCCAAAAGCAAGTCATTATGACTCTCATCCGCTAGAGAGTCTTTAGATCCCACTACATTTGGGATCAAGCGAAGCACACCATTAATAATAAGCATTGCAGGAATTTCACCTCCAGTCAAAACAAAATCCCCGACAGAGACCTCCTCATTAGCTAATGTCCTAATACGTTCATCAAACCCTTCATAACTACCGCAAATCAAAACTATCTGTTTTTTAGCTGACCATCTACAAAAATCATTTTGAGTAATACTTTTACCCTGTGGTGTCAACAATAGAACTGTTCTCTCCTCGCAAGACGGAATTGATTGATATGCCGCAAAAAAAGGTTCAGGTTTTAGAACCATCCCTGGACCTCCTCCATATGGCTCATCATCAACTTTCCTATATTTATCAAGAGAAAAATCTCGGGGATTATAAGTTTTTAAGCTTGCAATTCCCTGCTCAAAAGCCTTACCAATAATTCCTACTTTTAATAAAGGCAAGAAAAAATCAGGGAAAAGACTTATAACATCAAAACGAAGATTAGTCATATAATTATTCTCCTAAATAGCCTAACTCTGCCAAAAGAGAGGGCTTACTCCTCCACTTAGGAACGACTTTAACAAAAAGTTCTAGATAAACCTGTCCCTCCATCAAGATCTCTATCTGTTTTCTGGCTCCTTGACCAATTGTTTTTAGCATAGATCCCCCTTTACCAATAATAATTGCTTTTTGACTTTTTCTCTCCACATAAATTGTTGCCAAAATTCCTGTTTTATTAGCTTTTTTTTTAGAAGGTATTGCCTCTACTCTCTCTATGGATACTGCTACGCTATGAGGAATCTCTTCACGTGTATTTATCAAAACTTGCTCTCTAATAAATTCTCCCATAAGGACATTTTGAGGTTGATCACAAACAATATCTGAAGGATATAATTTATGACCTAAAGGCAAGATTGTTTCAATTTTATCTACTAAAGACGAACATCCTTGACCAGTTATTGCACTACAATTAAAAATCGGCCAACTAGATTCTTCAAAGAATTGTTGATAGTTTCTTTTTCTCTCATTTTCATTATGAGGTGCAACCAAATCCCATTTATTTAGGACAACTAAAACAGGAATTTTAAGCCTGCTCAACAAATTCATAATAAAAGCATCGCCTTTACCTGGCCAACAACACCCTTCAAGCATTAAAAGAACAGCATCAACTTCGCCTATGGTCTTTTTTGCACTTTGAACAAGTCTTTCACCCAACAAATGATGAGGCTTATGTATACCGGGAGTATCAACAAAAACAACCTGCGCCTTTTCAGTAGTAAGTATTGACCTAAGTCTATTTCTAGTGGTTTGCGCAATTGGAGAAGTAATAGCAACCTTCTCTCCTATCAATTTATTCAAT
Source organism: Prochlorococcus sp. AG-409-P19 (assembly GCA_003215315.1). Taxonomy (GTDB): domain Bacteria; phylum Cyanobacteriota; class Cyanobacteriia; order PCC-6307; family Cyanobiaceae; genus Prochlorococcus_B. The sequence goes on along the minus strand of QCKO01000011.1, from coordinate 8,554 downwards.
AAGGTAGATTTTCCTACATTTGGTCTCCCAATTAAGGCAACAAAACCTGACCTATAGCCATCAACTGTTTGGAAGTCCAAAGACATATACTTTTAACAGGTGCAAAAGCTCCTACATAGCCTGCCTAAAAAAGTGAAATAAAGCTATGAATTCCTTAAAACCAACCTTTAAGCAAGCAATGGATGCAACCTTACTGTGGTGTAAAAGTTGGGAAATCCAAGAAATAAGTGATGAGGTACTTGCTGAAAGGATAAGCGAACTTTTATTGACAGTAGAAGGTGCAAGAGGTTTCTTTGTAATTAGCCTTTCTATAGATTCTCCTCTAATGGATAGATTGCCAGATCCATTAATTTACCAATTTAGAGAGGCTGGAAAACTGGTAATTGATTTAACAGTTAAAAATTTAGCAATGAGTTCTGCCATGGCTATCCAGCATAAAAAAGATAATAATTTCCAACAACAACTACAATCTGAAAGAATAAATGCAAGGTGTATAGAACTATTAAAATTATTAGAAACTAATTCTGTCAAAGAACGACTAGAAGAGCTTTTTGAAGCAACAAAAGGAGGGAAAGGTAAAGATACTCAATTCCTTAAGAAGTGGAGCTATACAAAAGATCAAATAAATGCAATCTCAAACAGTATCTTAGAAGTAGCAAACATAAGATAAAAAAAGGGCTTAGGCCCTTTTTTTATCTTATGTTTGCTTAGAGAAAAGTGTTTAATCTCTTCTCCCTCCACCTTGCAAAGCAATGATTAAACGAAGGACAAAAACGAATAGGTTAATGTATGTCAAATACATTCCCAAAGCTCCTGCTAAATATTGCTCATCGTTATATCTCCTTGGCATCGTATAGAAATCAACAAATGACATTGCAACAAATAGAACTGTTCCAAAGCCAGCAATCATTAATTCAAATCCAGAACCACCAAACATCCCTGGGGCAAATAATCCACCAACAAGTTGGAACACCATTGCAATAATGAGACCAAGCAAACCTAATCCAACTGCTCCCTGTAGCGCTTGACCGACGTTATCGCTCATGCGACTACCAACAAAAGAAGCAACAATAAAGGTAATACCTGTTGCAAATACTGCTGTTCCAATCGCACCCATGCCTGCGACTTGAATTGCCAATCCAACTATTCCACTTAAGGTAAATCCAGTTAAAAGGCTAAACCCTGTCAGAAGTGGAAGAGCCTTACTGTTGTTTGCATTATTCGCGGCACTGCTGGCCATAAAGAAAAGAACAATCTCTGCGATAAACGCAACCAAAAATAATGGACTAAATAATGAAGGGTTGGTTACTTGCAAAGAAAGGCCACCTAAAACACCCATCCCTGTAAGTGCCATTCCACCTCCGACATAAGGCAGAGCTTTGTTGACCACATTTGGTCCAATAAGAGCACTAGACTGTGCTTCTCGAATGGCTTGCTGAAAATTGCTGCTAGCTGGCATGATTCACCAGAAATTTCTACTACTTTGGCATTAAAAAACTTTAGTTGCCAGAATTATTAATTCGGATCTCCCTATCGCCTTTGTTTATCGAAGCGAGAATAAGCATCCACAACTTTTTGCACAAGCTGATGCCTAACCACATCAGAAGAGGTAAGCCTGCATACCGAAATCCCTTCTATCTTTTCAAGCAAATCAGTAGCTTCAATTAATCCACTTGTTTGACCATATGGCAAATCAATTTGCGTTATATCTCCTGTTACTACCATTCTAGATCTCTCTCCCAATCTTGTTAAAACCATTCGCATTTGAGCAGGAGTAGTATTTTGAGCCTCATCCAAAATGACAAAAGCCTCTTCTAAAGTTCTTCCTCTCATATAAGCCAAAGGGGCAACTTCTATTATTCCTTTCTCAATCAATAAGTTAGTTTTCTCTTGTCCAACTAAAGAATGAAGAGCGTCATAAAGAGGTCTCAGATAAGGATCCACTTTTTGTTGAAGGTCCCCTGGTAAAAAACCTAATCTTTCTCCAGCCTCTACTGCGGGTCTAGTAAGAATAATTCTCTCAATTTTTTTTTCAGACAGCATTCTAACAGCAAAAACTGTGGCCAAAAAAGTTTTTCCTGTTCCAGCAGGACCCAATACAAATGTTAAATCATTTTTTTCCATTGCCTCAACAAAAGACTTTTGTCTCATTGTCCTAGGCCTCAAAAGATTACCCCGCTGACTTCTCGCTAGTACCTGCTTTGTCAATTCAACATGCTCACCGCCTCGACCAGTATCGAGAGAATTAAGAGCTGCTTGTAAGTCAACACGTGAAACTATCTGCCCCTCTTGCCATATTGGGCGAACTAATTCAACAAGAGCAGCTGCTCTTTCCAATTGAGTTGACCTTCCTTTGATCTCAAGTTGCAGTCCTCTCATCACAAAAGTGGCTCCAGTCAATGCTTCAAGCCGGTGAAGAGTTGACTGCCCTGATCCTGATAGTGCTACAGCCGCATCAGAGTCGGGTAAATCTATAAAGAAGCGACCTGCGGTTGCTTCAGACATACAGTTTTAGTGATTGTATGAAATTCATCTGAAAAGCTTTAATCAGAGGCTTCTTTTGCTTCCTTAGTTTTTTTTGATTCTTCTTTCCTTGCCGCTTCTTGCTTTAATTTTCCAACCACCTCAGCTGGTCGAACTTTCTTTTCTAAAAGACCACCTTTTTCTAAAAGTGTCCTCACAGCATCTGTAGGTTGAGCACCCTGACTAAGACGAGATCTCAAAGCTTCAGTATCCAATCTTGTTTCTTTTGTCCTAGGATTATAAAAACCTAATTCCTGAAGAGGTCTACCATCTCTCCTAGATGTGCTGTTACAGGCAACTAGTCGGAAACTCGCTTCCCGCTTTTTACCGAACCGCTTCAGGCGGAGCTTAATCATCTTCGCTTAAATCGTAATTGGAATGAACATGGAAAGCACTTTTATAAAAGTGAACTTACCAGTTACACACATTAGCTTGTTAAGGGGTCAAAGGTCTCCAAAACCTTTCTTTTTTTTATAAGGACGTTGTCTTCTAGGAGAAGAGCCACCTCCTCTACCTCCTTTATGCGGTTGATAGGCACCACCCTGCCCTCCTGGTTGAGGAGGCATGCCTGGCATACCTCCTAGGCCAGGTAAGCCTTGACCATTAGACATTTGTTTCATTAGTCCTCTCATTCGTTGAAAATCACTAAGCACTTTGTCCACATCAGATGAATTATGACCACTTCCTAACGCAACGCGCCGTCTCCTGGACGGTTGCGCTGCTAATAATTCTGGTTGAGAGCGTTCATCTTCAGTCATTGATCCAATCATCGCTTCTATACGTTTAAGTTGATCCTCCCCACTTTTAATCATTCCATCATCAATTTTATTCATTCCGGGAATCATTTTTATTAAGCCTCCCAACGACCCCATACGTTTAATCATTCGCATTTGCTTTACAAAATCTGAAAAATCAAAAGTCGCTTCTTGCAGTTTCTTCTGCATTAATTCTGCGTCAGCTATTTCAACTTCTTTTTGAGCTTTCTCCACCAATGTCAATACATCTCCCATCCCAAGAATGCGACTTGCCATCCTTTCAGGGTGAAAAGGCTGTAAGGCCTCTACTTTTTCACCAGTACCAATAAACTTGATTGGTTGTCCACTAATTTTTCTTATAGATAATGCTGCACCTCCTCTAGAATCTCCATCAAGCTTTGTAAGAACAGCACCTGTAATACCAACTTTCTCATGAAAACTTCTTGTTAAGTCAGCAGCTTCTTGACCAATCATAGAGTCAACAACCAATAGGACTTCATCAGGATCAACAGCAGACTGAATTCGAACCATTTCATCCATCATTTCCCCATCAATCTGAAGTCTTCCTGCTGTATCAACTAAAACAGTGTCAAAACCTTCTTTAAGAGCCCTGTCAAGACCTTCCTTAGCTATCTCCTCGGGTTTAAGTTCGTTCCCTAGACTAAAAACTTCCACATCTATTTGTTTGCCTAAAGTTATTAATTGGTCTATTGCCGCTGGACGGTATACATCAGCTGCGACTAATAATGGTTTTCTTTTTTGTTCTTTCAGCAATAACCCTAATTTAGCAGTGGCTGTTGTTTTCCCTGCACCCTGCAAACCAGCCATCAAGATTATTGTTGGTTTGTCTTCTCTTTTAACCAAAGGCGTATTAGTTCCCCCCATTATATTCACAAGTTCTTCATGCACTATCTGAATAAATTTCTGGTCAGGACTTACTCCTCTTACAACATCAGCCCCAATTGCTTTAGTTCTAACTTCTTCAATAAAATCTTTAATCACTGCCAAGCTAACGTCTGCTTCCAACAAAGCTCTTCTTACTTGCTTTAAAGCATCATCAACATTCCCATCTGTAATCTTAGCCTCTCCTTTTAGAGACTTAAGAGCATTCTCAAATTGGCCAGCAAGTTCATCAAACATTTTTTAATTACGAATTTCTTTATCGTACAAAATTATATGAATTCTGATCAAATTCAACCTCCACTAATGTAATCAACTAATTGCCAAGTATTCTTATCGCGTCCCAAAACATATTTGACCTTTAGTTTAGGTATAACAGTTTCAGAAATAACATCACCTGAATCACTAATTATCTTATCTGTATATTTTAAAAAGACAATTGCAGAAATTCTTTTTTTATTCCTCTGCTCTACATCTAGAGAAATAATATTTGCATTAATTATCTGACTTCTTTCCTTTAAAAGATCTTTTTTCCTTTCTTCCAGAACTCGCTTATATAAAGAAGGTCTTGCGACAAATTTCAATACTTGGCTCTCTTCTCCTCGAAGAATAGTTGATTTTCCATTTAACCACGAAGCTATTAACAATTTAATATCATTATCAGTTGGAGTATCTACTGTTAATAATTTAAATTCACTCTTTTTAACTAAACCGTCTTTTTTATTTATAAGATTATTTTTATCAAGTTTTTTTCCAGTAGATATCCGACTAGATTTTTTCTCTACAGTTTCAACTAAAGGTTCTTTAATCTGAGGTCTTCTTATTGTTAACGAGCCTATAGTTGTTCCTACTAAAAACAAGCCCAAAAATACAGAAAAGCTTGCTAGGATTGGACGACTGGAAAAATAATCAGAAACTTTTGATTTATCTATAGATTTAAATTTAGAAGAGAAAGTATTAATTTTATTTCTAATAAATTTCAGACCATCTTCATAATTAGTATCATTAGGTTCTAGCAATATAGATTTACCATCTTCACTTGGATCTATAACCCCACCAGGCATTGGCAATTTTCTATCTGATTCAATTGTTTCTCTTGGTATATCATTAGCTTCAGACTTTTCAGAAGAAAAAGGAGAAAAGAAAGAAAAACCATTCTTTGAAATCCCCAAAGAACTTTTACTTTCAATAAACTCTACATATTCTTGTACTTCCTTATGTGCGAACCAAGCCTCTAAATCTACTATTGTTTGCATATTAATATCTCTAAAACCTGGCAACACATCTTTTGATAACCAATTCCGACAATAATCACAAAGAGCAGCCAAACTCTCGCCAGGGTAATTATTTAACCAAGTTTTTAATCTTTCATCATTTGAACTTCTGAAACGTGCTTCTGCCTGCTTAACATCAGCAAGCAGCAAATCAATACAACCCAATAAAGGCATTGGGTCAAAACCAGGAATGTTAAGGCTCTTTAATATTTTCCTAGATTCTTGTAAATAAGCAGGCTTACGATAAGAAAAGCCTGAAGCAATCAATGATAAAGCAGCCAAAAATCCAGCTTCTGAAGAACCTCTTCGATACCAATTAACAAACAAATCAGATTGTTCTTTAGCAGTTAAAAACTTTCTAATTTGAAGGAAAAACAATTCAAAATCTGATTGATTTAGCCCTCCAATAAGATCCGATGATTTTCTCCCCTCTAGTCCTCCCCTTTTAAGAACAAAGTTATCAAGCAATCTCAATCCGTCTTGATGAGATTGCTCATCGCCAAGGTCTCTACTCAATAAATCAAGTATTCGATAAGGGAGCAAAGCTTCCAAATCTTCCTCTAAGGTTTTTCTTTCTTCAGGTAACTTTCCCATTCGCTGAAGGAGTTGAATACCCTCTTGAAGAAGATCAGCCGCAGAGGCATATCGCCTATTTGATTGCTCTTCAAAAGCCGCGTCTCTACAAGACAAAGCAGCAATCAGAGTCAGATCAGATTCTCTCCCGCTACCAAGAGCAGGAGCCTGTGGAGGCTGCAATGCCCTACGGGCAAGCTTAAAGGCTTGATAAGAGGCCTTAGATTCCCATAGAAGTAACAAACCCGCGACCTCTCGGTTTGCGGACAAGTCAAGACCAGAAGCACCCTCCAAAAGAGCAACTTCATAGGATTTGCGTTGTGAAGAATCCGACAAAAGGTCTGCGGATAATCTAAGAAGTTCAGATCGCTGAGCAAGAACTTCATTAGTAAAGCCGTCAGCAGGTGTCCGATCTAACCTCAACTGAAATGCTCTTAAGACCTCCTCTGCCCCTGCAGCAGGAGTAATTCCTAACAAGCGAAAGTGATCAATAGGTAGTTCCAATTCCTACTACCCCATATGAAAAAGCTCTAGGCATCGTAAGGGGTTTTGCCCATTTTGCATCCATATAGGCGTAAAGTCTTAGAAGGATTGATAAGTCAAGACATGAGCGAAGTCATCTCAAAGACCCAAGGGCAAACCCCAAAAGGCCTAACTGCAGAAGGGGATCATGCAGGAAGACTGCGCAACCTTGCACACAAAAAAGACCATAAAATAAGCCGTGAAATTGGTTTAAAACTTTTCAAAGATATGACTCTTGGAAGAAGGTTTGAAGATAAATGCGCAGAGATGTACTACAGGGGCAAAATGTTTGGGTTTGTCCACCTCTATAACGGTCAAGAAGCAGTCAGTTCAGGTGTCATAGGTGCGATGCAGCAAAAGCATGATTGGTTTTGTAGCACCTATAGAGACCATGTTCACGCTTTAAGTGCTGGAGTACCTGCTCGAGAAGTGATGAGCGAACTTTTTGGGAAAGAGACAGGTTGTAGTAAAGGTCGTGGTGGATCAATGCATCTTTTCTCGAAAGAACATCACCTATTGGGTGGTTATGCCTTTATTGGAGAAGGGATACCAGTTGCATTAGGCGCTGCTTTCAGCAGCAAATATAAAAAAGAAGCCCTAAATGATAATGCAAGTGATTCAGTAACAGCAGCCTTTTTTGGAGATGGGACATGCAACATTGGACAATTTTATGAATGCTTGAATATGGCTCAATTATGGAAATTACCAATAATTTTTGTAGTAGAAAACAATAAATGGGCCATAGGAATGGCTCATGACAGAGCAACTAGTGAAACAGAGATATGGAGAAAAGCTGATGCATTTGGAATGCATGGCGAAGAAGTTGACGGAATGGATGTCTTATCAGTCAGAGAAGCTGCAGAAAGGGCCGTAAAGAGAGCAAGGGCAGGGGAAGGGCCAACTCTGATCGAATGCTTAACTTATCGATTTAGAGGTCATTCACTAGCTGATCCGGATGAACTTAGGTCTGAAGAAGAAAAAAGTTTTTGGGCAAGTAGAGACCCTATAAAGAAGCTTGAACAAGACATAACTGATCAAGGAATTGCTACATCACAAGAATTAAGAGATATAGAAAAAGAAATCGATTCAATAGTTAATGAATCTGTTGAATTTGCCTTAAGTGCACCTGATCCTGATCCCAAGGAATTAACTAGATATATATGGGCGGAAGATTAAATTTTTCTTGAAAATCTAAATTCCACTAGGAAGTTTTCGTGTTAAGTTTCTCAGCTTTCTAAGGGCTTTCAATTCCACTTGCCTAACTCGTTCTCTTGATACTTGGAGCAATCTTCCAATTTCAGCAAGTGTATGCCTTTCATTTCCTTCTAAGCCGAAGCGAAGTCTTATAACATGCTGTTCTTGTTCACTTAAATGACTTAGCCAGCGCCCAAGTTGCTCTTGATGGATTCTTTGCTCAACCTTATCCAAAGGCTCGTCCTCAGAGCCATCTGCGATTAAATCACCTAAGAAACTTCTCCCTTCATCTCCATTAACAGGTGCATCAAGACTGCTAGTTGTTAAAGCTTGACGAAGAATTGAATCAAGTTCTTCAACTTCTATTTCCATTGCCTCCGCGATTTCAATTCTGCTAGGCATTGCTCCAAGCTTATGAGCCAAATCAAGGCTAATCTTCCTTATTGTTGCCAAGCGTTCACTCAAATGAACTGGCAATCGAATTGTTCTGGATTGACACGCAATTGCTCTTGTCATACTTTGCCTAATCCACCAAAACGCATAGGTAGAGAATTTGTATCCTCGAGTAGGGTCAAACTTTTCTACTGCTCTTTCTAAGCCAAGAGATCCTTCTTGAACCAAATCGAGAAGTTCTAAACCTTTTCCTTGATATTTCTTTGCCACGCTTACAACTAAGCGAAGATTCGCCTTCATCATTCTTTCCTTAGCCCGTCTTCCAATCCGAATCAAGCGACGCTGATGAGAATTGAAATCTTCACTATCTTCTTTTTTTGTTCCATCTTCAGTCAGATTCATCATAGTTTGAACCTGATT
>QCKO01000010.1 GCA_003215315.1 Prochlorococcus sp. AG-409-P19 | reverse complement strand
GCTGCTGGAACAGCGACTTTTTTAATCATGGGTCCTGCATGCACGCGAAAGTGCCCTTATTGCGATATTGGTTTTGACTCCTCTAAGCGACCATTAGACCCTTCGGAACCAGTACGTCTAGCAGAAGCAGTATTTCGTATGGGTTTGAGTCATGTGGTTATAACTTCTGTAAATAGAGATGATCTTGAAGATGGTGGAGCTTTTCAGTTTGTGCAGTGCATACAAGCAGTGCAAGAAAAATCTCCACTTACATCTATTGAAATATTGATACCAGATTTTTGTGGCAATTGGGAAGCCTTAAAATTAGTATTAGATGCAAAGCCAAATGTGTTAAATCATAATATTGAGACTGTTCCAAGATTATATTCAAGAGTTAGACCTCAAGCTGTTTATAGTAGATCTCTTGAATTGTTGAGAAGAGTTAAACAAGGCTGGCCAAAAGTATATACAAAATCAGGTTTAATGGTTGGATTAGGTGAAAAAGATGATGAGGTATTAAATGTTCTTAATGATCTTAATTTAAATAAAGTAGATATAGTTACTATTGGTCAATACCTTTGTCCAGGAGAGGGGCACCTTCCTGTCTCAAGGTTTGTGAAACCAAAGCAATTTGATGAATATCGTTTAAAAGGTGAGGAGGAACATGATTTTTTACAGATAATCAGTTCCCCTCTCACGAGAAGCAGTTACCATGCTGGTGAGGTTAAAAGATTAATGATCGAATATCCAAGATAAATTAAGATAATTCAGATAAATCTTTGTCTACGGAGATGACTTCATGTAATTCCCAATTAACCAAATTATTTGCAATCATAGGGTCTTTAAGTATTATTTTCCTTGCTTCTTGATAGGATTTTGATTTGAGAATTAACAATCCGCCACCACCAGGTAGTTTGTTTTGATTGATTAGGTAACCACTAAAAATTTCTATTCCTAAAGATCTTTTTAATTTAATCCAATCTTTGTGTTGTTGAAGAAAATAGTCTTTTTCTTGAAAAGATAAACTTTTTGTTTCTTGTTTGAATTTTTCGGTTTTAATAAACCAAGCCATTTTATGAAAATGTCTTTACTAAAACATCTTCAAGACCTAGCTTTAACTTTTCACTAGGGGGAGCAACTATTTTAAATAAGGTTTTAGACTCTTTCCAATTTGTTAGAATTTTTTTCGCCTTTATGCTATGTGTTTGTTTTAGATGGTTCTCAATTTGAGTTTTTAGAATTATTTCTTGACATGAATTACTTATAGGGAAAACTTGAACAATTTCTTTATTCACTCTTTGATTCAGCTGATTATTTTCATCCATAAAGAATGCTATCCCTCCAGTCATCCCAGCACCAATATTTCTTCCAGTGGATCCTAGTACCACTACAATCCCTCCTGTCATATATTCACAGCAATGATCACCTGCTCCTTCGATAACAGTCTCTGCTCCGCTATTCCTAACAGCAAAACGTTCTCCAGCTCTTCCTAGAGCATATAAATTTCCACCAGTTGCACCGTATAGACAAGTATTTCCAAGTATTACCTGATCAGAAGAATCTTCATTAATTATAGATGGCATAATTGCAATATTACCCCCATTCATTCCTTTGCCAACATAATCATTAGCCTCTCCTATTAATATTATATTCATACCTTTAAGGTTGAAACATCCAAAACTTTGTCCTGCTGAGCCATGAAATTTGAGATTTATGTTTCCTTTAAACCCAAGATTTCCATATCTTTTTGCTATTACTCCTGATATGCGAGCACAAACACTACGGTCAGTATTTTTGATTTTTATAACTTTAGAAGTGTCACCTTGATTTTTTATTGCATTGTTTATTTCTTGATCTGTTATAAGATTATCCTCTAAAACTTCTCCATTACTATGAGCATCCTTTTTGTGTATTAACCAAGAACGATCTTTTGGTTTTTGTATCGTTTGCATGAGACTAGATAAGTCAACTTTCTGAGTTTTAGTAAGTTGAATTTCCCTAGGCATAAGTAGATCATTTCTTCCTATTAACTCTTCAATAGTTCTGACTCCTAAGATACTCATCAGTTGACGGATTTCTTCTGCAACAAAAAGGAAGAAATTCACTACATGTTCAGGAAGTCCAGGGAATCTTTTCCTTAATCCTTCTTGCTGAGTGGCAACTCCTACGGGGCATTTATTGGTGTGACATATTCTTGCCATAATGCAGCCTTCGGCAATCATTGCGACAGTTCCAAATCCAAATTCTTCTGCGCCAAGTAATGCTGCTATAACAACATCCCACCCAGTTTTTAATCCTCCATCTGCCCTTAGTAAAACTCTATCTCGCAGACCATTGTCAAGAAGGGATTTATGAACCTCAGTTAGTCCCAGTTCCCATGGTAATCCTGCATGCTTGATTGAGCTAAGAGGAGAAGCACCTGTGCCTCCATCGTGGCCGGATATTTGAATGACGTCAGCATTTGCTTTTGCAACTCCTCCAGCAATAGTCCCAATACCAATTTCTGCGACTAATTTGACGCTAACTTTTGCAGTTGGATGAATTTGGTGTAAGTCATGAATGAGTTGAGCTAAATCTTCAATTGAGTAGATATCATGATGAGGTGGTGGTGAAATTAGGGCTACGCCAGGTTTGCTATTTCTCAATTTGGCTATATAAGGATCAACTTTTTGCCCAGGGAGTTGTCCCCCTTCTCCAGGCTTTGCTCCCTGAGCAACTTTTATTTCTAATTGTTTGCCACTAATAAGGTATTCAGGTGTTACTCCAAAACGCCCTGATGCGATTTGCTTAATAGCCGAGCAAGCTGTATCACCATTAATGAGGCCTTTGATATTGGGCAATGTTGCTGATCTATGACTTTCATCAACATCTTCAAGAATTTTGAATCGGGCAGGATCTTCCCCTCCCTCTCCACTATTACTTTTCCCACCTATTCTATTCATTGCTATTGCTAATACTTCATGAGCCTCTCTTGAGAGTGCTCCAAGGCTCATCCCACCGGTACAGAATCTTTGGCAAATGCTTTCTACACTTTCAATTGATTCAATTGGTAATGGTGTTTGGGCTTTTTTTAAAGAAAGTAAATCTCTTAATGCAGTAACAGGTCGATTTTCTAGTAGTTGTTGATAAGTATTGAAGTGATCATATCCTGGCCCTGATTTAACAGCCGCATGAAGCACTTTGGACATTTCTGGATTATTTAAATGAAATTCACCACTAGCTCGATATTGAACGAAACCTAAGAATTCAAGTTTGTTTCTATCAAGTTCTGGGTAGGCTTTGGCATGAAAAGCAAGAGTTTCTATCGCTAATTCCTTCAGACTTAGACCCGCAATACGGCTTGTTGTTCCTCTGAATGCAAGATTAATTAAATCTGCTCCTATACCTATTGCTTCAAAGATTTGGGCTCCGTGATAGCTAGCTAAAACAGAAATACCAATTTTGGATAAGATTTTTCTTAGTCCATCTTCCAGTGCCTTTTTTAAATTGGCTTGTGCTTGTTCAATAGTAAGGTTCTCTAACTTTCCACTTTCAATAAGTTTTTGTGTTTTGGAAGATTCCCACCAATGGCGTGTCGTTTCCCAGGCCATCCAGGGGCATATTGCACTGACACCATACCCAATTAAACATGCAACATGATGGGTGCTCCAGCATTGTGCCGTATCAATTATGATTGAAGTTTTAAGTCTTAGATCTTTCTTTAAAAGGTGATGATGGATTGCTCCAACTGCAAGTAAGGGAGGTATATATGTTTTTTGCTTATTTAGACCTCTATCTGACAAGATTAATATCTCTATGCCTTCTTTGACATATGACTCTGTTTTTACACAAAGATTCTTCAAACCTTTTTCTAGGCTATTTTGATCATCTTCTATTGATATTAATGTAGATAATGTTTTAGCTTTAAGCCCCAGTTTTGTTAATGATATAAGATCAGATTCGTTTAGAATTGGTGAATCTATATGTATAACCTTGGCTGCATTAGGGCTTGGCTTTAGTGGTGCATGCCTAGTGCCTAATGTCATTTCTAGACTTGTAACAAGCTTTTCCCTTAAGGGGTCTATTGGTGGGTTGGTGACTTGTGCAAATCTTTGCTTGAAGTAATCATAAAGAAGATGTGGCTTGGATGAAAGTATTGCAAGTGGAATATCATCTCCCATGCAATAAGTAGGTTCTTTCGCGCCGCTTGCCATTGCATTGATTATATAGTCAAAATCTTCAGCCGTGAAACCAAAAGCTGTTTGTTTTTGAAGAAGTTCTAGTTTTCCTACTTTACATTTATTTTCCCAACTTTGCTGTTCATGATTGATTCTATTCTCTTTTATCCATTTCAGGTAAGGATATCTATTTGAAACTTCTTTCTTTACATCCCAATTCCGTAAAATCCGTTTATTTTCAAGATCTACCGCTAACATTTGCCCTGGTCCAAGTCGACCTTTTTCTAAAATTTGATCATCATTAAGTTCCACTACTCCAGCTTCGGAACCCATAATTACATAGCCATCGTGGGTTAAGCAGTATCTTGCAGGTCTTAATCCATTTCTATCAAGAGTTGCACCAATATTTCGACCATCAGTAAAAACTAATAGAGCGGGACCATCCCATGGCTCTTGAGTTCCTGCTGAATATTCATAAAATGCAGAAATTTCAGGCTTGTTTGTTAGTTCAGGCTGATCTCTGAAAGCTTCTGGAACAAGTGTTAAAAGACTATCAGTAATAGGCCTTCCACTTCTTACTAATAGTTCTAAAGTTGCATCTAGATTTGCTGAATCACTAAAAGAATCATTTATTATTGGTTTAATATCATTAGAACTTTTTCCCCAAACAGAATCTATATCTATTTCCGTTGCTCTTGCCCAATTTAAGTTCCCTAAAAGAGTATTAATTTCTCCATTATGGCCTAGTAATCTCATAGGCTGTGCTAATGGCCAACGTGGAAGAGTATTTGTGCTGAATCGTCTGTGATAGACAGCAAAGGAAACCTCAAATTTTGGATCTTCGAGGTCTTTATAAAAAGGTCCTAATACCTCTGATCTGACCATTCCTTTATAAACAACTGTTTTACTACTTAGAGAGCAAATATATAGATTTAACGCTTTTGCTCCCCACTCTGCTTTTGCTCTTTTCCCAATTCTTCTTCTTAGTCGAAATAGCAATGCATCAAGTTGTAGCGATTGTAAGTTTCCTTCAACAAGCCATTGGTTTATAAACGGTGCATTGGCTTTTGCTAACGGTCCTAGAACTGCTTCATTGACAGGGACTTTACGCCAACCTAATGAGTTTAAGCCAAGTGCTTTAGCTTCTTCTTCGCAGAAGCTTTTTGCCTTATTTCTCATTTCAGCATCTTTCGGCATAAAGATCATGCCTAGACCCATCTGATTGGTATTGGGCTTATTGGCTTCATCCCAAACGCTCTTTAAGTAATCCCAGGGGATTTCACAAAGTATTCCTGCACCATCTCCCGAATTACTATCACCTCCACATCCACCTCTGTGCTCCATGCAACTGAGGCCTCGCAATGCTTGTTTTAAGACCCAATTATTTTTTGATCCATTGATATTCGCCAAAAAACCTACTCCACAAGCATCTCTTTCTCCTGAGATGGAATGTGGGCTACTGCTATCGCAGTAAGGCCAATTAGACGTATCAATGACTTGTTTCATGATCTTTACCGTACTATTTCAATGCGCTTTGGCTTTTACCAAAATATGGAAGAGGTGAATAAGGGCTGATTTAGACTTGGCCCAGTTTTATTTAACAAACCCAAATATATTCTAGTCAACCAATTCAGTGATGAATTCATCACGGTAATAGTTTAAATGAAATTTTTATTTTGATTATTTTACTTTCAGAGCTTTTTTGAATGGTTGATCAATTTTTGATTACATTTTGATTTCTTTGGGGGATGCTTGCTTCCTTATAACAAAGTCGTAAAAATTGTTTATTAGATTTTTGATTTTTCCAATTGGGTGTATGAACTAGTAATCTAGGATATTGATGAATATGGTCATTAGTAGACCAACTTAATTAATTTTCGATGCCAACTATTCAGCAGCTGATAAGAACAGGTCGTTCCACTCTCACTAGGAAGACTAAGTCTCCTGCACTAAGGGCTTGCCCGGAGCGTAGAGGGGTTTGTACTCGGGTATATACCTCCACGCCTAAAAAGCCAAATTCAGCGCTTCGTAAAGTCGCCAGGGTAAGATTGACCTCGGGTTTTGAGGTTACCGCTTATATCCCAGGCATTGGTCATAACCTGCAGGAACATTCTGTTGTCTTGCTACGTGGAGGCAGAGTTAAAGATTTGCCTGGTGTGAGATATCACATAATTAGAGGAACTCTAGACACAGCTGGAGTTAAAGATCGAAAGCAAGCTAGATCAAAGTATGGTGCAAAATCTCCGAAGGAATAGCCAAAACGTTTTGTCACATATCTAATTTTATGTGAATCACTTTTATTTTTAAACCTCTATCAATTTTTTATATGTCAAGAAGAAACGCAGCCGAAAAGAGACCGGTTTTGCCAGATCCGGAATTTAATAATCGATTAGCCAGCATGATGGTTCATCGATTAATGAAACATGGTAAAAAATCAACTGCTCAAAGGATTCTTTCTAAGGCTTTTGGGTTGATAAACGAGCGTACAGGCTCTGATCCAGTGGAATTATTTGAAACTGCAGTAAAAAATGTCACGCCTCTAGTAGAAGTAAGGGCAAGAAGAGTTGGGGGTGCTACGTATCAAGTTCCTATGGAAGTTCGTCAGGAAAGAGGGACGGCTATGGCCCTTAGGTGGCTAGTGAATTTTTCTCGCGCAAGAAATGGTAAGAGTATGTCTCATAAACTTGCTGGTGAACTTATGGACGCTGCTAATGAAGCTGGAAATGCTGTTCGAAAGCGTGAAGAGACTCATAAAATGGCTGAAGCAAATAAAGCATTTGCTCACTATCGCTATTGAATTTAGTCAAAATTTCAATTTAAACATCAAAAAATTCGCTTTTGAGCCTGTCGCCCTGTAGAGTTTCAACCTCATTTTTAGCCCTTTAGTCGGAGAATTTTTCTGTGGCACGCGCCTTTCCCCTGGATCGCGTCAGAAATATCGGGATCGCTGCCCATATTGACGCTGGTAAAACAACATGCACTGAAAGGATTCTCTTTTACTCGGGAGTGGTCCACAAGATGGGCGAAGTCCATGATGGAGCCGCTGTGACTGATTGGATGGCCCAAGAGAGGGAGCGAGGCATCACCATTACTGCAGCAGCCATTTCAACTACTTGGGAAGATCATCGTATTAACATTATTGATACTCCTGGTCACGTTGATTTCACGATTGAAGTTGAACGATCAATGCGAGTATTGGATGGTGTTATTGCTGTCTTCTGTGCAGTTGGAGGCGTCCAACCACAATCTGAAACTGTTTGGCGACAAGCAGATAGGTACTCGGTTCCAAGAATGGTTTTTGTCAATAAAATGGATCGAACTGGTGCTGACTTTCTTAAAGTTCATGGTCAGATTAAAGATAGGTTAAAAGCCAATGCTGTCCCTATTCAGTTGCCTATAGGTGCTGAAAATGATTTAAAAGGAATTGTTGATCTTGTTGGAAACAAGGCTTATATCTATAAAGATGATCTTGGAAAAGATATTGAGGAAACTGAAATTCCTTCAGATATGGTTGATTTGGCTGCAGATTGGCGCTCAAAATTAATGGAATCTATTGCTGAAACGGATGAGGAATTGATAGAGGTTTTTCTTGAAACAGGAGAGTTGAATGAGGAGCAGTTAAAAGCAGGAATTAGGGAAGGAGTTCTTAAACATGGATTGGTGCCGATGTTATGTGGATCTGCTTTTAAAAATAAAGGAGTTCAATTATTACTTGATGCTGTAGTTGATTATTTACCTGCACCTGTTGATGTTCCGCCTATTCAAGGATTGCTTCCGAATGGCAAAGAAGCTTTAAGACCATCCGATGATAGTGCACCTTTTAGTGCATTAGCTTTCAAAGTGATGGCTGACCCTTATGGGAAATTGACTTTTGTAAGGATGTATTCGGGTGTTTTAGAGAAAGGTAGTTATGTGTTGAATTCTACAAAAGATGCAAAAGAACGGATCTCACGTTTAATTGTTTTAAAAGCTGATGATAGGGAGGAGGTTGATGAACTTAGAGCTGGAGACTTAGGTGCAGTTTTAGGGTTAAAAAATACAACTACAGGAGATACTTTATGTGCTTCAGATGACGCTATAGTACTAGAAACTCTTTATATACCAGAGCCAGTTATCTCTGTTGCAGTGGAGCCTAAGACGAAAAGTGATATGGAAAAACTTGGCAAAGCGTTAACTTCACTTGCAGAGGAAGATCCAACTTTCAGAGTCAGTACTGATCAGGAAACCAACCAAACAGTTATCGCAGGAATGGGTGAGTTACACCTTGAGATCCTTGTAGATAGAATGTTGAGGGAATTTAAAGTTGAAGCAAATATTGGAGCACCACAAGTTTCTTATAGAGAAACAATAAGAGCAAGCTCATCTGGAGAAGGCAAATTTGCTAGACAGACAGGAGGTAAAGGACAATATGGGCACGTTATTATTGAAGTCGAGCCAGGTGAACCCGGTTCAGGCTTTGAATTTATTAATAAAATAGTAGGAGGTTCAGTTCCTAAGGAATATATCAAGCCTGCTGAATCAGGTATGAAGGAAACTTGTGAGTCTGGTGTTATTGCTGGTTATCCTTTAATAGATGTCAAAGTTACTTTGGTTGATGGCTCTTATCACGATGTTGACTCATCTGAAATGGCCTTCAAAATTGCTGGCTCAATGGCTTTCAAAGATGGCATTAAGAAGTGCAATCCTGTTCTTCTAGAGCCTATGATGAAGGTTGAGGTAGAAGTTCCTGAGGATTTCCTAGGATCTATTATCGGAGACCTGTCTTCTCGACGAGGACAGGTCGAAGGTCAGTCCATCGATGATGGTCAATCAAAAGTTCAGGCAAAAGTGCCTTTAGCCGAAATGTTTGGCTATGCAACTCAGCTCCGATCAATGACTCAAGGTCGGGGTATTTTCTCAATGGAGTTCAGCAACTATGAGGAAGTTCCTCGTAATGTTGCTGAAGCAATTATCTCCAAGAATCAGGGCAATTCCTGATCTCTAAAATTCACTAACTAACCCCCGATTCTTTAAACAAATGGCTCGCGAGAAGTTTGAGAGGAACAAACCTCACGTCAACATTGGCACTATTGGTCACGTTGACCATGGAAAGACAACCCTGACAGCTGCGATTACAAAAGTCTTAGCTAAGAAGGGACAAGCAACAGAGCAAGACTATGCTGATATTGACGGTGCGCCTGAAGAGCGCGAACGCGGTATCACGATCAACACAGCTCATGTTGAGTATGAGACAGATGGACGTCACTATGCTCATGTTGATTGCCCTGGTCACGCAGATTACGTTAAAAATATGATTACAGGAGCCGCCCAAATGGATGGTGCCATTCTTGTAGTTGCTGCTACTGATGGTGCAATGGCTCAGACAAAAGAACATATTCTGCTTGCTAAGCAAGTTGGAGTTCCAGCTTTAGTTGTTGCCCTTAATAAATGCGACATGGTTGATGATGAAGAAATGATTGAATTGGTTGAAATGGAAATTCGGGAACTTCTTACTAGTTATGATTTTCCGGGTGATGATATTCCTGTAGTTCAAGTCTCAGGTTTGAAGGCTATAGAAGGTGATGCTGATTGGGAAGCTAAAATTGATGAATTAATGTCATCAGTTGATGCTTCCATCCCTGAGCCAGAAAGAGAAGTTGATAAACCATTTTTGATGGCTATAGAAGATGTATTTTCAATTACAGGACGTGGAACGGTGGCAACTGGGCGTATAGAGCGTGGAAAAGTTACTGTTGGAGAGGAAGTTGAAATTGTTGGAATTAAAGATACAAGAATGACTACTGTTACTGGAGTAGAAATGTTCCGTAAGTTGTTAGATGAGGGTATGGCTGGTGATAATGTTGGCCTTCTTTTACGCGGTATTCAGAAAGAAGATATTGAAAGAGGGATGGTTTTAGTTAAAAAAGGTTCTATAACGCCACATACAAAATTTGAAGGTGAAGTTTATGTATTAAAGAAAGAGGAAGGTGGACGCCACACCCCTTTCTTTGCAGGTTATCGCCCTCAGTTTTATATTCGTACTACTGATGTTACCGGTCAAATCACAGCTTTCACTTCTGATGATGGAAGCAATGTTGAAATGGTTATGCCAGGAGATCGAATCAAGATGACAGGTGAATTGATTTGCCCTGTAGCTATAGAGCAAGGCATGAGATTTGCTATTAGAGAAGGAGGAAGAACTATTGGAGCAGGAGTAGTCTCAAAGATACTTGAGTGATTTTCTTAATAGATGGCTTGGCTTAAGTTCAAGTCATCTATTACATTATCAATAGAGAGATGGACCTATACTCTCTAAGAAACTAGAAAACTTTTTATCTCGTTTAGAGATTTCTATTAGGAAATTTTCATGTCAACTGCAATAGCTCAGCAAAAAATTCGGATCCGTCTTAAGGCTTTTGATAGACGTATGTTGGACCTCTCTTGTGAAAAAATTATTGAAACTGCTGATACAACTGCTGCATCAGCAATAGGACCAATACCGTTGCCAACTAAAAGAAAGATTTATTGTGTTCTTCGTTCTCCCCACGTTGACAAGGATTCACGTGAGCATTTTGAAACCAGAACTCATAGAAGAATTATCGATATTTATAGCCCTTCTGCTAAAACTATTGATGCCCTTATGAAATTGGATCTGCCAAGCGGAGTAGATATAGAAGTTAAACTCTGATATATTACTCTCCAATTTAGAGATACTTTATCTAGGATAAGGTTCTTTGGAATGATCTTTTGAGTGAACTTTCTGTTAGGGAGTTACCATTATTCCCTCTTCCCGAAGTTGTTCTCTTTCCTCAAGAATTTCTTCCTCTTCATATTTTTGAGTCTCGCTACAGACTAATGCTTAAATCGGTCCTAGAGACTGATAGTAGGTTTGGTGTAATCAGATGGGATCCGGTGAAAAATAAAATGGCAGATGTTGGCTGCTGTGCACAAATAATTAAGCATCAAACTTCTGAAGATGGAAGAAGTAATATCGTTACTATTGGTCAGCAAAGATTTCGGGTCCTTGAGGTTATTAGAGAGACACCTTTTCTGAATGCTTTGGTGAGCTGGATTGATGATGAGCCAATTGTTGATCAAGTTCAATTAGATGAGATTAAAAAATCCGTTTTTGTTGCATTAAAAGATGTTGTTTCTCTTACTGGAAAATTAATGGATTCTGAAACTAAGTTGCCTGATGAGCTACCTGAAATGCCTAGAGAGTTATCGTTTTGGATTGCATCACATCTTGGAGGACCTGTTGCAGATGAACAGCAGTATTTACTTGAATTACAGAATACTTCTCAACGATTGGAAAGAGAATATGAGCTTCTTAATCATACTAGACGTCAATTAGCTGCTAGAACTGCATTGAAAGATACTTTTTCTAATGCTGATCAAACGAATAACTAGTGAATAACTTTATGAATATTTTTATTGTTTTTTTTGCTCTAATCTCTATAGCGGGGATGTATTTTTTTTCTCTAGGAAGGAAGTATATATCTAGTAAAACTGTAGCTTCATCTTATGATTCTTGGACTAATGATAGATTGTTAGAAAACCTTTGGGGAGAACATATTCATCTTGGTTACTATCAATATAAGAATATAAAAAAGGATTTTAAACAAGCAAAAATTGATTTTGTCCATCAATTAGTTGTATGGAGTGGTTTAAACAATTTGCCTAAAGGATCGAGAATTATTGATATAGGTTGTGGTATTGGAGGAAGCTCTAGAATTCTGGCTAAAGATTATGGATTTGATGTTGTAGGAGTATCAATAAGTTCAGAGCAAATTCGTAGGGCTATTGAATTAACTCCTAAAGGATTGAATTGTGAATTCTTGGTAATGGATGCTCTTGATTTGAATTTTGAAAAAGGAAGTTTTGATGGAGTATGGAGTGTAGAAGCAGGACCACATATGTTTGATAAACAAAGATATGCTGATGAAATGTTGAGAGTGTTAAGACCTGGGGGCGTATTAGCTGTAGCTGATTGGAATCGCAGAGATCCTGAAGATGGGGAAATGAATAGATTAGAGAAAATCATTATGCACCAATTGCTTACCCAATGGACTCATCCAGAATTTTCAAGCATTAAAAGTTTTAAAAAGAACCTATTAAAAAGTAGGTTCTGTGGTGGTTCTGTTGAAACTGAAGATTGGACTTTAAAAACAATTAGATCTTGGAATGAATCAATTTATGAAGGTTTTAGGAGGCCAGGATTGATTTTGAGATTAGGCTATAAAGCGTTTTTTAAAGCTATAAGAGAAATCCCAACAATATTAATGATGCGATGGGCCTTTGGTACAGGTTTAATGAATTTTGGCGTATTCAAATCTAGAGGTTAATTATATAATTTCACTATTGGAATAACATCCAAAGTGAGTTATATGATCACAAAAAGGGTCTAATAACTTTAAGATTTTCTCTTGTTGGATATCTAATCCATTTGGGAAATCTAGATCAACAAAAAAGACATACTCTCCAAGTTCTCTTTTTGAAGGGCGGGATTCAATTCTGCTCATATTTAGACCAAGCTCTGCAATGCAATTAAGTGCTTTCAATAACGAACCAGGGCTATTTGATTTAAGAGAAAATGCAAAGCTTGCTTTGTTACCATTTTGGTTGATGTTTTCTTTTTTCAAAAGTATGAAACGTGTGCAGTTGCCTGATATATCGTTAATTGGATATTTAAGTATAGAAAGGTCCTGATTGTTGCCGGCATCTAAATCACCTATGGCTGCACGAAATTGACTCCCTTTGACCATGCGCATTGCCTCAGCTGTTGAATTTGTTGGAAGTTGTATTGCGTTTGGCAGATGGTCATTGAGCCATCCACTGCATTGAGCCAAGGCCTGAGGGTGAGATAAAACTTCCGAGATTCCATCAAAGGAACCATTACTTAAAAGTGCATGGCGTATAGGAATAACCAGAGCTCTTTGTATAAATAAATTTTTGTGTCTCCATAGCGCATCTAAAGTTGTTGTAACACCACCTTCTACGGAATTCTCAATTGGTACTACAGCAGCTTCACTCAGATCATTGGCTAAGTGTTCGACAACAGAACGAAGTCCATGACAGGGAAAAAAAGAAGGTTCCTCAATCTTTTCAAGCTTGGCTAGCGCAAAGGCTGCTTTTTCAGCGTATGTTCCTTTTGGCCCAAGATAGGCAACTTGTGTGGGCATTAGAAAAAAGGGGGCAAATGTCGATAAGATCATTCAGCTGAAGCTGTTGATCATGTCTCTGGCCTTTAATGCACGACAGAAACTTGATCTGATCGTTCAAGTCAATGCTGAACTTCTTCCTGATTATCTCTTACAACAGGAAAGGGTTGTTGGAGCAATGCTTGATCCGAACAAATTAAAGTCTTTAGGCTCAGGTAGCTTTAGATATGAAGTAACTAGTTTTAAAGTTTTTCAATTGCAAGTTAACCCAGTTGTATCAATTGCTGTTGAAAATACTGAGAATCAAATTCGTATGAAGGTTACAGATAGCCATCTTGAGGGACTTGGTTTGGTTGATGATTTTGATTTAACTCTTGATGCGATCTTACAAGCGACACCTAATGGTTTAGAAGGAGAAGCATTATTAGGGGTAACTGTCAGCAGACCTCCTCTTTTGAATTTAATACCGCCAAAGATTCTTGAATCCACAGGGGAATCAATTTTAAATGGAATATTGCTTGGAATTAAAGCAAGGGTAGGAAAGCAACTTGTTCAGGATTTTCAGAATTGGTGTAACGGAAAATAAGTTATTTTTGTTCTAGACTTATTATTTTTGAAAGAAAACTTCGCCTATGAAGATCTGTTGGACCATACATTTTAAGTGATTTCCTATGAAGCTCAGTGGGATACCCGACATTTGAACTTAGTCCAAAATTTGGAAATTTATCTGCCAACCTTTTTATAAGATCATCTCTGGCTTCTTTGGCCAATATACTTGCTGCAGCAATTGATACAAAATGACTTTCTCCATTAATTATTGACTCCTGCTTGCCTTGCCATATGCGAAGAGGTAGATGTCCATCTACTAAAATCTTTTTAGGAGTAGTTTTTAACTTTTGGATGGCACGTAGCATTGCCTTCTCAGTGGCAACGCGAATGCCTAGTTTATCAATTTCTTTTGCTGAAGCTTGTCCTAGGCCCCATTCAATACACGATTTTTTTATTAACGGAACTAAATAAGCCCTTTTCTTAGGTGTTAATTCTTTACTGTCCTTTACACCTTCTTTACGTAAATGAATGGCTGTCAGATCATCAAGAATTACAGCACCTGCAAAAACTGGTCCGAATAAAGATCCTTTCCCAACTTCGTCTATTCCAGCAATATGATTTGTTTTGATCATCATTAATTTATATAGAAGCTGATGACCTTCTTCGTCGTCTTCTAGGGTCTTCGATATTATCTTCTAGTGTTGATAGTTCATTCTCATCGTTACTGTCCTGATTCTCATTTAATGTCATTAAGGGTTCTATAATAGTTATATCATCATTAGAATTTTGATGCTCCTCATCGGATTCGTTACTTTCTTGGGAAGACTTATTTAGGATTTCTATATTTTTATTTAAATTGGCTTCCTCTGTGCTTTTAATATTTGTTCGAACTTGATTTTTGCCCCGTTTACGTTTTTTATTTGAGTTCGCTATCATTGCTTTTTTTGCATCATCTAAGACCTTTGCTTCATCTTCTCCAGGCCTTACAATATGAACAATCAAGTTTTCATTTTGTGGAATATTTTCTGTTAGAAGTATTGGATTAAGTCCCATTAGGCTATAAATTTCTTCTTCTTCTTCGGTTATTCCTACTGTGATTAATTCAGCTTCTTGTTTATTTGAAAAGCTCTCCACATTGTTTTCTTCTGCAACTCCTTCAGAGTTAATAGAAGAATCATTATCAATGTGTAGTCCGGAATCATCTTGATCACCAATATTGTCATCTTTACTCTTATTTTTCTTTTTCTTACTATTGTTGCTTTCTGTTTGCTTATAAGCGTCCCTTCTAATATTTAGATTGGAAGAAACTAACCCACTTTCTGTTGCACTTTCTTCTAGGTGATCTTTGCCAGGGATTATCCCAATGAGACCTTGGCCTGAACAAGTTGGACAAGTTTTTCCAAATAATTCATAAATGTTCTGACCTTGTCTTTTCCTTGTTAGCTCTACAAGGCCAAGCTCTGTTAGTTGTGCTATTTGTGGCCGTGCCGAGTCATCCTTGATTGCAGATGTGAAATGTTCAAGAAGTTGAAGTTGATCTCTTCTCGTATCCATATCGATAAAATCGATAATTATTACTCCACCTATATTTCGTAGCTTTAACTGTCTAGCTATTTCAATTGCTGCTTCACAGTTTGTCCATAGAACAGTTTCTCTTGAATTCGCGGATCGTGTAAATGACCCTGAATTGACATCAATAACTGTTAATGCTTCTGTAGGTTCTATAATAATATAGCCGCCAGAAGGTAGATCAACTCTTGGTTTTAAAGCATTTTGTATAGAAAGGTTGACCTTATAATGTTCAAGTATTTCATCAGGCTCATGATGCACTTCTATAGAGATCTTATCTTCATCACCTAAGAATTTTTTAATTCTTTCAACACCATCTATGTTGTCAACTACTATTTTATGTAAGTTTGGACTTCTATGATCTCTGAGTATTCGATGTATAAAATCTTCATCCCGGTTTAATAGAAGTGGTGGTGTGCATTCTTCTGCTGCTTGTTGAATTAGGTCCCATTGTTTAAGCAAAATTTCAAAGTCATTTATTAGATTTTCTTCGCTTATATCTTCAGCTTCTGTTCTCATTACTAGTCCAGTACTTGAAGGTTTAATTAACACTCCGAGAGCTCTCAGTCGATTCCTTTCACCTTCTGAACTGATTTTGCGTGAAATATTTACCCCTTGCCCATGAGGTTGAAGAGCAATGTATCTACCAGGTAATACTAAATTTCCTGATAATCTAGGACCTTTAGATCCTGTAGGTTCTTTCATTACTTGTACTAAAACCTTTTGCCTGGGCTCTAGTAATTCTGTTATTGCTGCGGCTCCTTTTTTTAGTCTTAAAGGTCCTAAATCACTTACATGAATAAATCCATTCTTTTCACTTTCTCCAATATTGACAAAAGCCGCATCAATTCCTGGAAGAACATTTTCAACTGTGCCTAAAAATACATCTCCGATTTGATAGCGACCCTGGGCGACAATTAATTCGTCTATTCGCTCATCAGTGAGCAGTGCTGCAATTCGCAACTGCTCAGCGATGATAATTTGCTGAGGCATATACAAAAATGAGTGTGGGCCTTGTTGGCTCTTTAATAAAATTATTTGCAGAGTGTTCTGCAAATAGCCTGAAACGAACGTTTAACGACAACTCTTGCTGGAAGAGATACTTAGACCATGTTCTCGAATTGATTTACTTATTACCGGGAATTGATGTGCCGGATGTTGATGAGAATTAGATCTCTCTTCCAAAAAATGACGTTAATTAAGAACTGAAGGGATCTTCCTTGGTTCTTTTAATATATTAGCAGCACTTTAACTGTAGTTCATCTCTTTTTATACTTTTCAACTTGAGATCTAATCCAAAAATTTTATCCAACCAGTTCTTTACCTGAATTGGCTTAATGCTTCTCCCGCTTTCATCAATTTCACT
This sequence comes from Prochlorococcus sp. AG-409-P19, assembly GCA_003215315.1. Taxonomy (GTDB): domain Bacteria; phylum Cyanobacteriota; class Cyanobacteriia; order PCC-6307; family Cyanobiaceae; genus Prochlorococcus_B. Next base: position 23,418 of record QCKO01000010.1, on the reverse strand, counting down.
ATGAAGTTGCAATCTAACTCTTTGTGGTTTGGATATGTCTGAGGATAAGTTTTCTATGTGATTAATTTTAAGTGAGATTAATGCTTCATGGAAGTCTCTTTCTCTAGGTCGTCCTTTTTTGTCTTTATCTTTCCATATAAGTTCATTGGCTTGAAGAAGCTTGTTGATTGCTTTTTTCCATTCCGATACGGACGGGTATTTACTTTCTGTTGCTATTAAATCAAAGCTCCATATTGCTCCTTTGATTTTCTGAGATAAGTTTGAGCTTTTTACAGGGATATTTATTGCAGATAGTAGTTTGATCCCTTTAGGTAATTGTTTTTCTAGTTCTGCTTTAATTGTTTGAGCTGGTACATCTTCATAGAAATCAATATCTAGCCATTCATTTAAGGCTTCAACTCCTAGAGGCAGAGCAAGTGCAACTCGTATGCGTGGGAGAGAGTGAAAACCTCCAGAATAACTTACTGGGAGTTGACTTTTTCTCAAACATCTCTCTAGCAATCTCATTAAATCAAGGTGACTAATAAGGTGCATAGGGTTTGTTTTTGAAAATTTTATTAAGACACGACTAATTTTCTCCTGTGGGGGAGAGCTTGTTGTACATGGATCAGGTATCGGCGGAGGTTGAATAACTACGTTGTGACCTAAATCAGACCCGCATACGCCACAACTACTGCATTCATTGAAAGAGCAATCAGGCACTGTTGTTAAGTTAAGTGCTCTTTGCAGATCATTGATTAACCATTGTTTTGTAATTCCAGAATCAATGTGGTCCCATGGGAGAGGTTGATTACAGAACTTGATCAAATCGTCTTTGCTAAGTTGTTCGAGTGTGCTCCAATTGCCAAGCTCAAGCTTTCTATATTTCCCTTCTAGACCTGCATCAATTATTGCGGTTTTCCAAGCCCCATAAACTTTATCTTGAGATTCAAACCAGGCATCCATTCCGGCTCCTGATCTCCATGCTGCTTCAATGACGGGACTAAGTTCTCGTCCACCTCTTCCAATAAAATCTTCAATTGATGAGATTCTAATATCGGTGTAATTCACTTTTATACCCTTTATTTGCCGGAAAGCTTCTTTGAGTATTTTTTGTTTTCTCATGAACTCAATATGAGAAACACTATGCCATTGAAATGGAGTATGGGGCTTAGGGGTGAAATTACTAATTGTTATGTTGAAATTTAAGTAACCTAAATCTCTACAATTTGACTGAAGGTTTTTACATGTATTTGCGATTCCGATTACATCTTCATCTCTTTCTCCAGGTAAACCAATCATGAAATATAGCTTTATTTTGCGATAATTGTTTTTCATCGCTGTTCTTATTCCTTTAAGTAAATCTTCATCAGATAAACCTTTGTTGATAATGTCACGTAATCGTTGCGTCCCTGCTTCTGGAGCGAATGTAAGACCTGATTTACGATTGCCTCCAAGAATGTGTGCAATATTGTCGTCAAATCTGTCTATTCTTTGGCTAGGAAGTTGAAGAGAGATGTTCTCTTTTGATAAACGATTACGTAGTTCTATTCCTACGGATGGTAGAGACAAATAATCGCTACAACTTAAAGATAGTAAAGAGAAATCGCTATAACCTGTTTGCTTCATACCAGCTTCTACAGCATGTATGACTTCTTTGGGCTTTAGATCTCTGGCTGGCCGAGTTAGCATGCCAGGCTGACAGAAACGGCAACCTTTTGTGCAACCTCTCCTGATTTCAATAGTGAGTCGATCATGAACTGTTTCAACATATGGCACTAATCCCATTCCATAACTGGGCATTGGTGAAGAAACACGTCTTAAAACTCGATGAGGTACATATGGCTGAATAGGTTCTATTTTTGGTGACTTTTTGCTTGGAGAGTAAAATGATGGAACATACACTCCAGGTATTTCTGAGATTTCTTTAAGGAGTGAAAATCTTGAAAGGTTTTTTTCTTTACCTTGGGCAATTATTAATCCAATTTCTGGAAGGACCTCCTCTCCGTCTCCTAAAGTAAAGAAATCGAAGAAAGAGGCATATGGTTCTGGGTTGCTTGTTGCTGTGGGGCCGCCGGCAAAAATTAGAGGTGTTGAGTGTGGTTCATTTAATGGAATATTCTGTCTCTCTCTAGCGTTGAGTTTGATGCCAGATAGATCTAGCATTTCTAAAATATTGGTTGCCCCTAATTCATAGCTCAAACTAAAACCCACTAAATCAAAGCTGATTAAAGGCCTTCTAGATTCAACGCCAAATAATGGTAGCGATTGCTCTCTAAGTCTTAAGGCTAGATCTTTGTCTGGTAGATAAGCACGATCGCAGATTTGTCCAGGGACTTTATTGAGAATTGAATAAAGAATTATATGTCCTAAATTCGAAGCGCCTATTTCGTAAATTTCAGGATAAGTAAGTGCCCATCTAACTTTAGCTTTATCCCAATTATGATATTCGACCCCTTGTTCTAACCCCATATATCTCGCAGGCTTTGAAATGCTACTGTCAATTAACTGGTTGAAATCTATAGGCAGATCATTTTTGTTGGCCTTTATATCGGTTTTGATTAATTTCCCCACGGTTAATTCTCATCTCATAAAGACATCGTATGGATTACTAGACCAGATGGGTATAGATTTTTACCATTGAGAAAAGATTAAAGGAATTGTCAACGTGGTTCAAATAAACAAAAATTATCTCAAGTTGAAAGCTGGTTATTTATTTCCAGAAATTGCTAGAAGAGTTAAGAACTTTAGTGATAACAACCCAGATGCAAATTTGATTCGCTTAGGAATTGGTGATGTCACCGAGCCATTGCCCTCAGCATGCAGGGAGGCAATGAAGCAAGCCATTGATGAAATGGGCACGCAAGAAGGCTTTCATGGCTATGGACCAGAACAAGGCTACCAGTGGCTTAGACAGGTCATTGCTAAAAATGATTATGAGTCTCGAGGTTGTGAAGTCTATCCAGAGGAGATTTTTATTTCAGATGGATCAAAATGTGATAGCAGCAATATTTTAGATATTCTTGGCTTGCATAATAAAATTGCTGTAACAGATCCAGTTTATCCGGTATATGTAGATAGCAATGTAATGACTGGGAGGACTGGTCAAGCTGAAAATCAAGGGAGATATGAAGGGCTTATTTATATTCCAATAACAGCAGAAAATGATTTCAAGGCAGAGATTCCTCAAAAACCTGTAGATTTAATTTATCTATGCTTTCCTAATAATCCTACTGGAGCAGTTGCTACAAAAGAGGAGTTAAATAAGTGGGTACAATATGCAAAAGAAAATAAAGCATTGATTCTTTTTGATGCGGCATATGAAGCTTTTATTCAAGATGATCTGATACCACATTCTATTTATGAAATCCCTGGGGCGAGAGATTGCGCAATTGAATTTCGTTCTTTTTCAAAAAATGCGGGTTTTACTGGTACAAGGTGCGCTTTTACTGTAATACCAAAGAGCCTACGAGGGTTTTCAGATGCTAATGAAATAGATATTTGGTCTTTATGGAGTAGACGGCAAAGTACAAAATTTAATGGTGTCAGTTATATAGTTCAAAGAGGAGCAGAAGCAGTTTATTCAAATGAAGGGAAAAAACAAATTAGTAATTTAGTTGATTTCTATATGCTGAATGCAGAAATAATAAGGAGTTCTTTATCTGATGCTGGCTTTGAGGTCTTTGGAGCAGTTAATGCACCATATGCTTGGATAAAAACCCCTGACAATATGGATTCATGGGAATTTTTTGATTTCTTGCTAAACAAAGCAAATGTTGTGGGCACGCCTGGAAGTGGCTTTGGTTCTTCCGGCGAGGGGTATTTTCGTCTCTCTGCTTTTAATAGCCGACAAAATGTGCAGTTAGCAATGGAGCGAATTGCGAAAATCTAATTTCAATTTTCATGGTAAATTTTCATATTAGTGAGATTCTTTGCATTGGTAATTTTTAATGATTTTGTATCAAGCAATGTTAAGTGAAAGTGGTACAGCGATAGTTGAACCAAAACTTAAGCGAGTTCGCAAGACTTCCCCTCGCTATAGGGTTTTATTGCATAATGATCCAGTTAACACAATGGATTATGTTGTAGATGCTCTTAGACAGGTTGTTCCTCAGTTGAGTGAACAAGATGCATTGAAAGTTATGTTGGAAGCACATAATAATGGAGTGGGATTGGTAATTGTTTGTGACCTTGAACCTGCAGAATTCTACTCAGAATCTCTAAAGGCTAAGGGACTTACAAGCACTATTGAGAAAGAAAGCTGATAAACTATTTGCCGGACTTAGGAGGCGATTTTGTTGAAAATTAAAAACATAATTCCTGTTTTCATCTTATTTCCTGTTTTATATTTTCTGGGCTGGATATTTTCTAATTTGATCAATTTTATTTTTTCAGACATAAGCCAGAATATGCTGTCAATTATTGGAACAATTTTTACTTTTATACTATTTATTTGTTATCTGCCAAGCTGGTCTAAATATAGATGGCATACTAACCATACTTGGAAGTATGTTGGAGTTTATGCATATCCAATAAAAGATATTTCAAGGTATTTTTTGCAAGGGTTATCATGGTCTTTCAGTTTAGTTACTTTGCTCATTTTTATTTTATTTATTACTAATAAGATTCAAGGATTTTCATTGATCAACTCTAATCAGTTATTTAATGCAATTTTATTAACTTTAGGAGTTGGTTTTGCTGAGGAGTTGATTTTTAGAGGATGGTTGTTTGTAGAAATGAAAAATACTTTTGGTATTCGTAAAGGGATTATTATTCAGGCAATTATTTTTAGCCTTGCTCATATTAGACTTGATGTTCCATTGGTCAATTTGCTACCTTTATTGTTAGGATTATTTCTTTTTGGCGTATTGCTTGCTTTTAGAAGAATATTGGATAGAGGTTCTATTTGGGGTTGTATCGGCTTGCATGGAGGTATGGTAGGTCTTTGGTTTATTATTTCTTCGGGTTATATACAATTTGCTCCTAAGATTCCTTCTTTTATTATAGGTGGTGGACAAGATAACCCAAACCCTTTAGGCGGCTTAATATCTATTTTTATATTATTAATAATACTTGTTTATCAGCGTAATACTTTGTTTGGAACTGGGCGATTTTTTGTTTGAACATTTAGAGCATCATCAAGTGTAGATTTCCCATACTCTTTTTCTAGTAAAGTAAAAACAGTGCGACCAAAGTCGTTAGGATTTGTATCAAAAGCTTCTAGGCAGATTTTGCCAAAATATTTACCCATTGGCTCTGGATTCCAGAGAAGTTTTCTTGCTGTCCAGGGCATCAGACTCATAGGGTTATAGCCAGTTTTAAGAAGACCTTGCTTGAACCCATATTCTTCTAAAAGAGTATGAGGTTGAAGACCAATAAAAAAGATAGCTGGCTCTACTTTGTTGACTCCAAAGATTTTTTCTAATTCTCGATGGTATGCGACTGTTTGTGCAATTGTTTCAGGTCTTTCATCAATAACATTAAATGAGTAATTAACAGATACGTGATCTTTGAAACCAGCATTGGCTAGTAGCTTGCAATTTTTCAGGACTGTTTTTAAGTTGTAACCCATTCGCATTTTGCGAACTAGCTCTTGTGATCCAGATGTAATTCCAATCTCAAAGTAGCGCATTCCAGTTGCAACCATTAATTCTGCGAGTTCTTCGTCTAAATTATCTGCTCGAATATATGCAGCCCATTTGATATCTTTTAGATTTTCATCAATTATTGCTTTGAGAATATCTTTTGCATTTTGTATATGGCCACGTGAAGGAATAAATTGCGCGTCTGTAAACCAAAATCCTCTTACTCCTAAATCATAGAGTTCACGCATTTCTTTTATTACTTCATTGACAGGGTTAATTCTTACTTTCTTGCCTTCAATTACTGTGTAAACACAATAACAACAATTGTGTGGGCAGCCTCTTTTGGTTTGCACTCCTACATAGAAGTCGCCTCCATCTAAATACCATGCTAATTGAGGCCATATTGATTTTATATATTTATAATTACATGCTGTTTTTGTTATTGAGTTTGGTTTTTCATGGATAAGTCTTTCTCTAGGTGATTCACCTACAATGAAACATCTTTCGTCTTTTATGGATTCTTTTTTGATTAATTTTTCTAATAAGATTTCTCCTTCTCCTAAGGAAATGATAGTTCCTTTAGGTAATGATTTTCTTAATTGGTCGTAGAAGACGCTTACAGCTCCTCCACCAATTACTGCCTTCGCATTTTTGTTAAACTTTCTGGCACGTTTTAGGCCTTGTCTTATCAGTTTTTGATTTCGCCAAATCTCTCCATAGTGACTCCGCATAAGTTGCAGCCCTCCAATGGCACCATGGATTTTTTTTATAGGGTTTTTCGCATAGAAAACCTCAAAAGAATTTTGAAGGGGATTGCCTCCTCTGCCATCTACAGGAGCATAAATTTGAATATCTCTCCAGGAGAAAACTAATAAGGATGGTTGGAATTCATTTATTGTTGTTCTTAAGACTCTTTGGACATCTAAAATGGGTATTGCTGCTAGATCAAGTATTAGTTGTTTGATCGATGGGAAGCATTTATGTAAATGATCTGCAAGGTAAATTGGGCCAATAGGGAATATGGGATTACAAGGGAGCCTTATTAGTAAGACTTTTTCTTGAGATCCGTTGAGCACTGAACTCTTGGAAATGTCTATTTCATCTGGCATAAAGGAACCCATTGGTTCGAAAAAATTGTAGTTACGCTTTACAAGACTTAAACATTAACAATTAGTTGGCATTTTTGATAGCTTTATTATTTAGTTCGTTTTGTTGCCAGAAGGTCTAATAATTGCCTTGATGCTGATTTGCCTTGCTATAGCAGTCGTTTTGAGCGGTGAAAATTTAAAGGGTCAAGATGAACAATTGATCTTGTATGAAATTTTCTTCAAAAATCTTTTTAATTAGTTAAATTGTTCTTCTTTTGTATTCTCTCCTCCGTATTGAAAAGTTACTTGATATTAGTCAATTAATTTACCCTTCATTCAAGAAAACGGAATATTAGTTGGAGGAGTATTTGCCTTCTTAGTGATTTGTTGGAAAAATTTAGATAAATTCTTGACTATTATCATTAAGATCAATATTTATTTTTATAGTTTATTTAGTTAGTTTTTTTATCTATAACCTTCAAAAAAGGCCTATAGGTATCAGACTTAATTTATTGATCGAATTTTTATGAGTTCGCTACTATCACTATGCATATACCTCCTTGGCGGTACTGCACTTGGAGCTTTAATGCTTTTAACTGGTATACCGGCGGCTTCCTTGGTTGGTGCAATTTTAGGTGCTGGATTATTAAGTATTAGTGGCCAGCTTGAAGTTGCACATTGGCCCTTAGGTACTAAAACAGCTTTAGGAATTGGTGTTGGAACTATAATTGGAACTGGTATTACAAAAGAAACACTAGGCGATTTGCAAGCTCTTTGGAAGCCTGCCTTGCTCATTACGGTCACCCTTGTTGTTACTGGACTCTTGGTTGGGTTCGTAAGTGTTCGTTTCTTGGGGATAGACCCATTAGTGGCTTTGTTAGGTGCCGCACCAGGTGGGACTCTTGGAATGAGTTTAGTCGGAGCTGAATTTGGTGTAGGTGCAGCTGTTGCTGCAATACATGCCGTCAGATTAATAACTGTCCTTCTTTTAATCCCCTCTTTAGTCAAGTTTCTATCAACTTTCTTTGGGATTGATCTTGAATAACTAAATTATGCTCTAATTTTTTAAAACTGAGGATTAAATTATTTTCCATGTTGACCCACTAGGTATTTCAGGCCCGATGTGCTTGTCTGCTGGCTCGATTTTACTTATTCGCCATTCAGGTACTCTGCATGTGACATATGTCGGGCTTTGGATTATTACCCCTGGTTTTTCATCTGTTGTAAATGTAAATCCACTTTTCCATATCCCTGTTTCTTTGAGCCCTCCTTTAAACCAAACCCAGCAACTTTCTTTTTGCATGTTTTAAAAGGATTACATAAATATCTATCCCTTGTCTGGAATAGATTTTTACTTATCGAAAAATTAACTCTTAGCGTCTTCTGCTTCTGCGTCTTTGTTGGAGCTTTCTTTTGTATTTTTCTACAGGAGTTTCATGATGTCTAAGGCGCTTAAGCTCGCCAAAAATGCCCGCCTTAGATACTTGGCGCTTAAAGCGACGAAGGGCAGATTCAATCCCTTCGTTTTCTCCAACAGTTACTTGAGTCAAGAAATCTAAATCAGTAGCTTTACAGTTTACAGGACAGATCAGCAAATTTCTTTTGAGTTTTGGACTGAAGAACGCTTAAAGTATGAATGAATTCTCCAAAGGCTTGCTTCGCAGTCTTTAGCTTAAGGGCTTCAGCATTAAGAACTTTCCTTTTCGGGCCATTCATGCTCACTTTTTAGAGGTCCGATCAACCATGACTATTTACATAGGCAACTTATCTTTTGATGCTGAAAGAGAGGATATTATTGGAGTATTTAGTGCTTATGGAGAAGTTACGAATTGCAAGCTTCCTTTAGATAGAGAGACAGGTAGGAAAAGAGGTTTTGCTTTTATTGAGATGTTGGATGATGCGCAGGAGCAAAAGGCAATTGATGATTTGCAAGATGTCGAGTGGATGGGAAGATCTATTCGTGTTACTAAAGCTCTCCCAAGGAATCAGTCGCGAAATGGCGGTGGTTATTCCAATGGTGGCTCTGGAAGAGGTGGCAATTAGTTGTTATAACTTGCTTGTATCTCGCAAAATAATTTGCAAGAAATTTAATTGATAAATAATTTTTATGATTGATGCGATTGTTGTTCATTCAATTTAATATTAGTTTTTTTCTGGTTTCGAATTCTTAGAGCCATTATCGTTAAGACCACTTAACAAGAAATGGTTAAAAAAGACTAGTTTATCTTTCCCAAAAACAGGTGTTCTGACGACTTGATGTCCCTAAATCCATTGTATTTAAAAGGTTTCTCAAGAATTTTTATCAGAGATATCAACTCTTCATTCTTCCTCGTCTTCTTCCTAAATAGATTTCAGATTATTAGTTCCTTGAGCTTTTCATAAAATGGATGCTGTAATTATGAGCAGTATGCGTAATTCCTTTACTAGCTTTTACTAAATGATTTATTCAACAACTCTTTTTTCAACAATTTCTTTTGGGGGATTTAATGCGTTGGCTGCCTTGGCAGGTTTAGTTATCTTTTTTCAGATTTCTCAAATTTTCTACTATGGGCTACCTCAGAATGAGCCTACAGTTGAATATGCTGAATCAGGTTCCTACGACTACCTTTTAAAACAATTTATTGGCGTACAGGTTGTTACAGCACTTATTGCTTCTTCAGTCATGCTTGCTGGACCAGATAAAATATTTTTCCCTTTTAAATATTTTAGTTAATAAATTTTTTAAACAATCTCTATTACTTGCAAAAAGTCCTGGGAGTCAACCTTCCAGGACTTTTTAGGTATTTTTGCGTATAAAAAATCTAAATTATCGTAAATCTATTGCTTTAATTAGTCATTTAAAGTCGTAATGTTAATAATTATGCTATTAAGACTTTGAACTTTTCTCCAGATTGGCAGATTATAGGAATAGTGCTTGTATTGATTGGCTTTCTGATCGATTTTGAAGTAAGCGTTTCTGATAGGGAAAAGCATCAGAGAATAAAAAAAACATAGCTTGCTTCTTGATTCATGAATTAGACCATGATTTCAGATGTCTTATCACATTCTAATTAAATATCATTATATATTATAGATAGATATAAATTAGCATTGTGGAAAATACTAACTCTACAGATGGTCAACTGTCCGAAGATGTATGGGCTCCTAATGATCAAAAGCTAAATAATGTTTCTGACCAGAATGAAGATCTTTCTGAGACACTTCTCATGACTAATGATTTTCTTGAAAATGATGGACTTATTGAAAAAGATAATTTTCTTCAAGAAAGTAATAGTGTAAAGATTGTGGAAGTAAATAATTCTAATGATCTTTCATCTGCAATTTTGGATGAGCCCATGCAGAATAGTGTAAATACTTTTTCGGTCAGTGGCTCTAAAGCCTTGATAGATAATAATTCTGATAAGGCAATACCAACTCTAAAATCTTCATATATTAAAAAAAAGCTTTCGCAAACCGAGGTTTATTTTCAAATAGGTTCATTTATCTTTGCGTTTGAAATGTTTAGATTGGTAATAATTTTATTGATAAAGCTTTAACAAAAATTCTGTTTTTTCTCTTTAATTCTTTATGAGTTATGCCGATGAGCGGAATTGAACCGCTGGCCTACTGGTTACGAAACAGTTGCTCTACCCCTGAGCTACATCGGCAACGAAATTAACTTATCATTGAAGCAATAGCTTTGTTTACTTTGAGTTATTCCAAAAAATCAGGTTCTAAAATAAATTCAAATCTCAGGAAAAAACTCTTAAATGAGTCAAGACGACCTTTTATGGGGCTAAGAAGAACGCTGTGGATAACTTTGTTTGGATCATCAGCTTTAGGATTGTTAATAATGTTTAGCAGAATTATTACAGGAGATACTGTTGGTTTGAATGACTTAGCAATTCAAACTTCTGCGTTTGTGATTTTTGCATTTCTATTATGGAAGGATAGGTCTGATAAGACAGATGAAGATTAACTAGTAATCAGATAATTTTATTTTTTGAGAAATAAATTAAGTTGTTAATTTTCTACGTTGAGTGGTTAGCTTGTAGGCTTCAATTAGATCACCTTCTTTCCAGTTTGCAAACCGATCACAACCAATACCGCATTCGAAACCAGTTGATACATCTTTAACATCATCTTTGTTTCTTTTTAATGAATCCAGATCTCCTTCAAAAACTATTTGAGCCGCTCGCTTGACACGAACTTTGCAGTTACGTTGTATTTTGCCATTAGTTATATAGCAACCTGCTACTGCACTCTTGCCAATATTGAATATTGCTCTAACTTCAGCAGTTCCAAGAGATTCTTCTACCATTTCAGGTTCTAATAATCCTTCCATTGCTAGTTGAATGTCCTCTAAAAGTTTATAAATAACTTCATAATCTCTTACGTCAACACTATTTATGTCCGCGGCTCGTTTTGCTCCAGAAGCCATAGAAGTGTTAAATCCAACTATGACTGCTCCAGATGCTGCCGCGAGGTCAACGTCAGTTTCAGTAATTTCGCCAGGGGCAGAAAGTAAAACTCTAACCTGAACTTCATCTTTTGGTAATTGTTCTAGAGAACCAAGAATTGCTTCAACACTTCCTTGAACATCAGCTTTCAAAATAATATTCAATTCTTTTAAATCGCCTTCATTAGCTTTGTTTGATATTGCTGAAAGTGAAACACGTCTGGAAGACATTTGCTGAGCCAGTCTTGCAGCTCGAGCATCAGTAGCGCGTTCTCCTACTACTGCCCTGGCAGCTTTTTCATCTGGATATACTTCAAATTCATCTCCAGCAGTCGGGACTTCATTAAAACCAAGGGCTTCTACAGGACAAGATGGTCCGCCTTGTTTCAGTCTTGAACCATTTTCATCAACCATTGCACGAATCTTTCCTAATACAGCTCCCGCAGCGATAATATCCCCGGTTTTAAGGGTTCCATTTTGTATTAGTAAAGTTGCTACAGGCCCTTTGGCTTTGTCTAAATGAGCTTCTATAACTGTACCTTTTGCTAAGCGTTCTGGATTGGCCTGAAGGTCTTCAACTTCTGTGACAAGAAGAATCATCTCTAGAAGCTTATCTATATTTTCTCCTTTAATCGCACTAACAGGAACCATAACAACATCTCCACCCCATTCTTCGGCTATAAGATTTTGTTCTGATAGTTCTTGTTTGACACGATCGGGTGAAGCTCCTTCTTTATCAATTTTATTAATAGCTACAACGATAGGGACTTCGGCTGCACGAGCATGACTAATTGCTTCAAGCGTTTGAGGTCTTACTCCATCATCGGCTGCTACAACTAAAATTGCCACATCAGTGACTCTTGTGCCTCTTGCTCTCATGGCGGTGAAAGCTTCATGCCCCGGGGTATCCAGAAAAGTTAATTTGCGAGGTTTGCCATCATGTTGGGTTTCAACTTGATAAGCACCAATATGTTGAGTAATGCCACCAGCTTCTCCAGAGGCAACTCTTGCTTTACGAATGGCATCAAGTAAGCTTGTTTTCCCATGGTCAACATGACCCATAACTGTTACGACAGGGGGTCTTCGAATCAAATATTTTAAATCTGCTTCCTCAATCATCTCCCCAGTTTTCTTCGCAGCTTCCTCTACATCGTCTTGAAGAACAGGTACTCCAAATTCTTCGGCAACAGTTTCAATGGTTTGCAAATCTAATGATTGAGTGACGGTTGCGGTTATACCTTTGAAAAATAAAGATTTAATAATTTCGGAGCTTTCAAGACTCAGCATGTCAGCTAGTTCTTGGACCGTGAGATTATCTTCTGGAACTACAATCATTTCAGGCCTTTGCAGCTTGGCTTCTCTTGCTGCTCTTAATTCCATTGCCCGACGACGCTGTCTTTGACGAGTTGTTTCTTTTTTACGTTTCCTTAAAGCAGAAACTGGTTTTGCAGAACTTTTCTTGTCTGTTTTGGGCTTTGAAGGTCTAGCTAGGCTAGCGGAAAGAACTACTGCTTGCTGTTCTCCTGCAAATCCACTGGTTTCAGTTGTTAATGCATCATCATTCTCTCCAATGATGTGTACTTTTTGACGTTGTTTTTGAGGTGATTTATTTCTTAGAGCCTCAAGCTTTGCACTGTCGTCCCAATCGGGTCGAGTTTTTCTTGGAGCTGCTCCACCTCCTGGCCTTTGTCCAAGTTTTTTAGGTGCAGTGGGGGTTGGTCTATTAACGGGTGGTTTAGCTCCCTCAGAGCCTTCTCTCCTTTTAGGTCCAGGAGTACTATCCGCTCGTCGGGGTGGAGGAGTGCCAGGGCGCCCTTTTGGTTTTTGGAGTTGCATTAACTCACTAGGTGCTACGGGTTTTCTCATCCCGGTAGGCATGCCGACACCTGGGCGCCCGCCAGACCTATTGGCTGATCCAGGCCTATTAGGAGCACCAGGTCTATTAGGTGCTCCAGCTCTATTAGGAGCACCAGGTCTATTAGGTGATCCAGCTCTATTAGGAGCACCAGGTCTATTAGGTGCTCCAGCTCTATTAGGCACTTCAGGTCTATTAGGTGCTCCAGTCCTATTAGATCCAAAATTTTGTGTTCTTGATGGTCCTCTATTTGTTGGCTTCTCTCTTCTAATAGGAGCTCCTACTAGTTCAGGGGCATTTCCTCTTAAAGGAGGTCTAGAGGGCCTAGTTGGGGTGTTTGAGCGATTATTCGGATTTTGCCCTGAGGGAGGAATATTGCTATTTCTATTCTGTGTAGGCGAGTTTCGTTGATTTGTGCCTTGGTTTGGTTTTTGATGGAATTTTATGCGTTGCGTCTGGTTATCTGTTCGAACGGCTTGCGGTCTGCTGGGGGATGAAACATTCCTCTGTGGTTTGGTTGGCCTACCTATTAATTCAGGCTTAGAGGGGCTTTTGGGAGCAGAAATATTTTTGTGACTTGGATCATTGAGACTATTTCTATTGCCAGGTTGATGTGTAGATTGATTTGTTTTTACTTGGTTTTGTGGATTGAGCTTTTCTATCTTGTCAGTTTTTACAAAGTTATTTGGCTTAGAGAGATTTTTTATGTCTGTACTGTGTGGTTTTGGTCCGGAAGCCTTAAGTTCTGGTCTTGGTTTGGGAGCTAAAGGCCTATTGGGCTTAGGGGGCGCATTAAGTAAATTATTTTGGTTGTTGTTTTGTGAAATTAGGGTGGGTTTAGCTTTTTTCTCAGAAGTCGACTTGTTAATAGCTTTTTTTGATTTTGCAGCTAGGTCAGGAGTCGGTCTTATTGGCTGAGCTAATGGGGCAGTTTTAGTTATTTCTGGCTTTGCCTTTTTTATATTTTTCTTTGCGGATGGAAGATCTTTTTTAGGTTTGATTGAGGTTTTCTTAACTGAAAGAATTTCTTTGGATGCTGCTGGTTTGGACTTTGTAGAAGAAATTGAAGGATTATTTTTTCTTATTAAAGTTTTGATTTGCACAGCATCTTCATCACTGATTGAGCTGCTATGGCTTTTGGCCGAGATATTTAACTTACGAGCTGCATCAAGTACATCTTTATTGTCCAGGCTTAATTCCTTGGACAATTCGTAAATCCTGATTTTGCCGCTGCTGCTGGTCATTAAATGTTCCGCTTGGTCAGAAGACTTGGTTTTGTGATCCTAATTTAGATCTATATAGCTTTTATATTGCCTCAATATATGAATCATTGCAGGTATTTAATTGCTTTTGGAGCGCATCTATAACTTTGAATTCAACATTACATCTCAAGGCTTTTTGCAGACGTTTGCGTCGCCAAGCATCTTCTAGACATGCTTCACTAGGACAGATATAGGCTGATCTACCCATTCCTCCTTGGAGTACTATGCCCTCCTGGTGGTCTCTTGTGACTTTAAGTAGTTGTTGGCGATCCAGCACTTTTCTACAAGAAACACAGCGTCTCAGGACAGTACTTGCTTGACTCACCGGGGTCCTTCCTCATCTTGTTCCTCCATTATCTCATCTGAATTATCAACATTTAGTTTTGTATTGACATCGTTTTCCTCTTCAGACAGAGTTTTTTCATTATCTTCTTCTTGTATATCTGTTTCCTCTTCAGACAGAGTTTTTTCATTATCTTCTTCTTGTATATCTGTATTTGGATAGTCTTCCTCATCCTCTGGTAGTGGATAAAGTTCTCTTAGCCTTGCATCTTCTTCTGCTCGAGCAGCTTGTTCAGCTTCTAATCTCTCTTCGGCTTCTCGTTGCAATGCTTCTTCTTCTTCTCTTTGTGAGATTAATTCTGAAACCTCAGCATCCTCTGCTTCTTGATCATATTCCTGGGAATTTTTTATATCTATTTTCCAACCAGTGAGCCTGGCTGCAAGTCGTACATTTTGCCCTTCTCTACCTATTGCAAGACTTAATTGATCTGGAGGGACTAAGACATGAGCATGCTGCCCATCAGGGTCTACCAATCTGACAACTTCTACTCGCGCTGGACTTAGAGAGTTGGAAATATATTGAACGGGGTCAGCTGACCATCGAATAACATCTATTTTTTCGCCGCGAAGTTCATTAACTACTTGTTGAATTCGAGCTCCTCTAGCACCAATACAGGCACCAACCGGATCAACCTCTCTTTCGATACTGTCTACGGCTACTTTGGTTCTAGGACCTACAGATCTTGATGGTGGGTTGGCTTCTCTGGCGACTGCAACAATTTTTACGGAACCTTCTTGAATTTCTGGGACTTCATTCTCAAATAAATAAACAACTAAACCTGCATTCGCTCTGCTTACGAACAATTGTGGCCCTCTTCGAGGGACTTCACTTACTTCTTTTAGAAATACTTTAAATGTTGCATTTGCACGGTAATTATCGTTCGGAAGTTGATCTCTTCTAGGTAGCTCAGCTTCGACTTCTGGTCTGCCCAAGCCTGAACTGACAGCCATAATTACCGACTGCCTTTCAAATCTAATTACTCGTGCTGTTAAAACAGGATCTTCTAAGTCTGCAAATTCTTCTTGGATCATTCTCCTTTGCTGATCGCGAAGCTTTTGAGCAAGTACTTGTTTTGTAGTAGCAGCTGCCATCCGGCCGAACTCTTCTTTCTCAGGTGTTACATCAAGTACAACTGTGTCTCCCACTTGAGCATCATCAGCCACTTGCATGACTTCTGCTATGGCTATTTGATGGTCTTCACTTTGGACATCTTCAACAATAATTTTACTAGCTAAAACTCTGTAACCTTCTTCTTCTAAATCTAATCCAACATCAAAATTACTAAAATAATCTTCTTCGAATGGGTCTTGACTGATCCCTAAATACAACGTTTTTCTGTATCTCTCATATCCTTTTAAAAGAGCTTCTCTAAGAGCAGCTTCTACGACTTGAGTGGGAAGTTTTTTTTCCTCACTAATGTCTTCAATTAAAGTATTAAGGCCTGGGAGTAAAACAAGTGCCATCGATGATGGGGATGAAGATAATTTGGGCTAGTTGATTGGTTGATTGATTAACCAGTTGGAGTAGTCAGTCGCACTTTAATCACGTCGTCGCGCGGTATTCGACTAATTCTTCCTTTCAGGTTAATTAGAAGGTCATTTTCAGATCGGTCTTGGAGTAAACCATTTTGTAATTTTTGAGTAAGTTCATCTTCTTTATAGGTAACTTCTACTGGAAAACCTTTAAAAGTCTGGAAGTCTCTGTCTTCAGTGAGGAATTCACTTATGCCAGTACTACTAATTTCCAGGAAAAATGGTTGATCGATAAGTTTAGAATCTTCTATTGCTTCATTAATGGGAGGATTTAATTGTGCGCAATCATTAATTGATACATCCTTATTTTTGTCGCAATGTCTGATTTGTATTTGAATGGACACTGAATTGGGTTGGGAATTTACTTGTAAATCAATAATTTCAAAACCCTTATCATAGGCAGTCTGAGAAGCAATTTTCTCTAAATCCGTGATGATGGTGTTAGACAAGAGGCAGGTTTGAAGTCGGACGGGGGCATGCCCGACAGGTTCAGTTTTAAGCTGCCTCCATTTAAGGAGGTAACCATCAGGCCTCTTAATTCTACTCGATATGGGGTTCAATGTTCTCTTATAGGAAATTCTTTATGTTATTAGTGGTTTTGTGGTTATTGTAAAAAAAGGTGACAAGTCAATGCCTTTGGTAGTAAGTCTTGCGAAATTTTTTAAAGATTTTATTTATCTATTAACCCTTGGGATAATTGTTGTTTGTCTTCTCTTTACAACACAACCTCTCCTTGCGTCTGATCAAAATTCTTTTAGTAGTAGGCATAGCTTTGTGACTGAGGCCGTCAAGAATGTTGCTCCAGCAGTTGTTCGGATAGATATCGAACGACAAGTTGAACATGAAGCTTATGATCCAAATTTATTGGATCCTCTCCTAAGGGATCTATTGGGTGAACCAGATTTATTTCCAGATAAAGAAAAAAGTCAAGGTTCTGGTGTCCTTATCGATCAATCTGGTTTGATACTCACTAATGCACATGTTGTGGAGAGAGTTTCAGAAGTAACTGTGACCCTTGCAAATGGTCAAGAAGTTGATGGAGAGGTAATAGGTACAGACCCTATAACAGATTTAGCTCTTGTTCGTATTTCTGGTGTTTCAGACTTAAAGGCGGCTCCACTGGGTGATTCTGAAGCGCTAGAAGTAGGTGATTGGGCTATTGCTTTGGGAACTCCTTATGGTTTGGAAAGTACGGTGACTTTAGGCATTGTAAGTAGTTTGCATAGAGACATAAACAGTCTTGGTTTTTCTGATAAAAGATTGGATTTAATTCAGACAGATGCTGCGATTAATCCTGGTAACTCCGGTGGACCTTTGGTGAACGCAAATGGATCAGTTATTGGTATTAATACTTTGGTTAGATCTGGTCCTGGAGCGGGACTAGGCTTTGCAATTCCAATAAATCTTGCATCGAGAGTCTCTAGATTATTGCTAGATAATGGAGAAGTTATTCATCCATATATTGGAGCCCAACTTGTTTTGCTTAATCCAAGATTAGCTAAAGAGCATAACAAGGATCCCAATGCTTTGGTGGAGTTGCCTGAGGCTAATGGTGCTTTAGTTCAATCGGTTTTACCTCAAAGCCCTGCTGAAAAAGCTGGGTTACGTAGAGGTGATCTCATAATCTCTGCGGAAGGCAATCAGATTGATGACCCTCAATCACTTTTAGAACAGGTTGAGATGGCCGAGATAGGAATCCCTTTTCAATTGGCAGTGTTAAGAAATAATCGAGAGATCAAACTTTCTATAAAGCCAGCTCCTTTACCTGGAATTGGTTAGTCATCTTGCTACTGTTTCACGAATTGCAATTTACTGATAGTGGATCTTCAAACACAAATGAAACACGCAGTGGCATGCGCTGCTGTTGATCAAATTCAAAGCGGTATGGTTCTGGGACTGGGCTCTGGATCAACAGCAGCTTTGATGATTGAGGCTTTAGGAAGAAAAATTAGGTCTGGTGAAATTAATGATGTTGTAGGAGTTACTACATCATTCCAAGGCGAGGTTTTGGCTTCTGAACTTGGAATACCTTTAAAAAGTCTCTCTTCAGTATCGCAAATTGATTTAGCTATCGATGGTGCTGATGAAGTTGACCCTAATTTTCAATTAATAAAAGGAGGAGGTGCATGTCATGTTCAAGAAAAGTTGGTAGCTGCTCTTGCGAACAGATTTATTGTTGTTGTTGACTCAACCAAAATTGTAGATAAATTAAACCTTCAATTTAAACTGCCAGTGGAAGTTTTACCTTCAGCTTGGAAACAAGTTAAAAATAATATTCAAGAATTAAATGGTAAAAGTGAATTAAGAATGGCAAAGAATAAAGCAGGCCCTATTGTTACAGATCAAGGAAATTTAGTACTCGATGTAATATTTAAGAATGGAATTGATAACCCAGAAAATCTCGAAAGAGAAATCAATAATATCCCAGGAGTTCTTGAGAATGGTCTTTTTGTAAATCTAACTGATCAAGTTCTAGTAGGACAAGTAAAGGATGATATTGCTAGTGTTTATTCTATGAATCAGAATTAGCAGACCTTATATGAATTGATTGTCCATGGCTATATAATCCTTCACTTTTGGCTAATTCAATTACTGAATCACTATTAATGTTAAATGCATCCTCGGAAAATTCGATAATTGATGTGTTTTTCATAAATGTTTCAACTCCTAAGGCACCGCTAAATCTGGCAGTGCCTGATGTTGGTAAAGTGTGATTTGGGCCTGCTAAGTAATCACCTACTGCTTCAGGACTCCATGGACCAATGAATATTGCACCAGCATTTTTAATATATTTTGCTAAATCTTTAGGATTTTCTGTAAGCAACTCAAGATGTTCAGGTGCAAAATGATCACTTAATTTCAGACAAGATTCTAAGTCTTTACATATTATTATTACTCCCCAATTAGACAAAGATTGCTTACAGATTTCTGCTCGAGGGTGATTTTTTAGTTGTCTATTGATTTCGTTAGGTAACTTCTCCGCTAAGTTTTTTTCGGTTGTGATTAGGATTGCTGAAGCAAGTGGGTCATGCTCAGATTGTGCAAGCATGTCAGCAGCAACATGAGAAACTTTTGCTGATTTGTCTGCAATAATTAAAACTTCGCTTGGCCCAGCTAAAGAATCTATGCCAACTTTTCCATAAACTAATTTTTTAGCTAATGTCACGTAAAGATTTCCAGGCCCAGTAATTACATCAACTTTCGCAATTGATTCTGTCCCATAGGCAAGTGCTCCAATTGCTTGCGCGCCCCCAATACGGAATACTTTTTTGATACCTGTAATGTAGGCAGCAGCAAGCACAGTTTGATTTATTTCACCTTTTTGATTCCCTGGAGACATCATTAATATTTCTTTGACGCCAGCCACTAATGCAGGGATAGCATTCATTAAAACTGTACTTGGGTATGCTGCTCGTCCACCTGGGATATAAATACCAGCTTTTTCTACTGGAAGCCATCTTCTGCTAAGAGTTTCCCCATAATGTCCTTTTAAAGATATGTCTTTCGGGATTTCTAAATTATGAAAATCTTCAATCCTTTTTTTTGCGGTTTGTAGTGCTAGTTGAAGAGATTTAGGTGTTTTATTCCAGGATTCTTGTAGGAGTTTTTCTGGAATCAATAAAGGTTCCGGGGAGAAACCGTCGAAGCGCAACGTGTATTCAATGACAGCTTTATCACCAAGTTGATCAATTCTTTCAAGAATTTCGTTGACTGTTTTTATAGCATTTGCTTGAGTTTTTCCAGTAGTCCTTTTTGTTATCCTATCTAATTCTCTAATTGAGTCATTAAAGTTTTCTAAGCACTTTAAAAAGCCTAAGTGGTTCATTTGAGTGCTTTGAGCTTGTGAAGCGAGTCTTTGAGACATGAACCTTAAAATTCTGGCTCAGCTTTTCTATCTTATATCTCTTCTATGGGATTTTTGTAGTCTCCTTTGAGGGTCTTGAGGTAGTGTGTGTAACGTTCGGTTTAAATTAGTTCTTTTTCAGTGGCCAATAACAACTCCGCAAAAAAGCGAATTCAGATTGCAGAACGCAATCGACTTGAAAATAAGGCTTATAAATCATCAGTCAGAACATTGATCAAAAGTTGTTTCAATGTTTTTGGAAATTACGAAAAGGCACCTGGTGAAGAATCCATAGAGACCCTTCAGAAGAGTGTGAATGTTGCTTTTAGTAAAATAGATAAAGCAGTTAAAAGAGGCGTACTTCATAGAAATACTGGTGCCAATCAAAAGGCTCGACTGAGTTCTGCCTTTAAAAAAGCGACTGAAAATTCTTCGGGAAAATAAGATAAAATCAATTCTTTGTTAACTAACAATTTTTTTGACCAGTAAAAAGATTCTGCTTTTGTTGTGACTGATTACTCTTTGATAGATAGTCATTGCCATATTGTTTTTGATAGCTTCAAAGATGATCTTGATGAGGTTGCCGCGCGTTGGAGGTTAGAGGGTGTTAAGAGCTTGTTACATGCATGTGTAGAACCTTCAGAAATTCCTTTTATAAAAGAGTTGGCTAATCGTTTCCCAGAGATGAGGTATGCCGTTGGTGTTCACCCTTTAGACACTAGTCATTGGAATTTCAACACTATAGATATTTTAAAACAAGCAGCTTGTGATGATTCAAGAGTAGTTGCTATAGGTGAGCTTGGATTAGATCTCTTTAAAGATAAAAATCTTGACAGTCAACTATCTATCTTGTTGCCTCAACTAGAGCTTGCTCATGAATTAAAGCTGCCTGTCATTGTTCATTGTCGCAATGCCGCCAATGAAATGTTGAATGTTCTACAAGATCTCAAATTGAAGGGTAGTTGCCCCCAGGGTGTAATGCATTGCTGGAGTGGGAATGTTGCTGAAATGAATAAGTTTCTTGCCTTAGGTTTTTACGTTAGCTTCAGTGGAAATGTTACTTTCCCAAAGGCAAAAGATATTCATGAATGTGCAAAAAATGTCCCATCAAATAGATTTCTAGTCGAGACTGATTCACCCTTTCTCTCTCCAGTTCCTTTGAGAGGGAAAAGAAATGAACCATCTTATGTAAAGCATGTTGCTGAGTATATTGCCGAGCTAAGGAACGAGCCTTTTACAAAAATTGCTGAAAATAGCACCTCTAATGCACGCCGATTGTTTTGCTTACCTTAAAAATGGGGTTTGAAATAGGTTTTTATCTAATTTGAGTGTAAAATAAAATATTGTCTTGTCTTGATGTGGCATATGCCTCTATCTGATGCTTTAAGGAGTTTTTCTTTAGAGCGTTTATTGAAGTCTGTGGTTTTAATCTCAGAGAAGTGAAGCAATTTTGAAAGTTTATTCCTCATTTTATGGGATAAATTTTTTCAATTTTCACCAGATTCATGAGATTGCTCGACTCTCAATCAAGACATCCCCAATTGTCCTATCAATTTAAACGCAGGTTCTCGCATGAGCAGAAGCGCGATTCAGGTAGCCAAAGCTGCTACATATCTGCCTGATTTGGTTGAGGTGCAGAGATCAAGTTTTAAATGGTTTTTGGAGAAAGGTCTAATAGAGGAACTAGATAATTTTTCTCCTATTACTGATTATACTGGTAAGCTTGAACTTCATTTTATAGGCTCAGAATATAGGCTTAAGCGTCCTCGTCATGATGTAGAAGAAGCTAAGAGGAGAGATGCAACATTTGGTTCTCAGATGTATGTAACCTGTCGGTTAGTTAATAAAGAAACAGGAGAAATTAAAGAGCAAGAAGTATTTATAGGAGAGCTTCCATTGATGACCGAGAGGGGTACCTTTATTATTAATGGAGCGGAAAGAGTAATTGTTAATCAAATAGTGAGAAGTCCAGGCGTTTACTTTAAAGATGAACAAGATAAAAATGGAAGGAGAACTTATAATGCCAGTGTTATTCCAAATAGAGGCGCATGGTTAAAGTTCGAGACTGATAAAAATGATCTCTTACATGTAAGGGTTGATAAAACCAGAAAAATTAATGCCCATGTTCTAATGAGGGCAATGGGTTTATCAGACAATGATGTTATTGATAAGTTGCGGCATCCTGAATATTATAAGAAATCAATAGAGGCGGCTAATGAAGAAGGGATAAGCTCAGAAGATCAAGCTCTATTAGAATTATATAAAAAATTACGTCCTGGAGAACCACCTTCTGTCAGTGGAGGACAACAGCTATTACAGACAAGATTCTTTGATGCTAAGCGCTATGATTTGGGACGTGTAGGAAGATACAAAATTAATAAGAAATTACGTTTAACTATTCCTGATAATGTAAGAACTCTTACGCATGAAGATGTTCTATCTACTTTAGATTACCTTATCAATTTAGAGTTAGATGTTGGTGGTGCAAGTTTAGATGATATTGATCACTTAGGTAATCGACGCGTTAGATCTGTAGGAGAATTGCTCCAAAATCAAGTTCGTGTTGGATTAAATCGACTGGAAAGGATAATAAAAGAAAGAATGACAGTTGGAGAAACAGATTCATTAACCCCCGCTCAATTAGTTAACCCTAAACCTCTTGTGGCAGCTATTAAAGAGTTTTTTGGATCAAGTCAATTAAGTCAGTTCATGGATCAAACAAATCCTTTGGCTGAATTAACACATAAAAGACGTATATCTGCTTTAGGACCTGGTGGTTTAACACGAGAGAGAGCAGGTTTTGCTGTTAGAGATATACATCCATCTCATTATGGAAGACTATGCCCAATTGAGACTCCTGAAGGACCCAATGCAGGTTTGATTAATTCTTTGGCTACTCATGCAAGAGTGAATGAATATGGTTTTATTGAAACTCCTTTTTGGAAAGTAGAAAAAGGAAGAGTAATTAAAGAAGGGAAACCTATATATCTTTCCGCTGATCTTGAAGATGAATGCAGAGTAGCCCCTGGTGATGTTGCAACAGATAGTCAGGGAAAGATTCTTTCAGAATTAATTCCAGTTAGATATCGTCAGGATTTTGAAAAAGTTATTCCGGAGCAAGTTGATTATGTGCAACTTTCTCCAGTGCAAGTTATCTCAGTTGCAACTTCCTTGATTCCATTCCTAGAACATGATGATGCTAATAGGGCTCTTATGGGATCCAATATGCAACGTCAAGCGGTTCCTTTGTTGAGACCAGAAAGACCTTTAGTTGGTACTGGTTTAGAAACTCAGGTTGCGCGTGATTCTGGAATGGTTCCAATTTCTAAAGTAAATGGAACTGTTACTTATGTCGATGCGAATGCAATTGTAGTTACTGACGAAGAAGGAAATGACCATACTCATTATCTTCAGAAATATCAAAGATCAAATCAAGATACTTGTCTGAATCAGAGACCCATAGTTTTTCAAGGAGACTCAGTTATTGTTGGT
>QCKO01000009.1 GCA_003215315.1 Prochlorococcus sp. AG-409-P19 | reverse complement strand
ATTTAGAAAGCTTGGAAAATTACAAGAAGCAGAATTATCAATTCGCAAAGCAATTGAACTCAAACCTAATATCGCAGTAGCACATTTGAATCTAGGAGTACTTTTACAAGAGCTTGGAAAATTACAAGAAGCAGAAATATCAATTCGCAAAGCAATTGACATTAAACCCACTTGGGCCGAAGCATATTTAAATCTGGGAGTCTTATTGAATGATCTAGGCAAATTAAAAGAAGCAGAATTATCTACTAGGAAAGCAATTGAGCTGAAACCTACCTTGGCACAGCCTTATCAAACTTTAGGTAGCATTCTTCTTCATAAAGGCTCACAAGAATTATCCTTAAAATGTTTTTCAGAAAGTGCTGAGTTGCTGAGAGGAAAGAAAAATAAAGAATCGAATCACCAAAGATTTACAACAGTTAGTAAGGCTAAAATAAAACATGATATTGAACAATTGGAATATTTAGCTTCGCAGGGTCATGAGACTGAAAAATTTACTAACCTTGCTCACATCTATAAAACCGTTGCCACTGAAATTAAGTGGCCATCCGAAACCCAAATAATTGCTCTAAGTAATCAACATAAGACCCTTCTCAAAGAGATTTATAATCATCTAATACATAAAATAGAGGCACCTAAATTAAAAAAAGAAGCAGTAAATAATTCATTAAATACTGAAGAAATTACACAAAATTATTTTGATCATGATTTCGGATTAACTTATATTGATAATTTCTTAAGTCCTCTAGCTTTAGATTCCCTTCGTAAGTTTCTGCTAGGAAGTACAATTTGGTTTGATATTAAACCACCTGGATGGATTGGAGCCTATTTGGGTGAGGGCTTAGCTAGTCCATTGCTGCTTCAAATAGCAGACGAGCTAAGTAAAAAATTCCCAAAAATATTCAAAGATTATCCTATAAAACAAATATGGGCTTATAAATATGATAGTCGCGCAAAAGAGGTAGATTCGTCACTCAGTGGCATCCATGTTCACGCAGATCCCGCAGCGGTAAATGTGAATTTCTGGATTACTCCAAATGAAGCGAATTTAAACCCTAAGACTGGTGGCATAATCATCTACGATGTAGAGGCTCCAAAAGATTGGTCTCACAAGAGTTACAATTCTGATATAAAAAAAATCAAAGAAGAGATCAAAAGAAGTCAAACAAAGTCAACAATTATTCCATACAAAGAAAATCGTGCTGTTATTTTCAATTCTGACTTATTTCATGAAACTGATAAGTACGAATTCAAAGAAGGCTATGAGAATCGTCGAATTAATGTCACAATATTATTTGGAGACAGAAGAAATAGTTAGCTATGTTTAATATCATATGAAACGATCAGAATCAAATTATCACTAAAAAGTAGACGTTACCGTTACTCCCACTCAATAGTTCCAGGTGGCTTACTAGTAATATCTAATACAACTCTATTCACACCATGAACTTCATTAACAATACGATTTGAAATTCGTTCTAAAGTTTCATAAGGTATGCGTGACCAATCAGCTGTCATTCCATCTTCACTAGAAACACATCTAAGTACAATAGGCCATGCATATGTTCGTTGATCACCCATTACCCCAACTGAATAGACTGGCAGTAATACTGCAAAGGCTTGCCATACATCATGATATAAACCTGATCGACGTATTTCTTCTCTCACTATAAGATCTGCATCCCTTAAGCAGGTCAATTTTTCATCAGTCACTTCTCCTAAAATTCTAATAGCTAATCCAGGTCCTGGGAAAGGATGTCTACGCACAATTTCATCAGGCAAACCTAAAGACTGACCAACTTTACGTACCTCATCTTTAAATAATTTCTTTAATGGCTCTACAAGCTTAAATTGTAAATCTTTAGGTAATCCACCAACATTATGATGACTTTTTATTTTAACTGCTATTCTATCGCCCGTTTTAGGGTCGATATTAGTACCAGAGCTCTCGATTACATCTGGGTAAAGTGTGCCTTGAGCCAGATAATCAAATGGACCCAAACGGGCACTTTCTTCTTCAAAGACTCTAATAAATTCATTACCAATGATTTTACGCTTCTTCTCAGGGTCAACAATACCTTTTAATTTGGAAATAAATCTCTGTCTTGCATTTATATACTGAACATTAATATGAAACTTATCATCAAAAAATTTCATTAAAAATTCTGGTTCACCCTTTCTCATAAAACCTTGATCAATAAACATACAAGTCAACTGATTTCCTATCGCCTTATTTAATAAAAAAGCAAGCGTTGAAGAGTCAACCCCACCAGATAGAGCTAATAATACCCTTTTATCTCCTACTTGGTTTTGTACTTGAGAAATTGCTTCGTCGATAAAAGTATTTGTGGTCCAATTCGGCTCACATTTACAAATGTCATACACAAAGTTTCTTATTAATGACATACCTCCTAAAGAATGAACAACCTCAGGATGGAACTGAACGCCATACAAAGAACGCCGATGACATGCAATTGCCGCATTAGGAGTACTGTTCGTATGAGCCAAACTCGTAAAGTCCTGTGGCAAGGATTCAACAGAATCTCCATGACTCATCCACATTGTCGAACCATTCATTAAAGTTCGCAGTAATGATGTTGAATCATCTACTTCTAGAGGTGCCTTTCCATACTCAGCTTTTCCGGTTGCTGCATTAACCACACCACCTAATTGGTGAACCATTAATTGCATTCCATAACAAACCCCAAGAATCGGTATTCCCAGTTCCCATATCCCAGGATCACATAAAGGTGCTCCTGATTCATATACTGAGCTAGGGCCTCCACTCAAAATTATGCCCTTTGGTCCTAATTCTTTAAGTTCCTCTGCTGAGGTCATATAACTCATAACTAAAGAATAAACTTGAGTTTCCCTAATCCTTCTTGCAATTAACTCAGAATATTGTGATCCAAAATCAAGAATGATAATTGCAGGATTACGTTCCTTATCAAGGGTGAAAGACGACATATCAACAAAAAAATGCAAAAAACAATCTCGTTATGCCTAAGACTAGATAAAAGCTTCTGTTTCTGCTTACGTTTTAAGCTTTAAACCCAATGAAGAAAGATGCTGGTTTCCAGCTGGACCAGTCCATCGAATCTTTCTACTTCGATCAAATAAAATTGCTCCTACACTCATTGAAGAAGTCATATATCGGGTTATATATTGTTGAGTTCTATTCTCAATCTCCATAGCAACTCGTGACCAAAGTCTAAAAACACTCTTGGAATCATTGTGTTCAAGTAAAGACAATGCATCCTCAACTGAACTGGCCTGGTTGATTTTTTTGACTAAATACAAAGGTATCTGTTCATTTATTGCAAGAGAAGTTAAAACTTCTATTCGACCATCTGCTAAATGATGGTGTGTATGAAAAATACCACCAGCTAATTTAATCAATTTTCCATGGTAACCAAACAATAAAAGATTTTTAACACCTTCTTCTGCAGCTGCAATTACTAAAGGTCCCAACCAATTACCAGTTTTAACAATTGACCTTGCAGGCAAGCCAAACCTTTCTGCCAAATCCAATCCGTTTTGACCAATGACAAACGTTAAAAAACCATCAAAGGATGAATCACTGCATATAACACGTAAACCATTTATCGCATTTTGAAGTTGATCTGGAGATGCACTGATTTGTACCTCAGCTTGTGTTCCAATCAAAGCTAAGCCATCAACAACACCAAAGGCTTTATTACTTGTGCGTAATCCCAATTTCTTCCCTTGAGGAAAAACAACCTCTATTCTGATTTTGTGTCCATCTGGTAATAAGGGATAAAGATTCTGAACTAATAAATTTCTAGTGAATTGAGAAATACAAGGTTGATTAGAATTTTCAAATTTTCCAACCCCATAGCCACCTATAAACTCAAGCCAATAAGGAAATTCATCATTATCAGTTTGTGTTTGGTTTAAATCAATTTGTAAAAACTCTACATAAGCCCATATCTCTAAGCCTCGAGTTATATCTAAAGCTGCTTTTGATTCGTAATGTCCTATTGCCAATGATTTCCTACCACTCTCAAGCAATCCACAAGATGAAATCGGTATGGAAAAACATTGATCTTCATCTGAAATATTAACTGTTTGATTTTCAACACAATGAGAATCCAATAAACATTGAGCTGCCGACTTTGCTACAGCAACTACCCATAATGGAAGAGTGAGGCCTTGAAAATCGTTGGAAGAAATAACGATAAAGCTTGTTAGCTCGTGATTTTTTTAAGATAATAATTAAGACTCTAGTTTGCAAAAATGCAGGACAAATTAACGCTCATGATCCCTGGGCCAACTCCTGTACCTGAAAGCGTATTAAATTCATTAGGAAAGCATCCCATTGGTCATAGAAGCGGAGAATTTCAAACAATAATCAAAAAAACCACTGAGCAACTCAAATGGCTTCATCAAACCAACGGGGATGTCTTAACAATTACTGGAAGTGGAACTGCTGCAATGGAAGCAGGGATTATAAATACACTTAAAAAAGGAGACAAAGTTATTTGTGGAGACAATGGCAAGTTTGGAGAAAGATGGGTCAAAGTAGCTAAAGCATATGGACTAGATGTTCAAGTAATCAAGGCGGAATGGGGTTCTCCTTTAGACCCAAACAAATTCAAAGCAATGCTTGAAGAAGATACGATGAAATCAATCAGAGCAGTAATCATTACTCACTCTGAAACTTCTACCGGTGTCATTAATGATCTTTCTACAATTAGTCACCATGTAAGAAACCATGGAGATGCATTAACCATTGCAGATTGCGTAACAAGCTTAGGTGCATGCAATGTGCCTATGGATCAATGGGGCATAGATGTGATTGCCTCTGGATCTCAAAAAGGTTACATGATGCCCCCTGGGCTAAGTTTTGTAGCTATGGGTAAACGAGCCTGGGAAGCAAATAAAACTTCTGATTTACCAAAATTTTATTTAGATTTAAAACCTTATTTAAAAACTGTTCAAAATAACAGTAGTCCTTTTACTCCAGCAGTAAATCTTTATTTTGCACTAGAAACTTCGCTTAATATGATGCAAGCAGAAGGTTTAGATTCGATCTTCAAAAGACACAGCCGTCATCAAAAAGCAACCCAAGCCGGAATTCAAGCAATGGGCCTAGAATTATTTGCAGAAAATGGTTGTGGCAGTCCAGCAATTACAGCGGTAAAACCTCAAGATATAGATGCAGAAAAAATCAGAAAACTAGTAAAAGATGATTTTGATATTTTACTTGCAGGAGGACAAGATCATCTCAAAGGCAAAGTTTTTAGAATAGGGCACTTAGGTTTTGTAAATGATCGTGATGTTATAACCGCTGTTGCGGCAATTGAAGGAACATTAAACAAATTAGGATTATTAAAATTTCCTATGGGTTCCGGAGTCTCGGCAACCTTATCATCCTTGAAGGAAAATTAACGATAAACAAGCTTATCTTTTATATTGGAAATTTGCGGGTGTAATTCAGAGGTAGAATGTTAGCTTCCCAAGCTAAACGTCGCCGGTTCAATTCCGGTCACCCGCTTACTTCAAACAATCAAATTTATTAATATTTGTTTAGTTTGACGAAAATAACCCATTAATAGTAATTAATTTTTTATCAAATGTAAAACTTGGGGGCCGACACCGCTTGCTCTTCTTTCTTTATCGAGAGCTTTTAAAATAAAAGTCGCAGATGTTTGTAAATCTCCTATACCTGCATGAACACTGGCATCTTGAAAGAAAATACCTGCCTCCTTCAAATAAGCTTGTCTTTTAACTTGTATGGTATTCATTATGTGTTGTTGAATACTAAATAAAATCTTGATTATTATATTATAACGCGTGGTCTATGTACGTTTTTTATAGGGTTGGAATGAATAAACAAATAAAAATCCTTTAAATAAATCCTTCTTCTCACTATGAACTCAAATAGCACATCTATAGAAAAACGAGGTAGAGGTATCTCGACAAGAATAATAATTAAGAAGGATAGCTTTTACAGAAAGCCAGAATTGTATTCTCAGTGCGTTTGTGAAAGTCGATAATGAAGGATCAAAAGATGGTTCCGTAACAATAGTATAATTAATCAACGAAGAACTGATATCCAGATATCAGTTCTCAAAAAGTCAATTAAATCATTAGATTAAACTATTAATACAGTGAGTTTGAATAGGCCAATTAAAAAAGTAGAATTTTTTAAAGGCTATAATTAAATGGCATAGTTAACTAATAAATCATTAAAAAACCTGGACACTAGAAAAAAAAAAGATAATTTAATCTATATGCAGATCTATTTTTAATTATGATGAAGAAAAGTAATCTACTAATTATCTCATTTCTTTGTCTAGCTGCTTCTATATCATCAGGGCTTAGAGCTCAATCAAGAGGGCCAAATGGAGCTGATATTTATTGCTACATGAGAAACGGAGGTATCAGTCATGAGCCAAGCTGGCAAGCAGCATATGAATCAATAAAAAAAGATAGTCAAGGTATTTTTAAAATTTCACCCAAACAAGCAGCATCGATAATTGTAGAAGAAGTCGTACAAGAACCATCAAAATATAACAATTGCAGCAACTTTTTAGGAGAATTATATGGAGGAGATGGAATAACTAACTTCATAGATGATAATGATCCATTAAAAGAAGAGATAACAACACTAGAGGAAGAAGTTAATCCAAAAACAATAAATTCAAAGCCTTCAAAAGGTAGTTATATTGATAGATATAGCTATGAAGAATAAAAGTCAATAAATCGGATCAGCTCATATAGATACATACTATTTGCGAATACAAGTGACTATTCTTCACTCACAATCTAAAAATTATAATAAAAATTCCTAATAAGTATTTTTAGATACATTGACTTTAGGGTTAGTCACGGCAAACTTCAAGAAATTAAGGTTTCAGAATGCACAACAGGGATGCAGTATTCCTAGAAGACCTCTGCCCCAAACTAAGAGATAGACGATGGAGACAATCCTTACATACATTTACGGAAAATAGTTGCATATATTGTGGTCAACGCTCTGAATCAATCGACCATGTGCTCCCTAGAAGCAAAGGTGGCCTCAGCCTAACTAAAAATTGCGTACCAGCCTGTCTTTCCTGTAATGGAAACAAATCAGATCTTGATGCATTTGAATGGTATAGAAAGCAACGTTTCTATGATCCAAGAAGATCTATGGCAATAAGAGCATGGATAGAAGGTGATCTAAGATTGGCACTTAGACTGTTGCAATGGGCTCATCCCAAGCCTAAAAAACCAACCAAAAATACAAGTTCTAACACCAATAACGAATTTTCATGTCAAGCCGCATAAAACTAATTAATCACCAAACTTGACATGCCTCTGCGGAATGATGTCTTTCACAAATAGAAGCCAATTGCCCAGGTTGATCTGGTACAAAAGCTACACAAAATAATATGCATATCAAAGCAATGCTAACTCTAAAAATTCTTGAAACTTTATCGTCATCTAAGGAATCATCACTAAGCTCATCACGAAAAAAACCAGAACTTACTCTAGGGGCAGGATTAGATCCTTGAAAAGAAGCAACCATTACCAAAACCAATAACATAATACATTTGTACTAATGCTAAGCGATATTGTCAAGCGATTTCATCCACTTCCCGCGAAATCAAAAATTGTCATTTTGGGAGGAGGCTTCTCTGGTCAACATATAGCTAGTGTTCTCCGCTCTTTAGGCAATGAAGTGCTATGCAGCAGAAGGAATAAAACAAGCAAAGGGGCTGATTTTATTTTTGATAGCAATCAAACAAGCAGTACCCAATGGGAAGAAATATTTGATGGAACAACTCACTTATTAAGCTGTATACCTCCATTAGACAATGGGAAAGATCCGGTACTTAGCCAGTTAAAAGCCTACCTTTCAGGGCTTAATCTGAAATGGGCAGGTTATTTGTCAACGACTGGTGTATATGGTGATTCAAAAGGAAACTGGGTAAATGAAAATGACCTACCAAATCCAAAGCAAAAAAGAAGCATCAGAAGGTTAACTTGTGAAAAAGAATGGACGCAATCAGGATTACCCATCCAAATTTTAAGATTGCCAGGAATTTACGGACCAGGGAGATCAGCAATAGATAATTTAATTAAAGGAAAGCCAAAAATGATAGATAAGCCTGATCAGGTTTTTTCACGAATTCATATTGATGACATAGCAGGTGCAATATTGTTTCTAATGGATTTGGCCAAAGATGGAACGAGACCAGAAATAATTAATATTGCAGATAATTTACCAACATCGAATATAGAAGTTTTAACTTTTGCCTCTCAGATCTTAGGTACTTCTCTACCAAAAGTTGAACAATTTGAAACTGCATCTAAAGCAATGAATGCAATGGCACTATCATTTTGGCAAGAAAATCGTAGAGTCAGTAATAATTTACTATGCAAAGAACTAGGATATTCACTTATACATCCAAACTATAAATCTGGTCTTCAAGATTGTTTTAGGCAATTGCAAATCAGCAAAGAAAATCTCTACTATAACTAGAATGAAACCAATACATTTTGCTTCACATAATAAAATCGACCAGTTCTTACAACACATTATTATTTTAACTAATAAAATAAGTAAGGCATGACAATCACAAATCAATCAGCTAGTAATCACAATAAATTAGTAATTTCCATTGGCGATCCTTGTGGTATAGGTACTGAAATAACTTTAAAAGCCCTTGCTTCCACAGGGTTACCTAATAAAATGGAACCTTTACTCGTAGGATGCAAAAAACACATAATTAAAACTTATTTAGAATTAAAATCAAAAGGCATCGTAGACTTAATCAATCCCACAGATATTGAAATAGAAAACATACCTTTAGAAGCAGATATTGTATTAGGAAAGCCTAGCAAAATCTCTGGTGCAGCAAGTTTTAAATGGGTTTTCAAATCAATAAATATTATTTTACAGAAACAAGGTAAAGCATTAGTTACGGCTCCAATAGCAAAAGATGCTTGGAATCAAGCTGGCTATAATTATTCTGGGCAAACCGAATTATTAGCAGAATTAACAGGTTGTAAAACATCCATGCTATTTACAGCCATATCTCCAAAAAATGGTTGGCGTTTTAATACATTACTTGCAACCACACATATTCCCTTTCAACAAATAAGTCATGAACTAAATGAGAGCTTATTGCATGCAAAGCTCGATGCACTATTAAAATTTTGTACAAAATTTAAACCCAAGCCTACTATTGGAGTAGCAGGATTAAACCCTCATGCAGGAGAAAATGGAAACTTAGGAGTTGAAGAGATTACTTGGATAATTCCAGCTTTAGAGAAATGGCAAAAATTAAATCAACATGCAAGATTACTTGGACCAATGCCCCCAGACAGCTGTTGGATATCTGCCTCAAATGCATGGCAAGGAAAGATCGAAAAAAATACTCCTGACGGTATTCTTGCTCTGTATCATGACCAAGGACTTATTCCAGTAAAATTAATAGCATTTGACTCCGCAATTAATACAACTCTTGGTATTCCTTTTGTACGGACATCTCCCGATCATGGAACAGCATTTGATATAGCAGGACAAGGAATTGCAAGAAAAGAGAGTATGCTCAATGCAATCAAAGAAGCCTGGAATTTCTCTAATGAAAATAAATAATCAAAATTAATTATTAAGCAGGCTTTACTCTCATTAATACTTGACCAAATTCAACAGGCGTACCGTTTTCAACAAGTATTTCAATAATCTCACCACTAACCTCAGACTCCAATTCATTCATTAACTTCATCGCCTCAAGAATACATACAGCCTGTCCGACAGAAATGCGTGTACCTATATCAACGAAAGGAGGTTCCTCAGGTGCTGGTGCCCTATAGAACGTCCCAACCATTGGAGCTGTAACATCTACCAAATCAGACCTTGAGCCAGGCACAGAAGGCGGTGGAGGGCTGGGGGCAACCTGTTCCGTCTTGGTATTTGTTGTCTGCACTATTGGGGCAGGTATGTCCTCTATCGGAATTACTGCATTAGAAGCGACCGTTGCTGAAGGCGAACCAAGATGACGTTTAACTTCTACACGGAAGTCTTTACCTTCTAATCGAAATTCCTGAATATCACTTTCAGCAAGAGCTGCAAGCAAACGATGAAGGTCTTCGTGGTCTAATTTCATGGTCATTGAGTTTCCCTGCCTAGATAACTGTCATTTCGAGTGTCAACTCTGATCTTCTCACCAACTGAAATAAATAAAGGGACCATTACTTGAGCACCTGTCTCAAGTATTGCAGGTTTAGTACCGCCAGTGGCTGTATCGCCCTTGACACCAGGATCAGTTTCTTTTATTTCGAGAACAACAGAATTAGGCAATTCCACCTCAAGAGGCTTTCCATTCCAGGAGACTACATTAACCTCCATCCCTTCTTTTAAATATTTTCTACTATCTCCAATTTGATTAGCAGTTAATCGAGTTTCTTCATAACTAGTCATATCCATAAAAACAAAATCCTCAGAATCCATATAGGTGTGCTGCAATGTGGACTTCTCTAATAATGCCTGGGTAACCATTTCTCCTGCCCTAAAGGTTTTTTCAACAACATTGCCACTTTGCACACCTTTGAGCTTGGTTCTAACAAAAGCAGAACCCTTGCCAGGCTTTACATGGAGAAATTCAACAACACGCCAAACAGCACCATCCAACTCTATCGTTGTGCCAGTGCGAAAGTCGTTACTTGAAATCATTCACACAAAAGATACCAATCGATCATAAGACTGTGCCAAAGTCATGCAAAAGATAAATAACTCATGGCAAAAAAAATTCTTAATCTTGCCCTGCTGGTAATGCTCCTTCCTTTTGCGCTATCTTGGGCTTCTCCAGCCATAGCAGGGCTTCCCACAGGCAATCGTCTAAAAGACCCTTACGCAATTTTAAGGAATGCACTCCCAATCAATCAAAAAGAATTACGTGAATTACAAGACAAACTCGAAAATACAAATGAAGATTTGAGAGGAAACAGATGGTCCTCTTTAAACAAAGCTGCCTCTAGAAGCCAATTTTTAGTCAGTAATAGAAAAAATCAAATTCTTCAATCAATTCCCTTAGAAAATCAAGACCTTGCTACAGAAATACTTTCAGAGTTAAAAGTGCAATTGGAGGAGCTCAGCAACGTAGCAAGTTATAAAGATAAAGATTCTTTCATTACGATTAGAAGAAAATCACTAGAAAAAATAGACAAATTAGAATCACTTGTTCTCACGGATAATTTTCCATTTAATATTCCTAGTGAATTTGACAATCTTCCACGTCTTTTAGGCAGAGCAAGTGTAGAAATTAAAACATCCCAAGGTACTATGAATGCTATTGTTGACGGCTATAATGCACCTCTTACTAGTGGAGCATTTATAGACTTAGCGTTAAAAGGTTTTTATGACGGTTTACCGATTAATAGAGCAGAAGAATTTTTTATCCTTCAAACTGGTGATCCAAAAGGGGATGAAATTGGGTACATAGATCCTGATACTAAAAATTTAAGACAAGTGCCATTAGAAATAAAAATTCCTGATGAAAAAGATACTCTCTATGGACAAACATTTGAAGAAGTAGGTTTATTTACTGAAACGCCTGTTTTACCTTTCGCGACATTAGGAACGTTGGGTTGGGCTCATTCCGAACAAAACTTAAATGATGGTTCTTCTCAATTTTTCTTTTTCTTATATGAAGCTGAACTTAATCCAGCGGGAAGAAACTTAATAGATGGTCGCAACGCAGCCTTTGGATATGTAATTGAAGGAAATGAAATCCTTAATAAGCTAGGTGTGGACGATAAAATAGTTTCTATTAAAGTTATCAATGGAGCAGAAAAGCTTAAAGCAAAAGCCTAATTCCTAAATGTGACAGACACCATTGAGCAAATAGGTGAATTAGAGTTACTTGAACGCTTAAAGCGGTTCATGCCTATAGGGCAAATAGATGACGATACTGCTCAAATACAATCCTCGAAAAAAGAACTGCTAATTAACACTGATGTTCTTGTAGAAGGAGTACATTTTTCAGAACTAACTACTTCTGCTCATGATGTGGGATGGAAAGCAATCACATCAAACATCTCTGATCTGGCTTCAAGTGGTTCTAAAGAAATTATTGGTTATACCATTGGCCTTGTAATCCCACCCAACACAACCTGGATCTGGATACAAGAATTTTATGAGGGAATGAAAGATGCAATGGAACATTTTGGAGGCAAACTACTAGGTGGTGATTGCTCAAAAGGAAAAGAAAAAGTAATTTCAATTACTGCTTTCGGAGAACTTGGTGGTATCAGACTTCATAGAGCAAACGCTATGACTGGTGATTATTTAGTTTCTAGTGGAGTACATGGATTAAGTAGACTTGGACTATCATTACTAAAATCTGAAAAGGTTATAAATAAAATAAAATTAGGAAAAAATCTAAAAGAGAGAGCAATACTTGCTCATAAGCGGCCTATGCCTCCCGTAAAGGCTCTCCATGCTCTAGAAGCTTGTAAACCAATAGAGTTGCCCTGGAGAGCTGCAGGAACAGATAGCAGTGACGGTTTAATTAATGCAATAAGAAATATTTGTGAAAGCAGCAACTGTCAAGCTGTAATACACAAAAAAAGCATACCTAAAGATAAAGATTGGCCAACAGGAAATATGTGGGATGAATGGTGCCTAAATGGAGGAGAAGATTATAAACTTATCCTAAGTTTGCCAGAAAAATGGGCAAAAAACTTTATTAAGGAAATCAAATCAGCAAAGATTATTGGGTCAATAAAAGAAGGAAGTCCCAAAGTTTTTTGGGACGACTCTTCTGAAATAAACTTAAATTCCAAATATAAATTTCAGCATTTCTAATCATTTCACAAATGATAATTACTTCCAGTTTTTAGCAACAATTTCAGCAAGATCTACAACTCGTTGACTGTAACCCCATTCATTATCATACCAAGCAACAACTTTGATTAGATTTTCACCAATAGCCATTGTTAATGCTTCATCAACGATTGTGGACTCATTAGTACCAGCATAATCAGTTGATACCAAAGGTAAATCACCATATTTAATAATGCCTTTCATGTCACCTTGAGATGAAGCCTTCAATATCGCATTAACTTCTTCAGCAGAAGTGTTACGGCCAGATTCAAATACCAAATCTACGGCTGAAACATTTGGTGTAGGAACACGCATTGCTATCCCAGTCAATTTTCCTTTCATCTGGGGATACACAAGAGCAACAGCTTTTGCTGCCCCGGTAGAAGTAGGCACAAGATTCA
Organism: Prochlorococcus sp. AG-409-P19; assembly: GCA_003215315.1. GTDB lineage: Bacteria > Cyanobacteriota > Cyanobacteriia > PCC-6307 > Cyanobiaceae > Prochlorococcus_B. Next base: position 29,179 of record QCKO01000009.1, on the reverse strand, counting down.
TTGCAGCAGCACGTGCTCGCCGTAAATCACGGTGACTGTTATCCAATATTCGTTGATCTCCTGTATAACTGTGAATCGTTGTCATCAAACCTTTTTTGATGCCTAATTGCTGATCAAGAACTTTTACTATTGGAGCTAAGCAATTAGTAGTACAGCTGGCATTACTAAGAATGTCATATGAATCGTGATTATATTGATCTGCATTTACTCCCACTACATAAGTACCAACACCTTCTCCCTTACCTGGAGCAGTGAGAATAACTTTTTTTGCACCTACTTGGAGATGTTTACTCGCTCCAACATCAGTATTAAAAACACCAGTTGATTCAATAACTAAATCAATTCCCCAATCCTTCCAAGGAAGATTGAGCGGATTTCTATCTGAATAGCATTTTATCTTTTTCCCATTAATCTCAAAAGTATCATCAGTATGCCCTATCTCAGCATTTTTAATTTCCCCCAGAATTGAGTCATATTTCAACAAGTGGGCACAAGTTTTTGGGTCAGAAGTGACATTAATACCAACAACTTCAATGTTGGTATTCTCGCCTCTACTGAGCCAACAACGCATAAAATTGCGTCCAATTCGTCCAAATCCATTAATCGCAACACGTAATGTCATACCGGGAACGGCTAAACCGCTAGTTCGTTGGCCGCTGATCATACAGAACGATGAACTATGTTTAGGGCCAATTGGAGCAAATTGAATTGTTAAGCAAATAAAAAGACGGTAAATCTTCAAAAAGATGAGCCTAAGTCGCCAGTCGAAGGTATCTTTCAATCAAAGATCCAAGCTTTTGAACAAGACAGCTCCTAAAAAAGTTCACATCCACTTCATAGGGGTTGGCGGAATTGGCATGTCTGCATTAGCCATGATCTTGGCTGATAAAGGATATTCCGTATCTGGATCAGACACTCAAGTGAATAACACAATAAATCAATTGATTTCGTCAGGTGTAAAAATTTTCAACAAGCAAAATGAATCCAATATCAACGAAATAATAAATAATCAGCCAATAGAAATTTTAATAGTTAAAAGTTCCGCTATTTCCAAAAACAATATAGAGTTAATTTATGCTAAGCAAATAGGATTAAAAATATTACACCGCTCCGAAATATTAGCGTATTTAATCAGAAATAAAAAATCAATTCTAATTGCAGGAACACACGGGAAAACTACTACTAGTACATACTTAGCGACCTTACTTGCTTTATGCAAAACATACCCTTCAGTTGCTATTGGAGGTATTGTACCGCTCTTTAAAAGCAATTACACAGTAGGCAAAGGAAAATACTTTGTTGCAGAAGCAGACGAATCAGATGGAAGCTTGATTAGGTTCAAACCAAATATAAGTTTGATTACTAATATTGAATTAGATCATACAGACTATTATAAAAATTTAGACGCGTTAATAGCAACTATGAGACAATTCGCTGATAATTCTGACAACGTAATTGCAAATTATGATTGCATAAATATTAGAGAAAATATTAAAGCTTCTATATGGTGGTCAATAAAAGAAATAAAGAATTTAGATTTTGCAGCAATACCAATAAAAAGCAATGGATATGAAACAACCGCAGCATACTATGAGCAAGAAACTTTTATCTCAGAAATAACAATTCCTATTCCTGGTATTCATAATTTGAGTAATGCCATAGGAGCTATTGCTGGATGCAGAATTGCAGGAATTCCCTTCAAAAAGATTAAAAATATACTATGTAAAATGACTGCTCCTGAAAGAAGATTTGAAATTAAGGGTATATGGGACAATAAAATAATAATTGATGACTATGCACATCACCCAAGCGAAATAAGAGCTACAATTTCAATGGCAAGATTAATGATAGAGAGTAAAAAAACAATATTACCTATTTCAGTAAATCGAATTATAGCTATTTTTCAACCACATAGATATAGTCGAACCAAACAATTTCATAATGAATTTGCGTTATCATTAATTGCAGCAGATATAATTATCATTGCACCAATTTATTCTGCGGGTGAAAAAGAAATAAAAGGAATAACACATCATTTAATTGCAGATTCAATAAAAGCTATTCAACCAAACAAGCAAGTATATTGTCCAATAAGTTTTCAAGAAATAATTACATTACTAAAAACAAAAAGCAGCAATAATGATTTAATTTTAAATATGGGTGCAGGAAATATCAATACAATGCCAAGCAAACTTCTGGCTATGGTAGATAACAATATTTTTCCAAATAAAAAGATTGCTGCTTAATGAATGTTAAAAGAATAAAAATGAAAAAAAATATATCTCTTGCAAGTTTTACAACATTCAGAGTTGGTGGCCCTGCAGAGTTTATTGCCGAGCCAAAAAATATTGACGAAATAATTTATCTCACAACATGGGCTCATCAAAAAAATATTAATTGCAACCTGATTGGCGCCGGATCAAACTTATTAATTAATGATACAGGTGTAAAAGGTTTAAGTATTTGTACCAAACAATTAAGAGGTGCACGCATAGATTGTTCAACAGGAATCATTGAAGCATTTAGTGGCGAACCATTACCGACTCTTGCAAGACGTGCTGCTAAGTCTGGGCTTCATGGATTGGAATGGGCTGTAGGCATTCCAGGAACAATTGGAGGTGCAATCGTAATGAATGCAGGAGCTCAAGGGAAATCAATATCAGAATTAGTAGAAACAATAAAAGTTCTTTCCCTTAACGAAGGAAAAACATTTGAATTAACGAAAAATGCTCTTAATTTCTCCTACAGGCATAGTCTCTTGCAAAAAGAAAAGCTTATAGTCTTGTCAGCTCGTTTAAAACTTGAGCCTGGGCATGAGGCAACACAGCTGACTCAAATCACGAATAACAACTTAAATCGAAGAATAACTACTCAACCATATCGCTATTTAAGTTGTGGAAGCATTTTTAGAAATCCAGAACCACTAAAAGCTGGAAAATTAATAGAAAGCTTGGGTTTAAAAGGGGAAAAAATTGGTGGAGCAGAAATCTCCACAATTCATGCAAATTTCATTGTGAATACAAATAACGCTAAAGCAACTGATATAAAAAAATTAATTTTATTCATCCAAAGCAAGGTGAAAGAAGCATATGGAGTATGTCTTCATCCCGAAGTTCAAACATTTGGCTTTTAAGCCAATTAACCTGTATAGATAATCTTTTTAAATACAATGGCTTTCGGACTACCTAATTTTGGGCAACTAACAGAAGCCTTCAAAAAAGCTCAGCAAATCCAAAAAGAAGCACAAGAGCTACAAGAGGAACTTGAATCTATGGAAATAGAAGGAGCCAATACGGACCAAAGAGCAAAAGTATGGCTATCAGGAAATCAAAAACCTATTCGTGTAGAAATTAATCCATCACTACTCTCAGAAGGGAAAGAAGTCACAGAAAAAGCTTTTTTTGAGGCACTGAAATCAGCTCATGACTTATCGACAACGACTATGAAAAACCGAATGGAAAAATTAACTGGTGGTCTTAATCTTCCTGGATTCTCAGAGGAGAGCTAAGTAATTCTTCAAGATTTTCTCTATAAAAAGAATATCTTGCAATCGTTTTATCTATTACACAACCAGGTTCATCTCGATGCAAACAATCTCTAAATTTACATCTATGATCAGTTAATTGTTGGCGTAACTCGGGAAATAAAAAAGCAAGATCTCTTGGGGTAATGTTTACTTCAGGTCTATTAAATCCTGGAGTATCTGCAACTAAGGCTTCACCACCTAAAGAAAATAATTCTACATGTCTCGTAGTATTAACTCCTCGTTGCAATTTTTGTGATACTGATGCGGTAGGTTGTGAGAGCTCCGGTAACAAGTAATTAATTAAACTTGTTTTACCTACACCTGATGGACCGCATAAAACAGAAAGTTTTGATGATTTCAATTTCGAAATTAACAAATCAATTCCAAAATTATTTTTGATCGAAATTGGGAATGGATCATAGCCCCAAGATTTAATATTATTTATATACGTATTTAAAATAGGATTTGGAACCAAATCGACCTTAGTTAATACAAGTGTTACATCAAGATTTGTTGTCTCTGCTGTTAATAGAAAGCGACTAGTTTGATATAAATCAAAAACGGGCTCAGAAACCGAAACAAGCACCATTATATTTGTAACATTAGCGACAGAGGGCCTTTCGAGATAACTTGATCTTTGAGCAATATGACTTATCACACCTCTATGTTTTTTCCAATCAATTGACTCAACTATCACATTATCACCAACACTTATATAAAGACCCTGATAATTTAATCGATGACGCTTTGTACATAATAAGCGAATAGATTCTGAACAACTAATTTGAATCTCAACAAAAAAATAATTAGCCTTAAGAGCAACTACCCTTCCTGAAAATTTATTAATATGATTGATGGCCACAAGAAACTATTAAAGTAATCCAATCAGATTTAGTATTAATTATCTTTACTTTATATCCATTTTCTTGTAATCCCGAAACCACAGATTTCTCTGGTTCCCCTTTATCTAAATCTACCTTTAATATCTTAGTAAATGATAATTTCTCAAGAGCAAGAGAACATCGAACAAAATTCGTTGGACATGGAGTCCCTCGAAGGTCTAAATAGTGATCAAAAACTAATTCCTCCATTATTGATTTTTTCGAAATAATTTAGAAAATAAACCGCTTTTATGATAATGATGTTGAGGGCCTCTATTGGAATAATGACCTGCCAATTCTTCTAAAAGATTACGTTCTTGATCTGATAAACGTGAAGGCAATTTAACATTTATAGAAATACAATGGTTCCCTCTTGCAACTGGATTACCTATCTTAGGAATACCTTTGTTTTCCAAGGTTAAAACTGCATTTGGTTGCGTTCCAACAGGTATTTGAAGTCTTGTAGGGCCATCAACAGTATCTATTTCAATAGAGTCTCCAAGAATGGCTTGTAAATAACTCACATTTACTTCTGAATTAATAGTTAAACCATCTCGTTTAAGCGTTGGATGTTTTTTCACTTTCAAAAAAACATATAAATCACCTGATGGTCCACCTCTGGGGCCAGCATTTCCCTCACCAGATACGCGCAAACGGGTACCAGTATCAACACCTGAAGGAATATTAATAACTAATTTTTTGCGGACTTGCTTAACGCCTTGTCCGCCACAAGCATTGCAAGGATCTTTAATCATTTGTCCAGAGCCACCACAATTCGGGCATTCGGCGACTTGCGTAAAACTACCAAAAGGTGTTCTTGTTGCTCTTCTTACCTGACCGGCTCCACCACAGGTGGTACAGGTTATAGGACCACTGCCAGGCTTTGCTCCACTACCACGACATATATCACAAGTTTCTAAATGAGGAACTTTTATCTCTTTTTCCTGGCCAAAAACAGCCTTATCAAAATCAATTGTCAAATCATATCTCAAATCATCACCCTGCTGAGGGCCTCGCCTCTGCTGACGACCTGATTGCGGACCGGCCCCGCCGCCGCCAAAACCACTAAAAAAGGTTTCAAATAAATCCGCAAAACCTCCCATATCTCCCATATCAGGCATACCCGCTGCACCACCTAATCCAGCTTCTCCAAATTGGTCATACCGAGCTCGTGTTTGAGCATCACCTAACACTTCATATGCTCTTCCAATTTCTTTAAAACGTTCCTCAGCTCCAGGTTCTTTATTAATATCAGGATGATATTTTCGCGCTTGCTGTCTGTAAGCCCGTTTTAATGTATCAGCATCAGCATTTCTACTAACACCCAATACCTCGTAAAAATCAGCCATTGATTTGATACACCTATCTAATGAGTTGCCAGTAACATTGAATTAATTGTCCTCCTTTGTTGGCTCTTCTGAAACTATTTCTTGAGTTTCATTAGAAGAATTATTAACCGAAGAGTTCTCAACCTCTTGATTGGGGCCTGGACCCATAGAAACCTTTACCAATGCATGTCGTAAAACCCTTCCATTTAAATGATATCCACGCTGAAGTTCTTCAGTCACAACATCTTCAAACTGCTCTTCACTAGGCTCTCTTAAAACAGCTTCATGAAGAGTTGGATCGAATTTTTGACCGACTACTTTCATAGGCGCAACACCTAATTGCTTTAAAACATCAACTAATTGCTTGTAAAGACCTTGATAGCTTCTATGAAGCGTTTGAGCTTCTTCACCCTCAGGAGTTAATTGCTGTCGGGCTCTCTCAAAATTATCTACGACTGGCAGAATTTCGCTCAACGTACTGCATGTCAACTGAATACGGAGATCATCTTGATCGCGAGTTTGTCTTTTTCTAAAATTATCGAAATCCGCAGCAATTCTCATATATTGACTCTTTAATGTCTCATGTTCTTTCTCTAACTGCTGTAAACGTGTTTCCGTGTCCGATGCTTGTATGGATGGCTCAGAATGATTGTCCAAAGACACCTGACCCTCTTCACTTTGATTAGAACTAGACTGATCAGATAAAACCTCCGAGGAAGGAGTATTAATTACATGATTTTCAGGAACAGTTGAATCTTCTGCTTTCGCTTGATTCACTTCCGTACTGTCGCTAGAAGTCTCTTGATCTGAAATTGGAAGATCTGAATTCATATGAACAAATTAATCTAGATACCTATGTTGCAATCAAAAGGGTTTTTTGCACAAGCTACGGAAGCCCACACCTAAAAACAAAATAAACCTTATCAATCATTGGAATGAAAAACTAGTGCCACGCCATTATTACAATACCGTTTCCCCGTGGGACGAGGACCATCATTGAACACATGTCCTTGATGGCCGCCACAACGTTTACAGTGATATTCAGTTCTAGGAACAATCAATTTAAAATCAACCTTAGTTTCAATAGCATCTGGTAAATGATCCCAAAAACTAGGCCATCCAGTTCCACTATCAAACTTTGTTTGCGAACTAAATAAAGGCAATTCACAACCAGCACAATAAAAAGTCCCTTGCCTTTTCTCATCATTTAAAACACTAGAGAAAGGTCTCTCTGTTCCTTCTTTACGAAGAACCGTATAAGATTCTCTCGACAAACGATTTTGCCAATCTTCATCCGTAAGTGACCAAGAATCACGATTGTTATCATTTGAGGCAAAAACACTTCTTGGTTTAAGCATAAATAGCAGAAAGGTATTCAAAAAACCCATAATTAAAAATCTACGTTTCAAAGAAAAAACTTCTACTTAAACTAATAATAATTAATTTTCATCCAGTTAGCAGAGAGAAGCTTTGTTAAAAGAAAAAAATCTCTCCAATACATCCAAAGACAATACACTCGCCTATCGATTCAGTATTGCGCCAATGATGGACTGTACTGATAGGCATTTCAGAGTGATGATGCGTCACATCAGTAATAGAGCCTTGCTGTACACCGAAATGGTTGTAGCTCAAGCACTTCATTACAGCAAAAGAAAAGATCAATTACTGAATTTTGATGAGATAGAGCATCCAATTTCATTACAAATCGGAGGAGATGATCCATATCTTCTTGCTGAAGCAAGTCGAATGGCCGAAAGTTGGGGCTATGACGAAATTAACTTAAATATTGGATGCCCTAGTCCCAGAGTAAAAGCCGGCAATTTTGGCGCTTGCCTAATGTCAAAACCTGATGAGGTTGCTAATTGTATTGAATCAATGGTTCAAGCTACTAATCTTCCAGTAACTGTAAAACATAGAATAGGTATTGATAACTTTGATAGCGATTCATTTTTATTACTCTTTGTTGATAAATTAGCATCAGCTGGAGCTCAAAGATTTTCTATACATGCAAGAAAAGCTATTTTAACAGGCCTAAACCCTAAGGAAAATAGAACAATTCCACCACTACAATACGAAAGAGTAGCAAAATTAAAACAAAAAAGACCTAATTTAATTATAGAATTAAATGGTGGATTGCAAACACCAAACGAATGTATAAATGCGCTGAATACCTTTGATGGGGCTATGGTTGGCAGAGCTGCTTATAAGCATCCTCTTCTATGGAAAAATATAGATCATATGGTATTTGGAGAAAAGAAGAAAAACATAACAACCTCATATTTGATTGAAACATTAATACCATATGCACAAAACCACTTAAAGAATAATGGTCAAATTTGGGATATATGTAAACACATTATTCAATTAATAGAAGCTATTCCTAACGCAAGATTACTCCGGAAAGAATTAAGTGAAAAAGGGCAAAATCAAAAATGTGATGTAGATCTATTAGAAAAAATAGCCCAACAACTTAAAAATGTTGGGCAGTAAATCATATCTTCCTAATTAAGACTCTGCTCCTCCATATTCAGCAGTTGAATCATCAGCACCTTCAGGAGAAGCACCTCTTCTCCTGCGGCTCCTGCCTTGATCGTAAGCACCAGCAGCCTCCTGGGAATCAGCTCCATGACTGCGGTCCTCCCAACCTTTAGCACCAGAAGTTCTCTCTCCTGATGCCTGACCGCCACCGCCATAGCCGCCTTGACCACCACCGCCGTAGCCGCCACCGCCGTAGCCGCCACCGCCGTAGCCGCCGCCACCTCTTCTTGGAGCGCTACCTCGTGGTTCTGCTTTGTTAATTCTGAGAGGACGACCCATTAATTCAGCACCTTGAAGAGACTCAATGGCAGCAGTTTCCACTGCTTCATCTACCATCTCAACAAAAGCAAAACCTCTTTTGCGTCCTGTATCGCGTTCTAAAGGGAGAGAACAGTTTGTCACCTCCCCAAATGGGGAGAACAATTCAATAACATCTTCCTGCTCAGCGCGGAAAGGCAAGTTGCCAACAAAAATACTCACTTGAAAATTGGACTGAAAATAAAATGTACCTATAAGGCTAAATAGCCAGAAGTTAATGATTCGTGAAAATCATTTCCTTCAGTATTTTAATACTCTATCTACTCAAAAATTTCAAAGGCAATCTTATTTATTCAATTTTTTTTGCCAAATCTGTAATTCCTCTCGAACCCTATCAAATCCTGTACCACCTTGACTCAATCTTGACTTTACAACTTGCATAGGTGCAATCTTGTCAAACAGATCTGCTTCAAATAAAGGATTGAAGTCCTTCCATCTCTGCAAATCAACATCTTTCAACAAAATACCTGCATTCAAGCAATATTTAACAATCCGTCCTACCAATTGATAAGCCTCTCTAAAAGCAACTCCTTTCGCAACAAGATAATCGGCAACATCAGTTGCATTTGAAAAATCAGATGAAACAGCATCTAAAAGACGATCTGGACAAAAAATCAATCCTTCTTCTAATAAGATTGATGTCGCTTGTAATGAATCTCTTAATGTCTTTACAGTATCAAAAATTGCTTCTTTATCTTCTTGTAGATCTTTATTATAAGCCAAAGGTAATCCTTTAATCATTGTCAATAATCCCTGTAAATGGCCAAAAACCCTTCCTGATTTTCCTCTTACCAATTCAGGGACATCGGGATTCTTTTTTTGCGGCATTAAACTACTACCAGTTGCACACCTATCAGTTAGCTTAATAAAAGCAAATTCCTCACTAGCCCATAAAATAATTTCCTCAGAAATTCTACTTAAATGAACCATAATTAAAGAAGCAGCGGCTACAAACTCAACGGCAAAATCTCTGTCGCTTACTGCGTCTAAGCTGTTTGCATAAATACAGTCAAACTCTAATTCCTTAGCAGTATATTGCCTATTTATTGGAACTGAGGTTCCAGCAAGTGCAGCTGACCCTAAAGGCGAAATATTAACTCTTTTTCTTACATCTGATAATCTATTTCTGTCTCTTTCAGCCATCTCAATATATGCAAGCAAATGATGAGCTAATGATACAGGTTGGGCTCTTTGTAAATGTGTATAACCAGGAATTAATGTATTAACATTATCGCCCGCAAGTTGTAATAAAGATCTTTGAAATCTCTGTAAATCTTGATCAATATAATCAATGTGTTTCCTTAACCATAACCTAATATCTGTACCCACTTGATCATTACGACTCCGACCTGTATGAAGCTTTTTGCCTAGTGAACCTATTAACTCTATCAATCTTCTTTCAATAGAATAATGAATATCCTCATCAGTAATCTCAGGTTTAAAAGTACCTGCCAAAGCTTCTGATTTAATTTGATCCAGGCCTTTAGTGATCTGCTTTGCTTCATCAGATGTTATGACACCTTGCAGACCCAACATTTTGGCATGAGCAATTGAGCCATCCAGGTCCTCCTCAATTAAACAAATATCAAAAGAAATAGAGGCATTAAAACGTTCAATAAAGGGATTGAGTCCCTCATCAAATCGATCGCTCCATGTGTTACTCAAATTAATGCCATACCGCTAATTCAAATAAAGCAATTTAAAAGCTAATTGTCAGTTCGTTGTCTAATTAAAGTAGGAAGCTTGATTTCATCTTTGACTTTTAAAACAACCATAGAGGCGTCATCCTCCAATTGATGATCAACGCCAACAAAAGCATCAAGACGTTTAAACAAGCGATTCAAAATTTCTTTTGCACTTAATTCTGCTCTGGCTGCATCCTCAAGAAAATTGACTAAGCGATATTCATCAAAACGATCACCTGCCATCCCAGGAGCTTCGGTTACTCCATCAGTGTAATAAAGAAGGATATCTCCAGGCTCAAGTGTAATTTCGCCACAACCATACTCAGCATCAGGTTGCAATCCTATTAATAACCCTGGAGCATCCAACCTTGAAATAGATTTCTTCTCTGAACTCCATAGCAAGGGTGGATTATGGGCTGCATTGGCATATCTAAGTTTCCTTGATCTAGCATCAAAATCAGAATAAAATAATGTGACGAAACGATGTGACTGAGTTAAGTCCTCCAAAGCTAATTGATTCAAATCATGCAAGATTTGATTAGGCGGCAAGCCACTCAATACCTCTGCTCTAAGCATTCCTCTCAACATTGTCATCAACAAACCAGCGGGTATACCCTTCCCCATAACATCACCTATAACCAAAGCCCAACTCCCTCGTTCTTTAGTTCTACCAGTTAATTCTGGGCGAGTAGGCATAAAATCATAATAATCACCACCGACTTGAAAAGCAGGTCTACAACGTGCAGCCAAATCCACACCATGAATCACAGGACAACGATCCGGCAACAATTGTGCTTGTATTTCTCCACCAATATTTAATTGCCTATCTACACTCTCATGTCGACGAATTACTTTCAAAATAAAGTCATTTTCTATTGCTACACCTATCAAATCAGCAACTAATTGAAGATGTTTTCTATGAATATCACTACCTAAATATCGTTCTTTTTTATCAAAAGCATATAATCTTCCATACTGTCTTCCTCTAGCAACAATAGAAGTAGTTAAAATTGTAAAATTCCCAAAATTCCTCTGCACTAAAAGGTCCAAAGAATCTAAACTTTTTTCATCAGAAACAAAACCGTCCTTAAATCGTTCTTCTAAAACCATCAATTGTCTTATAAGATCTTGGGATATTTCAAGAGGGCTTGCGTGTACTTGATCTCGCCAGATATGTCCATCAGGTTGAAAAGGAATTAATAAAGAGCCTTCAACTACTAATAAACGAGAAAGAATTAATGGAATGACTTCTAAAAAACGATGTAAATTAGTAAAACTACGTAAAGCAAAGCTTAATGAAGTCAATAAATCTTGATTACGTATTTGTTCACTTGAAAGGCTGTCGAGCAATTCTTGCAAAGAACGTGACGCAGATATCGAAAGTGCTTTAGATGTATGTGAACCTTTTACATGTGAGATTGCAGGTTTATTTGCCACCATGCCTCCACACAAGAATTAGAAATCTAGCAAGATTAGGAATAATAATCAGCAAATTCAACGATTCGCCAAAAGAGCTTCAACAAATTCGAAACTATTAAAAGGCTTCAAATCACTAATACCTTCACCAACACCAATAAATCGAACCGGTAATTTGGCCTCTGAAGAAACAGCTAAAGCAACACCACCCCTAGAAGAACCATCCAGCTTAGTAATAACAACTCCCGTTAAATTTGCTGATTGAGCAAAAGCCATAGCTTGTTTCAATCCATTTTGACCTTGGCTTGCATCCAAAACCAACAACGATTCAATATTGGCATTTGATGCTAATTTATCAATTATTTTACGAATTTTTTTCAATTCTTCCATCAAATTATTTTTCGTTTGCAATCTTCCGGCTGTATCTACTAATAATAAATCAATATTTTTAGATTGAGCAGCTCCAATCGCATCAAAAACAACAGCAGCAGGATCTGCATTAGCAGATTGATTTGAAATCACAGATACTTGACTTCTATTACCCCAAATTTGAACTTGTTGTACTGCTGCCGCTCTGAAAGTATCGGCTGCAGCTATAAGTGCTGAAAAACCACTTCTTTTTGCAACACTGGCTAACTTACCTAAAGTAGTTGTCTTGCCTACTCCATTTACTCCAACCAAAAGCCAAATATTCAAAACCCCTTTCTTCGGTACAAGTTCCTTTAAACCGGTAGCATTTATTGGTTGATCTAAAATATCAATCAATTGCTTTTTTAAAAATCTTAAACCCTGACTAGCATCAAGAACATCTTCATTTAATTTTGTTCTTAAAGCATCTAAAATTTGATCTGTTGCTACAACACCAGCATCAGATCTGAGAAGCAGCATTTCTAAATCATCAACAACCTCAGGTGTTAAAGGATCATCTCCTAATTTATCTAATAAATCGGTTACAAAACCCTTTCTGGTTTTTTCAAGGCCATTTTTTAATCGATTTAACCAATCAATTTGATCTATAGAAATTTGATCAGTTTGCTTACCTTGTGCAGCTAAAACATTGGCTGACCAAGTAAATGCCTCGTCAAAATCTCCTAAAACAGGATCTTGTTCTAAAGTAGACTCTGAAACATCTTCTGAAGCTGAAACATCTTTAATATTCGTTTTTATTTCTAATGCTGGACCTTTTGAAATTGTTTCTAAAGAAATAGAATCTTGATCATTAATTAATTCCTTTTCTAATGGCTTACTCAGTTGATCATCATGAGAAGACTCTTTTTGAATATCTTGCTTTTGTTTTAACTTTAAATAAGCTTCTTTAGCCCAATCCAAAGAATCTTGTTCAATACCTGAATTAGAGTTCATAATTTGTTGTTTAATTCTTGATAGGTTGATGTAGTCTCTTTATCACTAATCATGACATATTTTCTACATCATAAAAAGTTTGAAGCCTTCTTAAAACTCCATTGATCATTCGTCTGCCTTGATCATCACTATATCGATTAGCAAGATTAACCGCCTCATTACATGTAACTGCTATAGGAGTGCCTAAATCAACTAAATCAACAAGGGCAAGGCGTAAAATATCTCTATCAATTCTAGGTAGTCTTTTAAATCTCCAGCCTTCCATTACAGTATCAAGCTGATTATCAATTTTTTTTTGTTTATTAATTACTAAGGAAACATGCTTTAAAGCAGAGTCCCTAATTAGTTTTTGATCACTTAACATTAATAGTTGAGGAAGTTCAGAACTTTCAGATAAGCTATTTAAAATATTTTCTGATTGTTGAAGACAACTTTTTAAATATTCCCTAACCTTTGTTATTGAGGTGGTATCATTCTCTTGTAATTCACTATCAAGAAGATCTTGTTGAGCTTTTTCTATATTTATTGCACACAAATCTAATTGATCACGCCAATGCTGAGAAAGAGATTCTAAAGCCTTACTCAAGATCACTTCGATTGACAAAGCATCAAAATTATTGATTTCTTCTATTGAAATCTGACCTAATAATAAAAGAGCTAACTCTCTTGAAATTGATTTTATTTGCATTTGACTAGAAATAAGTATTAATTGCGAGATGAATTAGAGGATGCTCTTAGTTGAGCAAATAAACTAGAAAAAGTCGGATTAGTTGTATTATTTCTTTCATCTGGATTAACTATACCTGCAGAAATAATTGTCCTAAAGGCATCTTCAACTGAAATATTCAAATCCTTGACTGACGTTTCAGGAACCAGGGTATACCAACCTGTGGTTGGATTAGGTGCAGTTGGAATAAATACACTTAAAAGTGGTTGATCTAATTCTGGCTGCAATGAAGGGCCAACTACTCCTGTAACAAAACCAACACTAAACAAGCCTTCACGAGGATATTCAACTAACACAACACGACGAAATCTCGTAGAATTATCCCTTAAAAATGTTTCAAGTAACTGTTTAAGCGTTTTATATACTGATCCTGCTAAAGGAATACGGGACAAAGTACCTTCGCCAAACTCTAATAACCATCTCCCTACAAAATTACGAGCCATCAAACCGATCAACAAGATAGCCAATAATGGCACTGTCAATCCCAGCGCAAGATTAATCAAATCCTGTAAAAGAGGATTAAGAGTAATAAAAGGATTTAGTTGTTTTGGAATAGAAGTTAAAATTGCTAGTACAAAGCGACTAACAATTGTTGACAGCCAAATTGTAGTCGCCAAAGGAATGACAACCAATAAACCTGCAATGAGGTCGTTTTTCAAGTCCTGCTGAAGCCTGGAGGCTAAAGTCAGGTCTTCTCTAGGTGAGGACTGCACCAAAAAGAGAGTCCATTAAGTTTGTATACTTTAATTTAACCAAATTAAGGGGACTAATTAAATAAAAAAACAATCTTGATGAAAAAAGCTAATATTTTATACATTAGGCTTTTTGCGAAAAACTACAAAAAAGACTTTTCGTAGCTTAATCTGAGGGATATAACTGCAACAAACCATGTAAACTCCGTTTTTAATGAGAGGAGCCATAAATAACCAAAAAGAATTAAGTCAAGCCCTCAAAGCTGAGGCTCAAAAAGAAGGGTTTAACTTGGTAGGAATAGCAACAGTACCTGAAAGTTCTCGGATAAAGCTTAGAAATGCATCATTACAAAGATGGCTAGATGCAGGTCATCAAGCGAATATGAATTGGATGAGGTCACCAAAAAGAAAAACAATTAATAATCTGCTTAAAAATGTTAAAAGCGTGATATCAGTAGGATTGAACTACTACATCGATATTAAACAAAGTCCAGATAGCTTATTAATCGCAAGGTATGGATGGGGTAAGGATTATCATAAAGTCATAGAAAAAAAATTAAAAAAAATAGGAAAATGGCTAGAAATTAAAAGGCCAAAATGTAAATGGAGAGTATGTGTTGACTCAAGCCCTTTACTTGAGAAAGCATGGGCTGAAGAGGCAGGTATCGGATGGATAGGAAAACATAGCAATATCATTAATCAAAATATTGGATCTTGGGTCTTTTTAGGACATCTAATATGCACAGAAAATTTAGAACCAGATATTCCAGCCAAATCTCTTTGTGGAGAATGTAAAAAATGTATAGAAGCCTGTCCTACAGGAGCAATTCAAGAACCTTTTGTAGTGAATTCAAACAATTGTTTGGCATATCACACTATTGAAAATAGAGATGAAAAAATACCAACATTTATAGCAAAAAAAATGGGACCATGGATTGCTGGATGCGATATTTGTCAAGAAGTCTGTCCATGGAACAAAAAAACATTACCTAATACAGAAGAACCTGAACTTCAGCCAAAAGAATGGATATTAGATTTAACTGCTGACAAGGCCTTATCATGGTCTGACGAAACATGGAAAAACAAACTCAGCCAATCAGCTTTAAAAAGAATTAAGCCATGGATGTGGAGACGTAATATAAAAGCAAGCAACAAAACTTATACCTAAAATGAAATATCGAAACGTAACACTATTATTATCTTGGGTATATATTCTTAGCAATCTCTTTCTCTCAAAACCCTCAAAAGCTTTTATCCCTTATATATATCATCCAAATACAAAGGAATTACATTTTACTTCTAAAAGTATTGGCCAAACAGCAGTACAATTAATACGTTATGGTCAAACAAAAGAAGCTATCAATCTATTAGAACTAGCAATAACACTTAATCCTAAAGAAACAGAGCTTTGGATCTTACTTGCAGATGCACAAATACAAGTTGCTCAAAATGAAAATGCTATGTTTTCTCTTGAAAAAGCAATAGAAATTAATCCTAAAAAGGCAAATTCATGGCTCTCGATATCATCAATTTATCTAAAAACGAAGAAGCCTGATAAAGCTATTATATATGCTAAAAAAAGCATAGTATTAAATAATAATAATCCAAATGCTTATTTTATACTAGGAAATGGCTATTTAATGATGAATAAATTAAATATATCTCTAGATTCATTTCAAAAAGCTTCAAAAATAAAGCCTGATTTTTGGCAAGCTATTAACAATGAAGGCTTAATATTATATGAACTAGGTCAAAAAGAAAGCGCTATAAAAAAATGGAAGGATGCGATTTCAATCAACGAAAATGCAGAGCCAATACTAGCTTTGGCAACAGCACTATATGAAAAAAATAAAAACAATGTATATGCTATTGAACTAGCACAAAAAGCCTTAGTGTTAAATCCAAAATATATCAATGAACAATTTCAAAAAGAACAGCTATGGGGCAAAAATCTTAGAAGCTCAACAAAAAACTTATTAAAAAATCCACAACTGATAAAAAGCAGTCAAACACAAAATCCATAAATTAATAACAATGATGTCTAAAAAAAAAGTGGTGTTTAACGAATTAGTCAGTACCCTTATAAAAAAGTGAGGCCTCTTACATAATAAGAATGGCCGAAGAACGCCTGAAACCAATATCGTTGCATCAAGAAATGCAACGCTCATACCTCGAATACGCTATGAGCGTAATCGTTGGTAGAGCTCTTCCTGATGCAAGAGATGGATTGAAACCAGTCCAAAGAAGAATTCTTTTTGCAATGCATGAATTAGGGCTGACCCCAGAAAGACCCTATAGAAAATGTGCACGTGTTGTAGGTGACGTATTAGGTAAATACCATCCTCACGGTGATCAAGCTGTTTACGATGCTCTGGTTAGACAAGTACAAACATTTAGTTCTAGATATCCAATACTAGATGGACACGGGAATTTTGGATCAATCGATGATGATCCTCCTGCGGCAATGAGATATACAGAAACACGTTTAGCAGAAATCTCCAGTGAAGCAATTCTAAGTGAAATAGACTCAGATACTGTTGATTTTTCGCCAAACTTTGACGGGTCACAACAAGAACCAAATGTATTACCAGCTCAACTGCCCTTTCTTATATTGAACGGCTGCTCAGGAATTGCTGTTGGAATGGCAACAAGTATTCCACCTCATAATTTAAATGAAGTCATTAATGCACTAATAAAATTAATAAAAAATCCTGATATCTCTGATGAAAAATTATTAGATATTATTCCTGGACCAGATTTTCCAACTGGTGGAGAAATTCTATTAAGTAGTGGCATAAAAGATACCTACACAAAAGGAAGGGGAAGTATTCCCATGAGAGGAATTGCACACATCGAAGAAATAAATCCTGGCAAAGGAAAACACAAAAGAAATGCAATAATAATTACAGAATTACCCTATCAATTAAACAAAGCCTCATGGATAGAAAAATTAGCTGATGCAGTAAATAACGGCAAAGTAAATGGAATTGCGGATATAAGAGATGAAAGTGATAGAGAAGGCATGAGAATATTAGTAGAGTTAAGACGAGACTCAGATCCTAAAAAGATATTAAACTATCTATACCAAAAAACATCTCTCCAAAGTAATTTTGGTGCTATTCTTCTGGCTTTAGTAAATGGTCAACCTGTTCAACTTACGTTAAAAGAGCTATTAATAAACTTTTTAGATTTTAGAGAGCATACAATTATCAGAAGAACAAAATATCACTTAAATAAAATAAAAGATCGACAAGAAATCCTAAATGCCTTGATAAAAGCGATATCAAATCTTAGAAAAGTAATAACATTAATAGAAGAGTCTAAAGATGTAGCAGAAGCGAAGAACCAATTAATAATTCACTTAAAAGTAAACGAAAGGCAAGCTGATGGGATTTTAGGAATGCCTCTAAAGAAATTAACAGGTCTAGAACAAAGCTCATTAAAAACGGAAATTATCAGTCTTAAAGAAAAAAGAATGCAATTAGAACTAATCATTGATAATAGAGAGATATTGTTAGATAACATGATAAATGAATTTAAAATACTAAAAAAGAAATACGGATCAAAAAGAAGAACTAAATTAATTGAAGGAGGCGATAAGTTAATCGCGGAAAAGATTGCTACACAAAGACCTAATAGAGAACTAAAACGACAACAAGCTTTAAATGCATTATCTAAAGATTCTACAATAGTAATTCAATCAAATAATCAAATAAAAATATTAAATTCAAATACATTAAAAAAAATGAATCTTGCAGATAATATGCATCTTGGAAAGGATAATAATCCTACAAAGTTAAGGTGGCCTATTAACGAAAAACCTAAAATCCTAGCAATAAGTGATCTAGGGAAAATAGGACTTTTAAAGTGGGAATTTGCAGGAAAGCAGCCAGGGAGTTTAGAAAAGTTTTTACCCGCAGGACTAGAAAAAGAAAAAATAATTAATTTTATACCGATAGAAACAAAAGAAAATATTAGTATAGGCTTATTAAGTAGTGATGGAAAATTTAAAAGAATATCACTTGAAGATATAATAGATATGTCAAATAGAGCAACAACAATAGTAAAATTAAAAGATCACATATCTTTAAAAAAAGGATTCATATGCAAAGAAAATGAATACTTAATAATAATCAGTAATCTTGGCAGAATCCTCAAAATAAAAATTGAAAATAAAGTTTTCCCTTTATTGGGAAAACTGGCACAAGGACCTACAGTGATCAGACTTTTTCCTGGCGAAACTATTGTAGAGGCAATTAGCATAAATGAGCCAACAAACGTTGATTTAATTCTTGTAACAAAAGAGGGATCATTTTTTAAATTAAAAGCAAAGGAAATTCGAAACAATCAAAAAGGTGATATTGGATCAATGAGTGTTCAATTAAAAAATTCAGATAAAGTCGTAGGTGCGTATAGCAGTGACTCATCAATAATTATAAAAACAAATCACAAACGAATAGGTTTAATAAATCAAACAAGATTAATAAATAATGACTATAATAAAATATATTCGGATATAATTTTATTAAATGCTAATGAAAAAATAGAAGAACTTAATACATTAATATTAAAAAACGAGAACTAAGATGTTGTGTTCAATTCAACCCATTCTAAATATTCTTTAGTTATATTCCCAGTTATATATTCTCCTGTAAAACAGGACATATCTAAATGTTCTAAAGCAGAATTTTGTATAATAGAAGATTCTAAATCAGAGACTTCCTGATAAATCATTTTATCTATACCTAAATCTTGCTCTATTTGACTAATGTCTCGATTATAAGCAATTAACTCTTTTCTATTTGGCATATTAATCCCATACACGTGTGGAAATCTAATTGGAGGAGCCGCTGAAGTAAAAGTTACTTTATTAGCACCAGCTTTTCTAGCCATTTGGACAATTTGTTTGGATGTAGTACCCCGAACGACCGAATCATCAACAATAAGAACATTTTTACCCTTAAATTCAGTACTCATCGCATTCAGTTTCTGACGAACAGATTTTTTTCGAAAAGATTGGCCAGGCATAATAAAAGTTCGACCAACATATCTATTCTTAAAAAAACCTTCTCTGTATTCAATTCCTAATTGCCTTGCCACTTGCATAGCTGCAGGACGAGAAGAGTCAGGAATAGGCATAACCACATCAATATCACCTAAAGAAACTTCCTTTTTAATAGTTTCTGCTAATAAATCTCCCATCCTTAATCTGGCCTCATATACAGAAACACCATTCATAATCGAATCGGGTCTAGCTAAATAAACATATTCAAAAGAACAAGGGTAAAGTTTTGGGTTATCAGCACATTGGCAGGAAGAAAATTCTCCTTTTTCAGAAATAAAAATAGCCTCGCCTGGTGCTACATCTCTAACAATCTGATAATCATTATTTTCTATAACTAAAGATTCACTAGCTATCATCCACTCTTCTCCTTGCTCTGATAATCTTTTTCCAATAATTAAAGGTCGGATTCCAAAAGGATCTCTAAAAGCTAAAAGTCCATAACCAGCAATCAAAGAAATCGCAGCATATGAGCCTTCTACTCTTCTATGAACAGATTTAACTGAGTTAAAAAGATCCTCCGGAGTTAACTCCTGTCCCTTTAATTGTAAGTGTAACTCAGTTGCGAATATATTTAATAACATTTCTGTATCACTTGAAGTATTCGTATGTCTACGATCTTTTTTAAAAAGATCTTTCTCTAATTGTCTAGTATTAGTTAAGTTTCCATTATGAATAAGAATGACTCCAAAAGGTGCATTGACATAAAATGGTTGTGCTTCTTCTTCTCTATTAGCAGCACCTTTAGTTGCATATCTAACATGTCCTAATCCTATTTTGCCAATTAAAGATCTCATATCCCTAGTTCTATAAGCTTCCTTTACTTGACCTTTAGATTTACTAATATGAAAGACACTACCATCCATTGTTGCTATACCAGTGGAATCTTGTCCTCTATGCTGTAAAAGCAATAAGCTATCATATATTTGCTGGTTAGTTTGATCTGAAGATACAATTCCAACTATGCCACACATATTTATTCTCCTGAAATTTGATTATATAAAGTGAATTTATAATCTATCATTATATTAGGAGATAGGAGACTTATAAATTCTATTTTGAATAGAGTTTTCATAAGTATTTTTAAGATCAGTAACACCTATTTTAATAATATTTTGATCTTCAAGCCTAACAGTTAAGGTATTATCAGGAGTTACATAACCTAATCTAGTCGCAGAGAAATACTCATTATTTTTTTGAAAATTACGTACAAAATCTAACCATTCATTAATTTGATTGGGAGCGATAGTTACTATCACTCTTGAACCGCCTTCAGCAAACATTAATCTGTCTAAAGACGTAACTTCTTGAGGTAAATTCCAAATACAACCAAAACCTGAAGCAATTGAAGATTCTGCTAGAGCAACTAAAAGACCCCCATCACTAACATCGTGAGCTGATTTAATAAAACCTTGAGAGATAGATTGTCGGAGACAAGACTGTACATTTATTTCTAATGTTAAATCTATTTGCGGAGGCCTGCCAGTTATCAATCCATGAATATATTCCAAATAAGAAGAAGCAGAAAGGGAAACGATGTCAGTCCTTTCTATGTCATTTTCTATCGGGGCTCCTATCAACCAAATTTCATCATCTAATGCCTTCCATGATTGAGTACAAGTTTTATCAAGATCTTCTATTAAACCTACCATACCAATCACTGGTGTTGGTTGTATAGGAACTATACCTTTTGATGAATTAGTTTCATTAAAAAGTGATACATTACCGCCAGTAACTGGTGTTTTCAGAATTTCACAGGCTTTAGCGATACCTCTACAAGCCATAGCCAATTGCCAATACCCAATAGAGTTATTTGGTGATGAAAAATTTAAATTATCAGTAACTGCTAAAGGTTCTGCTCCTACACAACTAAGATTTCTAGCTGATTCAGCAACGGAAGCAATACTACCTCTTTCTGGATCTAAAAATACCCATCTATTAGGACAATCAACAACAGCTGCAATACCTCTATTAATTATTTTTTCTGAATTATAATAATCCTGAGGTCTTAATCTAATTACAGCTGCATCAGCATCACCTGGAGCAACTACTGTATTAGATTGCACTTGATAATCATATTGGTTATAAATCCACTTTTTTGAAGCAATTGTAGGCGAGTCTAAGAGCTTTAATAAAATAAAATCCCAAGATAATATTTTATCTTCGGCAATAGATTTAGCTCCTTCTAAATTACATTTTGGCAATAACTTTTCATTCCACTCCCAATGTTTCTTTAAAAATTCAGGAGGTTCTAGTAATAAATCATGGTTTTCTATAGGAGTATCATCAGCTAATGCACTAGCAGGTAAATTAGCAACAACTTTATTCTGATGTATAACACGAACTACGTTTTCTTTGAGAACTTTACCTACTATTTCTACATATAATCCCCAAGACGTAAATAATTTTTTTAATTTCTCTTCACTACCAGGTTTAATCACAAATAACATTCTTTCCTGTGATTCTGATAATAAAAACTCATAAGGCGTCATTCCCTTCTCACGGGCAGGAACTGCATCCAAGTTTAATTCAATTCCAACATCACCTTTAGAAGCCATTTCTGAACAACTACATGTCAAGCCTGCTGCTCCCATATCTTGCGCTGCAACAACGTCACCAGTTTTAAAAGCTTGCAAACAAGCTTCGATTAAACCTTTTTCTAAAAAAGGATCTCCAACTTGAACAGCAGGTCTATCATCAAGAGAACTTTCCGTTAATTCTGCACTTGCAAAACTTGCACCACCCATGCCATCCCTACCAGTAGTACTTCCAACATATAAAACTGGAAAATTAATCCCGGAAGCCCCTGAACAAACAATATCATTTGTTTCCATCAAACCAATTGCCATAGCATTAACTAAAGGATTTCCAGAGTAACTAGAATCAAAACCTATTTCGCCTCCAATAGTAGGAACACCTATACAATTTCCATAATGAGCAATACCAGATACAACACCTTCCAATAAACTTACATTATTTTCTTCTTCTAATGGACCAAATCTCAAAGCATTTAAAAGTGCAATAGGTCTTGCGCCCATAGTAAAAATGTCTCTCAAAATTCCTCCTACACCAGTAGCAGCTCCTTGAAAAGGTTCTATAGCGGATGGATGATTATGACTCTCTATTTTAAAGACTAATCTTTGACCATTTCCAACATCTATTACACCAGCATTTTCACCAGGGCCAACAAGGATTCTTTCTCCTGAAGTTGGAAAATTTTGAAGTAAAGGTTTCGAATTTCTATAGCAACAATGTTCTGACCACATAACACCAAACATACCTAATTCTGTTCTATTTGGTGGACGTTCTAAACGACGACAAATTTCAACAAAATCACTCTCCTTAAGACCTTCTTGCTTTAATGCTGAGACAACATCATAATCAA
Source organism: Prochlorococcus sp. AG-409-P19 (assembly GCA_003215315.1). GTDB lineage: Bacteria > Cyanobacteriota > Cyanobacteriia > PCC-6307 > Cyanobiaceae > Prochlorococcus_B. The sequence continues at coordinate 6,259 of QCKO01000009.1, read as the reverse complement.
TCCGATATTGATCTGAGTTAATTAATTGATTAAATTCGCTAGAAGAAGACATAGTTAAACCCATGGGTCTGAATCATCTTCAGTATCATCTTCAATATTACTGTAATAGTTCCTTCTTTTATTGTATTTATTCTGCGTATCAACATCTGTATTATCGATCCATTTATCAAATGAATCTGTATTTTCATTAAAAATAGCATTATCATCATTATTATAATTTTCATTCCAGGTCTGATCATCTAACCAACCTTCCAAACGATCAGAAGCTTGAAAAGTAATATCTTGAAATTGAGAACGCCATTTACGACTTTTACTTAAAAATTCTTGTCGAATACTAGCTTTTTGCAACGGTAAATCATCCAAGGTAGAAATGTTGCAAGAAATAGATCCAGGTTGTTGATCAGTAATTGATGAGAGAGGCAGAATCCATCTACTAGTTCCGGGAATTTTAGGATTAGTTCTAGAAGCTAAATAGTGAATAATTTTTCCAGATTTTGGTTCAAAAACTAAATCGGCTATCAATCCTAATCTTTCACCAACATTATTAATAATATCAGCATTCATAAGAGTAGGAAAACGATCAATAGTTTGTTGATCTGTTTCACCTGCTTGTCCCTTTACATATACATCTTGATTACCTATACCTTTTAATTGATTTAATTTCCAAACTTCTCTTGTTAAACGAAACGCAGATGGTCTACTAATCCAGCCAAGTATTCGATGTACTGGAGGATACATCCAAACTGTAATACCAGGTCCATGATCTAATCCCTGATCACAACGTACGTTATGATTTAATAAATCACTTAATAGAAATTTCTGAGGTAATTTCAATGTTAATTTCTTATTTGTACTGGCATCACTAAATATGTAAAATTAGATTGAGATTCTAAAGGTAAAAATATTGCTGGAGTAGTAGGAGCATTACATTGCAATCTTATTTGATCAGAATTAATGACTTTTAAACCATCTAATAAATATTTAACATTAAAAGCAATTTGGATTGGATCACCGGTAAATTTAACAGGCATGGATTCAGAACCACTTCCAATATCTTGAGCATCAGCAGATATTTTTAATATTTCACTATGTTCCTCAGTAGAAATTTTAATGACATTATTATGTTGGTCTGCTAAAACAGCTATTCTTTCAAGAGATGAAATAAAATCTTTGCGAGAAAATTCTAGAATTCTTGAAAAATTTTCTGGAATTAATTGATTATAATTAGGATAAGAGCCGTCTAAAGTCCTAGTTGTAATTACTTGATCGAGAGCCATAAAAACAACTTGTCCTTTATCACTAAATAAACTTATAGGTTGATTTAAATCACAACCAGAAACAAATTTCTCTACTTCTCTTAAAGATCTAGAAGGTAAAGTAACAGTAAATAAATTAGAAGAATCGTCGTTTCTATTATTATTTAATAAAGCATCATCTAAATTTAAAACAGCTAATCTATGTCCATCAGTAGCAGCAGATTCTATAGATTCATTTTGAAATGTAAGATTAACGCCAGTCAATAATTGTTTAGATTCATCGGTACTACTAGCAAATAATGTAGACCTTAAAGCATTAATAAGAGAACTTGGTTTTAATTGTAAAACGGTACCACTTTCAACTAATGGTAAATCAGGAAAATCCTCTGCTAACATTCCTCTCATTTTATATGTACCACTACGACTTATTAATTCAACATTTTGACTAGTATCATCACTTTCTAAGGTTATAGGATAATCACTAGATAATTTAGAGACTATTTCACCAAATAATTTAGCTGGAAGAGTAATTGCACCACTTTTTTCAATAGAAGCTGCTAAAGCTGTCTGAATTCCTAAATTTAAATCATATCCAGTTAAGCGAAGTCTACCAGTTCCAGCATCAGCTGTTAATAATACATTTGCTAGAACTGGATGAGTAGGACGAGATGCAACAGCTCTGCTAACCATTTGTAGGGCTGTATTAAGTTCGGTCTGAGAACAATTTAATTTCATTCAATAATTGAATTGAACCCGTATTTTTATCGTTTTTTTTCAAACCGGCAATATTCTTCTAAAAAACGAAACCTTTCTATTAATACTTTTTTTTAATATATATATCCAGTAGTAGTAGGCATTGTGGTTTTTGTGGAATCTAGTCAAAAGGTCTTTTGTAGACAAGAGTTATTTAATTTTTTTATTGTGGAAAAAATAATCTCATAGTTGAAAAAAACATTGATTTCTTTCTTTTTTTTTCCACAATAAAAAAAATTAGACTTTTTCCCCATGCTTTTCAATAGTTTTCCTCATTTTAAATATATGTACCCCTACCTATACCCCAGACACTTTGTTCTCTGTCTTTAAGTTTTTTAAAATCCCATGGTTTTAGCTATTGAATCAATATTTGGATTTAAATTTTGATGAAATATAGAATCATTATTTTTTATTGCACATTCAGGATCTTTTAATCCATTACCAGTTAATACACAAACAATTTGTGAATTTTCAGGAATTTTATCTTTTATTTTTAATAAACCTGCAATAGAAGCTGCACTTGCAGGTTCACAAAAAATTCCTTCTTCTTGTCCTAAAATTTTATAAGCTTCTATTATTTCAGAATCAGTTACATAATTAAATTCTCCTTGGCTTTCTTTTTTTGCTTTTTTTGCTTTTTCTTTATTTACTGGATTTCCTATTCTTATAGCGGTAGCAATGGTTTCCGGTGTTTCTATAGTTTTATCAAAAACCAATGGTGCAGAACCTTTAGCTTGAAATCCCATCATTCTTGGTAGTTTATTGCTTTTTTTTGCTTGAAAATATTCTTTGAATCCCATCCAATATGCACTTATATTTCCAGCATTTCCCATTGGAATACATAACCAATCTGGAGCAGTCCCAAGATTTTCAATAATTTCAAAAGCAGCTGTTTTTTGACCTTGTAATCTATATGGATTAACTGAATTTACTAATGTAATTGGATATTTTTTTGAAATATCTTGAACAATTTTTAATGCTATATCAAAGTTACCTTTTATAGCCAAAACTTCAGCTCCATAAACAAGAGCTTGAGCAAGTTTACCTTGAGCAACGTATCCATCTGGTATTAATACAAAAGCTCTCATTCCACCTCTTTTTGCGTAAGCAGCAGCAGATGCTGATGTATTGCCTGTACTTGCGCAAATAATTGCTTCACATCCAGCTTCTTTTGCTTTGCTTATTGCCATTGTCATACCTCTATCTTTAAAAGACCCTGTGGGATTTAAGCCGTCATACTTAACGTAGACTCTTACACCTTTTTGAATTCTTTTGGATATTGAATCTACGGGTATTAAAGGTGTTGCTCCTTCCTGTAGAGATATAACAGGAGTTTTTGCAGATACAGGTAACCAAGGTCTATAGGCTTCTATTAACCCTGGCCATTTGTTTTGGTTTCTCGATTTTTTAAAAATTCCTTTTATACGTTCTGTGAGTGCCACCTTATTGGTTCGTAGTTCTTCTTAATCTAAGTGTTAGACCCACCCTCTTGTAATCTTTTAAGGGGAGATTCAGAGTAGAATTTTATTAATTCTGATAAAGATTCTAATTTTGTTAAACTTACTGATAATAAATTAATATTTAAAGCAATATCTTTGTTAGGGTAATTTTCTAAAAATATCATTATACTAATTTTTTCATTGTTTTTTGAAGATCCTTGAATTATTGCTGATCGGATAGCATTAATTTTTATTTTATTTTTTTGAAGTTTATTTGGATAAATTATATCTGCTAATCTGTTAATTAATACTTTTCCAATTTTGCTATATATAAGCTTACTTGTAATATTTAATGGAACATCAATTTCATGATTGAGTATTTTATATAATTCTTCTTTTTTTATAGAGCTTAATTTTAAAATATTTTTAATTTTTTTATTTGTTTTTCCAGTTTGAGAAAATTCTTTTAATTCTTCTATAGCGATTATTCTACTAAAAGTACCTCTATATAAAAATAGGTTTTCAGCTGAATTAGCTGGTATCCCTAAATTATTTGCTAATAAAAGAGTTGTTATTATCTTTATTATAAATTTTTTCATTTTTATTGTATTACACCTGCTGATAATCTAATTATCCTTATAAGTCCTTTTTCGCTTGATTTTTGGATTACACCAATTCCAATAGATATCATTTTTGGCTCTATTATTATTCTTGGAAGTTTTTTGATCAGTGTAGAATTTTTAAAATTATTTATTTTGCTTAATGTGACTTGTAATTGTTTTATAGGTTCTATTTTAGATGTGTTAACACTTTTTATTTTTACTAGTGATTTTTCAATTGTTTTTGATCTGATCTTAGTTGGTAGATTATGATTAATTTTTAAAATTGTTTTCCATGCTATTAAATCTAATTTTATAGCTAATGTATTGACTAATTCGTTTCTTAACAATCCACCATTTTTTGAAAATAAAAAGTTTATTGCTTCATCTATTAATTTATCAAAATTTAATTCTCCTTGTTTACCTGCGCTAGAGAGTAACTCTTCAAATCTATCCCATTTGAAAATATTTCCATCAAAAACCATTTCTTTTAGGCTGTTTCTTAATTGAGGATCTTCATCTTCCATTAATCTTCTAGCGAAATAAGGATATGCAGCACCTAAAATTTTAAAATCTGGATCAACACTTAATGCAATCCCTTCTAATGTAATAAGAGATCTTATGATTAAAGCATAGTAGGGAGGAAGTCTGAAAGGAAACTTATACATTATTCCTGACATATCATCTGTCACTGCTTTAAAATCCATTTTATTGACACCTATTTCTAAAGCAGCTGTAAATACTTTTTCGAAAGCGGGAACAATTGGCTCTAAATTTACATCTTTAGATAAGAAGCCCAATTGAACAAAATCTTTAGATAATTTTTTAAAATTTCGATTCACTAAATGTACAACAGCTTGTATTAAACCGGTTCTAGACTCTTGACTAATATCACTCATCATACCAAAATCTAAATAACATAAACGACCATCTTTCATGGCTAGTATGTTTCCCGGATGTGGATCTGCATGAAAGAAACCGTGCTCTATAAGTTGTTGCAGACTACAGTTTACCCCTATTTCAATCATTTTATTTGGATCTATACCTAACTCTTTTACTGCATTAATATTTGTCAATTTAATTCCATCTATCCATTCCATTGTTAATACTCTTCTACTGGTAGCTTTTCTATATATTTTTGGAACTGCAATCTTAGAGTTTTCAGCATGTAATTTTTTAAATTTTTCAGCATTTGAAGCTTCATTAAGATAATCCATTTCTTCAAAAACTCTTTTTCCTAATTCATCAATAAGAGCTACTAGATCACTTCTAATCAGGCCTATATTTTTTTTAAACCAAATTGCTATATTTCTTACTATATATAGATCTAAAGTTATTTGTTCTCTCAGCCCTGGCCTTTGTACTTTTACTGCAACCTTATCTCCATTTTTTAATATTGCCTTATGCACTTGTCCTAGAGAAGCTGCTGAAATCGGTATAAAATCTATTTCGTTGAATATATTTTCTATACTATCTTCCAAATCTTCTTCTATACAAGCCATTGCAAGATTGCTGTCGAAGCCTGGTAATTGATCTTGCAATTGTGCAAGTTCTTCTAAAACCAATTGTGGAACTATATCTGGCCTTGTTGATAATGCTTGACCTGCTTTAATAAATGCTGGACCTAGTTCTACTAATAAATTTGTAAATTCTTTAGCTCTTTCTATTTTTCTTGTTTCATTCTTTAAAACTCCTATTAATTTATCCCAACCAACTCCTAATAGGAAAAGACTGATTGGTAGAAGTGTTTCCCAGAGTCGTTTGAGTAGTCTTTTAGGGTTCTTTTTATAAATTTTTGAAATTGCAATAGGGTCATATTTCAATAACCCTGACGCCTCGATAAAATCGCTGAGTTCTGATCTCACTGTAGATATGGCGATATGTGCTATACGTCTTCTAATTTATCAATATGTTGGCTAACTTGTTTTTGTTACCTTTAATTATGTGCTTTTAAGCCTTCGATTAACAAATATAGCTCTTATAGAGGCCTTAGAGCTTTCTTTCCATAAGGGTTTTACAGTTTTAACAGGTGAAACAGGCTCTGGGAAGTCAATTTTATTTGATTCTCTTAATAGCCTTTTAGCAGAGAAAAATAGTTTGTATACGAATCGTTTAGTGAGAGAGGGAGCCTCTTTTTCTTCGATAGAAGCATCTTTTGAAATTACCCCTTCCGTTGCTTCATGGCTCTCCTTGTATCAGATTGATCTTTTTG
>QCKO01000008.1 GCA_003215315.1 Prochlorococcus sp. AG-409-P19 | reverse complement strand
AGTTGTTGTAAGTGCACCAACTGGCTCAGGTAAAACTGTGATTGGTGAGTATGCGATTCATCGAGCAATAGCACATGGTAATAAGGTTTTCTATACAACTCCACTTAAAGCTTTATCAAATCAAAAATTAAGGGATTTTAGAAAGCAATTTGGTTCTAATAATGTTGGTCTCTTAACTGGTGATTTGAGTTTAAACAGAGAGGCTTTGATTCTTGTTATGACCACTGAGATTTTTCGTAACATGCTCTATCGCGAATCCAACGAAAAAGAAGATCTTTTAAGTGATGTGGAAACAGTTGTACTTGATGAATGTCACTATATGAATGATGCACAACGTGGAACTGTATGGGAAGAATCGATTATTCATTGTCCTACATCTGTTCAGTTTGTAGCTTTATCTGCAACGATTGCTAATGCTGGCCAACTAACTGATTGGATTCAGCAGGTCCATGGACCTGCTGATTTGATTTTTAGTGATTATCGACCAGTTCCATTGGAATTTAGTTTCTGTAGTGCAAAGGGATTACACCCATTGCTTAATGAGAAAGGAACAGGATTGCACTCTAATTGTAAAATTTGGCGACCTGGCAAGAGTCATAAGCGAAGAGGGCGTAACTCAAAACCTCCTCAACCTGAGTCTCCTACGATTAATTTTTTGCTTGCACAAATGGCTGAGAGGAATATGCTCCCAGCAATTTATTTTATTTTTAGCCGTAGAGGTTGTGATAAGGCTGTGAAAACTGCTGGTAAAAACTCTTTTTTAACTCCTAAACAAAAAGAATTAGTGGGGAAACGTTTAACAAGTTATCAAGAAGTTAATCCTGAAGGAATGAGAGATCATGTTCACATTGAGGCATTACTCAATGGTGTTGCTGCTCATCATGCAGGAGTATTGCCCGCATGGAAAGAATTAATCGAGGAATTGTTTCAGCAAGGCCTGGTGAAAGTGGTTTTTGCTACAGAGACACTCGCTGCTGGAATCAATATGCCAGCAAGGAGTACGGTGATCTCGACTCTCTCGAAACGTACAGAAAATGGACATCGCCAATTAATGGGTAGTGAGTTTCTTCAAATGGCTGGTCGTGCGGGTAGACGAGGTCTTGATCCACGAGGTTATGTGATTACAATGCAAACTCGGTTTGAAGGCGTTAGAGAGGCTGGGCAATTGGCAACAAGCAAATCCGACCCCCTTATTAGTCAGTTTACTCCTAGTTATGGCATGGTTCTTAACCTTTTGCAGCGGTATGATTTAGATAAATCTCGTGAATTAATAGAAAGAAGCTTTGGTCGTTACTTGGTTGGTTTAGAGTTGGAAGAAGAAGAAGAATTGTTATGTGAATTAAGGGAGGAATTATCTAAAATACGTGTAGCATCTGGAGATATACCATGGGAAGAATTTGAATATTATGAGAAATATAAGAATCGTCTAAGAGAAGAGAGACGATTACTTAAAACCTTGAAAAGGCAAGCTGCTCAAACATTAGAAAATGAGCTTACGCTTGCTCTTAAGTTTGCTAATTTAGGAACACTTGTTAGCTTGAAGTCTGCCCAACTTCTTGGTAAGGTTACTCCTGCTGTTATTGTTGATAAAGTTGATAGTCATGGAAAGTTTCCCTATCTCATATGCTTGACATCTGAGAATGTCTGGATTTTGGTTGCGTGCCAAGCAGTGGTAAGTATTCATGCTGAATTAAGTTGCTTAGAAGTAAACCATTTGCATCCACCTGTATTGTCTAGATTAGGCGAATTAGTTCATGGTGATGAGCAAAGTAGAGAATATTCAATTGTCATTTCTACATTGTCGAAACAGCATGATATGAATACGCCTCAATATGATCTTGCAGGTGAGGTTCTAGCTCAGACCAAGTTAGTTAAATCATTAGAAGATCATTTGGAACAGCAGCCAGCCCATAAATGGGGAGATCGTAAAAATCTGAAAAAGCATAGACGTAGAATGGATGACTTAGATTTAGAAATAGCACAGCGTGAGCAGAGACTGCACTATAAATCTAATAGGCATTGGGATACCTTCCTCTCATTGATAGAGGTGCTTGAGCATTTTGGTTGTATAGAGTGCTTAGAACCCTCTGAGATTGGCAGAAGTGTTGGCTCTATTAGAGGGGAGAATGAACTATGGATTGGTTTGGCTTTGATAAGTGGTTATCTTGATGACTTATCTCCTTCTGCTTTAGCTGGTGTTATTGAGGCGATTAGTACTGAAATTAATAGGCACGATTTATGGTCTGCATATATGCCTAGTCCTAGTGCTGAAGATGCTTTAAATCACCTGTCCAGTATTAGACGTGAATTGAAGACTATTCAAGAGCGTTTTAATATTGCTATCCCCATCTATTGGAACTCTGAGCTAATAGGTTTAGTAGAAGCATGGTCAGATGGATGTAGTTGGAGTGATTTAATTTCGAATACGTCTCTTGATGAAGGAGATGTTGTTCGTATTATGAGAAGGACAATAGATTTGCTATCTCAGATCCCCCATTGTGAATGCATCACTAATCAAATGCGCAATAATGCGAGGTCTGCTTTGAGATTAATTAATCGCTTTCCTGTTTGTGAGGTAGATGATATTTCGAAAACTATATATGAGTCTGAAGAATCACAAAACCCTGCTTCTGAAAGACTTTAGATTAGTCTTTTTTTTAATCTATATCACCTATCATTAATTTAGGGTCTACAATTTGATTAAAATCTTGTTCGGTTATGTAATTTAATTTAATCGCAGCCTTTCTCAGGCTGATGTTTTGTTTATGTGCAAATTGAGCAATCTCACTGGCTTTTTCATATCCTATTGAAGGAGTTAGTGCTGTTACTAGCATTAATGAGTTCTCTAAATCACTTTGTATTTTGAGATTATTTGGTTGCATCCCTTCGATCATGTTTTTTCTGCAGCTTTGGCAAGAACCATGGAGTAAGTTAATGCTTTTTAAGATGTCCAAGGCAATTATTGGCTTAAAAACATTCATTTGCAAGTGACCACCACTACCTGCCATTGTTATTGCACTATCAAATGCCATGACTTGTAGACAAACCATTGCAATTGCCTCGCATTGAGTAGGGTTTACTTTCCCCGGCATGATTGAACTCCCTGGCTCGTTTTCAGGTAGCCTTAGCTCTGCCAGTCCAGCTCTTGGCCCGCATGCTAAGAGACGTATGTCATTGACTATTTTTAATAATGAGACGGCTAAAAGTTTCAATTGTGACATGGTATTGACTAATCCATCATGACTAGCCATTATTGAGAATTTATTCTTGGCACTAACAAAAGGTAATTTAATTTTATTAGCAAGATTTGAAGTGATCTCTTTATCAAAATTTTTGGGAGCGTTTAAGCCGGTACCAACTGCTGTTCCACCAAGGGGAAGAAGGTAAAGTTCTTCAAGACCATGGTTGATTCTCTTGTATGCATTTGAAAGTTGCTCAGTCCATGCTGAAACTTCTTGGCCAAGGGTTAATGGCACAGCATCTTGAAGATGTGTTCTCCCAATTTTTATAATGTCTGACCAATCTCTACTTTTTAATTCCAATGCTTTTATTAAGTGCTCTAACTCTGGCAATAGCTTTGATTTGATATTTATCGCAGTTGCTATTTGTATAGCAGCTGGAAAAACATCATTAGTAGATTGCGATCTGTTGACATCGTCATTTGGGTGTAATGGATTATGACTACCTAATTCCATACCAGTTTCTTTAGAAGCAATGTTGCTAATTACTTCATTGACATTCATATTTGTTTGTGTTCCACTTCCTGTTTGCCAGACACTTAGAGGGAATTCTTTATTATGGATGCCTTGAGTTATTTGACGCGAGGCTTTAACTATTAAATCTTTTTTTTTCGCATCCAATATCTGCAAATGGTTGTTAACTTCTGCTGCAGAACTTTTAATTTCGGCTATCGCATAGATTAGGTCGAGTGGAACTTTGTCATTACCTATTGCAAAATTAATTAAAGACCTTTGGGTTTGTGCACCCCATAGCGCATCTTTAGGAACTTGAATGTTCCCTATGCTGTCTTGCTCAACTCGCATTTCTGTAGTCATGTGCTTTGTTGACGAATAAAGGTAGTCATTAGATTCTCTAAGTTTTAGAGGTCGAAATAATCTCTGAAATATATTCAGGTAATTTTCTTCATCTTAACATTTAGGTATTTAATAGCTGTTAAGCCATCAAATACCTAATCTTTCCCAGATGGTATTGAGATTGGATTGATGTTGTTCGGTTGAGAAACATTGTGAGAGTTCCTCTTGATTAAGAATACGTGTCACTTCATTGTCCGCTTCTAAGCTTGCTTTGAAATTCCCTTTTGGATTATTCCATGCTGCATGAGCATGTTTTTGTACTAGTCGATATGAGTCCTCACGGCTTTTTCCCTTGCCAACAAGGGCCAATAAAACTTTCTGACTGAAAACCACTCCACCATAAACATTCATGTTTTGGAGCATGTTTAATGGGTAAACACCTAGACCTTTTATGACCTCTGTCATTTCTGTGAGCATAAAATGCAGAGTGATTGAAGTATCAGGCAGCATAAGCCTTTCATTAGAGCTATGACTGATGTCACGCTCGTGCCACAAAGTTACATTTTCAAGGGCTGCGACTACATAACTTCTTAGGACACGTGATAGGCCACTGATACGTTCACTTCTAATGGGGTTTCGTTTGTGAGGCATTGCAGAACTTCCCTTTTGTCCCTTTGCGAAATTTTCCTCTACTTCAAGGACATCAGTTCTTTGAAGGTTTCGGATTTCTGTTGAGAAACGATCCAAAGAAGAACCGATTAAAGCAAGAGTTTGAACATAATTTGCATGTCGATCTCTGGAAATTATTTGAGTACTTGCAGTATCTGGCTTAAGTCCTAAAAGTTCGCAGGTGATTGCTTCGATTTCGGGGCTTGTATTGGCATAGGTCCCCATTGCTCCGCTTATTTGGCCAACGGATATATCTTTTTCTAGGATTATTAATCTCTCAGTATTCCTTATCGTTTCAGCGAGCCATCCAGCCAATTTGAAGCCAAAAGTAATTGGTTCTCCATGTATTGCATGTGATCGACCAATCATCACTGTGTTCTTATGCTCTCGGGCTAAAACTTTAATAGCTTCTTGAAGATTAATAAGTTCCTTATTTAGAAGCTTGATTGAAGCTTTCATTTGTAAAGCAAGACCGGTATCAAGCACATCACTACTAGTCATCCCAACATGAATAAAACGTCCTGCATCGCCGACGTGTTCATTCACATTGGTCAAAAAAGCTATTACGTCATGTCGTACCTCAGCTTCTATTTCAAGAATACGATTAGGCTCAAAGGCTGCATTTTGTCTAATTGAAGCTATTGCTTCATTAGGGATTTTCCCCAGTCTCCAGTTGGCTTCACAAGCAGCTAATTCAACGTCAAGCCAAGTCTGGTATTTGGCTTGATCAGTCCATAGTTGTCCCATCTCTGGGAGTGTGTAACGCTCGATCAAAGTGCTACAGATTGAATGTTATTTATTGAACTTAGGCCCTAGGAGCTCAAGCTGACTTAAGTCTATTGTGTTCTACTTCCCAATGAACATGTTTACCCCAGGATTGTTGCCTGACCCAGCATCTACCACCTTTGCAATTAATTACTTGGAAAGGTGGTAGATCGCTTGGTTGATTTTCTAGTTTTGCGAAGCTACCAGGTTGTAAAAGTTCCAGGACTTCACAAGCTTCGATTGGCGTTCCCAGATGTAAAGCCCCTTGCTTTATTGATTCAGGAGCAGTAATTGGGTGAAGGAACTTTTTAGACACACCCTTTAAGGTTATTTGTATAGATCTTCTATGGAACTTGGCTTTTTTGCCTAACTTATCGGTTTTTGTTCCGTTTCCTGTTTGTTTTTATGAAGAAATGTCCCGAAAATCACGACTTGATCTTCACTTGCTGACTAAAGGTTTTGCAAAATCACGCCAAGAAGCTCAAAAACTGATTCGAGCTGGCAAAGTTAGGGATCTTTCTGGCCAACTGCTTGATAAGCCAGGTCATTCGATCCCTAGTGACTTGCAAATAAAAGTAGAAAAATCATCAAGGTTTGTTTCTAGAGGAGGTGAAAAATTAATAGGAGCTATTGAGAGGTTTTCTTTGAAAGTAAAAAATAGAGTTTGTTTAGATGCAGGTATTTCCACAGGCGGCTTTACTGATTGCCTTTTGCAAGCAGGTGCATCTCGTGTGTATGGGATTGATGTTGGCTATGGACAGACTGCATGGTCTATACGAACTGATCCGCGAGTAAAACTTCTTGAAAGAACTAATATTAGATACTTAAGTCCAGAGCAATTATTCGATTCTGATGACCCCAGGCCAGACTTTGCGGTAGCAGATCTCTCATTCATTTCGTTAAAAATAGTATTACCGTCTTTTAAGGCTTTACTTTCTAAGAATAAATCTGAGCTTTTGTTATTAGTTAAGCCGCAATTTGAAGTTGGACGTTTAAAGGTGGGTAAAGGAGGTATTGTTAGAGATCCTCAGGCACAGATAGAGGCAGTAAATGATGTAATTCAAGCAGCAATGGAACAAGGATGGTTCCCTCAGGGTCTAATCCCATCTCCAATTAAGGGTGCAGCTGGTAATCAAGAATATTTACTTTGGTTGGTTTCGGAAAAAAAGTTAGATTTCCCTGGTATTGAGAATATTGTCAAAAATAATTTTAAATAGCTGCATCATTTTCTTCTCCAGTTCTAATTCTTATAACTGATTCAACTGAGGAGACAAATATTTTGCCATCTCCAATCTCACCAGTTTTTGCTGCTTCAGCAATTGCTTTGATAACTGTTTCTACTTTCTCTTCTGAAACGACAACTTCAATTTTTAGTTTTTGAAGGAACTCAACGGTGAATTCAGAGCCTCTATAGCGTTCTACTTGGCCTTTTTGTCGACCAAAGCCCCTGACTTCATTAACGGTCATGCCCACTATTCCAGCATTAACTAATGCGACTTTTACGTCCTCGAGTTTAAAAGGACGAATTATTGCTTCTATTTTTTTCATAGTTTTAGAGATTGATTGATTTTATTATGATAGTTACTTTTATTTAAATTTCTCTGCTTTTGTAAGGGCAGGTATCAAATTCACAGTTAAACCTGCTTCATGTGCATCCTTAATAAGGCACTTGGCTTCGTTTAAAGGAATTAAAGCATTTTTCCCAAGAATAGCGTCCCAGTTTTCAGCCTTGAAATGCGTTTGTAACCATAGGATTCCATGAATACTACATGGATTGATAATCACATGACCTTTGAACTCCAAAAGATAAATGTCCATAGTTTTTTAATTTCCTACCCATTAAGAGGGATATCAGCTTTCCCCATTGTCATTATTGATACAGAATCAAATTTTGAAAGCCTAAAAGGGGTTTAAATATTTTTCATATCTCTAGAATTCGAAAAACAATTAACTCAGTTTATAAAAAATTAACTAATATGGATATAAATAATAGGTTTGACTCAGGTGGGTGTTAAAAACGCAAAGAATAATAAATCTGTTCTTTATGGAGAGAGCGAGATTGATCAATCATCCTTGAATTGCTTTGACAATCCAAATAAAAATAGGCGTTATGAGATCTCAATTACATTACCTGAATTTACATGTAAATGCCCTTTCTCTGGTTACCCTGATTTTGCTACCATAAAAATGGTTTATCAACCTTATAAAAAAGTTTTAGAACTTAAATCACTTAAACTTTATATTAATCGATTTCGTGACCAGAAAATTTCACATGAGGCTGTAGCCAATCAAATCCTTGATGATTTCATTGTTGCTTCTGAACCACACTGGATGAGAATCGAAGCTGACTTTAATCCTCGAGGGAATGTTCATACTAATATTGTGGTTTGTCATGGAAGGAGAGACTTAATAAGTTAACTATCGATTGCTTTAGATATTAATTCTGGAATCTGTTTGGATAATCCTGAAAGATTTCTATTGCTTAATCCACCAATATGAATAAGCGACTTGTCCTCTTCTGTTAATGCCCATATTTGTTTGGTCGATATAATACTTAATGATCCGCCTATAAGAATAATTAAAAAACTTAAATAAACTATCGGTACGCCTGGATCATATTTGATAAGGATTCCACTGCTTGTTATGACTTTAAGTATTTTTATGTAAGTATTATTTATACTCTTACTTTCGATACCAGGTCTTAACTTTTCTAACTCTTTACCATTTAAGTTGTAAATGCTAATCGGTCCTTCCTCGCTTGAAAGAGTTAATAAAATAAGATTATCCTTATCCTTATCCTTATCCTTATCCTTATTTATTTGTATTGATGTCCCCCATACTTGTTCACCTAGCTCAGGTATGGCTTTCAACGGCAGCTGAACCCTGAGATCATTCAATGTTAATGTTATGGCCGAAAGTGACCAATCTGCTTGATAAATAGTTATGCCTCTGTATCTAAGTGGATGGTTTACACTTATTTTTTCCGTCGTTTGAATATTTTGTGAGTCATTCAATTTTAAATTGGAAATAAATTGCTCAGCTCTCCCCTTAGGATCCCTTTTGATTTGGAATTTTTCTAAGGTAATAGTGAGTTGTTTTTTTCTGTCGGGATTTATAATCTCGATTGATCTTCCTGGCACTAAGAACTCTTCAATTTTTTGACCAGTTAATGCACCATAAGTTGCACCTATCATTAATAATATAATTCCTAGATGGACAAGTAAAGGCCCTACTCTTCCAACTAATCCTTTCCTTGCCGAGATTCTCCCTGCTGATTCCTTAATTCTCCAGCCCGTGCTTTTTAAATGTAAACTTAAATTATTTATAGCGTCTTTAGGCGAAGATGTTTGCGCACTTTGGGCAATGGCAAGTTTTGCTATTTGACGTGGTTGTTTATAATCTATCCATGTTAAAGCAGATTTTAGCATTGGCCATTGTCTTCTCCAGCTGCAAGTTGTTAGGGCAAAGCCTAGCCAAGAAAGTAAAAAAATAAACCAATAACTTGTATATACTTTATCTAGCTGCAGGAATAGAAGAAGCTCTCCACTGATAAAACCTATTAGAGGACTCTTATTATATATATTTATATAGCTTTCGCTTGGTTCCCCTTGTGGAATAGAGGTGCCTAATGCGCAAGAAATGGCTATAATTATCATTAAAAATATGGCAATTCTTAGGCTTGTTAACCAGTTAAAAACTTTCTCCAGTTTTTGCATAATTTATAACCAAGATGAAGCAAGACTTAAAAGGCCAATTCCAAATAAAATTGCACCGCTAATTGGAGGTATCCATCTGCTTATTGGTCTTAAAACTAATAGATTTGGAATACTTGCTGCAAATGTACCTGCTATTAATAAAGGAAATACTTGGCCAATTCCAAAACAACCTAGAAATATTATGCCAGTAATTGGATTCCCATTTTGAGCAATCCATGCAAGTAATACTGCTAATACAGGTGTGGAGCATGGGGAAGAAGCGAGTCCAAAAGCTAGACCAGTTGCAATAGGAGCCAAAGGAGCTGGAACACTTTTTTTCCAAACGTCTGGATCTGGCCCTGAAGGTAAAGAAATTTTAATTATTCCTAGCAGATTTAATCCCATATAAATAGCTATTAAAGAAACGATGTTTGAGAAATAGGAGGGAAGTTGTCCGTATATTTTTCCTACAAAACCACTTAAGCTTCCAAGAATGACCAATGCAATTACAATTCCGCTGGAAAAGCTAATGCTTCTCTGGAAAGGATTTTGATTGTCTTTGAAGCCAGCTAGATAAGCAACGGTGATTGGTAGCAGAGATATAGAACAGGGGCCAAGGCTGGTTAATAAGCCACCGGTAAAAATTATTAAAATTGATGCTGCACTTGGCTCTTTGAGACCATTGCGAATCAAGAGCTCACCATTTTGGGCTAAATCAGAGATAGCTAGAGCAATAGAATTAATAGCGGTGTCCTTTTACTTGAAATAAATATAGGTAAAATATTCTCTATTTGAATGTTTTTTGGATTGATAATTTATTTAGGAATTCTTGTGATTCGATTGATGACCTTACCAGGAGACCGGCAATTAAAAGACTTGATATTAATGAATTACCTCCATAACTGATCATTGGTAAGGGTAAACCTGTAGTTGGCATTGCCCCTGCTGCTACAGCTATATGCATCATAGATTGGCCTACTAAGATTGTTCCTGAACCTATTGCTATCAATTTGGAGTAATTATTATTGCAAGCAAGTGCTATTCGAAGACTAATGAAGGCTATTAAAAGGAGAAAGGTTAATAGCATAAGTGAGCCGAAGAAACCAAACTCTTCTGCAAAGACAGCATAAATAAAATCAGTACTTTGTATCGGAAGATATTGAAGTTTTTGTGTTGAGAGACCATAACCTTCTCCAAACCAACCTCCTGAGCCAATTGCAAGAAGGCTTTGAATAAGTTGATATCCATTGCCTTGTGGGTCTTGCCATGGATCTAGAAATGACGTGACACGTATTTTTTGATATTCGTTCGATAAAATACTCGTAAAACCTAATGTAAGTCCTGACAATGCTGTCATTAGAAGAGAACGAAGTTTGACCCCTGCTGCAAGCGCTATCATCCAAAGCAAAATCCCTGTAAGTGCAGCTGTACTTAAATTTGGCTGTTTAATGATTAATAAAATTAGAGAAGCAAAAATGCTTAACCAAAAAAATTTTTTTTCTTCATTTAGTCTTTCCCATTGGCCAAAAAGTTTTGCGGCTTGAAGAATAACAAAGGGCTTTATTAATTCGGAAGGTTGTACTTGTAGAGGACCAATTATGAGCCATCTTGTTGAACCATTAACGGTGCTTCCGAAAAAAGCTGTTGCTGCAACCATTATTATTCCTATAAATAGGCATGGACTTGCTATTTTTAACCAGCTTTTCAGTTTTATAGAGATTACAAAATAAAAAATACTCCAGCTTGCTATTAACCAAATTAATTGTCTTTTGATGTAATAGGCACCATCTCCCATTTCTCTATTGGCAACCCACCAACTTGCAGAACCAAGAATAAATATTCCTGCAAGGCTCCAAAAGGCAATTAATCCAACAAGTAAACGACCTTCTGTTGGTAATTGATCCCAAGGCATAGGTAATAACCTATGCCTTGAATATAGCTTGAATTTTTTGCTGGAAGAGTCGATAATGCTGTTTGGTCCTTTTATATTTGAATTATTAGTCCAAGTTATAAGGCTAATAATTCACTTATCAAGGATTAAATCAATTTATTCCCTATAAAGCCGTATAAATCAGATTATGCCAAGATAAAAAGACCAAAAAAATTTTTTTCTTATCAAGGTTTAACAATGAATACCTTTCTACAAGAATCTTTTGATTTCTAGGGTAATTATCTTGCAGGAAATTAATGATTTAGCATTATTTAATTTTCATGATTGCATTAAATGAATGTTAACTTTGATGCACCTATGATTGATTAATTATCTTTATCTTGGGACATCCTTAATATTCATATTGAAGTGCCTTTACATTGCTTCTGGCGTTTTAAAGCATATATAGGTCGTTTTTGTAAAGCTTCATATAAGACCTTGTGATCAGTACTAAGTCTTTTGTTTGTAGGCAAGCTGCATGATAGATTTCGCGGGCCTTTCGCAGAGAGCCTTTGGTGATATTGATGCATCCCCTCATAAGGGCTTCATTGATGAGTCTCCATCAGGAGGATTTTTAGTGCAGTCTGAATTGTTAGGTGATAGCTCAATTCACGAGACCCTGCTGGATCCTGAAACCTTAGATGAACAATCTAAGATTTCGCAGGATGAGTATTTGCAGCTTCAGTTGCGGATATATCGCCTTGCTTTTGTTTTGGCAGCAATTTTTGTTGTCTTAGCAGCATTTCTTTTCGGGCAAAACACTTCAATAAGTATTCTTGTTGGAGCATTATCAGGGATTTTGTATCTCCGCTTGCTTGCTCGCGGTATTGGAAAACTTGGTAGTTCCCAAAAGATTGTTGGAAAGATTCAGCTTATTATTCCTGTAATTTTAGTTTTGGTGGTTTCAAAATTACCTGAACTTCAGTTATTACCAGCTTTATTAGGGTTTCTGCTCTATAAACCGTCATTAGTTATTCAATTTCTTCTTGAACCAAAAGTTCAATAATAAGATTGATTTTCTGACATTTATTGGCTGCAAAATTTCGTCCTAACGCATCCAAACTTAATCAGGTCAATGGATTCATTGCCATTTGTTCTTCCTTTTGCCGAATTAGAGGTGGGTCAACACCTTTATTGGCAAATAGGCAACTTAAGAATTCACGGTCAGGTCTTTATGACCTCTTGGCTCCTTATTGGTGCTTTGTTAGCACTTGTTGTTACTGGTACCAAGAAAATGGAACGAGACCCTAAGGGAGTCCAGAATCTCTTGGAATTCCTTTGGGATTACATTCGTGATTTGGCTAGGACTCAAATTGGTGAAAAGGTTTATCGAGATTGGATGCCATTTATCGGAACACTCTTTTTGTTTATCTTTGTAAGCAATTGGGGTGGAGCTCTAGTCCCTTGGAGGTTAATAAAACTACCAAGTGGTGAATTAGGTGCGCCCACTGCTGACATAAATACAACTGTCGCTTTAGCGCTTTTAGTATCTCTTTCATATTTCTACGCTGGCTTAAGCAATAAAGGTTTGCGGTACTTCGAGTATTACGTTCACCCTACGCCGATAATGCTTCCGTTCAAGATTGTAGAAGATTTTACTAAACCTCTTTCGCTTTCTTTCCGTTTATTCGGGAACATTCTTGCTGATGAACTAGTTGTAGCGGTACTTGTTTTTCTTGTCCCACTTGTTCTTCCAGTTCCAGTTATGTTCTTAGGCTTGTTTACAAGTGCGATTCAAGCTTTAATTTTTGCCACTCTTGCTGCTTACTACATAGGTGAAGCAGTAGAAGAGCATCATTAAGCACAATTTTTTGCTAACGAAATTGATTTTCTGAAGCAATTTGCCTGCGAAATTAGCTGAAATTCTTTCAGTCTTGTCTCAAGAATTATGAGATTCACCCCTCGCAGGTATAAACTCCCGGTCCACCCCTTTAATACGCATTAAAAGCGTTACTCATCTTTAGCTGAATTATGGATTCCATTACCACCGCCGCTTCAGTTGTTGCAGCAGGTTTAGCTGTAGGCCTTGGCGCTATTGGCCCTGGTATCGGTCAAGGTAGTGCTGCACAGGGTGCAGTTGAAGGTATTGCTCGTCAGCCTGAAGCTGAAGGAAAGATCAGAGGTACTTTGCTCCTTTCTTTCGCTTTCATGGAATCACTAACCATTTATGGACTTGTGGTTGCACTAGTACTTCTCTTCGCTAACCCATTCGCTGGATAGAAATCATTTAAAAAATGGGGGCTTTTCTTGAATTTATAATTTTTGATTTGCCTCCAAGCTTAATGAATTTCATCCTTTCCAGTTAATACGCCGCTTCGCGGCTTGCTTCAATTTCATGCACCCATTCCCAATGACAAGTTTGCTTCTTTTTGGTGCTTCTGAGGGAGGTCTTTTTGACTTCGATGCAACCCTTCCACTTATGGCTATTCAGGTCGTAGTGCTTACATTTATTTTGAATGCTCTTTTTTTTAAGCCCGTAGGTCGGGTAGTTGAAGAAAGAGAGGATTATGTAAGTACTAGCAGGGCTGAAGCCAAGAAAAAGCTTGCAGAGGTTGAAAAACTTGAGCTTGATCTTAGAAATCAACTTAAGGCTGCTCGCTTAGATGCTCAAAAAGTTATAAATGAAGCAGAGCAAGATTCTGAGAAACTTTACAAAGAAGCGTTATCACTTGCTACTTCTGAAGCAAACGCCTCAAGGGAAGAGGCAAGGAGAGAGATTGATTCACAGAGAGAGAATGCTCTGAATCAACTCAAAAAAGAAGCTGATAATTTAGGCGATTTGATTATCGAAAGATTACTGGCAGCAAAATGATTTCTCCATCAATTCTGGCAACCGAAGGTTTTGGTCTCAACTTCAATTTGTTTGAGACAAATATTCTTAACCTAGCAGTTGTTATTTTCGGTCTTTATAAATTTTTACCTGGTTTCTTGGGGAAAATCTTAGAAAGACGCCGTCAAACAATTTTGTCTGATTTAGAAGAGGCAGAAGATCGCTTGGTTAAGTCATCTGAAGCACTTTCTCAAGCAAAAAAAGAACTTGCATCTGCTCAGCAAAAAGCTGAGAAAATTAGAAAAGATTGTCAAGCTCGAGCAGAAGCTATTCGCTTAGAGAGTGAAAAAAGAACAGTTGAGGAAATGGCTCGAATTAAGCAGGGGGCAGCTTCTGATCTTAATGCTGAAGCCGCTAGAGTTACTACTCAATTAAGGAGGGAAGCTGCTCGTATTGCTATTGAAAAAGCCTTGACGATGCTTCCAGGTAAATTGGATGAAAAAGCCCAAGAGAAATTTTTTAAGCAATCCATCAAAAACATAGGAGTGAACTAATGCCACTTCTTAATACAATCACAACCCCCTATGCAGAGGCTTTCTTACAGGTTGCTGAAAGTCGTAATGAAATTGATGAAGTAGTTTCTCAATCTAAATCAATTTTGGAACTTTGGAACAGTTGTCCTGACTTCAGTTCTGCTATGGCTTCTCCAGTTTTAGAAATAGAGGCGAAGAAAAAAGCTCTCGAAAAGATTTTTTCTAAAGACGTAACACCTTCCTTCTTGAATCTTCTAAAACTTTTAGCCGATCGTCAACGTATTGGAATTTTGGATTCTGTACTTGAGAGATTATTAGAACTTTATAGAGAGCAGAGAAATATTGCTCTTGTAACTGTTACGTCAGCATCTGCTTTAAGTGATGATCAGCAATCTGATTTGATTGAAAAGGTCAAGTCTCTAGCTGGTACAGATAATTTAGAGATTGATCTTCAGGTTGACTCTGAATTGATTGGCGGCTTTGTCGTCAATGTTGGCTCAAAGGTCATCGATTCCAGCATTGCTGGTCAAGTACGACGATTAGGTCTTGCACTGGCCAAGGTGAGTTAGCTCACTGATACAGTTTCCCTACCATTTTCTTTTCCACCTTTTTAAACATCAGCTCCTCCCATGGTTTCTATACGCCCCGACGAGATTAGTTCAATTCTCAAGCAGCAGATTTCTAACTATGACAAGTCAGTTTCTGTAAGTAACGTTGGTACGGTTCTTCAGATTGGTGACGGTATCGCTCGAGTTTATGGACTTGAGAAAGTCATGGCTGGTGAACTGGTCGAATTTGAGGATGGAACCGAAGGTATTGCTCTCAACCTTGAAGATGACAATGTTGGAGTTGTTTTAATGGGAGAGGCCCTAGGAGTTCAAGAAGGAAGCACTGTTAAGGCAACTGGAAAGATTGCATCAGTTCCTGTTGGGGAAGGAATGTTGGGACGAGTAGTAAACCCACTTGGGCAGCAAATCGATGGTAAAGGTGATATGCCTACAACTGACTCACGCTTGATTGAGTCAATCGCACCTGGAATTATTAAAAGGAAGTCTGTACATGAACCAATGCAGACGGGTATTACATCTATTGATGCAATGATTCCAATTGGTAGAGGTCAAAGAGAATTGATTATTGGAGATAGGCAAACAGGTAAGACTGCTATAGCAATAGATACAATTATCAATCAGAAAGGTCAGGATGTTGTTTGTGTATATGTAGCGGTAGGTCAAAAGCAAGCATCAGTAGCCAATGTTGTTGAAGTTCTTCGTGAGAAGGGTGCATTGGACTATACAATTATCGTTAATGCAGGGGCTTCTGAGGCAGCTGCTCTACAGTACTTAGCCCCTTATACAGGTGCTGCTATCGCAGAACATTTCATGTATCAAGGCAAAGCTACACTTGTAATTTATGACGATTTAACTAAACAAGCTCAGGCATATCGACAAATGTCACTACTTTTACGACGTCCACCAGGTCGTGAAGCTTACCCTGGGGATGTTTTTTATTGTCATAGTCGCTTACTTGAAAGAGCTGCGAAGCTTTCTGATGCCATGGGAGCAGGTTCAATGACTTCTTTACCTATCATTGAGACTCAAGCTGGAGATGTTTCTGCTTATATCCCAACTAATGTTATTTCAATTACTGATGGACAAATCTTCCTTAGTTCGGATTTATTCAACTCTGGTTTAAGGCCTGCTATTAACGTTGGTATATCTGTTAGCAGAGTAGGTGGAGCTGCTCAAACAAAGGCAATTAAAAAAATTGCGGGAACTTTGAAATTAGAATTGGCACAATTTGATGAATTAGCTGCTTTTTCACAGTTTGCGTCTGATCTGGATGAAGCTACTCAAAATCAATTAGGTCGAGGAAAGAGATTGAGAGAGCTGCTGAAACAGCCTCAGTTTGACCCTTTAAATCTTGCTGAACAAGTTGCGATTGTATATGCAGGTGTTAAAGGATTAATAGATGAAGTGCCTGAGGAAGAGGTCACAAAGTTTGCAAGAGAGCTTAGAGATTATTTGAAAACTAATAAAGCTGATTTTATTAAAAATGTTCTACAAGAGAAGGTCCTTAGTGAATCATCTGAGGCAATGCTTAAAGAGGCAATTAATGAGGTGAAATCCTCTATGCTTGCTGCCTAGATCTGTAAGTAATCAGTAAACACATAAAAAATGATTCATGGCTAACCTAAAGGAAATAAGAGACAGAATTGTCTCTGTAAAAAACACAAGGAAAATAACTGAAGCTATGCGGTTAGTAGCCGCTGCTAAAGTTAGAAGGGCTCAAGATCAGGTTTTGCGAAGCAGGCCTTTTGCTGATCGTCTTGCAAGAGTATTAGAAAATATTCAAACAAGAATGCAATTTGAAGCTGCTGATGCTCCTTTATTGAAGAAAAGAGAAGTTCAAACTATTACACTTGTTGCAGTAACAGGTGATAGAGGCCTTTGTGGTGGATATAACGCAAATATTATTAAGCGTACTGAAAAGCGCTATGCAGAATTAAAGGCACAAGGTTTTAACCCAGACCTTGTGCTAATTGGTAAAAAGGCTATTGGATATTTCCAAAACCGATCAAGTCTTTATACAATTAGAGCCACTTTTAAAGATCTTGAGCAGGTACCAACTGCTCAAGATGCAGGGTCTATTACTAGTGAGGTCTTGGCTGAATTTCTCTCCGAAAGTACAGATAGAGTAGAAGTGATTTATACTAAATTTATTAGCTTGGTTAGTTGCAATCCAACAGTTCAGACATTATTGCCATTAGACCCACAAGGCATAGCTGAATCAGAAGATGAGATTTTTAGATTAACTACAAAAGAGAGCCGTTTAACTATTGAAAAGGACTCTGCTCCTTCTAATGAACAAGCTGAGTTGCCTTCTGACATAGTTTTTGAGCAGAGTCCAGAACAACTATTGAATTCTCTTTTGCCTCTTTATCTACAGAATCAACTTTTAAGAGCTTTGCAAGAAGCTGCGGCTTCTGAATTGGCTAGTCGGATGACTGCAATGAATAATGCTAGTGACAATGCTAAAGAATTAGCAAAGACATTAACAATTGACTATAATAAAGCACGTCAGGCTGCAATTACTCAAGAAATCCTTGAAGTAGTAGGTGGTGCAGCAGTTTAATAATTACTTACTTGTAATATCACTCTTTTTAAAGTATTTATATATACAAATGCTTTACCCTAAGCATATATAAATTAATATCGTATTTTAGTGAACATTCAATTTATCGAGATGGATCTAAAGCTACCCACCGATTCGACAGTATATTGTTTGAGGAAATATATTTTATCTAAATTAAGTTTAAAAGGTGAGCCTTTGCGTTGGTCAATTACCTTTATAGATTTTCATCGAAATATAAAGGTTGAGGCCATGGTTCTTGTTCCTTAGATTTAACTCACTCAGTAGCGAAAAGAACTTGCTATGAAGAAGCGATCTTTTCCTACAATATTTGTGATCCCAACTGGAATTGGCTGTTCTATTGGTGGTTTCGCTGGCGATGCAATGCCTACTGCAAGGTTGTTAGCAGAAGCAAGTGGTTGTTTGATTACTCATCCAAATGTCATGAATGGAGGTTCACTATATTGGCCTGATAAGAAGATCAAATATGTTGAGGGGTATTCTTTAGATCAATTTGCGGCAGGTAAATTATGTTTGAAGGATGTACGCCAACAAAGGGTTGGCTTACTATTAGATAAAGGGATTAATGATAATTTAAAACAAAGACATATTCAAGTGGCTGAGGGGTGTAAAGCCTCTTTAGGACTTGATATTGGGCCTTATATTATTACTGAACAACCTCTATCAGTGCAGTTGAAGAAAGGGGCAAGTGGTTCAAGTTGGGGTGGTGTGCAAGAGGTTGACATCTTAATTCGAGCGGCAGAAAAATTGAAAGAAGCTGGTGCTACTGCAATTGCAGTGGTAACTGATTTTCCTGAGGGAAAGGATATCTCGGAAACGGATTTATATCGCGAAGGGACTGGTGTAGATCTAATCGCTGGAGCTGAAGCTGTTATTAGCCATTTATTAGTTAAGCACTTAGCGATTCCATGTGCCCATGCACCTGCATTAGAACCATTAGGAGTGAACTTGAATTTAGATCCACGTGCTGCAGGGGAAGAAATTGGTTACACTTTCTTGGCTAGCGTTTTGGTTGGATTGAGCCGGGCACCAGATTTGATCTTGCTGTCAGATTTGCCTATAACTCAAAAGGGATTGTTGATAACAAAAAATCATTTAACTATTCAAGATGTTGAGGCTATTGTTGTGCCTGAGGGAGCACTAGGTGGGGAAGCTGTTTTGGCTTGTATTGAGAGACATATACCGGTAATCACAGTTTGCAACCCTAATGTTGAGAATGTGACTTCTGAGAAGCTGGGGCTCAAAGATCTTTTTAGATATAAAGAAAAGAGTTGTTTTTCAGTTAGGAATTATGTAGAGGCGGCTGGATTGATCTTGGCTCTACGTGAGGGTATTAATGTTTGTGCTCTAGAGAGACCAATTGAAAAATTAAAGCAAGAATGGTGAATATATTAAGAAGCTATAGGTCTTCTCCATCCAGTACCAAATGCCTGATTGCTTACTTTTAAAAGGGGTGGGGCCTGATTCCTTTTGAACTCAGACTGTTTTAATAAATTTGCCACCTTTATTACTAATTCTGGGTTATGTCCAGCTTTAATTAGGCTTTTCACAGATAGATGATCTTCAATAAGGCTTTTTAGTATGGGATCAAGGACTGAATAGTTTGGTAAGGAATCTGTATCTAATTGATTTGGTCGAAGTTCGGCACTAGGAGCTTTGGTTCTTATTTTCGTTCCTATGATTTCAGAGTTTTCAGCCAGGGAAAATAATTTGCGGCAGGTCGACGACCTTTCACTGTCAATCCATTCTGATAATTCAAATACAGAAGTTTTGTATAAATCACCTATGACTGATAAGCCACCATTCATATCTCCATACAAAGTGCAGTAGCCAACAGCTAATTCAGATTTGTTCCCTGTGGATAAAAGGAGATGTTTGTTTTGATTTGCCAGAGCCATAAGAATTGTTCCACGAATACGAGATTGAAGGTTTTCGGCTGTTATCCCTTGAGGTGATTCTCCTGTTGAATTAGTTAATACAGCATCAAAGCAATCCATGAGACTTGAAATAGGAATTTCGGTTGTTGATATTTTGAGTCTGTTTGCTAAGGCTATGGAATCATTAATAGAGTCAGCTGAACTCCATGGTGAGGGCATTAATATAGTGTGAACTTTGTCTGCCCCTAATGCCGCTGTTGCAATAGTTGTCACTAATGCAGAGTCGATACCTCCGCTGAGCCCAATTAGTGCACTTTTAAAATGGCATTTTCTTGCATAGTCTTTTACCCCTAGTACTAGTGCTTGAAAAAGTTTTTCATATCGATCTGATCCTTCTATGGCTTGTAGCTTTTTTTTAGATGAGGGCTCCCAAATAGCTATTGACTCTTGAAAAGATGGTAATTTTTTCTCTATTGCGCCTTGATTATCTATAATAAAACTTGACCCATCGAAAATGAGTTCATCATTGCCTCCTACTTGGTTGACATATATAACATTGCAATTTAAACGACTAGCTGCTTTGGCTGCTATTTTTTGACGTAATGAGACTTTTGAGTCAACAAAAGGAGAGGCTGATAGATTAATTAGATGGTCAATATTTTGGTCCTTTAATTTTGCTATAGGGTCTGGACCTATTAGTCGCTTGCCTTGAATTGATTCTTCTACCCATAAATCTTCACAAATAGTGATCCCTAGCCTATGTTTTCTCTCCCTAAGTTTGATTTCTATAACACTAGAATCGTTGTATGCGCGAAAATATCTTTTTTCATCAAAAATATCATAGGTAGGAAGTAGTTGTTTCCTGGCAACTACTTCCCATTTATTTTTTGTGATTAAAACAATTGAATTAAATAAATTTGGAATATGTGTATCACCCGTAGGTTCTGCAATACCTACCAAAAGAGATATTTGATTATCTTTCTGGTAAATTTTGTCAGCAATAGTATTTAAGAATTCTTTTTCGTAGTCGAAAATGGAAGGGTTTAATAAAAGATCTTTGGGAGGATATCCTAATAGCGAAAGCTCTGGAGTTAATATCACATTAGCCCCTAAATCAGCAGCTGATAAAGAGGCTGATATGATTTTGCCTGCATTACCTTTGATATCACCAATAATTGGATTTAATTGTGCCAGCGCAAATTTCATTAATTTGTAGTTGCTATTTTATATAGATTTTCTTTTAAAATTTTCTTAAGGACTTCAGAGGGTAAGTGCGATTTATTGTGATTTTCACGGAAGTTTGAGCTTGAAGACGCTGGAATAATTAATGGAAGCAATTGAATCTTACCACCAAGTACTTCGATGGCTTTTAATTCTTTTTTTTGTATTGGCCACCCCTCTCTGGGAGCTATTCCTAGGCGCGTTCTAGTTAAGAATTTTTTAGCATCTGTCCAATGTGGGACTTGCCCAGTGAGGTCACTTCCAATAACAAAGGTAAAACTTTCTTTTGGAAGCATCGTTTGCGCTTTCTCAAGAGTCTTGAATGTTCTTGGGCTGCTTAAATCTTGTATAAGCTTTAGATTAGGATGATCGATTTTTTTTACGAGTATTTGTAGAAGTTCAGTCCTTTTATTTAATGGTAGACCATGTTCTTTTGCTGGATTATCACTGGCCCAAGTAATAACCTTTGGGAAAAGTTTTAATAACCCTTCTAATAGAGCCTTGTGACCTAAAGTAGGAGGATCGGCACTTGTTCCCAATAGAGCTGTAGTTATGAACTGACTTGTCATGGTAAGAGAATTTCGATATTTATTTTGGAAGATGAAGGCGTATATCTAAACTCGTTAATTAATACCTTAAATTGTCTATTTTTCCTCAATAGATCTTTTAACATTAAACTTGGTTTAGTATTGCTTTTACTGCTACTTTCTAAGAATTTTTTTGCTGCCAACCTGCCGGTTAAT
The DNA here is from genome assembly GCA_003215315.1 of Prochlorococcus sp. AG-409-P19. GTDB lineage: Bacteria > Cyanobacteriota > Cyanobacteriia > PCC-6307 > Cyanobiaceae > Prochlorococcus_B. Next base: position 21,797 of record QCKO01000008.1, on the reverse strand, counting down.
TGTGTAGTATGAACTGCTAATGCAGCTTGAGCAATAGCCACTGGTGCTGCAGATGCAAGACTTAATCCACCGGTCAGAGGTGACGCAATTAAAAGTAGTTTTTTTAATATATCTAAAGCCATATTTATGCCAATTTGTGTCCCACCTAGAAACGCATTGTGGATAGAAATCTTTTTCACTAAATCCCTTGCACCTTTGCCACCTATTTTTAAACCATAAACTTTACTAAGTTGAATGATCAGTGCTGTATCACAAGCAAATCCTGTCGCAACATCAATCATTAATATTGGATTAATTGCAATTCCTGAAGCCTTGATTGTGGCAAATTTACCTATTAGACTTTGTGCCGCTAATTTATTTTTTTTGAGTCTTTTCTCTTTCAGACTTTGATGTAATTCATCTGCTTGCTTAAGACTGTTAATAGCTAATAGGAAATCACCTTTTCTATCAATAATGACTTTTAATGCTTTGCATAGAGCTTTGATTTTTGGTTCTTCTGGCTCACTTCTGACTCTGCCGTCTTCCATTACTTGAGGTTGTCTGGGCGCAGATGCTACTAATGCAATTTCGACGTCTTTGCATGTTGCTGGAAGCTTGTCTTTAATACTTTTTAAAAGAAGCTTAATTTCATCTTTGACCCATTGATCGCATCGATTAAGAACTAAAAGAATGGGTTTATTTAGCATTATAAGTTTTTGAAGAGCTGATTGTTCAGTTAATGAAAGGTCGCTGTCAATGACAAATAGAATTAAATCAGCTTTTAAGGCTGTTCTATAACTTAAATCAGCTATATCTTTTGCGCTAATTTCATCTATGCCAGGTGTATCTATGAATTCCACTTTATCGATCGTCTTAAAAGATGGCCCCCATTCATAACTATTTATTTTTTGTGTACAACCATGAGTTATATCAGTTTCAAAAATATTTTTGTTGATAATTGCATTTAATAAGCTTGACTTCCCAACACCAACTCTACCGAAGACACATATTTGCAACACTCTATTTCTTAACTTTTCAAGTTGAATATCCAGATTGCTTAGAAATGTCGAATGCTTTTCTTTTTCATAATTTGTAAGATCTAAATCGTTTTTCCATGCTGTAAGTAAAGACTTACATATTTTGATAGTGTCTAAATCTTGAGTCATGTGTTGGACTTTTGTGACCATCCAGCTAATACTGCAAGAACGGCTTGAGCTCCGATTAAACCAACAAAGCCTCCAAACTCATCGACTACGACGCGAACACTGTTTGTATCATTGTTAAACCCTGTCAGTAGCCTATCTACTTTTACCATTTCCGGCACAAACTCTACTTCTTCGCTAAGGTCTGCCGTCGTGAGGTTGGCATGTCCTTTGAGTAAAGCGGTAAGTATTTTGTCACGGCTAACCACTCCTATTATTTTATCAACTTCGTCTCCTAATACTATCCATTGTGAGATATTTTTTGCGATTACTATATCTTTTATTTTGTCGAGTGTTTTTGTTCCTGATAAAGTTGGTGCTTCAACTCGTGGAGTCATTAAATCTTTGGCAGTAAGATCGTTTAGTTGAAATACTTTTGCAATCATTTCTGCTTCATCAGCTTCTATTTGCCCTGTTTGCAAGCCTAATTTGGTCATTTGCCGAATTTCTGCTTCGTCAGTTGTGATTTCATTTTTAGCAGTAATTACAGGTAATAATTGCTCTAGGAGTATTAATAATGGTCTCATAATTATGCTTAAGAAATGAAGTATTGGCGCACTGCTGAGAGATATTTTTAATGAAAGCCTTGCTCCTAATGCTTTGGGTAATATTTCACCGAGAATTAATACAAGAACAGTAAACCCTATAGAAAAAATTGGCATGATAATGCCATGCCCGTGTTGAAATACATAACTTGCATAGCTTCCTACCATTAGACTTCCAAAAATATTAAAGCTGTTATTTGCAATAGTGACTATTGTTAAAGTCCTGCCGAGTCGATGTCTGAGTTTCTCTAGCCTTTGAGCTCCAAAGACATTTGGTCGTCTAGTCGCAAGTTCATTTACATGCAGAGGGTTTACCGCAAGTAGAGCTGCTTCAATGCCTGAGCAAATAGCTGAACCGACTAATACAATTAAAACAAAAATTGCAAGTAACAAAATGTTTTGTCCCATGCTCGGATGCTTTTGAAATGAATTATGAGGTCTTGTCTCCTATTTTTCCACTAAGTTAGTTCTCTTGCCATCCTTAAAGAGCAACGGAGGAAAGTTCTTCGTGAATGAGTCCAATGTTTTCAGTCGTCGCCGTGAGACTTTTTGTTCGCGGCTAGGCAATCACGCAGCGATTATCCCTGCTGCAAATCTTGTTACACATCATGCTGATTGTGAATACCCATTTAGGCAAAATAGTGATTTCTGGTATTTAACTGGTTTTGATGAACCTAGTGCCGTAGCACTTTTCTTGCCTTATAGGCCTAAGGGAGAACAATATATTTTGTTTGTCTTACCTAAGGATACTCACTCTGAGGTTTGGAGTGGTTTTCGTTGGGGTACTGAAGGCGTTGTAGATGCATTTGATGTTGATATTGCACATACTATCGAGGAATTACCTAAACGACTTGGGTATTACCTTCAAGGTGCGGATGGGATTGCTTTTCGTATAGGTAAGCATCCTCATATTGAACCATTAGTTTTAAAAATTTGGGCTGATTATTTGGAAAAGCTTCCTAGAACTGGATTTCAGCCTTTATTGATGATGGCGCCATGTTCAATTCTGCATAACATGCGGATGAGAAAAGATCGCCATGAGATTGAGCGAATTCGTTTGGCATCCAAAATTTCAGCAGAGGCTCATGAACTTGTTAGAGCTTCTGCTCGACCAGGGATGAATGAGCGTTTTCTGCAAGGCATAATTGAACAATATTTTTTACAACAAGGGACAAGAGGCCCTGCCTATGGGTCCATAGTTGCATCTGGAGATAATGCATGCATTCTTCATTATATTTCGAATAATTCAAACTTAGAAGACGGTGATTTGTTGCTAGTAGATGCTGGTTGTTCTTTGGTTGATTATTACAACGGAGATATAACAAGAACTTTCCCTGTTAATGGAAAATTTTCTAGTGAGCAAAAGGCTTTATATGAGATAGTCTTGGCTGCTCAAAAGTTTGCTATTAGTAAGGTCTGTCCAGGGAATAATGCTGAAGATATTCACTCTGTAGCATTACGTTTAATTGTTGAAGGTTTGATTGATCTTGGTTTGCTTGTTGGTGACATCGATTCAATTATTGAGCAAGAAGCCTATAAACATTTATTTATGCATCGAACAGGACATTGGCTTGGTTTAGATGTTCATGACGTAGGAGCTTATCGACTGGGAGATTTTCATGTCAGTCTTGAAGCTGGAATGGTTCTGACAGTTGAGCCAGGAATATATGTAAGTGATCGTTTGCCAATCCCTAAAGGACAACCTGAAATAAATGCTAGATGGAAAGGAATTGGTATTAGAATTGAAGATGATGTACTAGTAACAGAAAAAGGTCCAGATGTTTTAACGAGTTATGCGTTGAAGTCTCTGGAATCTATGCAAAAATAATATAAGAGTTTTTTCTGATATTTAATTAAAGCTATTTCCATATAGCTCTACTTAAAATGAGTATCTCTTCTAATTTATTTATAATATAATCAGCACCTGTGTTTTTGAGCCTAATTTCATATTCTTTTCTTGCTTTTATTTGATGGCTGCAATGTAAGTGAGGGGGTGAAATTCCGATGCTAAAGAATGATTGGTCTGGAACTTCTTTCTTTGCATTTTCTATTGTAAGAATATCAGCGACGGTATCTCCAACATATCCAATTGGTGCTACTTGTTTGCCAAGTGGTTGATTGCATATTTGTTTGCATAAGGTTATAAAACCACTTGGATCAGGTTTGTCAGGTGCATCCCCCATCGCCACTAAAGGTGGGCTTGTCAAACCAAGCTTTTTTTCTAAAACAAATCTTGCAGAGGGCTCTTCAGCTCCGCTTACAAAACCATATGAAATTCCTTGATTATTTAGGTTTTTAAAGAATGATTTTTTCACAAGCAGTATTTCATTATTGATATAACCTTTCCATCGAGAGCTTGATTCGCTTGGATCACAACCAAAATAAAAGTTATTAAATCTTTCTATGACCCTATTGCGAGAAGGATATCTAAAGAGGCCTTCCTTCAAATGCGGTGATCGTTTAATTAACTCCATACTTAAATCCCAGTCATTATTCCAGCAACCTTCGGATTTCAATTTATCAATATCTTCTATTGAGGGTTTCCATCCGCTCAGCTCGAAAACCGTGTCCAAGATGGATTTACGGTAGCTATTAGTGACATCTCGGATTACTCCATCGATATCAAATAAGAGAAAACCTTTTGTTTTCAAAGAATTAGATTTCAAAGAGTCCTAATGGCTGTTAGGTTAGTTGCTTGTTAAATAGTTGAAATCTTTGAAATGATGGTTTCTGAAGAGGCTGGCATTATTCAAGAAGAAGGGAGTAATCCAGCAGACAGTGAGCAGACCTCTGTTCAACAGGATGCAGAACAGAGTAATCATCAGCAAACAAAATCAGGACGCCCAGGGGCTCTTGGAGGTGCAGCTGCTGCGCTTGCGTCAGCAACTATTGATGCTGACGGGGTCCCTTCAGGACATACTCCTAAAGCAGATGAAGGACGCTTTTTGTTAAAAATTCTTTGGTTGCCTGATAATGTTGCTTTAGCTGTAGATCAGATTGTAGGAGGAGGTCCAAGCCCTCTTACTGCATATTTTTTCTGGCCTAGGGAAGATGCATGGGAGACCTTGAAGTCTCAATTAGAAGAAAAGAGTTGGATTACTGATAATGAAAGGGTTGAGGTGTTGAACAAAGCAACAGAAGTAATTAACTATTGGCAAGAAGAAGGAAAAGGTAAAACTTTGGAAGAAGCGAAACTGAAGTTTCCTGATGTTACTTTTTGTGGAACTGCTTAATTTCTGTCAGATATTAGTAAATATTTTATATATCAATTATTTATTAAAATTAACATATAACTAAGGTTTATCTAGTCTAGATAAACCTTAGTTATATGTTAATTTTTCTAGTCAGATCTAGTAGCCTGGAACCTGGCCCTTGCTTTGTTTACGCTCTCTTGGGCTTTAACCTTCTCAGTGGAATTTCCTTGGCTGTCTAATTGGCTTAATTGGGTTTTAGCTTGTTCTAATTCCGCTTCTGCTGAAGGTGGATCTATGTCGCGTCCCATTTCAGCACCATTTACTAGGACAGTTACCTCATTTGATTCAACTTCAGCAAAACCACCCATTAAAGCAATTGAGTCCCAATTGCCATCCTTTAAAACTCTTAGAACACCGATATCTATGGCTGTTACCATTGATATATGTCCAGGAAGGATACCAAGTAGGCCTGTTGTACTTGGAAGAATGATTTCATCTGCCGTCCCATCAAATACGCTCTGATCAGGTGCTAGCACTTTAAGTGTGAGAGACATTTCTTGAAGGCGTTTTGTTAAGGGTTTGAGATTGAAATTTTAATTTTAAATATATAATTAGCTCTTTGATTCTGAATCAATCTTCTGAGCTTTTGCTTTTACTTCTTCAATGTTTCCAACTAAATAAAAGGCTTGTTCAGGTAAATGGTCTAGTTCGCCAGAAAGAATCATATTGAAGCCTTTTATTGTCTCTTCTAGTTTTACATATTTACCAGACATTCCAGTAAAGATTTCAGCTACAAAGAATGGTTGAGACAGGAATTTTTCAATTTTCCTCGCACGGTCAACTGTTTTCCTATCTTCTTCTGATAGTTCATCTAAACCCAAGATGGCGATAATATCTTGCAATTCTTTATACCTTTGCAAAGTTGATTGCACGGCTCTTGCAGTCTTGTAGTGCTCATCTCCAACGACGGAAGGTTGAAGCATTGTGCTTGTGGAATCAAGTGGGTCTACTGCAGGGTAAATGCCCTTTGCTGCTAACGCTCTTGCTAAAACTGTTGTTGCATCCAAGTGGGCAAAAGTAGTCGCTGGAGCGGGGTCAGTTAAGTCATCCGCTGGAACATAAACAGCTTGAATTGATGTGATTGATCCCTCTAGTGTTGATGTGATTCTTTCTTGTAGTTCTCCAACATCAGTACCAAGTGTTGGTTGATATCCAACAGCAGAAGGCATTCTACCTAAAAGAGCTGACACTTCAGAACCTGCTTGAACAAATCGGAAAATATTGTCTATAAATAGCAGCACATCTTGCTTGTTTACATCACGAAAATGCTCAGCCATTGTTAAGGCTGAAAGCCCTACCCTCATTCTTGCACCTGGTGGCTCGTTCATCTGACCAAAGCAAAGAGCAACCTTAGATTTTGTTAAATCATCGGCATTAATTACTCCTGACTCTTTGAATTCCTCATAGAGGTCATTACCTTCTCGAGTCCTTTCTCCAACTCCACCAAATACAGAAACTCCTCCATGTTCTTTAGCAATGTTATTGATTAATTCTTGGATTAAGACAGTTTTTCCTACACCTGCTCCTCCAAATAATCCAACTTTTCCACCTTGTCGATAAGGGGCTAAAAGGTCGATAACTTTAATGCCGGTTTCAAAAACTTTTGGCTTTGTTTCAAGATCTGTAAGGCTAGGGGCTTGCCTGTGAATTGGAGCCGTGGTTTGGTCGCTAATTGGGCCTTGCTCATCCACAGGCTCTCCAAGAACATTGAAGATCCTTCCAAGTGTTGATTCGCCTACAGGGACAGAAATTGGAGCGCCTGTATCAAGTGCTTCCATTCCTCTAATTAATCCATCTGTGCTGCTCATTGCGACAGCTCTTACTCGGTGATCTCCAAGCAATTGTTGAACTTCAGCTGTTAAAGCAACGTCTTGACCTGCTGGATTTTTGCCTTCAATTCTCAAAGCATTGAGAATTTTAGGCAGCTTGCCGGCTGGAAATTCTACGTCTAATACTGGACCAATTACCTGACGAACAATGCCCTTTGATCCAACAGAGGCGGTAGCAGTGGCGGCCATAAGATAACGAGAGACTTAGAAATATTGCGCTAATGCGCATACTTCTTGGTGAGCGGCCAAGACTACCACTTCGTCGGTAGATTTATATAGTGTTCGGTCAACCGCACAGTCACACTGTGGTCGTTAACCTACCTAGACGAATAAGTTAAGCCCATCGGTAATGAGTAATACTCTTTATCCGTCGTGGCGCTAATTGGCGCTTTGTTTTTTATTGCTCCTGCATTAATCCATGGCAGCTGTTTCCCTCAGCGTCTCCACAGTAAAGCCACTTGGAGATCGTGTTTTTGTAAAAGTCTCTGAATCTGAAGAGAAGACAGCGGGTGGGATTTTGCTACCCGATACCGCAAAGGAAAAACCTCAGGTTGGAGAAGTCGCTCAAGTTGGCCCAGGTAAAAGAAATGAAGACGGCTCTCGCCAGTCTCCTGAGGTCAGCGTTGGTGACAAAGTTCTCTATAGCAAATATGCCGGAACTGATATCAAGCTCGGCGGTGACGAATATGTATTGTTGTCTGAAAAAGACATACTTGCTGTCGTCAATTAAAATTTTCAGTCTTTTTATTTAAAGACTAAACATCATTTCAACCCTCGTATCTTCCCCTACACAGGAAATCGCTTCCTATGGCTAAGCGCATCATTTACAACGAACAAGCCCGTCGAGCTCTCGAGCGTGGTATTGACATTTTGGCCGAATCTGTGGCCGTCACACTAGGCCCGAAAGGTCGTAATGTGGTCTTAGAAAAGAAGTTCGGTGCTCCCCAAATTATTAATGATGGAGTAACTATTGCGAAAGAAATCGAACTTGAAGATCATATAGAAAACACTGGTGTTGCTCTTATTCGCCAGGCTGCATCAAAAACTAATGATGCTGCTGGTGACGGAACAACTACAGCAACAGTTCTAGCTCACGCAATGGTAAAAGCTGGTTTAAGAAATGTTGCTGCTGGTGCAAATGCAATCACTCTAAAAAAAGGCATCGATAAAGCTACTGAATACCTTGTTCAAAGAATCCAAGATCATTCCAAACCCATTAGTGATAGTAATGCTATTGCTCAGTGTGGAACTATTGCTGCTGGAAATGACGAAGAAGTAGGTCAAATGATTGCGGATGCAATGGATAAAGTTGGGAAAGAAGGTGTGATTTCCTTAGAAGAAGGCAAATCTATGACGACTGAATTAGAAGTTACCGAAGGTATGAGATTCGATAAAGGATATATTTCGCCTTATTTCGCAACTGACACCGAAAGAATGGAGGCTGTTTTAGATGAGCCATACATATTATTGACAGATAAAAAAATTGGCTTGGTTCAGGATTTAGTACCTGTTCTTGAACAAATAGCTAAAACTGGTAAGCCTTTATTAATAGTTGCTGAGGATATTGAAAAAGAAGCATTGGCAACTCTTGTTGTTAATCGCCTGCGTGGTGTCCTTAATGTAGCCGCTGTTAAAGCGCCTGGTTTTGGTGATCGCCGCAAAGCGATGCTTGAAGATATGGCAGTGTTAACTAATGGTCAATTAATTACCGAAGATGCTGGACTGAAGCTTGAGAATGCTTCTTTAGAAATGCTTGGAACTTCAAGAAGAGTCACTATTAATAAAGACAGCACAACAATTGTTGCAGAGGGTAATGAGTCAGCAGTAAATGCACGCTGCGAGCAAATCAAAAAGCAGATGGATGAAACTGATTCCACTTATGACAAGGAAAAGCTTCAGGAACGGCTTGCAAAGCTAGCTGGTGGGGTAGCGGTTGTAAAAGTTGGAGCTGCTACAGAAACAGAAATGAAAGATAAAAAACTTAGATTAGAAGATGCCATTAATGCAACTAAAGCTGCTGTAGAAGAAGGAATAGTTCCGGGAGGTGGAACAACTCTCGCTCATTTAGCTCCTGACTTGGAGAAATGGTCTTCAAAAAACCTTTCTGGGGAAGAGTTAATTGGTGCAAAAATTGTTGAAGCAGCTCTTACTTCTCCATTGATGCGTATAGCTGAAAACGCTGGTGCTAATGGTGCAGTTATTGCAGAGAACGTTAAATCTAAACCAGTAAACGATGGCTATAACGCAGCCACTGGTGAATATGTTGATATGCTTTCTGCCGGTATTGTGGATCCGGCAAAGGTAACTCGTTCTGGGTTGCAAAACGCTGCATCGATTGCAGGAATGGTTTTAACAACTGAGTGTATTGTTGCCGATTTGCCAGAGAAGAAGGAAGCTGCACCAGCAGGAGCTGGTGGCGGAATGGGAGGAGATTTTGATTATTGATTTATTTCAAGATCAATTCTGACTTTAATTTCAATCAGGGACTGGGTTTTACCCAGTCCCTTTTTTGTTGCTTACCTATCAAAAGCTTGGAACATTCTTGAAGACCGAAAGCAGCGTGAGTAGATCGTTTAAGATTATGAGGGTGGCAGCGATGCAAAAAAAATCATCACTCTATATGTAATGAATGCCATTTGATTTTGGTAATTCTTGTTAGCATTTATGAAGGACTCATGCACTTCGCTTTCGTCAAATTAATGTTATGAACAGACTGCTCTTTAGTGAAAGATCTAAATGGATCTTCGTAATTGGATTAGTTGCTATAAGTGCTGGTTTTGGTGCTCAAAATGTGATCTCATATCCAGCTGAATGTACAACGCAAGAAATGTTCTCTGTGAGATGAAATACAACTGGAAAGACCTATTAGTAGATACTGCAATTGTGGCGATTGTTCGTGGAGTACTGGCACTAATTGTTGGATCTTTTCCAGTGACCTTTGGTATCGTTCTTCCATTCCTTAAATAAGGATTGCTCCGTTAGGCAGCATGAAGTACTACATTGAAGATATGGATGGAGCATTAGATTATGCAAAAAAATAATCGAATGAGATCCTAACAATGAATAATCACGTATATTATTTAATTAAATTAAGAGGATCAGAAAAGATTTTTAACAAGTAATTTGGCTACAAAAAATTAATATATATTTCCCCTCTATTGATTAATAGAGCAGTTCTTATTTATTTATTTATTTATTTATTTTATCTGAAAGTATTTATATTTACCAGAGTAAAAGTTTGGAGCAAGGTTTGGAATGTTCCAATTTTTATTGTGTCATATGTCAATTCTTAAGTAATGTTATCGGATCTGCTTATGTAGGGAAATTTTGATTGTTAATTGAATAATTAGGAGAGCCATCCTGCACTTAAAATTATTGCAAGACTTAGAAAAATTGCAAGAATCATCCAAGTTGCTCTATTAAGTGTAGCTTCAGCGCTGCTAGCACTGCTGAACATTGAACTTCCGCTTGCTGCTAGTCCTCCCATTCCATCGCCTTTTGGGCTGTGTAAAAGGACCAGGAGAATAAGCGTTAAGCCTGATATGACCCATGCCCAAGTTAGAACTGAAATAAGCATTAATTATGCGGGTTGAGATAATAGGGGAGGAATCTTAGAAGAGTTTACTGGTTCAATTAATGATGTTCCAGTCATTGCGTTTGGTTTAGGCAAATCTAAAAGATGAAGAAGAGTAGGCGCTAGATCAGAAAGGCCACCGCCTTTTTGTCTTAGTTGTAAGTCATTACCTTGTCCGGAGATTTTCCTTTTTTCTCCTTCGATTAATACAATTGGAACTGGATTCGTTGTATGAGCGGTCCAAGGTTGACCATCCGGACCTTGCATTAATTCTGCATTCCCATGGTCAGCTGTTACAAGTAAGGTCCCTCCCATTTTGCCAATTGAATTGAGCAATTGGCCAACACATTCATCAACTTTTTCTATAGCTTTTACTGCTGCTTCCATTATTCCTGAATGCCCCACCATATCTGGATTTGCATAATTGATAACGATTAAGGAATAAATACCACTTTCAATAGCTTTTTGACAGCTTTCAGTTAAAGAGTCAGCAGACATTTCTGGCTGTAAATCATAGGTGGCAACCCTTGGTGAAGGAACCAGATGCCTTTTTTCCCCTGGTAAAGGTTTTTCTATTCCACCATTTAAAAAATATGTAACATGTGGATATTTTTCCGTTTCAGCTGTTCGATATTGTAGTAGGCCATTGCTAGATACAACTTGACCCAATAAATCATTTAATGGCTCTGGTGGAAAAGCAACTTTGACAGGTAGACCTGCTTCATATTGAGTGAAAGTTAAAACATTTAAATTAGGGTTATTCTTTCTTTCAAATCCGTCAAATTCTTTGAGAGTAATGGCTTTAATAAGTTGACGTGCTCTGTCTGGACGGAAATTAAACATAATTAATCCATCCCCTTCTTTGAAATAAGAAGAAGTAAGCCTAATTGGTTCAAGAAACTCATCTGTAATTCCATTGGAATAACTTTTTTCTAAGATTTCTTTTATTGGTAAATTACTAATCGGTAAACTTGGATCAGTCAGTAGTTCATAAGCTTTACTGGTTCTCTCCCATCTATTGTCTCGATCCATTGCCCAATACCTGCCACATATTGAAGCTAATTCACCTACTCCATTTGATTTAATAGCTTGATTAATGATATTCAGATAAGTGTCGGCACTTTTTGCGGAAGTATCTCGTCCATCAGTGAAAGCATGAAGAGCTACTTTCGCAATGCCTTTTTCAGCAGCCCACTCGAGAAGCCCGCATAGGTGATTAATATGGCTATGCACCCCTCCATCAGAGCATAGACCCATCACATGAAGAGTGCTTTGTTTTTTTATCAGAGAATTTGATAGTTTATTTAGCGTTGGGTTTTTAGATAAGGTTCCATTTTTAACTGCATTGCTAATGCGAACTAACTCTTGTTGAATAATTCTCCCAGCTCCAATTGTTAGATGACCAACTTCAGAGTTTCCCATTTGATCATCAGGAAGTCCTACGTCTGCACCACTGGCTTCGATAAGAGTATGAGGATATGCATTCCATAATGCATCCATTATTGGGGTTGAGGCTGTTTTAACGGCATTATGGTCACTTTCTTCGCTATAGCCCCATCCATCAAGTATCGCTAGAACTACTGGCGCAACTTGATTTTTGGTGCCTGAAACAGCTGAAGTACTGTTTGTCATTAAAGAAAAGGATTGTCCTTTGTTTGTTTTCTTTCGTATCAAATTACTTCCTATTAGTCTAACAGGCTATTCCTTATGGTTTGCGTTAGCTTTTCCCCATTAGATTCAATAGGTGTTTTGAGTAATTGCCCCATCAAAATAAAAATTTTTTCTTAATAAAGTTTCCAATGGCTAACCAAAGCACACATCAGAAAATCGAAATCCTTTCAGGGAAAGAGTTAGAAAGGACTTTGAAAAGATTGGCATCACAAGTTTTGGAAAATATTTCCGACAATAGTTCTTTGCTTTTGTTGGGCATCCCAACACGTGGAGTTTATTTATCTAAGGTTTTAGCGAAATACCTTGAAGAAATAGCTGGGCAACCTATTGAGAATGGCTCTTTAGATCCAACTTTCCATAGAGACGATTTACTTAGAGGCAAAACAAGAATAGGACAGGGGACATCTCTTGCCAGCAGTGTTGATGATCGTGATGTCGTTTTAGTCGATGATGTAATTTTTACTGGTAGAACCGTGAGGGCGTCTTTGGAAGCATTGCAATCTTGGGGTAGAGCAAGAAGAGTAATGTTACTTGCCATGGTTGATAGAGGACATAGAGAAGTCCCAATCCAACCAGACTTTTGTGGTCGCAAAGTTCCTACCCGCAGGGATGAATATATAGAGTTACGATTAATGGAAGTTGATGATGAAGAAGGAGTGTTCTTGTGTAAAAATGCGCCTGAAATGAATTAAAGTTTAATAGCCACATGAATTGAATTTATCGGATAAACTCAATAATTATTTTTTTTATTTCCTCATTTGTTCTTAGATCAGTACCTTCTATTTCAAGATCACAATCTTCATTTATATTAAATTGTAATTTAATGCAGTCATCTCCTAACATGCCTGGAGGACTTAAATTAATTAAAATTGAATTACCTTCTTTTGCTGTATTGATTCTGTTTTGAATTGGAATATCTTTAATAGTTGGTATTCCATTGACGTAGATAATTTCATGCGAGTTTTCATTGTTATCCTCACCAATTACTAACTCTATAACTTTCTGATCTTCAACACTTGCTCCAAGAATAATCTCTAAAGGTTTGCTTGTTGGCCAAGGCTGTCCAGGCATAAAGAGAGGGTGCCAGATATGTTGTTTCTTCTTTTGGTTCCAGCATCTAAGAGAGACACCTTTTTGTAAAACGTCCTTAATGCTTACACCTGGGGTAAGCATTAAGGCCCCAACTGCAACTGCCTCTACTGGCGATGGTGTCATTAAAGGTATAGGTTTGCAGAGTTTTTCTAAAAAGCTTTTTACAATTGGTATTTGTGCTCCACCACCAACTAAAACCACATTATTTAAATCCTCTATATTGCAAGAATTTGATTTGGCACTTTTAATAGTTTGCCAAAAGAGTGTCTCAATACTCTCAAGAAAACCTTTCTCAATAAGTAACTGTTCGAAGCTTTGCTTTGAAAGTTTTAAATAAAACTTTTCATTGTTAGAAATATTTACTTCTTGTGTAATTATCTTTGTATCTTTTATGTCATCCTGACTTAATTTGCATTTTAATTTTTCAGCACAATCTAATAAAGTATTTGATTGTTTACTATCTGGAAATAAATGATTAACTATCCATCTATCAATATCTTGTCCACCTAGACGAAGACCTGATTTTCCAAGAACTTTAGCAGTTCGGAGGACTTGCTTACTTGTCTGACCTAAATCTTTCCCATCAAATCGTACTAATTCAGCTATTGGAGCAGCTCTTCCTTCTCCTCCCTCTAGATAAACAATTGACATGTCAATTGTGCTGCCACCAATATCAACAACCAACAATTTGGAACCTGGGGGCAGGCCTGCCCCCATTGCAGCAGCAGTTGGTTCATCTACAAGAGCTATTTCACTTACATTTAGATCGCTACATACTTTGGTTAACCAATTTTTGTAAGATCGATATGTATCGACAGGTGCAGTTAGTACAAGCCTTTTGATATGTAACTGATTAGGTATCTGTTCCCATATCTTTTGTATTAATAGCTCACCTGCTTTCTCTGGGGTGATCTTCGAGGTATATATTTCATCCGTTTTTGGTGCACCTATCCACCTTTTAAAATCTTTACTGATCAGTTGATTGTCTTTTGGAATTACTTGAGAATCGAGGACTTCTTGACCTACTAAAATATAAGGATGTTGTTCTTCACAATGCCATACGATACTGGGTATTTGACCAGGTGCTCTGCATAAGGGTTTAATATTTATCATTTTTGGAGATATTTCTTTTTCATTTTGAAATGCAACTACTGTTGTAGAACTTCCAAGATCAATTGCCAAAGTCCCAATATTTCTTTCTAACATTGCTTCTTGAAATTCAGTTTTTTCAATATTTATTTCCATGAAAGGTCTTTTGGTGATTTAAGGATGATTTATTGGGGCAATGAGCTGGAAAATTTCAAAAATAAATAATTTTCAGCAAATGTGATGAAAAATCAGTACTTCAAAAAAATATTTTAAATTCACCTGAAATGAGCAAATCTCCCTTAAAGTGGTATTAACTTTAATAATACTGTGATTAACTCAAAAGATTTAGCAAAACGAGGTGAAAGTTTGATTAGGCAAGCTAGTAATCGCTATCTCACAACTGTTCGTATTGCGTTTAGAGCTAAACAGCGACGCTTCGATGATTTTGATGGACTTCTTGAAGAATCTACAGTTAAGCCAGTTCAAAGAGCAATTGTTGAATTAAGTGATGAGCAGGATCAGCCAGATTTATTGCCTGGTTAGCAATGATAAAAAAAGAAGGCCTTGGCTGGAGATTGGCTAAGGATGCTTCTCGAGGGAAATATTCGGTACTAATAGCCGGTGCCGATTGGGCTGTAGAGCTTACTGAAGACGAAGGATCTATATTGTTTAAGGTAATCCAGAAAATAATAGCTGAACTTAATTTAATTGAATCTCAATTAATGGATGATGAGCCAATAAACATAGAAATGGAGAAGTCTATGTGGAGAGTTTTTTTAAAAGGAGATAAGACTAAATGGAGCCTTAAATTGATTTTATTGGGTGATGGTATAAATAAACGAGGTGCTGAAGTTTTTTGGCCAGATATAGTCGCCCAATCTGTTACAAATGCGATGAAAATGATATGGGATTCAGATCAAATTAAGCGGTTAAATTAATTTCTATTCTCAACAAAACTAATATTTGAAATGTTCTGATTACATTCATTTATAGAGGTTCTTAGGCCTTTAGCATTCTTAATGTTTCAGATTCCCAAGTTTAATTTTTAATGACTTGGCGATTGCAGGTGAGATAGGAATTATTGAGAGTCTATTCCCTTTCCTTACAAGAGTTAGGTCTTCTGAGGTGTATTGACTTGCTATTTCCTGGAGCGATAAGAAATTTTCAAATTTTCCTATATATTTTGCTTTGACGCAATCCCAGCGGGGAGAATCTTTTTTAGATTTTTTGTCGTAATATTTAGATTGCTGATCAAATTGAGTTGGATCTATTAGCTTAGTTTGGATAATTTCCATAAGGCCAATTATTCCAGGGGGTTTGCAATTTGAGTGATAAAAGAAGGCCTGATCTCCTATCCTCATTGACCTCATGAAATTCCTGGCTTGATAATTTCTAATACCATCCCAAAGAGTTACCTTTTCATTTTTTAAATCATCAATACTATAAACATCCGGCTCGCTCTTCATTAGCCAGTAGCTAGGTTCATGTTGTGCCATGGGATCTCAGCGATATTGGAATGTGTTGATGGTGTGTGGATGGAAGGTCCTAAGCAATGCTTTGTGATTTATTCACAAGGAGAAGCTTCATTCAGGCACCCTTTTCTTAGTTTTTTGATCCAATTCTGCAAAGACTTTAATGTCCTTGTATCGAGTTGGTAATAAACCCAACGCCCACTTTGCCTATCTGTGATAATCCCAGCCTCTTTGAGGACCTTGAGATGAAAAGAGATTTTGGATTGAGCTAGACCTGTTTCTTGAATAAGGTCACAAACACATTTTTCTCCAGTGAACAAGGCTTCAATTATCTCTAGTCTGATAGGTTCTGCTAAGGCTTTGAGTGAATCTATTGCTTTTGCATTTGCGACACCAGAACTCATTAATTAACCAGCCCAAGAGTAATCTTGTGATTTTACAAGAATTGCCATAATCATGAACAGAGATTGATATATCAATTATTCTTGATATATGCTATGCATGTGATTTGTCCTGCAGAGTTTTATGCTCATTGGTATTAATGGCTTTGGTCGAATAGGACGACTTGTTCTTAGAGCTCTCTGGGATAGAGAAAATATCGAGATTACACATATCAACGATCCATTTGGTGATGCAGAGGGAGCGGCACATTTACTTGAGTTTGATTCCGTACACGGCCGATGGGATAAATCAATAAGTTCCGACCAGAGCGAACTGAGTATTGAAGCTCACTCAATATCCTTTTCTCAAGAAAGCGATTTCACAAAAGTTCCATGGGATAAAACAGGGGTAGAGCTAATTCTCGAATGCTCAGGAAAATTCAAAACCCCTCAAACATTAAATCCTTATTTCGAAACTCTAGGAATGAAAAGAGTTGTCGTTGCATGTCCTGTTAAAGGTGAGATCCAGGGAGAGGGTGCTCTGAATATCGTCTACGGTATTAACCATGACTTATATGAACCAAATAGACATCGCTTAATAACAGCTGCATCCTGCACAACTAATTGCTTGGCTCCCGTTGTGAAAGTTGTTAATCAAGCATTTGGTATCAAGCATGGAAGCATCACAACACTTCATGATCTAACCAATACACAGGTAATAGTTGATTCATTTAAGCCAGATTTAAGAAGAGCCAGGAGCGGATCACAAAGTTTAATACCAACAACCACAGGCTCAGCAAAAGCAATAGGGATGATTTTCCCAGAATTACAGGGCAAATTAAATGGCCACGCAGTTAGAGTCCCTCTACTCAATGGATCTTTAACTGATGCTGTATTTGAATTAGATAAAGAGGTAACGGAAGAAGAAGTCAATCATGTGTTCAAAGAAGCTTCAGAAGGAGAACTAAAAGGAATACTCGGTTACGAAGAAAAACCACTTGTCTCAATTGATTATGTCAATGACTCAAGGAGTTCCATCATTGATGCACCCTCAACCATGGTGGTCAATAAAACTCAACTGAAAGTCTATATTTGGTATGACAATGAATGGGGGTATAGCTGTCGAATGGCAGATCTCGTATCACATGTAATAAAGCTAGAAAAAGAATAAAAATAAAAGCATGAAATTATCGTCATTACAGCAATATGGAATCGTAACGACTAACTATTGGGCATTCACACTGACAGATGGTGCTCTAAGAATGCTAGTGATTTTTAACTTTCATAGTCTTGGATATACAACATTAGAAATTGCATTCTTATTCCTTTTTTATGAGTTCTTTGGAGTTATCACTAATCTCTATGGAGGTTGGATAGGAGCAAGGTATGGATTACGTCTAACACTATGGGTCGGGACTCTTTTACAAATAGTGGCCTTATTGATGTTGATACCAGTTTCGAGTGGTTGGCCGAAACTATTGAGTGTCATTTATGTCATGGTTGCTCAAGCGATTAGTGGTATAGCAAAAGATCTCAATAAGATGAGTGCCAAAAGTGCCATCAAAACTGTCGTTCCAGATTCCTCAGAAGAAGATGGTGGAAATAATCAATTATTTAAATGGGTAGCTATCTTAACTGGTTCAAAAAATGCACTCAAAGGAGTTGGATTTTTTCTTGGTGGACTGTTGCTGACCAGTTTTGGCTTTAATAAAGCTGTCGGATATATGGCAATAGGTTTAGGTGTTTCGTTTTTATTGACATTAATTTTGCCTGGAGAGATTGGGAAGATGAAAAGCAAACCAATCTTCAAAGACTTATTTTCTAAATCTCAAGGGATCAATGTCCTTTCTTTTGCACGCTTTTTTCTCTTTGGGGCAAGAGATGTATGGTTTGTCGTGGCACTACCAGTTTTTCTTGAAACGTATCTAAATTGGAATTTTTCTGAGATTGGAGCGTTTCTAGGATTGTGGGTTATTGGTTATGGCTTTATCCAAGCGTTTGCACCATCTTTAAGAAATTTATGGGGAAATAAAGCAAGCCCAGGAGTTTCTTCTGTTCAATTCTGGAGCGCTATCTTAACTGCAATACCAGCTCTAATAGCTATAGCACTATGGCGACAAAGCAATTCAGAAATAGCAATTACAGTTGGATTAATAATATTTGGATTCATTTTTGCAATGAACTCATCTATACATTCATATATGGTTCTTGCTTATACGGATAAGGAAAACGTAAGTCTAAACGTGGGCTTCTATTACATGGCAAATGCTGCAGGGAGGCTGATTGGTACGCTCTTATCTGGTGTCCTATTTATGCTTGGGAGCAATGCCTCTATGGGAATGCAAGTTTGTTTATGGTGTTCAAGCTTGTTCGTACTCTTCTCATGGTTGACCAGTCTTGAACTTCCTTCTATAAATAACCTTGACTTTTTTGAAAAGGATTCTGCAGAAGCCTAAATCAATTATTGACAAAAACAAGAGGGGTTCAAGCCCCTCCTTTACTTCATCTCTAATTCTCTGAAGAAGGTCACGCTAAATCGATTTCTTTATTTAAGACTTTTTGTGATTACGGCATTTAGGAAAGCTTCGTTTAACTCTTCTAAAGGGTCATTGGACCATTCAACTAGCGCCGTCCTCATTGCACAAGCTCCATACCTATAGGCATTTGTCATTTCTAAACCTGTTAAATCATGATTACCTAATAGGATTTGGAAGACTAGTTCGGGAGAGCTATATGGGAGTTTCTCAAGATTTTCAGCTAGTTGTTGCAAGCCATCTTCTTTAGAAAGTCCCTTCTTTTTTAGGAAAACATCAAACAATTTTCTAGCAACTTCACCATAATTTTTTGCTCCATCGTCTGTAAAAATTGACCCTATGGTTCTTTTTGGATTAAGCGAATTATTATCTATATTAAGATGTCTCTCTATTTTTGCGAGCCTTTTCTCAAGAACATCATTCGTTGATGTTGAATTTATATTCGATAGTTTCGAAGTGACAAATTCGGTTAATGTCATTCCATTCTTAATTGCTTCAGACTTTAGTTTTAACAGTAATTTTGGATCAATCTTTATATTGAGTTGAGTGCTGTCAGGAGTCATTCTTATGTTAGAGCAACTGCACTATTGTGATAATAATCACTTATTATGTATTTTCATGCAATTCATTTTTATAGATTGTTTAGATTTCCTATCGAAAATCCTAGTTATGAATTGAAAATTCGGCTAAGGAGTGTTGACAAAAGATTAAGAGAAACAAGTGAGAGAAAGTTTGAGTAAATCCTGACGGTTAACTAAAAAGGTAGTCCAGGGTTGAAAAACGTAAGTTTTCATTATCTAGTACCAAATATCAGTCAGACAAAAGAATCCAAGTGGAAATAAGTGGCGTGAATAAACTACTTTAAGATTACTCTTACTTCTATTATCTCTTATATGGAAATATCTAAGTGGAAGCCAACAGAAGAAGAACGAGAAGTAATGGAAACTGTTTGGATGCAAGTCAAAGGAGCTTGTGAGAAACTCAAGGAAGAAACAAATGCTCAAAATGAGCATATTCGCAAGATGCTTCAAGAAATGAGTGATCGATATTATTTATGAAACGTTTATTTTATTTAATCTTTTACTTTTACTAACAACCCATCACGGGGAGATGGGCTGGGAATTTGTCGCAGGGTGAAGTCTTGATCTGAGATAACTTCAAGTTGCAATTTACGAAACAATCCAACCACCATTAGTCTGATTTCAAGTTCAGCTAACGATTTGCCAAGGCATACACGTTCTCCTCCACCGAAAGGCATCAGACTTAAAGAACATTCGTTTTCTAGATGACGTTGTGGTCGAAAGATATCTAGATCACCAACCCCATGGCGGTTAGAAGCCATTAAAGCTACTTGTACTACACGATTATTAGGAACGACAATGTCATCTAATATCAGCGATTGCTTGGTCCGGCGAAAAAAACCACCTACTGGAGGAGTGAATCGCATTACTTCCTTTACGAGTGCATCAAGTCTTGGAGCATTTGTAGGGCCATAGACCATAGTTGCCTGCTCAGGAGTTGGAGGCCAATCAAGAGTATCTATTTCTTCACGAAGCCATGTTTCCATTCGTGGATTGAGAAGTAATTCCCGCATTAGGCAGCTCAGTGCAGAAGCGGTGGTTTCATATCCAGCAAATAACAGTAGCAGTAGTTGTTCTCCTAAATCTTCATCTGTGAAAGGAATGCCTGCTTCATCAAGAGTCCCTGTTAGTAAATCCAAGCCACCTTTGCTATTGATAGGTCTGCTAAGTATTTCTTGAAGTTTTTCAAGTAAACGTTTTCTTGCCTTGAGAGCTTTGGTAAAGGGACTACCTGGAAGAGCGATGGGGATTGAGAAGAGAGCCTTGGTCCAGATTTCGAAATCAGAAAACAACTTGTCACGATAATTACCCTTTAGGCCCAGAACAGTTGTAGCTATAACGGAAAAAGCGAAACGTCGCATTTTCTCGGCTAAAGGGAGAGGGGCTTTTGCAGTTTTTAGTTCTTCGCTGAGCTCATCAATCAAGTTGATAATGCTAGGGCTATAGCGTTGAAGTGCGGAAGACGAGAATAATTGCGCTACTGCTCTTCTTCTTGCTTTATGAGGGGCTCCATTGCGGTTCGCGAGTGAATGGCTACCTAAAAGTTGTTGTACACTCGCTGGCCACCAACCTTCAATTGCCTCTGGTTGAGATAATAAATCAGCAATAGCTTTATCTCCCTGTATGAACACCATTGGTTGCCCAAGCATTGATGTCTCAAAGACATTCCCAAGACGATCAAATCGCCTTTTGGCGAAGTTAGGATCACGGAAAAACGCTAGGGCCTCAAGGATGCCAGTTAGGGCACCAGTAGTCGGTAGAGGTCGCAATTTAGTCATAGTTATCAAACGTTTGTATCTGATGGACATAAGGTCCAACAAGTTCGAGTGCTTTTCAAGAGAAATTACGTAGGTTCCTGCAAAACAATGATCTAAATTCAAGGCTTGTTGATTATTGGCCAATAATAAATGTCAGTCATAGCCTGTAACCTTAGTGATTCTTGGTGATTGGAATGGAACTTCATTCTTTCATCTCTTTTGTTTACTCTAACTAATTAGTCTTGGAAGAGAATAAGAATTGAATGAATCTACAGACCGTATTGATTTTAAATTTGTTAGCTCACAAAACATATACTTTGGACTTTGAGCTAACTATTCTTTATTAATGAACTTGAAAAGATTTATATGCGTAAGAATTGCTTGAGTATTGTTTTTGCTCTTTCGCTTTTTCTTATACAACTAACTCCATTACCTGCGATGGCATGTATTGAGGGGTTGTCTTGGGGAATGGATCTATCAACTGTAGAGAGACATCTTGGCGTTTCCTTGAACCCTATAAATGAAGAAGCAAGCAGAGGCTTATATGAGGTAAGAGATTTTCAGATGAGTGGTATACCTGTGAATAGTTTGCGTGTTCGTGTTGAGGATGAGAATGGATTAAAGCAACTTGCTTATGAAATGGAATTTGAAAATATGACTGAAGTATTGGCAGGGTTAAGACATCGTTTTGGATCACCAGTTGGTACAAGTGTCGATATTGACGGTAGCTCTCCTCAACAGCAATGGATTTGGCATACAGGAGAAGATGTAATTGTTGCAGTTAAGACCGAACAAAGACCATTTTTACTTTCTTATAAACCATCACGTTTAGACCCTT
>QCKO01000007.1 GCA_003215315.1 Prochlorococcus sp. AG-409-P19 | reverse complement strand
GTTAACTAATTTTGGTTATCCTTAAAAATCTCACATTCAGTCAACTTAGAGTTTTGCAGCCTATCGAGAATGCGAGCCATATCTACTGCAGAAAGCTCACCATCACTACCCCACTTTAAAGTGGTTTTCCTTTGTGGTGGTACCTTTCCTTTTTCTGGGGTTTCGTTATTTTGATAACTCATCCCCGACCTCCAAAATAGTGGAATAAAAGAAGATTAAGACAAGAAGGGTAGTAACCAACCAAAAATTCTCCTCAACTTATGCAAAATTCATTTTTATACACTTAACAGATGCTGAAAGCATCCTTCATATAAGCAAATCAGGCAGGGATCAGACCTAGTTATTTAATTTCTACCAAAATTATAGATAAACTCTTGAAATGCTGGGCTGTAAAAATAAACAACAACACTAATTACTAAAAGTACATTTAGGCCTATAACAATCGAACCTATGATTACTCTCTGTTTTTTCCCAGGAACTTTATATTTCAACCCTGCAGGCAAATTAACTAGAACATCTGGATCTTGGGGGTTTGAGAATTTTCTCCCCTTAGACTTAGTCTTCTCTGAATTACTAGCCTTACCTTTTGAATTTGGAGACTTTGGATCTTTAGAACCCATGCTTCTTTAAATAACTATATAATCATTCTTATTATGAATTCTTCTAGGTACTTAAAACAGCAAAATTAAATTATTGTCCTAGATTTTCACATTGTATGATCTGAGACTCATACAATAAATAGAAAAATCAACTTGGGTACCTATTTATAATATTTTTCAACGCAAGATCCTTTAACCTGATCGAGCATACTGTAACGTTGATATTTACTTGATTTTTTATTCATGCTTAAAATAATATTTGCTTCGACTCCAAGCAAAAGAGTCTGGCAAGAGTAATCTTTAAGATTTGCTGATTTGACCTGTAAAGTATTAATTTGCTTCAAAGCTAATTGGCACAAGTACAAATCTGACTTTTTAAAACATTTCTTTACTAGATTAATCAAATCATTATTTTGACTGAAAGTGGGAAGAACAAAAAATGAGAAGAAGGTTACGCAAACAAATAAGAAATTATAAAAACAACTTATTTGTTTATATTTAATCAGCATTTTTTTAATAAAAAAATAAAGATCCCGAATAAGTTTTATATAAAGCCAACAAAAGATTGTTGAATTAAAAATTAAAAGAAAAAATTGCTCCATGCTATTAAGCATGGGGCAAAAATAAATATCAAGGGATTCAACTTAAAGGAGAATCCCTCAATCATTCATAAATAGTTTCAAAGGTTAAGGAGACCTTATCCTTGAACTCGATCCTTAAATAATTTCCCTGCAGTAAACGCTGGAACACGCTTAGCTGGGATTTTGATCTTTTCACCCGTTTTAGGATTAAGACCCTGTCTTGCTGAGCGGTCACGTGGTTCGAAAGAACCGAAGCCCAGAATGGAGACTTTCTTGCCCTCCACTACAGAGTCAATAATTGTTTCTATGGCGGCATCAACTACCAGAGAGACATCTGTCTTAGTCAGCTCTGTACGAGCTGCAACTAGGTTGACCAGATCTGCTTTGTTCATTGGAAAGGTGTATGTAGCAGAGAGTGTTAGGAACAAAAACCAATAAAGGATTTAGTTACCAAAAAAACTCAATCGCGCTAATGGTATGGAGCAAATCACCTGCCTGCAACCCAAAGGGCCTGTGGCATAAAGCTTTATACAAGAAAATGTTAGGGAAATTTTGATTCTTCTAACAAATCACACTCTTCAATGGACCAAAGTTTCGCATGCGACGAAGGGCGCAACGAAATCCCAGAAGCCAATAGCGGCAATGGTTCTCGAGGTAGCCAGTCGCGCAATTTTCTCACACTTTTTTCATAGCTAGTCCAATGAAATGTCTTTTTAGTTCTAAAGACAGATAATTTGTTGGACGCAATAGGAATTAACAAACGTCCGCAGAACAGCACATTTATGGGAGGAGGAACAAATATCACACAACTTCCTGGCGTAGGTCCTGGGGTCCACAGAAGCCTCAATCCAGAAGACGTGACATGACCTTCAGAAAAAGATTTCAACCGGTTTACAGTTGGCAATAAATAAGCCTCTTGTTCTTGTATTAAGACGGGCCAATCCATCTGATCTTGTATGTCGACAATATCGCCATGAGATTCTTTGTTCGTCAGCAAAATGGTAGCTTTTCTCCCATAAGACATTTTTTTTAATTCTTCTATTACTTCATTGGAAAATGAAGGGCAGTCAATTAAAACCGGATCAGAGCCTGTTTCGACCCACCAAGAATTACTAAAATTGCAGCTTTTATTAGGCGGAAAGACCCAAAGTCCCTTTTTAAGCTTTTTAGCAGAAAAATTTTTTTCTGAAGACAAACTCATCTCCATAGCATTGTTAAAACAAATGAACCAACTAAGTTAGTTTTGATGGTAATTAAAGATCTAGCTTGAAGGATAGAAAGCCTTGAGAAAAGTCCTTTCAGGCTCACCCTGGCCACTTGGAAGCTCAATAACCTCGAGAGGGGTAAATTTTTCCTTAGCTGCGCCAAAAGCTAAACGAATAGAGCTTCTTCTTTTCAAGAAAAATCAACAAAAGCCAATCGAGATTATTCCCCTTAAAGAACAAAACCGATCTGGTGATTATTGGCATATTGAAATAGAAGGATTAAAAGCAGGTTGCATTTATGCATACAGAGTATTTGAGAATTGCAAAAACACGAAAAGAAATTCTTCAAATATAGAATTAATAGATCCTTGTGCAAGAGCAATTATTGGTTGGAACAATTACTTAAGGAATAAAAAAAGCGAAAATATTGACAAAGAAAATAATAATTTAAAAGGTGTTGTTTGTGAAAGAAATAAATTCAACTTCAACTCTCATCCAAGACCAAAGCATCCTTGGACTAAAACAATAATTTACGAATTACATATTAAAGGCTTCACCAAAAATACAAATATCGAGTTAGAAAAAAAAGGCACATTTCTAGGTTTAATCAATAAAATACCCTATTTAAAATCTCTAGGCATAACAACAATTGAACTCTTACCAGTATTTGCCTTTGACACTTCCGACTCACCAAAAGGTCTTAATAATTATTGGGGTTATAGTCCAATTAACTGGTTTACACCTCACCAGGACTTTGTTGCCGATGAAGATCCCTTATCAGCAAGGGATCAGTTTCGTAAACTTGTCGAAGCATGTCATGACAATGGGTTAGAAGTATTAATAGATGTTGTTTATAATCACACTACCGAAGCAGGTGAGAATGGACCTTGCTTAAGTTGGAAAGGTTTTGGGGATTCTTTTTATTATCACCAAGATAAAAGTGGTAACTTTCAAGATGTAACTGGATGTGGAAATACTATTGCAGCAAATCGCCCACTTGTTAGGAATTTAATTATAGAGTCAATGAGATGTTGGGCATTAGAATTAGGTGTAGATGGATTCAGGTTTGATTTAGGTATTTCATTAAGCAGAGGTGATGATTTAAAGCCTTTAGATAAACCTCCTATTTTTGAAGACATAGAAGCTGACCCACAATTAAGCGATCTAAAATTAATCAGTGAGCCGTGGGATTGTGGAGGACTTTATAGATTGAGTGACTTTCCTGCTAAACGATTTAGAACATGGAATGGACATTTTCGCGATGATATTAGGAAGTTTTGGAAAGGGGATAAAAATACTACTTGGCCTTTAAAAGATAGATTAATTGGTAACCCTTGTCTTTATGAAAAACCAAGAATAGCTCATGAATTTTCTATTAACTTTATAACTTCACATGATGGATTCACCTTGAATGATTTAGTTACCTATAATGTAAAACATAATCTTGCTAATGGTGAAAGCAATAGAGATGGAGAAAACCATAATAACAATTGGAATCATGGTATAGAAGGTCCTTGTAGTAACAAAAAAATAATAGATTTAAGAAAAAGACAAAGAAAGAACCTTCTGTCTTCTCTTATTCTCTCACCGGGAATCCCAATGATATTAATGGGAGATGAAGTGGGAAGAAGCCAAGGCGGTAATAATAATACTTGGTGTCAAGATAATATTTTAGGTTGGATGATTTGGGACCCTGCTGATTGTGATTTAGACTTAAAAAGGTTTGTCAGTAAATTAATACTAATAAGAAAAAGCCTTCCTGAATTATTCAGCCCTAGCTACATACATGAATCATCACCAAAAAATCCAGACCTACTTCTTAAAGATTTTTGGCTTGAATGGCATGGCGTAAAAATCAATCAGCCTGACTGGAGCAGTTGGTCTCACACAATAAGCTATAGCATAAACTTAAGTGATAGAGGTTCTGTGATGTGGCTCGGATTAAATGCATATAAAGAACCAATGGAATTTGCTCTCCCTTCAGCTATTTCACCATGGAAGAAGATAATAGATACCTCATCATCAACAACAAAAGGAATACCCAAGAAACCCATTTCAAATCAAAATAAAATCAAACTTGAGAGCAGAAGTCTTGTCCTTTTGCTTGCAAATGAATTTTCTAATAAATTAAAGTTTAAAATTGATTTCTAAGCGGGCGGCGGGAATCGAACCCGCATCATCAGCTTGGAAGGCTGAGGTTTTACCACTAAACTACGCCCGCGCCATGAAACTAACCAGACCCTCAAATAAAGTTTGGTTTGTTAAAGCACCCTTCCATTATTACCTTGCCACCCCCCCATTTCAAATAGATTGAAGCAGTCTCTAAAGCTAATAAAGCAAAATCGCCTAAGGTTAATGCTCTCCTATGGCATGGGAGATGCAGGGACAGGACTAGCAGCAACTCAACTTGGGTTTTATCTTTTTCCTTTTTTTATTAGTTCAGCAGGCTTGCCCGCTTTCATTGCAGGCTCAATCTTAATGGTTATAAAAATATGGGATGCATTTAATGATCCTTTAATTGGATGGATGAGTGACCATACAAAATCCAGATGGGGGCCAAGACTTCCTTGGATGTTTTCAGCAGCAGTACCGCTAGGGATAAGTCTTGCAGCAATGTGGTGGATACCCCCTGGAGATACAAAAGAAAAAACTGCTTATTACATTTTTACTGCAATTTTTTTAATGACTGCTTATACATGTGTAAATCTACCTTTTGCAGCCTTATCTACTGAACTCACAACAAAAACAGCTATAAGAACAAGGCTAAATGCAGCACGCTTTACAGGATCAATCTTAGCTGGATTAACTGGACTAATTGTAGCTGCAGGTTTGTTATCTAATGGGGATAATGGTTATCTTTGGATGGGAAGAATCACTGGTCTAATTGCTACAATAGCAACCTTGATATCCTGCTGGGGACTAGCACCTTATGCCAAGACAGCAAGGAGGCCTTCTCAAGAAACTGAACCATTTAATAGGCAAATAAAGAGAATAATAAATAATAAGCTTTTTCTAAGAATTATCGGACTTTATTTGCTTTTATGGTGTGGACTTCAATTAATGCAGACAGTCTCTTTGATCTACTTAGAACAAGTCATGAATGTCCCAATTGAGATTTCAAAATGGATACCCGTCCCCTTTCAAATAAGTGCTCTCATAGGTCTACAGGTATGGAGTCTTTATTCAAATAAATTTGGCAGAATCAAAGCTTTATATAAAGGAGGAATAATATGGATAATAGCTTGCTTAATCGCAATGGTTCTTCCACCATTAAATAATAATTTTCAAATAAATAACTTGTTATTTTTAAATATTGAAAATCTAAAATTACTAATTCTATTACTCACAATTTTTATTGTTGGGTTTGGGGCGTCAACTGCTTATCTTATTCCTTGGTCACTGCTGCCTGATGCCATTGATCAAGACCCAGAAAAGCCATCAGGAATATATACGGCATGGATGGTTCTCATTCAAAAAATAGGTATAGGTCTTAGTGTTCAAATCCTTGGATTACTTCTATCTTTTGCGGGATATCAATCATCCACAACTTGCGAAGTGGCAATAGAATGCGTCTCTCAACCAGAGACTGCATTAACCACTATCAGAATATGCATGGGATTAATACCTTCAGCACTTATTGGTCTTGGATTATTCATCATGTCCCCCTGGAAAGATCAACCAAATCTAAATAAAGCTTTTAATAGATGAATATTCCGCGCTGGCTAAAAAGATTCGGATCTAGTCTTCTCATAGGTGGCCAAGCGGTTAATGCCGCTGTGGCAGGGAAAATTAATGCATCAGAATTATTCGAACAATTAATGGAGGCAGGTCCATCAAGCTTTTTAATAATTCTGATTACTAGTGTAGCCGCTGGAACAGTTTTCAATATTCAAGTCGCAGCAGAGTTAAGCAAACAAGGCGTGGGATCTGAAGTGGGGGGGTTATTAGCGATAGGAATGGCCAGAGAAATAGCTCCTTTATTAACAGCTACCCTCCTAACTGGAAAAGTAGCAACTGCCTATGCTGCCCAACTAGGGACCATGAAAGTTACCGAACAAATTGATGCAATAACTATGCTAAGAACCGACCCTGTTGAATATTTAGTGGTTCCAAGGCTAATTGCAATGATTGTAATGGCACCAGTGCAATGCTTGTTATTTTTTTCCGTAGCTTTATGGAGTGGTCAAGTAAGCAGTACGGTCCTTTACCAAATACCACCAACTGTGTTCTGGAATTCCGTTCGTGAATGGCTAATTATGACTGATCTACCTTTTATGCTCATCAAGGCAGTGGCATTTGGACTCCTCATTGCAATAATTGCTTGCGGGTGGGGTCTCACCACCAGAGGAGGTCCAAAAGAAGTAGGTTCAAGTACTACAGGTGCTGTTGTAATGACTCTTTTAACAGTTTCTATTACAGATGTATTACTAACACAAATTCTATTCAGCTAATGACTATTCAAACAAATCAAAAATCCAATTTTGACAGCATTATTTTACCTGCATCCCATCGCTTGCCACTATTAATAATAGCTTTTGGATTTATCTTCTTAATCACTCCTTACAATCCATGGCCAACTATTATTTTAAGTAGTTTCGGCTTTTTTCTTTTTATTCAATCCTTTACTTTGAAGTTACAATTTACTAAAGAAGATTTGGTTGTTTTGCAACTAGGTCGTGAGCTACGAAGGTTCCCATTCAAAAAATGGATTGCATGGAGAATTATTGCTCCTTCCCTGCCAGGCTTATTTTATTTCAGGGAAGAAGCAAGTCCACATTTACTTCCAATATTATTCGATCAAAAGGCTCTAGAAAATCAACTTAGATTAAGAGTTGGCAATTTAGAAATAAAAAAAGTTGATAATGAACCTAATCATAGTAAATAATTAAATTACATATAGATATGTCTGACATAAATCCTACAACAAGCAAAAACGTCTCTGATGAAGAAACAAAGGATAAGCCATTAAACAAAGAAGAGAAAATTGATAATGTTAAACAGGTAAAAAAAGTCAATCATTCACAAGATAAAAACCCTTCCAATAATTACAATAAAGATCTAATCCAAAGCAAATGTCAAGATTTTATTAATTTGGCATTAAATGACCTACAGGTTCAAAAAAGCGAATTAGAAAATGATATTAAAAACCTTGCGCATAAGAAGTCCCAGATTGATAAAGAATTAAAATCATCATTCACTGGGCAATCTGATGCTATTGCTAGAAAAGTTAAAGGCTTTCAAGAATATCTAACAGGCGCATTACAAGATCTAACCCAATCAGCTGAACAACTTGAACTAGTTGTTCAGCCTGTCATCGTTCAGCCATCACCTTTAGATGAAAACTCAAAAGAAAAGTCCTCAAATATCAAAGAGCAAGAACCTCTTCCAGCTATTTCAGACACCTTTAAACCAGATGAAAAGTTAATACGAAGTTGTTTTAACAAATTCTTAGACCAACCTGACTACTATGCTGAGCCATGGAAACTCAGACGAAGTCTTGATTCAAAAGATATAGACCTTCTAAATGACTGGTTTTTTAGCATGGGAGGAAGAGGTGCTCAACCAAGCAGAGGAAATAGGTCTAAAAACATCTTGGTAACTGCTGCGTTAATCGCAATCCTTGGAGAACTCTATGGAGAGCAATTCCAAACTCTAGTGTTGGCTAGCCAGCCAGAAAGGCTAGGAGAATGGAGGAGAGGCCTTCAAGATGCCTTAGGCCTCAGCAGAGAAGATTTCGGGCCTAATAGCGGAATAGTCCTCTTCGAGAGACCTGACAGCCTGATAGAACGGGCTGACCGGCTAGAAGCCACGGGAGATCTTCCAATGATAATCATTGACGCCGCTGAAATTAGTGTAGAAATACCTATACTTCAGTTCCCAATATGGTTAGCATTTTCAGCAAGTCCTGAAGAGCTTTATGATGATGAAGATATATTCTAAATACTTCTACTAATAGTTTTTTTGAACTTACTAATTCTTCCCATCGGCTACTTATTAGGATCAATCCCTAGTGGATATTTAGCCGGAAAATGGTTAGCTGGTATTGACATAAGAGAAGT
The DNA here is from genome assembly GCA_003215315.1 of Prochlorococcus sp. AG-409-P19. Classification (GTDB taxonomy): domain Bacteria; phylum Cyanobacteriota; class Cyanobacteriia; order PCC-6307; family Cyanobiaceae; genus Prochlorococcus_B. Next base: position 41,851 of record QCKO01000007.1, on the reverse strand, counting down.
AGGTTCAGGCTCAACAGGGGCAACCAATGTTTTAAGACAGATTGGCAAAAAAGCTGCATTAAGTGTTTTTTTAATAGATGTAAGTAAAGGAATGGTTGCTGTGTTAATTGCCAAAAATTTACTGTTAAATGAATACTGGCAAATATCAATTGGATTAGCCGCTTTAGCAGGACATATTTGGCCTCTTTGGCTTAATTGGCAAGGGGGTAAAGCTGTAGCCACTGGTTTGGGGGTTTTCCTGGGCCTATCTTGGAAAGTAGGGTTAGCATCTTTAGGTATTTTCGCTTTAATTTTCTCTGCATTCAAAATAGTTTCAATTGCAAGCATTATTTCGGCTATATCTCTTCCAATTCTTATGTGTATAAGTTTTGCTAACAGCTCCTTTTCAGCTCCTTACTTACTAGCAAGTTTAATATCAATGTTCTTAGTAATTTGGAGGCATCGTAGCAATATAAAACGATTAATAAACAAAGAGGAATCTATCGTTGGGAAGGGTAGAAATTAATAGGAATCAATAATCTCTTTACACAAATTTTCAAATGATCCCAATGGATCAGAAGACTCGGTAATTAACCTCCCTACTACTAACAAGTCTGCTCCTTTTTTTAATGCAGTAGAAGCATTCATTACTCTTACCTGATCATGCATATTTGAATCAAAAGAACGAATACCAGGAGTTATTAATTTCAAATCATAAGGGTACATCTTCCTAAGAAATTGAACTTCATGCGGAGAACATACACAACCTCTAATACCTGCTGAAAAAGCCAAACTTGCAAAATGAGCGACCCTTTCATTAATAGTTTGATTAGTTGTAATTTCTTTATTAAAACATTCTTGCTCCCAACTCGTAAGCATCGTAATTGCCAACAAAGTTGGAGGAGGTAAATTTGCTATTGCAGCCCCTTCAATAACGGCTTGATTCGATAACTTTAAAGCTTTGCTTCCTGCGCATGCATGAATGGATATAAAATCTGCACCTGTTTGGGCTGCTTTAAAGCAAGCTTTAGAAACAGTATTCGGAATATCATGAAATTTCAGATCCAAAAAAACCTTTTTCCCCTTATCTCTCAACCTACAAATAATTTGAGGGCCGTAAGTTACAAATAACTCCAATCCAACTTTAACCCATAATAAATCTGGCAACTTATCAATAAGTGCAAATACATCAGATTGATCCATACCATCCAAAGCAAGAATCAATTTTTCAGATGTTTTCTCTTGAATATTCATGGGTCTCAAATAGTTTCAATCTAATTAGATAATCGGCGAAAATTTTTCTTACCTACTTGTATGATTTTTCCTAATAACATTTTCTTATTAGAGAATTCTAAATTAGCATCCGTTATTTTTTCTCCATCTATACGTATTGCTCCACCCTTAATTTGCCGTCTTGCTTCACTACTTGTTGGAGATAAGCCAATTGCACTGACCAGATAGAAAGCTTTCAAGGGGAATACAAGATTAGACATAGACACCTCTGGAACATCCTGAATTGATTCTTTATTCCCTAAAATTAACTTTTGAGCATCAGATTGCGCAGATTCAGCTGCTCTCAAACCATGAATACTAGCAGTAACTTCCTTAGCCATTAACTTCTGAAGTTCTCGTGGATTTGATGGTAAATTGTTCATATCGATATTAGTTAACAAGTTCAGATAATCGTTAACAATATCGTCTGGTACCTTTTCTAATTTGGAATACATCGATAAAGGATCCTCAGAAAGGGCAACAGTATTTCCTAAACTTTTACTCATCTTTTGAGATCCATCTATACCTAATAAAATTGGTAAAAGCATTCCAAATTGTGGGGTTTGATTAAAGGCACGTTGAAGATCTCTACCCATTGCCACATTAAACTTCTGATCTGTACCTCCTAACTCCAAATCCGACTCAACAGCCACTGAGTCATAACCTTGAAGCAGCGGATATAAAAATTCATGCATGGAAATTGGAGTTCCAGATGCATAACGATTACCAAAATCCTCTTTAGCAAGCATTTGCCCAACTGTTGAATTACTCATCAAATCAATAACCTGAGATAAATTAAGTTTGCTTAGCCATTCACTATTGCTGTGTATTTCTAATCTACCAGGAGTAGAAAAATCCAATAAAGAGTTTTCAGGAGATCTCCCCATACCTAACTGTTCCAAATAAGTTTTAGAATTTGCAGCAATTTCCTCCTCACTTAACTGTATTCTTGTTTTGCTTTTTCCTGTAGGGTCTCCAATCCTAGCGGTAAAATCACCAATAATTAAAATAGCTTTATGACCAGCATCTTGAAAAGCTCTTAACTTCCTAAAAAGAATAGAGTGGCCCAAATGAATATCAGTGCCAGTAGGATCAATTCCTAATTTAACTCTCAGGCTTTTTTTTAAAATTAAAAGTTGATCTAATCTTTTACAAAGATTTTGATTGGGATCATCTGTATTTGTATTTGGGAAAAGATCATCTATTCCTCGATCTAATAAGTCAGGTAAAGGTTTTTTGGAATTAAGCATTTGAGACTTTCAAATTTATAGAATTAATTGAAAAGACGTATTAGTCGGATTATGTATCAAGTTGAGACTTCATTCTATCCAAAGTTAAATTCATTTGATCAAACATTTGCTCAGGTGTCATTCCAAATTGACCTAATTGAGTTTTTAATTGTTCTACAGTCATCTTTGCTTGAAAATCTTCTGAGAGCTCGAATCTCTTCATAAAAATCTTATATCTTCCCATAAGCTCCTCCATCTTACTTATAAATACCTTTTTACCCTCCCTATCAAATTTTCCATAATCTGAACCTAATTGCATAAGTTGCTGATAATCAGTAAAAAGCTTCTTCGCTTCTTCTTGAACTATTTCAGATTCAAAGAAGTTTCCAGTCATAACTATCCTCCTAGTTGCTGATATTCGCTGTAAAAACTACACAACATAGCTTTGGATTTAAAATTTGAGAGCTCAACGGATTGAACTTTTAGGAATTGAGACAAGATAAACACAGTAGCTTGAAGTAGAAGTTCCATGCATACGCTTATATTATCTCTCATGGTTCAAGAAAAAAACAATACTTAAATAGTCGGGTTTCACTGCATCTTATAACTTAATACTGGAAATGATAATTACATTGCGAAACGTCACCCCTATAATAATCTTAATTGAGATCAATCCATTTCAAAAAACGTCATAGTAAAATAAGCAATCTTAATGTAATATCTATTAGCTAAGTATTAACTTTTTTCAACCACAAGAGATAGTACTAAAGTTTTTCTATCTATTATTCTATCAACTTGTATGCTATGCTTAACGATAAAATCTAAATCACAGTGTAAAAAGATTCTCTATTCAATTCAAAGCGCATTAACATTATTGATAAAGAAGGAAAAATTTTATACGCATACTTCAAAAGTATAAAGTATTTTCTCCAGCAAATAAATGTCAACAATAGATATGATTCGTTGTAATGACAAATAGGAAATTAATCCTAGAATCAATTATGATCCCAATATATTATTTTAATCATATTATTCTTTAGAGTATAATGAATTTTAAAATAAATCACATATAAAGATGTGTTCAAGACTTAACAAACCAAATCAGGGTGAATTATTTAACAAAAATTCTAACACTTTCTTTTCGGGAGATCTTGAAAAAGAGTTAAATCTTAGTTTTGAAACCATCGAAAATTGGCAAGAAAAAATCTATCTACATCAAGAAAAGTTATTACATGGTTTAGGTTCAAGAAATCAGCAAACCACATTATTTAGTTCAGTTGAAACAAATGAAATTAGTAAATTATGTCCACTAAGATTAACCGCATTACCTCTAAACTTCTGGAGATGGACAGTCTCTCCTCATAAAGGTCCTGCAATTTATATAGTTATGGATAAATTAAAAGATCAAAATAAAAATATAATACTTTATATTGGCGAAACAATTTCAGCCGAAAAACGCTGGAAAGGAGAACATGACTGCAAGCTCTATTTATCTAATTATTCTGAATCACTTCAAAAAGCAGGACTGAAATGTCAATTAAATATTCGATTCTGGCTTGACGTTCCAAAAGAAACACACTTAAGAAGGAAACTAGAACAAAAACTTATTCAAGCTTGGTTGCCACCTTTCAATAAGGAAACTCGAGATAGATGGGCAACTCCATTTACATCACAAATTTATTAGCCAGAATGGTTAGCATTAAGTAAACGTGCCAAAGAAATGGAAGTCTCAATTACTTCTCAAGATCTCAATGATTGGAACGGAAACGTTCTAGTCATTGGAGTACTTGAAGAAAGAGTGAATCAAGAAATAATGTTCCTTGATAAGCTTATAAATTCTGAGCTGCTCAAAAAGAAGCTGGAAGACAAATCTTTCACTGGAAAGTCAGGACAGAAAGTCCATTTTCAATTCAATAACACTTCTCCAGAAAAAATTGTTCTAGTTGGACTAGGGCGCCCAGAAGAATTAAGCCTAGACAGTATTAGAGAAGCAACTTGTGTTGGAGTAAAACAGAGTTTGGGATATTCTGGAATATTGGGAATTAGTTTTCCTTGGGATGCTTTTATACCAAGCTCTGCAGCAAAAACTGTTGGAGAAGCATGTCATCTAGTAACTTTTAAAGACAACAGATTCAAAAGTGACCCAGAAAAGAAAGTTTTTCCTGAGAAAATAGAGCTAATTAATCTCAATAAAGATACTAAGCTTGCTATTAATGAACTCAATTCGATATGTAAAGGTGTTGAACTTGCAAGATATTTAGTTGGAGCTCCTCCAAATATTCTAACTCCCTCTCAATTAGCAGAAGAAGCAATAAATATCTCTAAAGAATTTAATATTAGAGTCAAAATACTCGACAAGGATCAATGCAAAAAGAAATCTATGGGAGCCTTTTTGGCTGTAGCTAAAGGATCTGACCTAGAACCAAAGTTTATACATTTAACTTATTCACCGAAAGGAGAGATTAAAAAGAGAGTTGTACTAATAGGAAAAGGTCTAACCTTTGACTCTGGTGGTTATAACTTGAAAGTGGGTGCCTCCCAAATAGAAAAAATGAAATACGATATGGGTGGAAGTGCAGCAGTCATAGGAGCCGCAAGATCAATAGCACAACTTAAGCCTAGCTTTATAGAAGTGCATTTTTTAGTGGCTGCCTGTGAAAATATGGTTAATGGCTCAGCGATGCATCCTGGAGATATTATTACGGCCTCCAATGGGAAAACTATAGAAGTAAACAATACTGACGCTGAAGGACGCCTAACGCTTGCAGACGCACTTGTCTATGGCTGCGAACTAGAGCCTGATGCAATCATTGATCTTGCAACTCTCACAGGTGCTTGCGTCATTGCATTGGGAGATGAAATTGCAGGATTATGGACTGAGAACCAAGAACTGTCTGAACAAATAACAACAGCTGCAGCTAATACAGGCGAAGGGATCTGGAGAATGCCTATGCAGAATTCTTATAAGGAAGGTTTAAAATCCTTATTTGCAGATATACAAAATACTGGCCCTAGAGCAGGAGGATCAATCACAGCAGCACTATTTCTAAAAGAATTTGTCAACCCAAGTATCCCTTGGGCACATATTGATATTGCAGGCACTTGCTGGACAGAAAAAAACAGAGGAATAAATCCACCAGGAGCTACTGGATATGGAGTAAGAACTTTGGTTGAATGGATCTACAATCTCAGTAAGTCTTTTGAAGACTTAGATAATCAATAGAAGAATTCTTTACTTAATAAGCAAAACTCAAGAAACCTTTAAATTAAAAGCCATCTCGCGATTATTCAATCTTTTAGAAAAACTATCTTTTATAGGTCTTTCTAATGAATTAATCTGCCACCTTGATCTTGAAGAGAAAGATGACAGGACACTTTGGACATCATCAGATGCATCTTTTGGGGTTTCATAAGGACCAAAATACCTAGAGACCAAACCATCCTTAATAATCAGCAAATACATACATCCCCTTCTAAAATCACGAATAAATGGTAGTGAATAAATTCCAGATGGGAATAGCCAAAGAGTTAAATCTTTACGAAGGAGTGCGTTTCTCTTAAGGTTTTCTTCATATTGGGCGAATCTTATGATGGATCATTTAGGCCAAACATCCGCCAACCTTTTATCCCTGCCACAGCTAAATCTATAAAAATTATATTTAAGATTATTTTTTTTAGCAAAGTCCTGATGATATCTTTCCGCTATCCAAAATTTTCCAGATTGTTTTATCTCAACCTTTAAATCACTAGGGTTAACATCCAAATCCTTAGCGACGGCATTAAAGCTTTTCTTCGCCATTTCCATCTGTCCGATTCCATTAGCAAAAATAACAGGCTTATATGAGTCTCCTCTATCACAAAACTGTCCGTCCCCATCAAAGGGATCAATATTAATCCAGAAATTTTGAAGCAGCTTTTCATAACTTATTTCAGACGTATCAAACTTAACTAAAACACTTTCTTGATGACCCTTATGATTTTGATATGTAGGTTTTTTCATTTCACCTCCTGAATATCCGCTTTGAGCACTAATTACACCATTCAAATCTTCAAGGTCATGCTCTAAACACCAAAAACATCCCCCTGCAAATATTGCTTCATCAATAGATGCATAAACATCTACTGGCAAAGAAAAAAGACAAAGAAATATTATTAGGCTAAAAATAATAGACTTAAGTTTTTTAATTAAATTAGTCATCGATCAAATAAGTTAAAGATTTCTTTTGAAGCCCTTTCTGTTACTCCAATGGATCCTAGTTCATCGCGAAGATTTTTATACCCAATGTTTATTTTTTCTATCTTATAAGGATCATCTAGAAGACTTGTTGCTTCTTGATAGATTCTATGAGAGGTAAATTCATCCTGTAAAAGTTCGGGTATAACTCTTTGATTTAACAATAAATTCACTGGAGAGATATGATCCACATTAAATCTTAAGATCTTTTTAGCGAAAAATGCTGTCACTTTACTCACTTTATATCCTACGATTTGAGGTACACAATTCAATGCTAATTCCATATTAATAGTCCCTGACTTACCTAAAGCAAGAGATGCTGCAGAGAACAGAAAAGGCTTAAGACTATCTACTTCTTTTGCAGGAATAACTCTTCCATTAACACCATATTTTTGCAGCAAATAATTCAAATCTTTCTCAAAACTTTCTAGTCCTGCAGGCACCAAAACAAAAAGAGAGCTATATCTTTTTTGCAATAATGAAGCAGCCTCAGCCAAAGTGGGCATTAAATACTTAAGCTCTTGAGATCTTGATGCAGGGAAAAGGAGAAGGAGTTTTTGATGTGGAGATAGTCCAAGCTTTAAGAAAGAATCATTTCGAGTTGGCATGCTTTTAAAATTATCCAACATCGGATGACCAACCCATGTAACATCTCCACCCTTACGCTTATAAAAATCTGCTTCAGCTTTGAAAATAGCTAAAATTTTATCAGTAAATCCAATTAAATCTGTAGTACCACCGTCACCTAATCTCCAAGCCCACTCTTGCGGGGCAATATAATAAATAACAGGGATATCTTTTAAAAACTTCTTTACTTTATTACCTAATCTTATATTTGGTCCCATATAATCAATCAAGACAACTCCATCAAGAGGATATTTTTTAAGTAACTTATTTAATTTGGATTGTACTCTTAATGTTGGCAAGATGAATGGTATAGCCTCCAGAAAACCAATAGCACCAATAGATGAAGTGTTAGCAATAAGTTTTGCTCCTGCCTTTCTCATCCTATCTCCCCCAAGAGCATAAATCTCAAGATGAATAGATCTCCTTTTGGCTTCCTCAAAAAGAGATTTCACTAAAAAACTACCCTGTAAATCTCCAGAGACTTCTCCAGTACTAATTAATAATCTCATTTAATTATTAGACTGAGGATTGCAAAGGCATAGGACCTCTTCGACCTTTAGAAATAGAAGACTCTATAAATTGACAAAGTCTTTCAGCTGAGTTCATCAGAGCCTCCTGTCTTGCAATCAACAAACTCTGCGCAATTACATGATCAGACTTAAACAATAAAGTCCAAACTCTCTGCAATTGTTGAAACTCTTCCTTACTATTTATTTCTAATCCACTTCTTCTAATACCTACTTTATTTAATCCTCTTAATCTACCAGGATGTCCTTCAACAAGACAATATGGTGGCACATCTCGATCAACTCTTGTCATACCTCCAACCATTGCCAAATAACCAATATGTACAAATTGATGTATACCTAAACAACCTCCTATAACCGCTCTGTCTTCTATTAATACATGGCCAGCCACCTGGACACTATTTGACATCACAACATTATTACCAACTTCACAGTTATGGCCAAGGTGACAATATGCCATTAAAAGATTTCCATTACCAATTTTCGTTTTTTCTTCCTCATTTGTCGCTTTATTTATAGTTACACATTCGCGAAAAGTATTTCCATTACCAATTACTACTTCTGTTGAAGCCCCTTTGTATTTCAGGTCTTGAGGATCCAGCCCTATGCAAGCACCTGGAAAAATTTTATTATCTTCACCAATACTTACTTTCCCATCAATAACAACATTAGGTCCAATCCAAGTATTAGCTCCTATAAAAACTTCTGGTCCAATAAAAGCACCCGGACCAATGATCACACCATTCTCAAGATGTGCTTTAGGAGAAACTTCTGAAGATGGATTTATACTCACATGCTTTGTCCCATTGAATTTTGGATTGTCATTTGTCCCACTCATCGATTTATGCCATTAGAGAAAACATCAGTTCACCAGAGCAAACTAATTTTTCATCAACAAGTGCTTCCGCTTTTACCTTCCCAAATCGCTGTCTTTTAATGCTTAATAGTTCACAACAAATTTTCAATTGATCACCAGGAACTACAGGCCTACGAAAGCGCACAGAATCTATACCAGCAAAAACAAATAGGCCTTTTGGTAAGTCTGGCATTTGACTAACAATTAACCCTCCTACTTGAGCCATCGCCTCAACAATTAAAACACCAGGCATTAAAGGTCTTTCAGGGAAATGGCCTTGAAACTGTGGTTCGTTAAGAGTCACATTCTTAATAGCAACAGCTTTCTTCCCTGGCTCATGAAAAATAACTCTATCCACAAGAGCAAAAGGGTATCTATGGGGCAAAAGTCCCATAATCTGTTCGCAATTTAAAGCGAGAGTTTCAGAAGAAGAAGTTTCAGTCAAGAGAAAAAATGATTAAGAACATTCTTTTTTAAGCGCCAAAGCAAACTTGGAATGAAGAGCATGAGAACCTCTGTAAACCAAAATTTGTGCCTTTGGTATCCCAACCAGTGCTAAGTCACCAATCAAGTCAAGCATCTTATGCCTAACAGGTTCATTAGGGAATCTTAATGGAGGGTTCACCCAATTATCACCATCACAGACCAAGGCATTCTTTAGCTCTCCTCCCTTAATCAAGCCTTGCTCTTTAAGTTGATTTAATTGATCAACAAAGCCAAAAGTTCGAGCTGGGGCGATTTCATTGATAAAAGTTTCAGGTGATAAATCCACTGTGAAAGTTTGCTGTCCAATAGCTTTGTATGGGAAATCAATAGTTGCAATTATTTTTGTTTTGTCCGAAGGAATCGCAATAATTAAACTTTCTCCTTGATAAATTACTAACGATTTTTTTAATTCTAAATTTTGTTTATGCGAACCTTTAATACATTGCAAGCCAACTTTTTGTATTGCTTGAACCCAATCCAAAGCCGATCCATCAAGCAAAGGGATTTCATTACCAGAAACTATAATCAAAACATTCGTTAGACCACAGCCTATTAAAGCTGCAAATAAATGCTCAACAGTGGCAATTCGTTTACCCTCTAATTCTAAAGTTGTACATAAAGGGGAATTTCTAACTTGATCAATTTCTAACTTTATATATTCTGAAGGTTTGTCAGAAAAAGCCAAATAAAACCCTAACAAATCAGTAGGCATCAATATAACTTTAGCAGTTTCTCCTGAATGCAAACCAATACCTTCCTTCACTATTTCATTTGCAAGTGTCCATGATTTTTGATAGTCAGCGGGAAATATAGACACTAAAACTTCCAACCAATACCGATGTTGTAACGCCACTCACCGCTGAAATCCTGACTTGCTGCTTCGACACGAATAGGTCCCACAGGTGTATTAATTACTGCACCTGGACCTAAAGAAAATCCAGACCCAGGCTTCTCAAGTAGTTTCCCTGGCTTGCCAGGTACAGCTGATTGAGAACCAAAGTCAGTTGCTGCATCAAGAAAAAATGATCCAGACACAAGTTTCCAGATAGGAAATCTATATTCAGCAGTTGCCTCTCCAAAATTCCTTGCAACCCCCAAATCGCAAGAAGACCAGCCTCTTACAGAGTTAGTCCCGCCCAAGCAAAAAGCTTCATAAGGAGGCAATTCACCAATAATGGTACCTACTTTTGCCTGAAAACCTAAGGTTTGCGAACAATTCAATTGATCTCCTGAACTAAGGCGACAACCTTTATGAAATTTCAACCAATTAACAGGATAAAAGCGAGAATAACTGAGACGAGAACGATTAAAAGTAGGTGAATTATTACCAACAGGTACAAACTGTTCAATTCCAATATTCAAATAGTCACCAGAGGTAGGATTTCTTGAATCATTTAAATTATTGTAAGTAGCCGCACTTTTAAAGCTTATAAGTGTATTTTCATTTGCACAATTATATCCGACACATATTACTTCTTCTTTTGGCACCTTATTATCAATAAAGTTTGTAGATGCCACACCATATGGTCGTTTATCTCCTGCATAATCTATAGGTTCTACTTTTTGGAAATTTGCACCGACAAGAACACTCCACAATGATTTCTTTAAAGGGTCTCCACCATTTAAGGGCCGAGCAAAAGAGAATCCACCTCCTGTTCTCTCTAGTACTATTGAATCACCTTCATAATCAAACCAACTAAACTGAGAAGCAGAAAATTTAGCTTCTGATACTGAAGAGAATGGGCCTGTATTTACCAAAGAGTTATTATTATTTATATCAAGATTATGAGACGCGTTAGTATCATAAGAGGTTAATGAATTAGGTGCATTATATCTATCAGTTACGCCACGAATGCTACCCCCATCTTGACTTCTGAATTCCTGAGGAACTTCTCTACTTAGATATAAAGATGTCTTAAAAGAAGTACGATACTTATCACCCTTAATCCAAGGGTCATACAAGGAGAGGTTTAGCAAAGCCCCGTATTCTCCATAGGTTAAGTTCATATTTGTCGCCCATGCTCTACCAATAAAATTAGTCTCTTGAAGACCTATTTGACCAAAAACACCTTGAGCACCACTATACCCAAGTCCACCTGTTAAAGATCCTGTCCTTTGCTCAGTAATGCCTAGAACAATTATCACATTTCCAGGTTTTCCAGAAACTGGTTTCAAGGTAACTTTGACATCATTAAATAGTGATGTTCCATAAAGTCTTTTTATATCGGACTCAAGTTTTGATCTATTAAAAACACTTCCAATTTTAGTGGAAAGCTCTCTTTCTATTACCCAATCTCTAGTCTTCCCTTTTAATTTAATACCTGACTCATCTTCTATATTTCCCTCCTGATCAATAAATTGAATTTCAATACCATCTACAATTCCTTCATAAACAGCTAGTTGAATAATTCCATTTGGACTAACTCTTGTTGGTCCTGTAATTCTAGCTAGAGAAAATCCCCTGGATTTATAAGAGTCTTTGAGTTCTTTTATCCTAATCTTAAGTATATTTAAATTTAGCGTTTTACCATAATCGGGATTAAATACTTCTTCTATTTTTGTATTGGATAGATGACGCCTAGAGTTATTAAATTCAACCTTTTTCAAGATTGGGTTAGGTTCAACTTTGACTAAAAGCTGAACTCCAACTGGACCATTTAATGACTCTATCCTTACTGAAGAGAACCAACCTGTTGAATATATTAAATCCAAGTTCCTTTTAACTTCTTTCCTCGATACTTTGCTCCCAGGTCTAATTGTCATCGCATCATATGCAGCAATCTCAAGGCGCTTCTTATCTGGATGGTCTTCAAGTCCTTGAATTACAACTTCTGATACAAGTACTTTTGTGTCTACTTGATTATCATCTTCTTCAGAATTATCTTCTGCGATTAGTAACTGTCTTCGAGGTTCTACAGTGTTATTTTCTATTGAAGTATCCCATAAAGTCTCAGAACCAATGTTTTCTTGATTACGGACCAATAAATTAGAATTGAGATTTTCAGGTGAGGCTTTACTTACTCCTGAAAAAGATAAAAATGGAAGAGCCAATAAAAGATAGGCACTTTTACCATTGAATCTAGAAGACAGTCTTTTAAAGTTTCTGGCCATAAAGTTCGAAGTCAGGCAAAAAAACCAAACACTCAGAGATTAACTTGTTAAGTAGCCTTGCGAGAGTTCCCTTGTATACGTTTGAGAATCTCCCCGTAGGCATCAATAACACCTCCAAGATCTTGTCGAAATCGATCTTTGTCAAGGATCCTATCTTTAGGATCTGACTTCGTTCTATCCCAGAGCCTACAATTGTCTGGGCTAATTTCATCAGCAACAATTAAATTTCCATCCACATCAAAACCAAATTCCAACTTAAAATCTACAAGCGAAAGATCTAGTAAGAAGAAGTATTTTACTAGTATCAAGTTGACTTCTCTAGCTATTTTCTCTATCTCTTGAAGGTGAAGATCATCGATAAAATCTAATAATTTTATTCTTGCCTCCGTAAGTATCGGATCTCCAAGCTCATCATCTTTATAATAAAGATCTAACAAAGGGGGGTCCAATTTAGTACCTTCTATAATTGGAGTTTCTCTACATAAAGAGCCTGTTGCTACATTTCGAATAACTACTTCCAGTGGAATTATTGTAATTTTTTTAGCTAAAAATAAAGTTTCAGACTGAAGTTCTAAGAAGTGTGTTTTTATGCCACTAGTTTCAAGAAGCTTAAATAAAGCCACTGAAATCAAACAATTCAAGCGACCCTTTCCATCAATTTTTGAATGTTTTTTTGCATTAAAAGCAGTTGCGTCATTCTTAAATTCAACCAACACTTCATCTGGATTCTTAGTAGTATAAATTCTTTTAGCTTTGCCCTCATAAATAAGGTCACCTTGAATATGATTCATAACTTAATTTGTCTTAAAAACAATAAAAATAGACACTGCGTGAGAAATCTGCAAGTGGCCGGAATAAAATATTAGAAAACTATGAAAGGAATCGATGAAAAGTCATTTAATGAATCAAAATGAATCAAAAATCACATCTAATAAAAAATACATTACTCAAATAGCTTACGACCCCAAGAACAAATCAGCATCAGCTACCCATACGATCTAGGCTATAAGAATGAAAAGTCTTCAGCATCCAAGAGAAATTCTCATTATTGGAAATGGTGGTAGAGAAAATGCACTTGCATGGACCATTATCAAAAACAAAGGTGTTCAAAAAGTTTATGTAGCTCCTGGGAATGGTGGAACTGAATCTATCAATGGCTGTCATAGGCTAAATATTTCAGCAGACAACAAAAAGGCAATCATAGAGCAATGCAGATCCTTACACATCGATTTAATAATTATTGGTCCCGAAGCTCCTCTTGCTGATGGATTAGCAAATGTTTTAAGAGATGCTGGTTTAATTGTGTTTGGCCCTTGCTCAGAAGGGGCAAAATTAGAAGCAAGCAAGAGCTGGGCCAAAGCACTTATGCAAGAAAATGGCATACCTACCGCGAAATATTGGGCTCCTGATTCAGAAAAAGAAGCTATCCAAATCGTTGATAATTTTCAAAAACCCTTAGTAGTCAAAGTAGATGGATTAGCTGCGGGCAAAGGAGTAACGGTCTGCAATTCAATCGAAGAAACTAAAACTGCTATCAAGGATATATATCAAGGAAAATTTAGCTCGAAGAATTCAAAATTAATATTGGAAGAAAAACTATCTGGACCTGAGATTTCGATTTTTGCGCTTTGTGATGGGAATGAAATCATTGTATTACCAGCCGCTCAAGACCATAAAAGACTACTCGAAGGTGACAGAGGTCCAAACACAGGAGGAATGGGTGCATATGTACCAGCACCTTTAATTGACGAAGAACAACTAAAAGTCATAAAAGATACTATTTTGTACCCCACCTTAAAAGGATTAAAAAATAAAAATATCGACTATAGAGGTGTTATGTATGCAGGGTTAATGTTAACCCCATCTGGACCAAGCGTAATTGAATTCAACTGTAGATTTGGAGATCCAGAATGCCAGGCTTTAATGCCTCTAATGGGAGACGAATTTATTAATATTCTGTATTCTTGTGCAACTGGTAGCCTTAGCAAAGCTCCAACATTACAAATAAAAGAATTATGTAGTGCATGTATAATTCTTGCCGCCAAAGGTTACCCACATTCCCCAAGTAAAGGTGATAAGATTAATATTAATTTAAAAAAGGATTATTCATATCAAGTTTTCCATTCAGGAACAAAGGTAAATGAAAAGAAAGAACTCGTAACCTCAGGAGGTAGGGTTTTATCTATTGTTGCACAGTCTGATAATTTTGAAAATGCATTTAATCTTGCTTATAATATAATTAACAAGGTAAATTTCGAAGGCATGATATATCGAAAAGATATTGGATATCAGGTACGTAAAATAAATAATAACAATTAAAAATGAACGAATCAAATACAAACTCAATAAAAGATTTAAGAGGTTTGAAAGCTAATGAAAAAATATCAGAAGTGAATGAAAATAATTGGTGGGCAAGGATTATACTTTGGTGGGCAGGATTTAATCTAAGGTCGAAATTATTAGCAATAGCAACATTAGCTGTAAGTTTTATAATGACACTTATTACTTTTTTTGCTTTAAATAGTATACAAAGAGATGCAGGGATGAATGATACTAGATATGCCAGAGATTTAGGTTTACTTTTATCTGGAAATGTGACTGAGCTAGTAGCAAAAGGTCAAGAAAGAGAGCTGTTTAATGTTTCAGAAAAATTTTGGCGCTCAAGTAGAAATTTAAGATATATATTTTTCACTGACCCTGAAGGCATTGTCAAACTAGGGATACCTGTTAGTGCAAACACTCAGGAAGAGAAGGGTGATCTTCAATTAACTAGAAAGTTGCAACTTCCTGTGGAGTTAAAAAGCAGTCCACAATACCCATTAGTACGTCAACATATAACACCTCAAGGGCAAGTAACAGATGTTTTTGTCCCCATGATATGGAAAGGAGAGTATTTAGGAGCTTTAGCCCTAGGAGTTACACCTAATAAAAAAGCATTAGCCAGTGCAGCGCTAACAAGAGAAATAACTGTAGCTGTATTTATTTCAATATGGGTTTTGGTTATTATTGGCGCAGTATTTAATGCATTAACTATAACTAGACCTGTTAGGGAATTAGTAAGAGGAGTTAGAGAGATAGCAAAAGGTAATTTCAAATCCAGAGTAGATCTTCCTATGAATGGAGAACTTGGCGAACTGCTAAATGGATTTAATGCTATGGCATCAAAATTAGAAGATTATGATGCCGCCAACATAGAAGAATTAAAAGCAGCACAAGTCAAACAGCAGTCTTTAATTGCAACTATGGCTGATGGAGCACTATTACTAGACGAACAAGGAAGAATTGTATTGGTCAACCCTACAGCAAGAAGACTTTTTAGATGGGAAGGCCGTAAATTAGACAGTCAGAAGCTACTTAATGAACTACCAGAGTTAATTGCAAATGAGATAGAAACTCCCATCAGTTCACTATTAAATAACTTTGCAGATAATGATGATTTGAGATGCAGCCTAGATGAACCGCCTCGCACCTTAAGGATAGTATTACAATCAGTTAGAGATAGTTCAGGTGAAACTTTAAAAGGAATAGCAGTAACTGTACAAGATCTAACAAGAGAAGTTGAACTCAATGCTGCTCAGAAACGTTTTATAAGTAATGTTTCTCATGAGTTAAGGACGCCATTATTTAACATAAAAAGTTATGTTGAGACTCTTTATGATCTAGGCGATCAACTCTCTAAAAATGAACAGAAAGAATTCTTAGGTGTAGCAAACTCTGAAACCGATAGGTTAACAAGATTAGTAAATGACGTCCTTGATCTTTCTAGACTTGAAGCTGGAAGAACAATACAACTGGAGCCATTAAATATAGGATCTGCAATTGAACAAACCACAAGAAATTATAAATTAAATGCGGAGGAAAAAAATGTGGAGTTATTAATTCAATTAGAAGATCATCTTCCCAATATCATTGGGAACTGGGACATGTTACTCCAAGTTTTTGATAATTTAGTAGGAAATGCTCTCAAATTCAGCAGGCCAGGTGGGTTAATTAAATTAAAAGCATACACATGGCCTGATATTTGCTCTGCATCCCCTATCGAAAGCCAAAGCCTAGCTCCTCACTGCCAAATTCTCTCCCCAATGCCTAAACTAAGAGTAGAAGTTTCTGATACCGGTTGCGGCATCTCAAATGTAGACCAAGAAAAAATTTTTGAACGTTTTTATAGAGTAGAAGATTCAGTACATACAGAAACTGGAACGGGGTTGGGCCTATCAATAGTTAAAGGAATAGTTGATAAGCATGGAAGCGAAATACGAATGGCCAGCGAACTAAATGTTGGCACAACTTTCTGGTTTGAGCTCCCATTGGAGACTGCCGATGCTGATGAAGTACTTGTAAAAAACTCAAGGAAGAATTGGGATTCAGAAAGCTTCTAAATCTCAACCATAAATTTGAAAACTTTATTTTTTAGGCTCAACTCCTTTGAATACACCAGGCAATTGATCATCAATACTTATTCTGTGAGGTGCACCACTAAATATCTGTTCGAAATTTGAAAAAGAATCTTTAATTTCTGGTCCCTTATTTGTAATAATAAATTCTCTTATCCTTTTATCATGCCATGAACCACGCATTTTAAAAACATTAACGGCTCTAGCCATTTCCCCTCTAATCTCAACATATTGCAATAGCAAGATGGTATCTGTAATTGTAGATATATGTGAATCTGTAATCGAGTGACTACCCATAAATTCTTCGGCTGTATTTGTAAAGAAACCTGCTATTTCCTCTTGCTTAGCATAACCAGTCACGCCAATAACGAATTGTCTAAAGGCATTCAAACTAACACCTCTAGCTAAAGCAGATAAAGAGTCAATAGCCATTCTAGAGGGTTTAAAGCTAGCTATTTCTGTCTTAATTATTTGCAGATGATCTTCTAAACCAGTTGACTCTGGATATGCACAAATAATCTTTAAAAGTCCATCCGCTTCCATCTTTTCAAAGTCAATACCCCAACTAGTCGCATTACGAAGTAATTGGGCTCTAGATTCTTCATAAGCAAAAAGGATTGCACGTTCTTTATGGTTATATGCATCCTCAATAAATTTAGAAACAAGCATAGTCTTACCTGTTCCTGTAGCACCAGTTGCAAGTATTATTGAATCTTGGAAATACCCTCCTCCACACATTTCATCTAAATCAGGCACACCTGAACTAATTCTTACATTTGAAGATCGTTGAGTTAACCTCATCGCGCCTAATGGGAATACACTAATCCCTTTAGTTCCCATAGTAAAAGGAAATTCTCCTTTCATATGTGTAGTTCCACGCAATTTCAAGATCTCTACTGTTCTTCTTCTTTTCTCAGCCTCTAACACATTTCTAAGGATAACTACATTATCTGATACAAACTCCTCAACTCCATATCTTGCTATTGGTCCATACTCTTCAATTCTTTCAGTAGTCATAACAGTCGTTACACCTATTTCTTTCAACCTCGCGATTAATCTAAATATTTCTCTTCTAACCACATAAATTGCATCATATTGCTGAAAAACAGCAGTTATAGAATCTATAGCAACTCTTTTCGCCTTATATTTTCTTATTGCATAACTGATTCTTTCGATCAATCCAGATAAATCAAAACTGCCGGCAACATCCTGTCCATCTGGATCAGGCGATGCATCTAAAATAAAAAGTTTATTTTGATCAATTAATGATTGTAAGTCCCATCCAAAACTAGCCGCATTTCTAATAATGTCTAAAGGCGATTCTTCAAAAGTAACTAATACTCCAGGTTCATCAAAATTAAATATCCCATGATGAAGATATTGCAGTGAAAAAACTGTCTTACCAGTTCCAGAGGTTCCGCTCACTAGCGTGCTGCGAGCAATTGGCAAACCTCCATGACACACATCATCAAACCCTTCAATGCCTGTTGGTAATTTTTGTACCTGCATTTTTGCTAAAAGCCTTCGTAATACGAATGCATAAAACGTTTATAAGTAAAAGCTAGAGACAAATGATCAATAATCACAAGGATCATGGTCGTGCTTAAGAATCTCCCCCCACAATGTTTTCATCTCCCGACGAGCTATAAAAAGAGGCGATTGCTTCCGAGTCCGATAATTCATCATAAAGCAAATCAAGCCCAATCAATACTCTCTCTCTATCTGAAAGGTCTCCAATAATTCTCCTTACAGGCGGTGGAAGAATCTTCGCAAGAGTTGGAGTAGCTAGTATTTTATCTTCTTCTGCAAGTTGTGGATTTTTCAACACATCAATAACTTTCAAGGCGTAAACCCCTTTAAATTCAGTTTCCAAAATCTCTCTAAGAGTTTTTAAGGCTCTCATTGAATTCGGAGTGTTGCCGGCCACGTAAAGCTTAAGAATGTACGTCTTTCTTG
This sequence comes from Prochlorococcus sp. AG-409-P19, assembly GCA_003215315.1. Classification (GTDB taxonomy): domain Bacteria; phylum Cyanobacteriota; class Cyanobacteriia; order PCC-6307; family Cyanobiaceae; genus Prochlorococcus_B. Next base: position 23,180 of record QCKO01000007.1, on the reverse strand, counting down.
CACTCATGAGTGATCCTCCAAAAACAAAATACTTAAGTACCTAATAGAATCTTGACTAAATTGCCCCCAAACGGTGAAGATATTAGTTTGTTTTTCGATTGCGCTTAAGGCCTAATCAAGTTTTCCTTTACGAGACTTCATTTAAAGTACCGTAGCAACTAAGCTTGAGCCTTAACGTGTCACAGAATTATGGCTGATAAAAAAAGCTCCTCTCAAGAAAAAAGTTCTGAATTAGGAACTTATGCAATAGTTGAAGCATCAGGACAACAGTTTTGGTTGCAACCTGATAGGTATTACGATTTGGATCGTTTCCAAGCAAATGTTGAGGAAGTTGTAACTCTCGACAAAGTACTGCTTTTTAATGATGGAAAGAAGACGACAATAGGAAAGCCCTATATCTCAAATGCAAAAGTAGAACTAAAAGTTTTAGAGCATCGCAGAGGGCCAAAGATCATTGTTTATAAAATGCGCCCTAAGAAAAAGACACGCAGAAAAAATGGCCACCGTCAAGAATTAACTAGAGTAATCGTTCAATCAATCTCAATTGGTTCTAAACCAAAAAAAGCGGCCACAACCAAGGCATCAGATAGTAAAGTAGATGAATAGCCTTTCATGGCTTAAACGCTTTAACTAAACAACTGAACATTTAAACATCATCAATGGCACATAAAAAAGGTACAGGCTCCACTAGAAATGGTAGGGATTCCAATTCAAAAAGACTTGGCGTCAAAGCCTATGGCGGAACAAAAGTCACAGCAGGATCTATATTGATTCGACAACGAGGCACCTCGATCTTGCCTGGTTTAAATGTTGGTAGAGGTAAAGATGACACATTATTTGCCTTATCAGATGGGACAGTTCAATTTGAAAGTATTCGTAGAGATCTAAGAAATCGTAAAAGAATAAACATAACCATTGCAAATTAATCTGTTTTCAATATTAATATCAGATTTTTTTCATTGGTTTATAAGCTCTAGTAGTAATTAAAAAAGGATGGAATACTTCAACAAAATCTTTTTGTAAAGTCAAGAAAAATCTCTCAATCATTAATGGATCGTCAAAGTGAAAAGGATATTGATTATTTTCACCTTTATAAAAGTACCAATTAAATAAGGCAATTGCATTAGGTTTTAGATGTTTCAAGAAAATCTTTAATTGACGGGAAGGATCAGCAATATGTTCTAAAACATCTAAACAAATAACCGTGTCAAAAGAAACCATTTCAACAATACTATCAAGATCCCTGTGAACCGAAATCAATTCATCAACTCCTAGTTCTTTAGCTCTTTGCTTTACGAAATTTCTATTTTGAGGATTCAAATCAACAAACCAAACATGCTCAACATTTTCTAAAGCACTCGCTGCTAAAGCATGGGTTCCTATACCTCCACCAAAATCTAAAACATGACCAGTAGCAAACTTTTCCTGCAAACGGAGAGTATCTGCTATATAAGTTGAACTATTTAAATGCCAGGAAGCTAAATCTATCAAATGGGCATCACCAACTTTATCTTCATAAAATTCGCTGGCATCACTGTTCTTAAATCCTCCAGGATGTAAAGATGCCAAATCCTGCAACCCGGTTTTCAACCTGTTATCTAATTCCTGTTGGTTAATTTCTAAAAAACTTGCAAGATTTGCTCGTAAATTAAAACCATGACTTAGGAAATCATCAATAGACAAACCTAATTTTTTCATATTTGTTAGCTTGGATATTTATCATGGACTATTAGCATATTATCCTTTTGTTATAAAAAAACTCTCATTCAAAGCAAAAAAAAAAGTTATGGTAGAAAAACCTTTTGGATTCGTTGTAATTGATAAGCCAAGAGGAATAACTTCCCATGACTGCATCTATAGAATGAGGAAGGTCTATGGCATAAAAAAAATAGGTCATAGCGGAACTTTGGATCCAAATGTCACAGGCGTTCTTCCAATAGCAATTGGCAAAGCAACACGGTTAATCCCATACCTAAATGGTTCAAAAGTATATCAAGGCATAATTCAACTTGGATCCTCGACATCGACTGACGATAATGATGGAGAAATAATTATTTCAAAAAAATGGAGCCCCATGAGTAAGTTAGATTTAAATAGAATTCTTGACGAATTTAGAGGGTTAATACAACAAAAGCCTCCTAGAGTCTCAAGCGTTCATATCAATGGAGAAAGGGCATATAAAAAAGCTAGAAATGGAGAGAAGTTTGAATTACCAACAAAAAACATTATTATTTATAAGTTAAGATTATTAAATTGGTCACAGGAAAAAGGCCAATTAGAAATTGAAGTCGAATGTTCTTCAGGGACATATATTAGATCCTTAGCTAGAGATATTGGTGAAAAGATTAAATGCGGTGGACATCTACTCAAATTAAGAAGAACAGCTTCCCAAGGTTTCACAGAAAGTCAGGCAATAGACTTGCCATGTATGTCAAGCAAGGATTTAAGCTATGTAAAACCAAAAATACTAGATCCTCTTAAGTCTCTATCTCACTTAACAAGTCTTTCTCTAGAAAAAGAATCAAGCGTATTTGATTGGCGAATGGGCAAAAAGCTAACGATTGATAAGGATATAAGAATTAATCCTCACACTAATATAGATCAATTATCCACAAAGGGATTAGAAAGTAACCTCAATAAGTATGCAGTAATTATAAATAATAACAACGAGATTGAAGGAATCGGAGAAATAATAGAAGGCTTAACTTGCAAGCCAAAAGTTGTATTAAATGCGATAGGTTAAAATAGTCAAGCTAATATCATTTAATAATAATACTAACTTCAAAAGTAAGATTTAATCTTAGCACCTTGATAATAATGCTTAAGAATAGTTCTATAATTAGCGCCTTGACTTGCCATTTGCTTTGCTCCCCATTGACTCAATCCAACGCCATGACCAGCCCCAAAACCGTCTACAACTAAAAGATAGTCGCTTGAAACATCAGGCAAAGGGAAAGAATAATCTGCCGGGTATAATTCTTTACTTTCTGGATTCTTCATTTTAGATTCTAAAGATAACCAAGAGTGTGCTTTTGAGTCTTCATTAAGAGGGTTGAAACTAAAATAAAAGTCAAACAAAGTACTATTCATTCTTAATTTACTTCTTAGATCTTTACCAGACATTGACCATTCACCTTTCGGACCGTGAATTTTAAGTCTAACAATTCTACCAGTCTTACTAGTAGAGATAATTTGCAACCCATTAAATCCGCCTATTTCTTTAAAAATATCATTCAAGTCTGAAGCAGTAAAAACTTTTCTCCATTTATATTTAGGTCCTTGTTGATCATAGTCCTTCACACTGGTTAAATAAGGAAAATGATATTTCCATACAGAACTGCTATCCTCAGTTCGCCCACCTGAACTACTATGAAAAACGGCATTTATTAGTTTCCCATCATAAAATAAAGCTAAAGAATTAGTATCCCTAACAGCTTTACTAATTCTGGATGTTATCGATTCAACCCCTAAATAAACCTGACTTAATTGGGTTGCCTTCATGTCATAATCATTTCTTTTATTTAATTGCTTTAAAGCATATGTCCGAGCAGCAATAGCTTGTGCCTGAAGAGCTGCCATAGGCCATTCTTTAGGCATTTCACTTCCAACAACACTTTTAAGATAATCTTCCATGCGAATGTAATTTATAACTTGTAATTTATTTTGACTTCTTATAACTTTTAACTTACCATTATATCTACGATTACCCAACCAAATACCTCTAGGGTCATTATTTTTAATAGTCAAATTAAATTTCCTTGGCAACTTAATCCACTGACTATGATTTTTGTTAATTAAATAACTAACATCTCCATCTTCAACAGCAAAAGATATTGAACGAATTTGACGAAGGTTCTCGTTTGTTCCATAAATAGAAAAATATCTTCCCCGGTCTCCTCTAAACCTTGCTTGGTCTGCTTCTAAAACCAATATTCTCATTAACGGATTCTGAGCCGCATGAACATTATCCCAAAAACAAAATATACTAATTGCAAACGAAAAAGTTACCCATAAAAATTTAGATGGTGTGTACACAACTTAAGAGACTTACCTGTGGAATCTAATTTTGCCCGAAAGTCACTTAAGAGCCAGTGGTCAAAATTAACAATGGCACCATTTCCTAAAAAAAGCTAAAAATATGCAAATAACTTTTCTAGGGACTAGTTCAGGAGTTCCGACTATTTCTCGGAATGTGTCTGCGGTCACATTAAGACTTCCACAACGTGCTGAATTATGGCTTTTTGACTGCGGTGAAGGAACACAACACCAATTTATTAAATCTGATCTAAGAATATCCCAAATAAAAAAGATATTTATTAGTCATATGCATGGTGACCATATTTACGGATTACCTGGACTCCTAGCAAGTATTGGTCTGGCTGGAAAAAGCTCAGGCATAGACCTATATGGGCCACGAGAATTAAAACGATACTTAAAAAATATTTTTGAAAGCAGTTTCACTAGACTCTCATATCCAATTCATTTTCATACTGTTGAAGAAGCAGCAGATACAAAAGAGAGCATTTTTGAAGACCTATTTTTCAAAGTAAGATGTTGCCCTCTCAATCACCGAATCCCCTCGTTTGCCTATAGAGTTGACGAAAAGCCAAAACCAGGTCGTTTCAATATCGCAAAGGCAAAAGAGCTTGAAATCCCTCCAGGGCCTCTCTACGCTCAATTACAAAGAGGAGAAGAAGTTATTCTTAATGATGGGAGAAGGTTAATCGGAAAAGATTTTATTGGCCCTCCCAGAGCTGGTACAAGCGTTGTTTATTGCACCGATACAGTTTTTACCGAATCAGCAATAGCACTTTCTAAAAAAGCAGACCTTCTTATACATGAATCTACTTATGCGCATTCTGATTCTGAAATGGCCTATCAAAGAGGTCATTCAACTTCCACAATGGCTGCGCAAATAGCAGCAGAAGCGGATGTAAAAAAATTAATCTTGACTCATTTGAGCCCTCGATATGCGCTTGGGAACCAATTATCACCATATGACTTAATTAATGAAGCAAAGGCAATTTTCCCAAATACCCAGTTGGCAAAAGACTTTTTGAAAATTGATATAAAAAAAGGCTGCAACAGTTCGTGATCCCTTTGCCATGTAAATGCCTCTCCGTGAAACAATGGGTCAGTTTGGTGCTTCCGTCAATCGCTGGCGTTATTAATGGACTCTCTTATTTCCTCTCTTAAACGGTCCCTTACAAGACTATTAGTCTTGATACCTGTACTGGTTGGCCTCAGTATTAGTCCTCTATCTGTAAGTGCCCTGTATCCCAGCGATCCGTCATCAGTGGATGTCTTAGATACAAGTTTGCATGGACAGAACTTGCAAAATACTGAGTACGTCAAATATGACCTTTCAGGCAGGGATCTAGGAGACTCAGATCTAACAGGCGCATACTTCAGTGTTTCCAATCTTAGGAAAGCCAATCTAAGTGGTGCAAAGCTAATTAATGTAATTGCTTATGCAACCCGCTTTGATGGTGCAGACCTAAGTAATGCAAATCTTACTGGAGCTGAGCTATTAAAAAGTGTCTTTGATGATGCAAACATTGAAGGTGCTGACTTTACTGATGCAGTTCTTGATAAGCCACAGCAAAAATCTCTTTGCGAGAGAGCTAATGGCAAAACAGCTGAATCTCTAGAGTGTGCGACTTTACAGGCTGGATATGTACCAGCATCTGAGGGTCAAAACACTTTCAACCCAGGCAGAGGTTAAAAAATCACTTCTCCAATAAAAAAAGGGGGCCAATGGCCCCCTTTTTTTATTGGAGAAGTGAAAATAAAAAGTTCTATTTATTGGGTTATAAGATAAAAAGCTGCCGCTGCTGCACCTACAACAAACATAGGCAATCCAACCAATAAATGCGAAGTGCCAAAACCGACACCTTTTTGGCGCAATATGAAATAGCCAACACCTGCTGCTCCAGCAGCTAGTGGAATAGCAGCAGTAGCAGCAGAGGCAACAGCGTGATAATCGAAGTTCATTCCCAAATTGAAGGGTTAATTATGAACAGTATCCATCGAAAAGCTCAAAAGTAATAAAGGCTGTTTTAATGCTTCATATCTTCTTCATCTCTAAAAACTAATTAAAAGAAGTTTTCGTTTTCAAAATCTGAAAATCTTATTGATTTTCAAGAGGGTGAATTTATTGATTCAGCGTATTGGGGAACAATATTTGATTCTGCTCTAGATCGAGGATGCTTGCTATACCACCACTCTTGCAAAACATTATCCAAACGATCTGAAAATAACGTTAAAACTGTTGGTGTCGGCCTAAAACCAGGCTGAAGGATTTCAACTGAATACGACGGACATCTCTGAGCAGCAATATCTGGGACAAAGCGCTTCCCAACCCTTCTCCAACTTGGTTCTTTACTTTTCCAAGAAAGACGGCAACAAGGCCATGGCAATTCTTCACGGTCATATAAACGACAACATGCGCCTAAAACCCTAAAACTATATTGGCCACCAACACTTGAATGGATGGTTCCAGATCCAAAAACATTCTGAGAACTTTTAATCTGTTGAGCTTGAAGCATTAGAAAAAGGTTTTTCCATCTAAATGGAATATTTTTTTAATTTGGCCAAGAAGCTTGATTTTGACAACGCCTCTTAGGTTGATCTGAGACAAAAAAACAAATTTAATATAGTTGATCCTCTTGATGGGTTTTGATAGTGCAATCTGATGTTGGATAAGCTATGCACATTAAAATATATTTTTTTTGCAATTGTTCTGCATCAAGAAAACTTTGATCAATTTGCTCAACAGAGCCTGATTCCAGTTTGCCAACACAAGTAGAACAAGCACCTGCTCTACAAGAAAAAGGTAGATCTAAATTTTGATTCTTAGCAGCATCTAATATGTATTGATCATCAGAAACTTCAATTACATCTTCTACACCTTTGAGCTCATTAATCAATTTAACTTTATAAGAAGCCATTCCAGAAAAAAAAAATTTACTTAAATAGCGTTTAGAGAAAGCACAAGCTTGAAGCTCAAAACGAATTCGAATCCAAATAAGGGTAAGTAATAACTCTATAAAAAACAAACTATCAAAAGAAATTTTTTGTACTATTTTCAGATTTTCTACAAATTTCAATCAAAGCCCACTTATCTTTTATTACTGCTCTTAATACGTCGAAGCCCAGACCAGAAACAAACTCAGTCAAATCTTTCACCTGACTTGCTAATAATCCACTCAGAAAAGCCTTTCCATTATTTTTGAGCAAATCATCAAAACCAGGCAATAAGTCTTTGAGGATCGGCGCAAGTGTATTACATAAGATCAAGTCAAATTTCTTTTTAGATCTCTGGTTCTCTAAAATATCAATAGAACCCAACGCAATCGAAAAAAGCTGATCAGAAATATTGTTCAATAAAAAATTCTGTTTCGTTGCTTCAATCGCTAATGAGTCAATATCTAAGGCCGACACATATTTAGCACCTAGGGATAAAGCTGTTAGGGACAAAATCCCGCTGCCGCATCCTATATCTATTATTTCTTTTGTCTCAAGGATCTCAGACTCTAAAGCCTCTAAACATAAGCGAGTTGTCGGATGACTACCAGTACCAAATGCACATCCAGGGTCTAAGAGTATAACTTTCCTATTGAGGTATTCTTTGGGCGTTTCAAGCCATGAAGGCAAAATCAATATAGATTTGCCAACTGGATCAGGAAGCCAATTCTCCTTCCAGCTCAGACTCCAGTCCTCATCTTCAACTTCTCGCCATACAGGTGTTGTGGTTTTAACATCAAAAGCTTTAAATAATGATTGAATTAAATTCACAAGATGATCTCTATCAGTTAAAGAAAACTCATGAAGTGGTAACCATATATTTATAATTTCTTGATTAGGATTTTCTGGTAGATACTCAAAACAAAATCGATATATACCATAATTTTTTAATGCCCAATAAATAGACTCTTCCAACTCCCATGAAATTAATTGCTGATAATGCAACCATGTCAAACTAGATTTAATTCTCACTTATTAAAGATTTCAAATATTACTAATAATTCTACAATGTAACTGCATGAGCCTCATTAATTCCTTTAATTGAAAGAATAGAAACTAATAAATCCTCTGGGATAGGATCATCAATACTTAAAACCATTACCGCTTCACCCCGAACAATTCGCCGCCCAACTTGCATTGATGCAATATTTACATTGTGTTTTCCAAGAAGTGAACCTATCTGCCCAATTATTCCAGGCATATCACGATGCCTCGTAAAAAGCATATATCTACTGGGGACAAAATTAATAGGATATTCATCAATACTGGTAATACCTAAATCACCATCACCAAATACTGTTCCAGAAACACTGTGGCCGCCATTATCACTAACACTTTTTAATTGTAAAGAGCCACCAGAGAACTCCAAACTAGACTCATCTTTTAATTCAAGGACTTCTATACCTCTTCCTTGAGCCTCTAAAGAAGCATTAACATAATTAATTTTATCTCCCAAAGCATTTGTTAATAACCCTTTTAATGTTGCAATTACAAGGGGTTGTGATGGGTGCTGAGCAAATTCCCCTTGTAAACGCACCTCTAATTTATGTATTTTCCCTCCTGAAAGTTGACTCACTAATAAACCCAATGTCTCTGCCAGTTGCAAATGAGGCTTAAGACTATCCATTATTTCTGCACTTAAACCTGGAATATTTACTGCACTCCTAGCAGGCAAACCCAAAAGTACATCTCTAATTTGTTCAGCTACATCAATAGCGACATTTTGCTGTGCTTCTACAGTAGAAGCACCTAGATGAGGAGTTAAAATTAAACCAGCTTCTACTGAACGAAGTGAAGAATCCTTACTTAAAGGTTCTTTTGCGTAAACATCTAAAGCTGCTCCAGAAATCACCTTACCCTTCAAAGCCTCTGCTAAATCATTTTCATCAATAATTCCACCTCTAGCACAATTAACTAATTTGGCTGATGGTTTCATTTTGGCAAGCAAATCAGCATTTACTAGGTTTTCCGTCTCTGCAGTCCTAGGAAGATGAAGAGTTACATAATCAGAAACTCTAAAAAGTTCTTCCAGTTCACTTAAACGAACTTGCATTTGCTGTGCCCGCTCTAATGAAACGAAAGGGTCGAACCCGACTACCTCCATACCCATTGCATTCGCAACTTTTGCGACATGTGAACCTATTTTCCCAAGTCCAACCACCCCTAAAGTCTTTTTATAAAGTTCATTACCAACAAATTTTTTGCGGTCCCAACCACCAGAAAACATAATCTGATTTGCCTGCGGAACGTGCCTAGATAATGACAAAAGTAATGCAAGTGCATGTTCAGCGGCAGCAATAGTATTGCCCCCTGGTGAATTAACAACTAAAACACCTTGCCTAGTAGCAGCAGATACATCAACATTGTCAACCCCAACACCAGCTCTTCCAATGATGCGAAGTTTCTTTGCTGATTGAATAACATCAGCAGTTACCTGCGTTCCAGAACGAATCATTAAGGCGTCATATTCGCCAATAATCCCCTTCAAGTCATCAAGCGTGAGAGAAACTTTCTGTTCAACCTGAGCAACTTGACTCAGGATATCAATACCTGCTTGATCAATTGGATCAGAAACCAGTACTTTTGTCATTGAGACCAAAAGGGTGCCGAACTGAACTTTAGTGAGCTATTCGCACCTGAACAGGTTTATTTTGAACAGGATTGAAAATCCAAACATTTAAAGGAGCAGATTAGTGACAACATGCGTAATCACTCTAAAAAAACAAGAGATAGCTTACGAGCTTGTCCAGAAGTTATTAAGTTCAAAAACACCTCTTTCCAGAAAAGATTTAGTAAAACCAATTGGAGAAGCTTTTCTTGAAAAACAAGAGCAAAGTTCTCAAATAGAATTTAATAATTTACTCGAGCCCGTCTTGTTTAATTCCATTGAATTACTAAATCCTGGTCTTGCCCGCAAGAAAAGACAAAAATTATTATCTCTTTGGCTCATGCCTTTTGGTTTTATAGCAGGCATGGCTTTTACTCAAATGACAAAATTACATACATTCTCAAATATAGGGATACCAGTTCAATTAGAAACTCTTTTTGGTGGATTACTTGGGATGGGATCAGGATGGATTGGAAGCTTCTTTTCTTCAGGGAGTGTAAACGAAGATATTGATGATGACCTCAGAACAATTACAAAAAAAAGTAACGAGGGTTTTTGGCTTCTTATACTACAAACGCCATTTGAGACAGAACTACCATGGGAAATTATCAAGACATTCGAAGTGAATGAAATTATCACAATAAATTCTTATTAAGCTTTCCAAAAGTCAAATCAAGATGCTTCTTAAAGCAAAGTATTAAATAAAAATATATTTACATATATAGCTTAACTTATTAATATTTAAACCCTAGATATTTCTTATACTTATATATCTTGTTATAATAATTAAGATTTTCTAAGTTTTTTCTATCAAAAATTGTGTTCATCCCAATAAATGAGTTACTAAAAAATTGCAGACATCCAAAGCAGATAAAACCATTATTAAAAGAGGCAGAAGAAGCTATAAAAAATTGGGACTCAACTTGGAGTTCATTCATAGAGGCATCTGTAAGGGAAGAACTAATCTCTTTAATAGAACCTCTAAGCGATATCTCATGCATTTCAAGTGGAGGCTATCAAGGAGCAGAAAGGCAAAGGATTTATTTTCAACGAAGTTCTGATCTAGCATCAACAAGCAAACTGAAGATACCAATTAGTGGTTTATCAATAGAAGGCAATTTTTTATTTGATAATGCAACTGTTAAAGATTTCCAATTAGCAATAGAAAATCTTGGGGTCAATAGTAAATCAATCGGAGATTTATGGCTAACAAGAGACAGAGGAGCACAATTAATCTGTACTAATGAAGCACAATCATATCTAAACAAAAGGCACGGATTCATAAGAAATGTAGATTTCATTTGCAAGGCAGAGTTAATAACAAATTTACAAACACCTCATAAGAGAATCCCAAAAAAAATCAATACAGTTGAAGCATCAACAAGACTGGATGCAATCGCATCTGCGGGTTTTAGCATGTCTAGAGCAAAAATCGTGGAGAACATACGCGAAGGCCGCCTAAGACTTAATTGGAAACAAATTCGGATGTCAAGTAAAAATCTAGAGGTTGGAGACAAAGTCCAACTTGAGAACAAAGGCACTATTGAAATACTTACTATTGCAAAAACAAAAAAAGATCGCTGGAGAGTGGAATTACTACGACAATAGGAATTCAGTCATTTCAACTGCTAACTTTAATAAGCAATGAGATTCTTATAAAAGCTAAGACTCATCAAAGGGCGATTAGCTCAGAGGTAGAGCACTACCTTGACACGGTAGGAGTCACTGGTTCGATTCCAGTATCGCCCATACAAAAATTTGCTTCACTAACAACTGCAGTTAAATTGATACACTAATTTGCCTTACACAATATTTTTCTAAGATTTAGAGATACCTACCTATCAAAAAGCTGATGAAGCTTAACCCACCTTAGTTCGCTTTCATGCTGCTGCTTTCTGATACTTCGACAGTGTTCACAACTACAGGAATCAACGAAATGATTCTTTTGAAGTAATTGCCCTGATTCACAATGGATCGACATTGAAGACATCTTCAAATTAATTCGTTTCGCCTATCAAAACAATATCCCCATAAAAATGCCAGCCCAGAAAAACTTTTTTTTAAAATAATTTAATTAATTGTTCACAAAATAAGTATACAAATAAAGCCAATCTGAGCGATTGGGAAACTCGCCAAAAAAATCACGCTACCTTTATAAAAAATTAATCTATATAAAATTCAAACCATAATGCTTTCATAAAAAAAACCATTAGCATAAAAAAGCAACTCAAGAAAATCCACGCAGTTAGTTAACACAACAAGAATCAATCTCAGTTAGAGATCAATCTTAAACTTCAATCATCTTATCCCCAATGTACATTGGCACTTATCAGAACTCAAAATAAGTTGCATATAGTAATAGGTCTTGGCAAGTCTGGAATAGGTGCCGCCAAATTATTACGATCATGCGGTAAAGATGTTTTAATTATTGAGAATGGCGATAAAAATAAACTGGATAAAAAATATAATGAGTTAACAACTAAAGGTATAAAAATAATTTTCACAGGTGCACCTCTCAGCTTCAAAGATTTTTCACCTTGGCTTGGAAATATATCATCAATAATTACTACTCCCAGTATTCCATGGGATAATGATGTACTTAATCAGTTGCGTAGTAAAAATATAGAGATAAAAAGTGAGGTAGCTATAGCATGGCAACACCTTAATCAATTTCCATGGATAGGGATCACAGGAACGAATGGGAAAACAACCGTAACAACTATGCTTAATCATGTATTAAAGTCTAATAAAATAAACACAGATTTAGGCGGCAATGTTGGGAAGTCTCTGGCTGAATTAGCCTATAAGTATAAGAAAGCTAATACTACAAATATTGAATGGTTAGTTGTCGAACTAAGCAGCTACCAAATCGAATCAGCGCAAATAATCAAACCAACCATCGGTATTTGGACAACACTAACTCCTGATCATCTAGACCGACATGGCTCATTTGAAGCATATTCCAATATCAAGCGAAGTCTCCTGGAAAAATCAACATTTCGTATCTACAACAGTGATGATAGTTATTTATCCAGTCAGAGAAAAAATCTTCCTAGAGGTTTTTGGGTATCATCATCACTGACTCAGGCAACTAAATACAAACCAGATTTATGGATCAATAAAGAAGGCTTCCTAGCAACTAAAAATCAAACTTTATTCAATTCTTCAATACTTGATTTACCAGGGGAACACAACTTACAAAATCTATTAATGGTTACAGCTGCTTCACTAAAAATTGGTCTGAAATCTTCAGAAATCGCTAAGGGCATAAGCACATTTCAAGGAGTGCCACATAGGCTAGAAAAATTAGGTAAATTCAAAAATTTATCCATCTTTAATGATAGCAAAGCTACCAACTATGAATCATCAATCAGTGGAATCAAAGCAGTTCCTCACAAAACAGTTTTAATAGCAGGTGGCCAAAAAAAAGAAGGAAGTCCTAAGGGTTGGCTGGAAAGCCTAAGGAAATACTGTTGTGCAATTGTATTATTTGGACAAAGCAACAAAGAACTAAAAAAAATAATCAAAAATTCTTGTTTTTCAGGAGAAGTGATTGTCACAGAAAAGCTACCTCAAGCAATTAACTCAGCAATAGAAGCAGGAGTCAAATTAAAAGCAAAAAGTATTCTTCTTTCTCCTGCATGTGCAAGTTTTGACCAATACAACAATTTTGAGGAGAGAGGGAATCATTTTAAACAGTTAATTAATCTTATATTAGAAACTAAACAACGATGAAAATATCCTGCAAGTTCAGAAGAGTAACTTCGAATCATCATGTGCGGTGATCACTCCTTTATTTGCCAATAGTTAGATGTGAAAATAAAAATATGTTCCTGAAAGATGATGCAAAAAGACTTTTTCCCAAAATCAATAAGTCATAAACAATTGAACACTTACTTGAGAAATGCTACTCCAGATAAGAAAGTCCTAAACATATGCGAAAAAGAAGGAGTTCAAGACTGTAATGAACATAGTAACCTTCTAAATCAGTGGGCATCAAATAGCAACAAGGTACTCAATCTGCTAAAAAGTCGTAATCAAATCTTTCTAAAAGATAAAAGTTCTAAATCACTAATGGCCTTAGGTGCCATGGAAGCACATTTAAACATGGCCCTTCAAGCATTAAAAGCTGCAGAAACTGGTTAAGTTTGTATTAATAACAACTCTCTGCGTATGAATATCATTTGTCAGCAAAACTTATAAGAGAGCTTATACCTAGAGAGTTGCTTTAACATATAATGAATACCTAATTGATCAGCAACTCATTCTTGGAAGACCATAATAAAAACCCCTTAAACCTTATGCCAGACTTCCTCGCTGAAAAGATGGCAAAAATCAAAGCAGAAGGCAATGAATCATCTGATGCAATAATTGAATGCCATCTATATGGCATTGCAGGTGACTGGTACATCTCTGAGATATCAGAAGATAAAGAAACAGCTTTTGGGTTTCAAGTTGTCAATGCTGAACCTGCTTGGGAAATGGAAGAATGGCTAACGAATTGCAAAAAATGGGGTCCAATAAATATCAAAAGGCTACAGGAATTAGTCAACACTAAGTTCCTAGTAGAGAAAGATATTCGCTTTTTAATATCACGAGATATACATTGGAAACCAGTACAGTTTTCCTCTATAGATATTAACAAACACAGCCTATACTATCCAGGACCTTCAACAAGGTATCCATCATCATAAAAGTTATTTTAAACAATCAAGCAATTAGAGATATAGATATCAAGCAAAAAAACTCTAATATATTTAAATTTTACATATAATTTAGATAAGCTAATATCTGGTAATATTAATATAAGTTGAAAACAATCAATCCAATCGAAAACTCTTTCTCTAAACTTACCAATGCGGTTGAGGTAGGTGACCCCATGGCAGCTAAAATGATAAAAGAAAAACTTGATAAATCTGATGACCCTTCTCAGATGAGATACTTAGAAGGGTTATTATTGTTACTTGGAGAAACACCTGGTGAATTAGAAGATCCACCTGACTATGAAGATGACCCTGAAGAATACTGGGAAGAGTACTAATTCAATTTATTATATTAACTACTCAAAAAAATTTAGGAAAATTATCGGTTATTTTATATTTGGAGATAAATAAAGCTAGCCAATAGGTATTTAAGATTAAATCTTATATTTCAAAAAAATATCATCTTTAGGATCTGAATGAATGACAATACAAGGAATAGCCACATTAGAAACATTCCTAACTGGTTATGCAAAGAGCCTTGTTTGTAATAAGAAGGACCTGATTTCCAATTGAACAGCATAAATAATGAGACAGAAAATTCCTAGGTATATTAATTATATATTTTATTCGAAATCATCTTAAATAATTAAAAGAAAAGCTATATTTTGACATGGAAAGAGGGATGCTCATAAATCTTCCCAAACAATAATTAATTAAAAGCATCACACTTGCGCAACAGACAGAAGTCATAAAGGATTAAAAGTATATAAATAAAACCAACCACCAGACCATTCAACGATAAAGTCAAAAAATGACTTATATTGACTAATGGTTAACGGCTAATCTGACTAGATACTAAAGAGAAAAAACACACTCAATTCACTTTTCATTCGAAGCAAGCAGTTTCTCTGAGGCCAAATGGTTCCACACCCCCCACCTTCCAATGATCGTATTGATGATCAACTATCTTTGACTCCTTCCGGGAAAGAAGTCCCCACAGCTCTATCAATGATGGCGGACTCAATGGCAAGCATGATTCAAAGAGCTAGACAAGACCTAGAAAGTGTCGATCAAAGAGCTAGACAAGACCTAGAACGGGTCGATCAAAGAGCTAGAAAAGATCTTGAACGTGTCGATCAAAGAGCTAGAGCAGACCTTGAGCGTGTCGATCAAAGAGCTAGAGCAGATCTTGAACGTGTTGATCAAAGAGCTAGAAAAGATGTAAAGCTTCTTGATCAAAGAGCCAGAGCAGATCATGAAAGGTTGAGAAGGGATTAAAAACTAATCAAGCAATCAATCTTTTAGGTATATATCAAAAAAAAAATCAATAAAGAGTGACTTAAAATCTAATTTCATTAAGACAGTTATATCTAGATAAAAACAGCAAAGCATTTTATAGGAAATAATTAAGATAAATATTTATTCTGAATCTTCTAACAATTGATCTTCTCAACGTTAATCAATATCTCTGCCAACAAATTACCTAAACAAATTAATTGCTCTTGAGTACCTAAAGCAATAAGAAGCTGTCCTGGAGCGATAGCAAAATCCCCACCAGGGTTAGCTTTCAACTCATTTCCATCTCTAATAGCTAATATCATTGCGCCACTTTGACGCCCTAAATTCAATTGAGAAAGAGTCCGATTCTTTATATGATTAAATTTTGCTTTGTCACTAGTCAAGAGGAATTCTTCTATTTCACATTGTGACCCAGCTAACAATTCCATAAAGTTAACAGCAATTGGCCTTAACGCCGTAGCCGCCATTGTCCTACCTGCCGCAACATAAGGACTAACCACAACCGTTGCACCAGCAAGCTTAAGTTTATTAGAAGCCTCTTCACTTTCTGCTCGAGCAATCAAACGACATTTAGAGCTCAACCCCTTGGCACTCAAAACCACATAAAGATTGGCTGCATCATTTGGCAAAGAAACTACTAAACTTCGACAATTTGTGACCCCAGCCAATAGCAATGTTTCATCCAACGTTGCATCTGCAAGTAAAACTTGTAAGCCTTGCTTCTCTGCTGCCGCTTTTCTTAATGGATCTAACTCAACTATAAGAAGAGGTACATCATCTAGTTGAAGCTGCTGAGCAATCTCTCTTCCAATGCGGCCATAACCACAAATAATTACATGGTCCTGCATACGTCTCAAAATCCTTCTCAACTTTAACTCTCTCCTTTTGCGAAAGTAGCCTGTTTCAGTAAGGCCTAATAATCTTTGCAGGGTTAGTTGTACTAGCACTAATCCACCACCAATTATTAAAAAAGTAACAACCCTCCCTGTTGCACTTAGTGGTTCAATTTCTCCAAAACCAATTGTGGTTATTGTTATGAGAACCATCCAAAGACAATCTCCCCAATCCCAACCCTCAGTAATCCGATAACCAATTGCCCCTAGAAGAAACAAAAATATTAAGGCAAGAATTGGTACCAACCAAGGTGCCGCAAGGTCTTTGAATGTAAATCCTTGATAAAAAGATCGTTTCATAAACCGCAGTATCTCGCTGAAGACAACACATTAAGATCTCAAAAGAATTAGCTTTAGTCAAATGTCATCAGGACTAAAAAAATACTTTCTTAAAGTCTGCTTCTATTAATTTTAATAGTTTATTTTTACAAATAAATCATTGATTATGATCACAGATTTTATCCCAGGTAGTTCTTAAAAAAAGGCGACAGCGACTCCCAATATTGTTGTTGCAGTTAAAACTAAACTTTTCGAATTAAGTTTTTCACCTTCAGCTTTCAAGAAAAAAAGTGAAAATAACGGAGATGTACTTAACAATGTCCAACCAACGCCAACAGGTAAAATCTGAAAGACATATTGTTGTAATAAAATCCCTATATTAGTTCCCAAAATAGTTGCTATCAAAAGTCTAAATCTATTTTTCAAAGATAAACTCTGTAATTTATTCGACAAATCAACTCTCAGGAAAGGTAGCAAAGCCATAAGAGCACCTAATAATCTAATCTCTGTCGTCTGAAATGGATTAAGTATAGAGTTTTTAAGTACTAATCTAGATAAAATTGCTGCAATTACAGCGCATAAAACAGAGCAAAAAGCAAAAACAAAGCCATACTTATCTATATGTTTATAGCCTTCGGCTGTCTTTAACTGAGTATTTTGAAAAGCAACTCCTACTAGCGATATACTTACAATTATAATTCCAAACCAAACTTTGATTGGGAGCATCTCATTTAACAAAAATGAACCTAATATGGTTGCAATCAAGGGGGAAAGTGATTCAACTGTAAGTGTACTTCGTGTGCCTAACTTTTTTAATGAAGTAATATAAAAAGAATCTCCTAAAGCAATACCAATATAACCACTTATTAAGAGTATAAAAATCTCTTTTACATTTGATTTAAAGTCAAAAGTTATTATTATTGGTGAGAATATAACAAATGCAATCACATTTTTTATTAAATTTATATGTATAGCAGAAAAATATTTAGTCTGCTGTCTCCATAAAAAGCAAGCATATGTCCATGAGCTTGCAGCGCCCAAAGCCGCGAAAATTCCAAGCAAAATTGAACTTCCTTTTTAACGCAATTATTCAAGCTATAAGAAGTTCAAAAATCAATTAAAAAAAAATTCAATTTCCTTTGGCTTTAAACCTTCCCATCCAGCATCAATAAGTAAATTATTTAAGGTATCTTTATCGAAGTGTTTTGCACCAGTACGTACAATTCGGTTACGCATAGATTTTTGAACTCCGCTTCTTTTACGAGCGCCCTCTTTCTCCATAACTTCCTTATACAGTCTCAGCATCGCTGAAGGTATAGGGCTCCCATCTAAATCCAATCCTGCTTCAATAGCTTGATCAATCGCGTAAGGTCCAGAAAAATCCATTTCTCAACAAAGTTTAATCGTAATCATAGAGACAATTCCATTATTTTTTCTAATGAAAAAGTAATTTATGGATAATATTCAATACTGAACATGTCTTCTCAAAATCTAAATGTAAAACCATCCTTAGGATTTATAGGACTAGGAGCAATAGGTCTACCTATAGCAGCAAACTTGCTTCGAGCAGGTTTCGATCTCAAAGTGCATACACGTAGTCGCTCAGCCGAAACAAATAAAGAATTAGCAAAAGCTCAAGCTTGTGCATCCCCAAATCAGGCGGCTAAAAACTGTGATGTTTTGTTGATTTGTGTTAGTGACGATAATGCTGTCAAGGAAGTTCTCTTTGGGAAGAAAGGAGCTGAAAGCAGCCTCAAGCCAGGAAACATCGTGATTGACTTATCAACAATTAGCCCAGATAATTCAAGATCATTTGCAGCAAGGCTAGCCAAAAAAAATGTGACGTATATTGATGCCCCTGTAACAGGGGGCACAGAAGGGGCAAAAGCAGGGGCTCTTACAATTTTTGTAGGTGCAAATAAAGAGTCTATTAAAAAAATAACTTCTATTTTTGAAGCAATAGGCAGTAATTTCTACACTTTTGGAAATGTTGGAAAAGGTCAAGAAGTAAAAGCTATTAACCAAATTCTTGTTGCTGGAAGTTATGCCGCTGTTGCAGAAGCAATTGCCCTTGGACAAGAGCTCAATTTGCCAATGAATATAGTTATCAAAGCACTCCAGAATGGTGCTGCTAGTTCATGGGCACTTGTTAATCGCTCGCAATCGATGCTTAAAGACCAATATCCATTAGGATTCAAGTTACATCTTCATCATAAAGATTTATCTATTGCTTTAAACGCTGCAGAAGAGTCAGGGTTACAACTTCCTATTACATCAAAAGTAAAAGAAATAGAAGAAAGATTGATTCAAGAAGGATATAAAGATGAAGATGTTGCGGTTTTAAGACGATCGATCAAAAGAACAGTTCAAAAAAAAGATATCTAGAATTATAAAGAATGTTCTAATAATAAGTTATTTATTAAACCTTATAAAGGTTAAAAAATGTATAAAGCAATCCATTAAGGATTTCAAAATATTCTATATTACATAAAAGCCTTAATACGCCTAAAGAGGAAGTTATAATGAAATATTACTGAATAAAAATGAATATCTACATCACACCTAAAGGAGCAAGATAAATATTCACTTAGATACAGTCAAATCACACAAATGCCTTAAAATATAAAAGGTCAAATTTGATTAGTTAATGGTCCTATCCATCAATCTATAGGAAATTTTAAGCAATAAGTCAATTCTATTGGCACTATTAATCTATCTCTAGCTGTTCAATGTCTACAAAAAATCACACAACTCAACTATCAAATATCTTGGTCATTGGATGTGGAGGAGCAGGTTTAAGAGCAGCTATAGAAATCAGACTTTCTGGACTTGAAGTATCTGTTCTTGGAAAGCGTGCAAAAACAGATTCTCATACAGTTCTAGCAGCGGGAGGTATTAATGCAGCCTTTGGCAATGTAGATTCAGAAGATTCATGGGAACAACATTTTGCTGACACTTATCTAGAAGGGTATGGAATTGGAGATGCATTACAAGTCGAAATAATGGCAAAAGAATCTCCTGCTTCAGTCAATGAAATCGATAAATGGGGGGCCAATTTCGCAAAATTAGACAATGGGAACCTAGATCAGAGGTTCTTTGGTGCGCATACATATAGAAGAACATGTTACTCAGGTGATTTCACAGGTCTATCAATATTAAACACACTTATAAAAAAAGCTGAACGGCTAGGTATCCTAATTCATGACAAGCAATATGTAACCGAATTGCTTATTAAAGATGGCACTTGTTTTGGAGCCATGTCATTAAATACGAGTACTTTCGAAAGGACAGTTCACCTGGCTAATGCTGTTATTATTTGCACAGGTGGGCATACAAGAATATGGAAAAGAAGTTCTTCTAGAAGGGATGAGAATACAGGGGATGGTTATCACTTAGGACTAAAAGCAGGTTGTAAATTGATAGATATGGAAATGGTTCAATTTCATCCATCTGGGATGCTATTACCTAGAGATATTGCAGGTACATTAGTAACTGAGGCAGTAAGAGGGGAAGGAGGGAGACTTATAAATAATAAAGGTGAGAGATTCATGGTTAATTATGACAAAGAAAGAATGGAATTATCCACTAGAGATAGAGTTACAATGGCAAACTATACAGAAATCTTAGAAGGACGTGGCACTGCTAATGGAGGTGTTTACCTAGATATAACCCATAAGAGCAAGGAATTTATAATGGAGAAAATACCAAGTATTTATAAGCAGTTTTTAGAAACCCAAAACCTTGATATTTCAAAGAAACCAATGGAAGTGGCTCCAACAGCTCACTATTCAATGGGGGGGATTTTAATAACCCCTGAAGAACATTCTACATCAATAAAAGGTTTATATGCTGCTGGGGAAGTAGCAGGTGGTCTTCATGGAGCTAATCGCCTAGGAGGCAATTCACTTGCTGAAATCTTGATATTTGGAAAAAGATCTGGGCTCGCAAGCGTGAATTATTCTAAGAAAAATAATATTCAACTGCATTCTGATATGGCAATCAAAAATGCACATGAAAATATTGATAAGTTTGATGGGAAAGGAACAGAATCCGTGAGGCCATTGCAGGAATATTTAAGTAATATCATGTGGGAATACTCTGGTGTTATAAAAAATCAAGAGTCACTCGATCTCGGGTTAAAAAAAATTCAAGAAATTAAAGATATTATTCAACAAAGAAAAATAAAATTGGACGGTGCAAATTGTCAAGATCTTATTATGGCTTTAGATTTAGAATCCTCACTAACATCTGCTCAAGCAACGATTCTTTGTGCTCTTAATAGAAAGGAAAGCAGAGGGGCTCACCAAAGAAGTGACTACCCTCAATTAAATACTTCTAAAAATTGTAATTACATTGTAAATCTAAACAAGCAAACACTTAACCTCGAGATTTCAGAACGGAAGATTTCGCCCTTACGTAATGATCTTAAACTTATTATTAATCATACAAGTAAAGTGTCTAATTTCGAAGGTAAGCTAATAGAATAATTAAGAATAATATATGCTAGAATAGATTCAAATACAAAGAGTTACTTCGTTTATCTAGAAATATGAAAAACGAAATAAAGACAACAGCTATCCCTTATAAAGAGAACAAAATCAATACCAATACTTCGCACCCTATGAATGCCAAGGATCTTAAAGAAAAAATAATCAATTATGCGATTTCAGTGCATTCGCAAGGTAATATTTCAGAAGCAGCAAAGTATTATCAATTTTGCATTGATCAAAATTATAAGGATCCAAGGGTATTTTCTAATTATGGAATCATATATCAAGCATCAGGACAAATTAATAAAGCAATTGAATTATATAAACAATCAATTAAGTTATTTCCAAATAAACCTGAAGCATATTCTAACTTCGGGAAAGCCTGCCAAGACTTAGGAAAATTAAAAGAAGCCAAATCATTGCTACTGAAAGCTATTAGTTTAAATCCTAATTTAGCTGAATATCATTATAATTTAGGGAACATATTGAATGAGCTTGGCAAAATCCAAGAAGCAGAGAGATATCTTCGCAAAGCAATTGTACTTAAACCAGATTATGCCTTAGCGTATTCCAAACTAGGAAATATGTTGCAAAGCATCGGCAAATCAAAAGAAGCAGAAACATCTCTTCGCAAAGCCTTAGAGCTAAATACTAATTTACTAGAGGCTAATTATAATTTGGGTCATATTCTTTTAACATCGGGCAAATTAAGAGAAGCAGAAATATTCGCTCAAAAAGCGATTAAGGTAAATACTAATTATAGCTCTGCTTATAGTCTTTTAGGCATTATATTCAATTCACAAGGTCAACCTGATAAGGCTGAAAAAACTTTGCGGAAAGCGATAAAAGCTAATCCTAATAATCTAAATGCTATTTATAATTTAGGCTCAACATTAATAAACATAAGAAAGAAGAAAGAAGGTAAAGGTCTTCTGGAGAAACTGATCTCTCTTGAAAAAGATAAAGATATTACTTTAAGAAGAAGTGATTTCCAGAAACTACGAGCCAAAGCGATTGAGAAGTTAATACATTGCTTATTTCATGAAGGAGAATTTCAAAATGCCATCCAATTACTAAAAAACTTAACAGGTGAGTACCGAAATAGTTATATGCTTGGATGCCTCTTAGGAGTTAATAAAAGTGAAGATTTCTTTAGTCTATACAAAATTATAGAAACTCAGGGCATCTGCAATTCCTTGATCGGTTCAATTGTAGATCATGCAAACATAATTTATAATGAGCAAATTAATTCCACATTCTGCAATAAAGCTATAGATTATATAACACATAAGAAATTAAAAGAAGAAGAATTATCAACTGAACTAATAAATCAGCTTATCGACTTAATAGATAAAGAAAACAATAATGAGAGAGTAAGAAATGGTCTAAATGACATATCTAAAACTACAGGCAATATCTTTTCATTAGAATTACCATTTATTTCACGATTAAAATTATTAATCGAAGATCAACTAAAAAGTTATAGGTTAAAATATCAATATTCAAAAGAAGGCTTCATAAAATATTGGCCAAAAAATTATCACCTAGGAGGATGGGTACTCAAAACTAAATCTGGAGGTCTATTAGCACCGCATATGCATGAAGGATCATGGATAAGTGGCTCATTTTATCTCACTGTTCCAAAACTTAGAAGAGAAAATGAGGGAGGTATTGCATTTAGTCCAAAAGGGCCAAACTATCCTTGTAAAGAAAAGATTTTCCCTGAAAAAATTATAAACATAGAATCAAGAGATTTATGTCTGTTCCCATCATCATTATTCCATTATACAATTCCTTTTAAGAGTCAAGAAGAAAGAATTTGTATTGTCTTTGATATGATTCCAGATTAACTCTAAGACTAATATTTACTTAAAAGATCAAA
>QCKO01000006.1 GCA_003215315.1 Prochlorococcus sp. AG-409-P19 | reverse complement strand
TCTTATTAATTGCAATTAGATCTCATTCAAAAAGGATCTATCGATTAGAAGCAGGCCTATGAGACTGTTCACAGACAGTGCAGATATCAAAGTGCACACTGCAGCAAGGGAAGAACCAAATAAACGTGGCAAAGCTAAAATCGTCACAATAAGTAATTCTTAAAAAGTGTCGGTATTTACAAGAAATTATGGAATTAAATAGAACTAATAATCAATCTTGAATTTTTGACCAATACATGGAGAAAATGAACTAGAACCTCAAAAATTTCTTGGCACAAAAAACAGCTTTGATTTTTGGTTCCCAAGGGCAAGATGGCTCTTTGATTTGCAAGTCTCTTTTGAAACAAGACTTTGAGGTAATAGGGCTCAAAAGAAGTAAGGCATGCATGTCACCTAATCACGAAATTCTTGGCATCGCAAAAGATGTCAAAATAGAGCAAGGAGATATAACAGATTTCAATACGGTTCAAAAGTTAATTGACAAATATCAACCTAACGAGATTTACAATTTTGCCGCACAATCATCTGTAGGGAAATCATTTGCTAACCCTATAGAAACTTTGGATAGCATCATCCAAGGAACAATTAATATTCTGGAAGTAAGCAAAAAACTAAATTACACAGGTCATTTGTTTTTTGCTGGGAGTAGTGAAATCTTTGGCCACACTATAAAGAAAGCTGACCTAGGTCATTCTCAAAAGCCGGCCAACCCTTATGCTATTGGCAAGCAAGCAAGTTTAAATTTAGTAAAGATATATAGGGAGATTCATAATCTTAAATGTGTAACTGGAATCTTATTCAATCATGAATCACCTCTACGCAATGAAACCTTTGTAACTCAGAAAATCATATCAGGGGCAATTCATTGTTTGAAAAATAGGAATCATAAGTTAGAGCTAGGGAATTTAAACATTGCTAGAGACTGGGGTTGGGCTCCGGAATATGTTGAAGGGGTACAGATAATGACGCGTTCTAAGCTTTTGAAAGATCAGGTGATTTGTACAGGCGAGTTAACAACATTAAAGAAATTTATTGAAATTACATTTACAAAGCTCAACTTGAATTGGGAAGATCATGTGCAATCCAAAAAAACACTATATCGTGCAAGTGATATAGAGAAGAGTTATGGTGACCCTATACCAATGCATAAAGATTTAAATTGGAAAGCTAACGTGAAAATTGAAGAATTAATAGAAATGCTTATTAGTTCTAAGCTCAAGAAATTATAAATTATTTATTTCTAAACTTTTAATTATCCCAATAAGTCTCGAACTTAACCTGGAAAATCTTCTCAGTGCCAAAAGGCTACTTTTCTCTGATTTAGCTGTTAAGTCAAAAAATTTCTGATCTTTAGTAAAAGCTTCGTAAATACCTTGAGAAATTTGATCTGGTTTAAAACCTGGTAAATAATCTATCAAATCAGAAACATCTTCAAAAATGTCTAAGGGCGTTACTAATACTCGTCTATTAGATGCTAATCCTTGCCTCACAGATGCACTGGATGATTCGTTTGAAGATTGATAAGGAAAAACCAACATGTCATGTTCATTAAGCTTTGATAATGTTTCCTCATTTGTCATATATGTGCTGATGACATTCACATAACCGCCTAAATCCAGCTGATCAATTAAATCAAGCAAATCTTCATAGCACCAATAATAATCATCATTATATATTGCTGAAAAGATATTCAGCTTAACATGAAAATTCCTATCTCGTAATAATCCAACAGCTTGAATAAGTTCCTTATAACCTTTATTAGGTAAACAAAAACCATACGTTGCTATAGTTTTAATGGTATTCATACTCAATCTATTTTTAAGGCTTCTAATATAATTTTTCTTAGGCTCAAAATCTAAAATTCCATGAGGAAATAAAGATACATTATCAATTAAATCTATATCCTTTAACCTATTTAAATCTGCTAGTGTATGCACAAGAACTCTATCACACTTATCTAAAGAGGATTTCAAAATACGAAGGGATTTCTCACTATCATTTTCAGGATCTATTGTACTGTGAAGTAAAATAATTATATTAATATTGTTCTCTTTTAGTTTATCCATTAAATCGGATAGCTTATAAAAATCAAAGAAACCATAATTAAACTGTATCAGTAAAGATGTTATATTCTCAGAAATAATTTTATCTAATAAATAATTAAAGTCTTGATTAGCTTGGTCTAAATCCCAAGACGGTAAAATGCTTTGAGAAGATCCAGAGTAATCAACCTCATTATATGGAGAAAAAATGGTTATTTCTTCTGAAATATTAGCGAATAGGTTTTTTGAATAAGAAGCAATACCACACCTAGAATCCCAAGTTGTCATACATCCTAATTGAAAAAATCTATTATTATAAGGTCTTAATTTATCTTGTACAAAATTGATATTTTCTTTAGCTACTTTATCCCAATTGAAAGTTTTAGCTACTTTTTTAGCTAGATTAGTTTTTTCATAAATTTCTTTATCAGAAGAGTTATAAACCTCAAGCAATAAACCACTTAGATGAATACTCGATGGTTCTGCCCAATATGAATTATCTAATCTAAAATGAGATTTAGCAGCGACAAAAGTATAATCAATTAACCAACTATTTTGAGCATTACAAAAATCTAATTGACCTCCCCAACCAGTTGTAATAACAGGAATTCCTAATCTCATCGCCTCTCCGATAGGCAAACCAAAACCTTCTCCACGGCTAGGGGCAACTAAGACGTCTGACAATAGAAATAGAGCTTTTAATTCTTGATCATTAAATTCTTGGTCCAATACAATAACGTCTGGGAATAAAGGGTTACTCGTTTGATACTCCTCAATAAGGGTTTTAAGATTATTGTGTGGATTATAAAAAGTCTTAATAATTAGACTAACATCATCATTACTAGTAAAAGCATTGGAATAGGCTTCCAAGAGAACATCGACTCCTTTTCTGGGAAAACAGGAAGAAACATGAAGAATTTTGTAAGTTTTAGCTTGAATTTGTAAATCTATATCGGATTTACTCGCGTCAAGATGATCTAGTCCAAGTCCAGATACATGAATAGGAATATTCACTCCATTATCAATTAGGGTTTTTTTTACTTGCAAAGACATGACAGTAAGTCCTTGTAATGAAGTATTAAAATCATCTACCCATTCAGAAGGGAATTCAGACTCTTCCCATCCATAAGAGTGCAATAAATTATATTTTGCTTTTAAGTCTTTTACTCTTGGCGGATAAAGATTACGGCTAACCACTTCACTATCTGAAGATCTATTAATAGAATGATTATATATAGAATAAAGTTCAGAATAATTCTTTAGATATTCTATATTAGGTGTATAATCACCTGGACCCTCTGTAATGTGTATTGTAAGTTTTTCCAAATTATTATTCAGGGCTTCAGCAAAGCAACGATTCAATATAGATAAACTATAACTAGAATCGAATGGCCCCTCCACTCTCCATGATCTTATAGAGTCATTGTTGGAAATAGATCTTGACAAAGCATCTATTTGTGAATTAATCTTATCAATGCTTGCAGCAATTAAAGAAGAAAGTTGAACATCTATTTTTGATCGTATACGTTTATTCGAGTATATTTTTGAGATCAAGAATTTATAATAATCAGAATTCATCTTAACTATCTCCGGCCATCTAAAAGTACTATTAGTTTTTTTATTCAAAATAACCTTTGCAAATGCTTTAAAGCAGGATTCAGCAGTTTTTTTCCATGAAAATTTCTCACTTTGCGTAATGGCATTAGTTAATAATTCTTCCTTAAAATCTTGATCTAAAAGGGCTTTTTCTATTAATTCTCTAATTTCATTTATATTATACGGGTCAAACATAGCGCTCTGATTACCAATCACTTCTTGAACACTTGTGGTTTTTGAGCCAATTACAGGGGCTCCACAGCACATTGCTTCTAACACTGGTAAGCCGAATCCTTCATGCAAGGATGGGAAAATAAATAAGGAGCAATTTCTATATAATAAAACCAAATCAGCGTCAGATATATATCCAGTTTTAATCACCAAATTCCTATCAATCTTGAAATCTTTGATCCAGCTATCTATCAATTCTAATTCTGGTTGCAATAATTTACCGACAAGTACTAATTTATATTGACTCAACTCTGAGCTCAATTGACTATAAGCCTGTAGCAATCCTTTGATATTTTTCCTAGGATCACATGCTCCCGTATACAATAAAAAAGGACTTATCTGAGACAATTCAATCGACTCAGATATATGACTTGATTTATTTGTGTTAAAAATTTGCTTATCGCAAGCAGAAGAAATATTAAACACATTCTCTTTAGGATAATCCAAATATTGGACTACTTCGTTTAAAGAAGATTCCGAAATCGCTAACAATCCATCTAACTTAGTGAGGCTATTTAATTTAGACTTATAAAATCTTGCATATACAGGATTACTATTAAGATATAAATTAGGATTAATTAAAGGTATTAAATCATAAAAGATTGATACTACATTTACTTTCAATAAATCATGATCAAAATCTGTTAAGCAATTATCAGAAAAACCCTCTACAAAGCTAGTTACAAGAACAATATCCACATGCAAGCATGCAAATGCATAAGAGCGTAAATATTTCCCTAAAGTAAAGTAAATATTATTCTTTGAACAATAATCAAGTGGGCAAGGAGCAAACCATTCAAAATAACTTACATTCTCTTTGCTAAGTTGCTTGTTAAATTGAATCCGTAAGTCCTTTAATGCTCCATTAGCGACCAATATAAACTGACTTTCTGGACTATATTCAATTATATTTCTAATAATTTCGAAAGAATATCTGCCAATACCTCTTGCACGACTTCCTTCACTTTGTATTCCTTGTAGATCAATTGCAATTTTCATGATTTCTTCTTAAAAAGTTTAGAGTCTAATGATTCTTTATATTCTTTCGCTCTTGAAGAATTTTTATAATGTAAAAGTAATTGATTATTCAACTTACTAGAAATTGAATCAGTTTTATTCAGTTTTTGAAGTTTAGTGTATATACGGCTTATTTTACTTCTTGAAAAAGCACCAGGTATCATTTGTATAGCAACTCTAATCAAGTATAAACTTTTTTTAGAACTTAATAAATCTCTTGTCAGATTAAAGTTTAACATAAAGTCAAGAGTGATTCTTAAAATAGTGAATATATTACGTCGCAAATTCCTGAAAATTTTAAGAAATGGATATAATAGTGTTTTAAGAATCTTTGTTAATTTAATTAAATATTTTAATTGTGATTTTAATAAAGCGATTTCAGCTCTTAATTCTGATATGGTTTGGCTATCATTTATGCCACTTGTTTTATTTGAGTTAATATCATATAGATTATTCAGTCTTTCTTGTTCAAGATCATATTCTATTGCAGCTTGAAGTGTATTAGGAGAAATATCAATTTGAGTATTCCAAACCATAGTATTGTTAAAAAGTGTATTAGACATAAAAGCATTTTTAGTAGCAACTATAAGTAAATCTTGAGCAACGCCATTAAGTATTCTAGTTATTTTTAAAGGGCTATCTGCTTTCAAAGGGCCACCATTAATATAATAATATTTAGCAATATCAAAACCAACTTGCTGCAAAGAAAATACTAATCCATCAGGGTTGATATGGGTAATATGAGTTGGATCTAAATAAAATGATTTTGTAGATACTAATAAACTATCTATATTAGGTGTTTCCATAATTAAAACACCATTATCACTGAGAACCCTATTGCATTCCTTAATTAAGTTAAATAGCTTTTTATGATCAAGATGTTCAATTAGGTGGAAAATTGTTATGCAGGCGACTGAGGAATCTTTAAAGTCTAAAAGGGCCTCAAGGGCATCACCTTCTATAACATTTAAACCTCGCTCTCTACATAATTTTATCATATTCAAATCTGATTCAATACCAACAGATTCTGGTAGTTTTTCATACCATCTTTCCAGAAGCTCACCTCTTCCACAACCAATATCTAAAAGTATGGAGGAAGAATTATGCTTATCAACTAAATCTATTAAAGAGTCATACATAGATAACCTATCTAATATAGTTCTCCTATTGCCACGAAAAGTATTCTCGAATTCCAGGTAGTAATTTGAGTCCATAATAGTTATATTTTTTCAATTTAAAAATAGACGTTTTTATTGAAGGCTACAGTACTCGAATGCAACAAGTAGGTTGCGTCACAAAGTATGCATTCAATAGAAGTCAAAAAGGAGTGCTCAGGATGTGTAATGCTTGTTAAAGTTTCTTCACTTCTATAATTTTACTTTATGGATGATCCAATACTAGTTAAGCATGCTCCTGGAGCACCTGGACTAAGATTATTGGGCTTGGGACCAAGGTTTTGGCCTCAACAAGGAATAGAACAACTTAAGTACCTTTTAAATAAAAATACATTTTGGGCAAAAAAAAGAAAGTCCAGCAGTATTAAATGCATGTTGTCTAACAGTTTAATAGTCGTAAGTATCTGGAAAGATAATCATCTTATCGGCTTTGGAAGAGCCACATCAGATAAAATATATAGAGCCGTTTTATGGGATATTGTAGTGGATCAAGAGCATCAGAACCTAGGGTTAGGCAAGAAAATTATAGATACAATACTAAATGATAAAGTAATCTCAGAAGTAGAAAAAGTTTATATAATGACAACTCATTGTGAAGATTTTTATTCAAAAATGGGATTTATAAAAGAAAGAAAACAAGAACTTATGTTCCTGAATGATAATCAGTAAATCCAAATAGCAATATATGCTTACATATTAGTAAATAATGAATAATCAATATATAGAGATTTATTGTTAATATAAGCCTGTCATTTCTGAGAATAAACCTTTATTTTCTATAGATTCAGAAAAACCCAATAGCAATTCGTACCTTGTTTCTAATCCATTATTTAAATTTCCTAACCAATAATTATATCCAGCTTGGTCATACTCCCTACCAAGAACATTAATGTATAAAGTTTCTACATATTTAGCATTCGAAACGTCTTCTCCATAGCGCTCTTTAAATTCGGAAGACACGATGAAAGAAGAAGCAACCGCCCTTGAATCATCAATCCCTGAACTGTATTGATTAATCCAATAACTGAGACCAGAGGAATCAGGGAATCTTGAAAATGCTGCATTATATAGCCTAAACATTTCACCTGAAGAAGTATTAATTCCAGTCACTTGATCAAAAGTGGCTTTAATGTCATCAACAAGATTGAGACTTTTATCATCGAATTTCATTACTGAAGCACCAGTAAGCTCATCAATTCCTGTTGAGGTACCTATCCCATACTTGTCATTACCTAAATCGTAGAATTTATAAGTATCACTTTTACCAGCATAAACTTTCTCAGATTGAAAACCAATTGAATTAATTGCCATAACTTCTTTAGAAGTTACCAACGCTTTTTTATCTCCAAAAGTAAGTCTTTCAACATTAGAAAGCGTATCATTGCCATCACTATTATCAGTAATACGATTATCAGTCACCGTTAACTTCTTATTTGCAATCGAAAAGGTGTAATCGGCAAAATCGCCTCGATAGATTGCCGTATCCAAACCTACACCACCATCAAAAATATCATTACCGGATTGACCTAAAAATGTATCTTGACCTATCCCTCCTGCGGTATCATCATCCCCATCAAGTCCTATAATCGTTTCTCCTATAATATCATCAATGTTAATAATTACATATTGACTAGATTGATTTCCATCATTATCAGTAGCTGTGATTAGTGCATTGTATGTATTTGAAATTTGGCTAGGTCTATCGTCAACGACTGAAATATCATGAATAGAAAAATAATTATCAGTTCTAATAATATTATCTCCACTCAAATTTACCAAAGGCAGCTCATTAAGACTGAAGTCCTGATAAGTTACGCTATAAATTTTTTGATCATTTAATAATATAGGGTTTTCTATTCCATCCCCAAGAAGATGACCAAACGCAGAAAAACCTCCATTTTGTGTATCAAGATGTGTGTTATTTAAAATATTAATGAACCATTGTGATGTAGCACTATCAGCTTCATCTGGAACCTTTGCCATGGCAATTGTTCCCATAACATTAGAATTTAAAGGTTCATTTATAATTGTGCCTTTAGATGCAATAATATTAGGCTGACCTTCTATGACACTAGAAGGAGAGCTCGGTTTAGTGAAACCTCCACTTTGTATGACAAAGTTGGGAACTAATCGATGAATAATTGTGTTTTGATATGATCCATCATTTACATAAGATAAAAAATTAGTCGCAGTAATCGAGACTTCGTTAATATTGGTAGTCTCTTGATCATAAAGTTGTAAATAAAACTTATTAGGTACTAAATCAGTTTTATAGTTAGTTTGAAATTCTAATATTGTTCCGTTTGAACTAAATGATTTCTCAAAATCGACTGGTTCCTTAAAACTCAATTTACCAGTAGTTTCATTAATAGTAAAAAGATCTAACTCTCCCCCAGTAAGAGACCAGGTAACAGATTCATTTGCTGTAAAAGTATAAACACTTTTCTGATTCTCAGATATAGAGACATAAGACAATGAATCACCTTCTGCGCCCGAATAACCTTTTATTAATGGGTTAGCCATTTTCCTGAATTAAAAAACTAAGCACTCTTGCCACTCATGAGCAAAAAGGCAATCAAATTATATTAAACGTTCTGATTGCAATTAAGGTAAAAACAAGACAATTGTGAATTGTCCTTGAAAAGATAAGTTTGTATGAACATTAAATTCTTACTAAGCGGATGAAGAGATTCGAACTCTCGACCCTCTCCTTGGCAAGGAGATGCTCTACCACTGAGCTACATCCGCATAAAGCCATAAGAATTCATTTGAACAATCAGCATGCCTCAAAATAGGGCAAAAGGTCAATCAAATATAAGAATTGAAAAAGTATTGCTTTAATTTAGAGTTTTAAGCAAAGACCCCATTTCTAAAGCCTGAAGAGCATAACTCCATCCAAGATTATTTTTAATTCCTGCTCTCTCTAAAGCTTGTTGCATGGTATCAGTTGTTAAAACCCCAAAAATCATAGGAACACCTGTTTCTCTCGAAACAGTTGCAATGCCTTTGCTTGCCTCTGCGACAACCACATCAAAATGAGGAGTATCTCCTCGAATAACTGCACCAAGAGTGATTACAACGTCGTACTTACCTTTCCTTGCAAGCGCCTGAGAAATCATAGGAAGTTCAAAGGAACCTGGCACCCAAACAACATCTAATTGGGAACTGTTTTCAGAGGTATCTATTCCGTGCCTAGAAAGACAATCCAAGCATCCTGACAACAATTTATTAGTAATAAGATCATTAAACCTTGCAATGACTATTGCCAAATGTAAATCAGCTGAATTTGTAAATTTACCTTCAAGTGTTGCCATTGTAGAAAGGCTTCTAATTACAACACTAAGCTAACCCCTGGAATGCTCACCTGAACAGCCCATAGTGAATTTGAATTTGTTGTATTTAAATGAGAAAAGTAGCGCTTAGATACTCATTTGATGAGTGATGTACTCCCCGACTAAAGCTTGCAGTAACACTAGGTGAAACCAAACACCTGCAAGGATCTCTATTTTTTTAATATTGGGATTCCTATTGTCCTCTGGATTGGTTTGAGTCATATAGAAGACTGGTACACCTATAACCAAAAGTAAAGAAGAGAATAAAAGTGCGTTCGAAACTATGGAGTTGATGGCCAGCATGATAATTAGAGCTTCAAAACAAATAATCTATGCATAAATTCTCCCATGACAAAGCATTTTTTTAGCAAACTTCTTCATCTTTGTCGCGAGGCTTCACATGCAAAAAAAATTCACTTCTTCTACTATGCATAACTTAATGCTGAGGTAGGGCGATGCCCCTAAGCCCAAATCCACTGCAAGGCAGCTTGTTTGGTAATGAGCAAAAGCAAAAAATCGCAAAAGCAAAGCAGTCTTTAGATCCTGAACAAGAATCTGAGCTTTCAGACAAACTCTTAAAAAAAGATGCCTCATTAAGACCAAGAAAGCGAATTGAAAATGAAACTGAATCCAAGGAGGAAAAGAGTTATGGCAATCTTGAACAAAAGTCACACTCTGATCTCAAAACCAATACAACCAACTGGTCACACCACAGTATTGTTCCTATAGATCAACTAACACCTGTTCTAAGGCACTATGTAGAACTAAAAAAGGCCAACCCCGAAAGGGTTTTACTCTATCGACTAGGTGATTTTTTTGAATGTTTTTTTGAAGATGCTATTCAACTAGCTCAACTACTAGAGCTTACTCTCACAGGAAAAGATGGTGGCAAAACCATAGGAAGAGTGCCTATGGCAGGTATACCACACCATGCATCAGAAAGATATTGTGCAGAAATTATCAAAAAAGGTTTCTCAGTAGCTATTTGTGACCAATTAGAAAATACTCCCAGTAAAGAAGGTGCACTACTCAAAAGAGGAATAACAAGATTAATCACACCTGGAACGATAATAGAAGAAGGAATGCTTCAAGCTCGTAAGAACAATTGGCTAGGAGCAGTTGTAATTGAATCCTCCAAAGAGATGCCTTTTACCTGGGCATTAGCTAGTGCAGACGTAAGTACAGGCGAGCTTCTAATCAAAGAAGGAAGAGAAACTGAAACGCTGAAACAAGAACTAATGAAGTTAGAGGCGTCTGAAATTATCTCAGAGAGACAACCTTACATCAAAGAATTATGGTGTCCAAACCATTGCCAAGTAACAGAAGTTGATAAAACATCTTTCACTTTAGTAGAAGCTAAATCAGCAATAAAAAAACATTATAATCTACTTTCTATAGATGGATTAAGTATTAAATCTTTGACATTATCAACACGAGCTGTCGGTGGGCTAATAGCCTACTTGGATAATACCAATCCAATTGTTAATACAGATAAGAAAAAAGAAAGAAATAGCAGAATTACACTTGAATTGCCTAATCTATGTAGTGCTAAAGATGTCCTAATTATTGATGCTCAAACAAAAAGAAATTTAGAAATTATTTCTACCCAAAGAGATGGTCAATTCCAAGGTTCCTTGTTGTGGGCGATTGATCGAACATTAACTGCAATGGGTGGACGATGTTTACGACGTTGGGTTCAAGAACCATTAATTGATCAAAAAATTATCAAATCCCGTCAAATAATTATTGGTGCACTTGTAGAGAATAAACAACTACGAAAAACTCTTAGAAAGGCTCTAAGGACAATGGGAGATTTGGAGCGTTTAGCAGGAAGAGCAGCTGCTCAGCAAGCTGGTGGGAGAGATTTACTAGCGATAGCTGAAGGTATACAACGAATCCCTGTAATATCAAAATCCTTACAAAAACTACCTAAACAACATACTCAATTTTTCAATGAAATTATAAACATAGACACTAGATTAATCAATATTTCATCTCTCATTTTCAATCAAATCATTCTAAATCCTCCTTTATCATTAACAGAAGGAGGGCTAATCAATGATGGTTTTGATGATTTATTAGATGGCTTAAGAAATCAAATGGATGATCAAAATGAATGGCTACAAAATCAAGAGTTACTTGAAAGAGAAGACAGCAAAATTAGCAATCTTAAACTTCAATATCATCGTACCTTTGGATATTTCCTGGCCGTTAGCAAAGCAAAAGCAAAAGATGTCCCATCTCACTGGATTCGAAGGCAAACACTAGCAAATGAAGAAAGGTTTATAACGCCTGATTTAAAAGAAAGAGAAGGCAAAATCTTTCAGTTAAAAGCAAGAGCCGCACAGCATGAATATGAACTTTTTTGCCATCTCCGAGAACAAGTCGGAAATGAGTCACAGGGAATCAGAAAAGCCTCCAAAGCAATTGCTTATTTAGATGCACTTTGTGGACTTGCAGAATTAGCAGCAACCCACTCTTATATAAAACCTGAAATAATTGCGTTGGATTGCAAAGAATCATCCAGAAGAATACATATAAAAAAAGGTCGGCATCCAGTTGTTGAACAACTTTTAGTAAATCAAGAGTTTACGCCGAATGATCTTCTGCTTGGTTCAGGGACAGATTTAATTATCCTTTCAGGACCTAATGCCAGTGGAAAAAGTTGCTATTTAAGGCAAATAGGTTTATTACAAATCATGGCACAAATTGGAAGCTGGATTCCTGCTGCTAGTGCTTCGATAAGCATTGCAGATCAAATTTTCACAAGAGTAGGAGCAGTCGACGATTTAGCAGCAGGTCAATCTACATTTATGGTTGAAATGACTGAAACAGCCTTTATTCTTAATCAAGCAACTACAAACTCATTAGTTTTATTAGATGAAATCGGGCGAGGAACATCTACATTTGATGGTTTATCAATAGCTTGGTCTGTTAGCGAATTTCTAGCTAAAGAAATTATTAGTCGAACAATCTTTGCAACTCATTATCATGAATTAAATAAGATTTCATATAATTTAAGTAATGTATCCAACTATCAAGTACTTGTAAATTATAAAGACAATAAACTTACTTTCCTTCATAAAGTTATTGAAGGAGGGTCTAACAAAAGTTATGGAATTGAAGCTGCAAGGCTTGCAGGTGTTCCTCCTCAAGTAATTGAAAAAGCAAAAACAATACTCAAAAATTTAGAGAGAGATAATCCAAACCAAATCACACAATGTCTAGAAGCTAGGAATAAACCTAATACGACTAAGGCAGCTTAAATTTTAAAAGCTAAGAAAAGCAGCTCGCAAAAGAGCATTGGCTGTAGCAGCAGCGCATGAAGCTCCACCTCGGGAACCTTCAAGAAGAATATAATTACAATTACTATTTAATAGTCGATTTTTACTCTCTTCTACTCCTATAAAGCCAACAGGCATACCAATAATTAAAGAGGGTTTGGACTCACCATTTTGAATCAAATCTAATAATTGCTGCAAAGCAGTCGGTGCGCTTCCAATTACAACAATTACATTTTTATTCCCTCCAGGGTGGCTTGTATTAATTTCTAACCAAGCATGTTTCATTCCGCTGGCAGTTTTTGTCATCCCTTGTTGATACTGATCGGAAGACCATTCCAAAATACTTCTTACAGGAAGTTGAAATGTACGTTGAGCCATTGAAGTTATCGCGGATGCCGCCATTCCTGTATCTGTAAGAATCAAAGCACCTGTTTTCATAGCAGACATGCCAGCAATACAAGCTTCTGAACTAAAGCGCAAAGATTTCTGAATAGAAAAATCGCCACTTGTATGGATAAGACGTTCTAATATTTCTCCTTGAACACCTTCTAATTTATTCGATCCAAGTTTAGATCTTATAAATTGAATACTTTGAATAAAAATGGGATGATCAATATTATTCATGAATTAACTGACATAGGAAATCATTTGAGTCATGATCTATAACAAGAACTAATTGCAAAATGCCAATACATCTAATTTATGGGGATGACTATAGTGCTAGCAATAAAGCAATTGAGCAAATTATCCAAAATTTTATTGACCCAAATTGGATTAGCTTTAATCTTAGTCGATTAGATGGTAATCAAGCAGAACAAAGTAGTCGATGCATTGATGAAATTCGAACACCTCCTTTTGGGAATGGTGGGCGAGTAGTTTTATTAAAAAGAAGTCCTTTTTGCAACGGATCGACAAATGATCTATCTCATAAACTAGAAGATATACTTGATCTCATACCATGCACAAATCATCTGATATTAAATAACACTAATAAACCTGATAAACGTTTAAAACTAACTAAATCTATTCTAAAAGTAATTAAAGAATCAAAGGGTTCTAGTGAGCAATTATATATGCTTCCAGCAGTATGGGATGAATCAGGTCAAATAGAGTTGATTCAAAAAATTGGTGCAGATCTAAACCTCAAGATTGAACAAGAAGCAATTTTTACACTTGTAGAAGCCATTGGAAATGATAGTACAAGAATTCATACAGAACTTCAGAAACTATCCTTACTTTCTGAATCAAATAAAAAACAACATAACCTGCAAACCCAACTCATAATTACCAATGATATGGTTAAGTCACTGATTCATGGGATTACTGCCAACTCATTAAACATTGCCGATTGCATATTAAAAGAAGATATTGGTAATGCACTAAATAGAATTAATTCTCTTCTAGAAAGCGGAGAACCA
This sequence comes from Prochlorococcus sp. AG-409-P19, assembly GCA_003215315.1. Lineage (GTDB taxonomy): Bacteria > Cyanobacteriota > Cyanobacteriia > PCC-6307 > Cyanobiaceae > Prochlorococcus_B. The sequence goes on along the minus strand of QCKO01000006.1, from coordinate 75,129 downwards.
GCATTAAAAATTTTAGCAACTTTGGTAAGTCAAGCTAGAGGCTGGTTATGGGTAAAGCTTCTGGACGAAGAAGGAAATCATGATGTCACTTCAATCGCCAAGCTGGCTGGAATAGGCAATCCAAAACGAATTTACGTGATTCGAAAACAAATAAAAGGAAAGAGTTCAAAAAAATGTTTACAGTTATTAGATAGCTTCCTGGAAATTGAAGCTGCAATAAAACAAGGAGTAAATCCAAGTAATGCTTTTAAAGACATTCTCCTAACAAAAGACTTATAAATGTGACCAAGAACTGAAATAATTAGAACATGTAAGGGAAATTTAATGACTCTTTTGGTGCAAAAGTTTGGTGGCACCTCCGTTGGAAGTGTGGAGCGCATTCAATCAATTGCGAAAAGAATTGCCATCAATAAAGAAGAAGGGAATGACCTCGTCGTTGTTGTGTCCGCTATGGGTCAAACAACAGATGAATTAAGCAAACTTGCTACGAGCTTAAGCACGCAACCACCTCAGCGTGAAATGGATATGTTGCTCTCCACAGGAGAACAAGTATCAATTGCATTACTTGCTATTGCGCTCAATGAGATAAATGTTCCAGCTATTTCAATGACCGGGAATCAAGCAGGAATTATTACCGAATCTTCACATGGAAGAGCACGTATTCTAGAAATAAGAACAGACCATGTTCAATCACTTTTAAGTCAAGGAAAAGTAGTAGTAATAGCAGGCTTTCAAGGCACAAGTCTAGGCAGAGGTGGAACCCCAGAGATCACAACCCTTGGGAGAGGAGGCTCTGACACTTCAGCAGTAGCATTAGCAGCCGCTTTAAATGCAGAAGCTTGCGAAATATTTACTGATGTACCTGGTGTATTAACTACAGATCCAAGAATAGTAAATAATGCAAAGCTAATGAAAACTATTAGCTGCGACGAAATGCTGGAGTTAGCAAGCTTAGGTGCTGCTGTTCTCCATCCCCGTGCAGTAGAAATCGCTAGAAATTATGGCGTAACTTTAAAAGTCCGATCTAGTTCAGACTTCAATAATCCAGGAACTATTTTAACTAGTCAAGGGTGTGGATCTATTGGCAGAGGTGGCCTCGAGCATCGCAGCCCAGTTGATGGTTTAGAGCTTCTAGAAAATCAAGCAGTTGTTGGGCTTTCATGCATCCCTGATCACCCTGGAATCGCAGCAAACTTATTTGAGGCACTATCTGCTGGAGGTATTAATGTTGATCTAATCATTCAATCTACGCACAATGGTAATAGTAACGATATTACTTTTAGTGTCGCAGAAAATGAACTAGAAAATACTAAAAATCAATGCAAAAAAATCATAAAAATCCTTGGGGGTAATATCACAACACAGACAAAAATGAGTAAATTAAGTATTAGTGGTGCAGGAATAATGGGCAGGCCAGGAATAATTGCAACACTATTTGAAACTCTATCAAAAGCAGGCATTAATATTCGATTGATTGCTACAAGTGAGGTAAAGGTAAGTTGTGTTATCGATACAAAAGCTGGCAAAAAAGCCGCAAGATCGATTGCAGAGTCCTTCAAGCTAAATGAGCAGCAAATACATCTAAATCCACAGTCAAAACCTAGTGAAGAACCTGAAGTAAGAGGCGTAGCGCTAGATAATGGTCAAATTCAGATTAGTTTCAAAAATATACCTGATGAGCCTGGAACTGCAGCAACTATTTTTACAACCCTTTCTGAGGTTAATATAAGTTTAGATACAATTGTGCAATCAGAACGTAAAAATTCAAATAATACAAAAGATATTAGTTTTACCTTAAAAAAGGAAGACAAAAAAGAAGCAGATTTAGCATTGAAAAAATTAACATCTAACTGGAAAGATTCCTTTATTGAAGAAGGACAATCAATAGCAAGGTTAAGCGCTGTTGGATCTGGAATGCCTACTACAGTCGGCACCGCAGGAAAAATGTTCAGGGCTTTGGCAGATCAGAAAATTAATATAGAAATGATTGCAACAAGTGAAATTCGTACTACATGTATTATTTCAGAAAAAGATGGTTCTAAAGGATTAAATGCTATACATGATTATTTCATGTTAGATCAATTATAACAAAATTGCTTAAGAATTTCTGATTAGCTTATGACGTAACTTTTTAATTCTATCTCTTAATTTAGCTGCTTGCTCAAAATCTAATTCTTTAGCAGATTTCTTCATTTTAAACTCTAATTGATCTATAAGTTCAGGTAAAGCCTCTAGTGCAACACCAAAATCATTTTGATCTAGCAAATCTTCAGTGACTTTCGTAGCAATATCAACTAATTCATTCTCATTACCATCCTTTTGTAATCGTCTAGAAAGCTCTAAGAAAGAAAGTATTGAATTACTAGCTTTTTTACCTGCAGGCATAGGAACTATGCCATGGTCTTGATTATATTTTTCTTGAATAACTCGTCTTCTCTCAGTCTCACTAATTGCTTTAGACATGGAATCAGTCAATCTGTCTGCATAAAGGAGCGCCAAACCTTCAACATGTCTTGCAGCTCGTCCAATAGTTTGAATTAAGGATCTTTCAGCTCTTAAAAAACCTTCTTTATCAGCATCCAAAATGACAACAAGAGAAACTTCTGGCAAGTCCAACCCTTCTCTTAAAAGATTAACACCAACCAAAACATCATATTCCCCCATCCTTAAATCTTGAATAATCTCTATCCTTTCAATTGAGTGAATTTCGGAATGCAAGTATCTAACTCTAACTTTATTATCACTCAAATAATCTGTTAAGTCTTCAGCCATGCGTTTAGTCAAAGTAGTGACTAATACTCTTTGATTTATTACAGATCTTTTTCTTATTTCCATCAATAGATCATCAACTTGACCTTTAGTAGGCCGAACCTCAACCAAAGGATCTAATACTCCAGTTGGTCGGATAACTTGCTCTACTATATGTCCTTTACTCTTATCAAGTTCCCAGTCTCCTGGAGTGGCACTAATAAAAACTGTCTGAGATGCCTTTTCCCAAAATTCTTCGCCTTTCAGAGGACGGTTATCAGCTGCACTTGGCAATCTAAAACCATGTTCTATTAAAACTTTTTTTCTCGATTGATCTCCGTTATACATTGCCTGTAATTGTGGGCAAGTCACATGGCTCTCATCAATTAACAATAACCAATCCTTCGGAAAATAATCGATCAAACACTCAGGAGGAGTGCCAGCTGCTCTACCTGATAAATGACGAGCATAATTCTCAACGCCATTACAATAACCAACTTCTCTTAACATCTCCAAGTCATAAGTCGTTCTCTGTTCAAGCCTCTGAGCCTCTAATAATTTACCAGATTGATTTAAAAAATCTAACCTTTGTTTTAATTCATTTTTAATCGCTTTAATAGCGATGTCTAATCGATCTTTTGGAGTTACAAAATGCTTTGCAGGATATATATTAATGAAATCCAAATTGCCAATTATTTCTCCTGTTGTAGGATCTACATAACGAATTGACTCTATTTCTTCACCAAATAATTCTATTCTTACAAGACGATCTTCATATGCAGGCCCTATCTCAAGAACGTCTCCACGAAGTCGAAAGCGGCCGCGGCCAATCTCTACATCATTTCTACTATATTGATTGGTTACTAGTTCCCTAAGACACAATCTTAAATCAATAGACTCCCCTACTTTAAATTTAACTGAAGCTTTAAGGTATTCGCTTGGAATTCCTAACCCATAAATACAACTTATTGATGCAACAACAATAACATCATTTCTTTCAAATAAAGAGCGCGTTGCAGAATGACGCAACATGTCTATTTCTTCATTAATCGAAGACGTCTTTGCTATGTAAGTATCACTAACTGGTACATATGCCTCAGGTTGATAATAATCATAATACGAAATAAAGTATTCAACGGCATTCCTAGGAAAGAATTCGCGTAACTCATTACATAATTGTGCCGCCAAGGTTTTGTTATGAGCCAAAACAAGTGCAGGTCTTCCGGTCTGAGCAATTAAATTAGCAATTGTAAATGTTTTTCCAGTACCTGTGGCGCCTAAAAGAGTTTGAAATCTGTCTCCAGAGTTAACACCCTGAACAAGATCAGCAATAGCTGCTGGCTGGTCTCCCTTAGGAGAGTAAGGGGCTTGCAGATGATATTCGGTCATATAATCAAATCATTAATGATCTAAAAATTCTTTCGTTAATAAATAGGTTTATTTTTTTTACGAACACAATCTGCAATCAAAACCTTAGGAATGCTCCAAAAATCTTAAAGAATAGGTGAAATACTAGAAGGGACAGAAATTATTGATTCGCGCAAATTACGAACAGCAGCGATCATAGATATCTCATCGGTAAGTTTGTTAATAGCCGATCCAACACCCACACAATTAGCACCTGCTGCAAAAGCCATAGAAACAGTAGCCTCAGACAAACCTGATGCACAAATAATTGGCACTTCTAAGCCATCTTCTTTTAATCGTGATTTGATGGTGAGTGATGCAGCTAACGTTGGTGTAGCTTTTTCAATCAACCCAAGTACACCTGGGTTCATTGGTTTTGAACTGGCAGCTCCTTCTGTCTGAATCATGTCAACACCAGCACCTACTAAATCAATAGCAAGTTCTGCTTGTTCGTCTAACGGTAAAACATGCGGAACAGTTACAGACAAAATAATCTCGGGAAGGATTTGCCTGGTTTCAATGGCCAATGCCAAAACTTCTTGAGCACTAAAAAATCGTCCTTGAGGGTAAAAAATATCAAAATTTCCAATCTCCACCATCGAAGCTCCTGCTTCTACAGAGTCTCTGAAAAGCCCTGGCTCAACAGCGCTAACACAAATAGGTAAACCTGAAGCTTCCTTTGCAATTCGAACTAATTCTGGATCGCAAGCAATATCTAATAAATCAGCGCCTCCAATCCCAGCAGCATTAGCAACACGTGAGACAGATCTTGCATCAAAATTCCCTAAACCTGCTATAACCTTGAGGCAATAATGGTGCTTTAAACTATGTTGCAAAGAGGGAGGTAAAGATTCAATGCGAGTCATGAAAACAACAACGAATAATTTGATTGTGACATTGACTCAGCAAAAGAACTAAAAAAATATACTTAGTAAGCAGAAATCAACGCAAATGTCACGATCTGCCCAAAATAGAAACTGCTGGAGTCGCTGGCATGAACGTCTACATAAAAAGCTGCAAAATAATCAAGAACTCCTGCCTACTAGTGCGACCCTCCTATTAGCAATCTCAGGTGGGCAAGACTCAATGACTTTGCTCAAGCTGGTAACAGACTTACAACGTATTTATCAATGGAACATACATATCTGGCATGGTGATCATGGATGGCATCATCAATCCAAACAAATAGCAGAAGAACTCCAAGCTTGGTGCATTGAGCAAAAGCTTGACTGCTATGTATCAAAAGGATCTAAGGGTGAGACAAATAGTGAAGAAAAAGCTAGAAACTGGAGATATACACGTCTTGAGAAAAGAGCGCAAAGTATTTCATCAAAACTCGCAATAAAGCCATGCACAAGGGTCTTAACTGGTCATACAGCAAGTGATAGAGCCGAAACTCTAATTATGAATCTTGCAAGAGGTTCAGATCTAACAGGGTTAAGTGCACTAAGTGAAAGTAGAAGCCTAACTAGGCAAATAAAATTAATTCGACCATTACTAACTTTTAGCAGAGAAGAAACATCTCAAATATGTAAAGAATTCGAATTACCGGTCTGGCTAGACCCTTCAAACAACAATACAGACATCACCAGAAACAAAATAAGAAAAAATGTGATCCCCATCCTAAAAGAAATTCATCGCGGATCAGATATAAGAATCTCTTCATTAGCCGCAAAATTAGAAAACTTTAAAGAAGATCAAAATGCATTGGCAAAAATCGCACTTGAAATGGTTCAAGGAAAAAATAAAAATAGTTTATCTATAGCAAAATTAAAAGATGTTCCATTTTCAACACGACGAATTTTATTAGCAACTTGGCTGAAACAAATAGGGATATCAAATCTAAACAGTAAACTAGTAGAAGAAATTAATTACAAGTTGAACAAGACAAACTATAACTCTTCCATTGACTTAGCCAAAGGCTGGAAGATCCAATGGCGAGATAAAGAAATTCAACTTACACGGACAATATCACTTAATTGATGAGCAATCTGAATTAAGAGCCAACTGCAGACCTACGACGACGAGTTCTGCCAGTTGGCATTTCTTCATCATTAGTTGGGTCCTTTGATTTAACTTCATTAGCTGATGCGTCACTTTCTTTTGATTGCTCAGAAGAAAGTTTGGATGCTTGAGAAACACTATTAGTTACTACTTTTGTTTTTTTTGCTGATGTGGCAGGAACAGATTGCTCCTTTGCTGGTTGAGGTTTATAAGCTCTAGTCCCTCCAGGTGCGGGCTGAACGAGACATAAAATTAACGGTTCCACTTGTACCTCTCTGCGCAACCTTCTTGCTAAACCAGCTTCAACCTCACGTTGTAAACCTATCCAATCAACTTCGATTGAATTACCACCAGTCTTAAGAACAAGTTGTTTCCAGCGATTCTCCAATACCCAATTAATCTCTCGTTCTGTCCAATTACACATTGTTTTTGCATCAACATTAGTTATGACACCACGTAAATTAACCCTTGGAGGAGCAACCATTACACCATCAGTACTAATGGCTGTAAGGACAGTAATTACACCATCGTCTGCAAGTTGTTGACGTTCTTTCAACACACGGCTATCAACTATTCCTGTTCTCGAAGCATCTAGCAACTCCACGCCCGCCTTTACAGGTGAGCCAGCACGCATTGAATCAGGGCGAAGCTCAGCCACATCACCATTTTCCATAACAAGTACATTTTCCGGGTGTACACCCATTGAAACTGCTGTTTTGCCATGTAAAACCTGCATTCTGTACTCACCATGAACAGGAATAAAGTATTTGGGTCGAGTTAAGGCAAGCATCCACTTCTGATCTTCCTGACAACCATGGCCTGAAACATGTATACCTTTATCTTTGCCATATATAACCTTTGCTCCCAATTTAATTAATTTATCGATCGTATGCATAACTGAAATCGTATTACCAGGTATAGGGCTAGCAGAGAAAATAACCGTGTCACTAGTTTTTAATTGAACATGTTGATGTTCTCCTCTTGCAATTCGACTTAAAGCAGCCATGGATTCACCTTGACTTCCTGTCATCAATAAAAACGTTTCTCTATCAGGTAAATCTCTAATCTGTTTAATTGGGAAAAACAACTCATCAGGAAAACGCATATATCCCAGTTCTCTTGCCTTACCAACAACATTCAACATTGACCTACCCAATAAACCGACTTTGCGACCATTTTTCATTGCTAATTCAAGTAACATTGCCACTCGATGAGTAGAACTAGCAAATGTAGTTACCATTACTCTTCCTTCAGCTGTTGCTATATATCTATCTAAGTTTGGAAACACAGAATATTCAGAGGGAGTAAAGCCAGGGACTTCAGAGTTGGTAGAGTCTGACAATAAACAAAGCACACCCTTCTCCCCATAAGCAGCCATTCTGGAGATATCAGCTGGCTCTCCATCAGGTGGAGTTTGGTCAAACTTAAAATCACCAGTAAAAAATACAACTCCTACAGGTGTAGTAATCGCAAAGCAATAGCTATCGGAAATAGAATGTGTATTTCTTACAAATTCCAGTGAAAAATGTTGGCCAACCTTAATCGTTTGACGTGGTCCTACAACTTCAATTGTTGTGCGATCTGCAACGCCTGCTTCTTCCATTTTTCCTCTTAACATCGACATTGCTAAAGGAGGGCCATAAATAATAGGAATATTAAAATTCTTCAAATGATGAGAGATCCCACCAATATGATCCTCATGTCCATGGGTCACTACTAAAGCTCGAATACGATTCTGATTCTCACGAAGATACGTCGTATCTGGCATTACCACATTGACTCCATGCATTCCGTCAGTAGGGAAAGCGAGTCCCGCATCAAGAATCATGATGTCGTCACCATATTCAAAAACACAAGTGTTCTTGCCAATCTCACCTAAACCACCCAGAGGAATAATCCTCAAACATGGATCTTGAGATTTAGTCTGTCTTGCTCTTTGGGAAGGCATTGAACTAGATGTCATGAGAAAAGTTATGTAAAAAGCAAATGTGATGAATGAGATGAGTTGACTAAGTCTGGGTTAACAAGTCAACCAAAAAGCCAAAAAGAATTAGATCAAACTCAACGAGGTGAGGATCTTTAAAAGTTCTTCTTTCATTTCGTTGTTTAAAGAGACTAAAGGACTACGAGGTGGGCCGACAGACCAGCCGGTTAATTCAAGTGCAGACTTCACAGGTATTGGATTAGTTGTAGCAAATAACGCTTTAAAAAGAGGTTGTAGTTTTTCGTGAAAATATAAAGACTCCTCGTATTTTCCATTAAGAAAACTCTCAATGATTTTCTTTAAACTCATCCCAACAATATGACTCGCAACGCTAACTACGCCAACAGCCCCAACAGATAACATAGGTAAAAGCAAAGCATCATCACCGCTATAAACAGCCAAATCTGGCCCGCAATTGGCTCTTAGTTCAGTAACCTCTGTGGTTGTTCCACTAGCTGCTTTAAAGCTAACTATATTTTTACAATCCATCAATTTCTTTACAGTTTTTGGGGACAGTGAACTACCGGTTCGACCAGGAATGTTATAAAGCATCAAAGGTAATCCTGGAGCAGCTTCAGCAATAGTTCGAAAATGGGCTTCTAATCCTTCTTGAGGAGGTTTATTGTAATAGGGCACTACAACTAAAGCACCATCTGCGCCAGACTCTGATGCTTCTATAGTTGCAGCTACTGCCTCAGAAGTACTATTACTTCCAGTACCAGCTAGTACTTTTACATTAGGATCCAAGGCATTACGTACAGTTTTCAAAAGGTCATGTTGCTCTCTCCAACTAAGCGTTGGAGATTCACCTGTTGTTCCACAAACTATGACCCCATCAGAACCTTGATCAACCAAATAACAAGCCAATTTAGCTGCCAATTCATAATCTACATTTCCTTCAGAATTAAATGGTGTAACCATTGCAGTCAATAATCGACCAAATGGCGCTGGAGATAAGTTTGAAGAAAAAGTATCTATCATGATGGCAAAAGCATTTCAGCAATCTGCAAAGCATTTAAAGCAGCACCTTTTCTTATCTGATCTCCACATAGCCATAATTCAAGAGCATTAGGATTGCTCAAATCATTACGAATACGGCCAAGAGCAATGAGATCTCTTCCAGCAACATCTGTTGGCATAGGAAAGCGATTATTTTGCACATCTTCAATCAATTCAATGCCAGGAGCATTACTTAAAACCTTAGAAGCTTTTGCTGATGGGAAAGGTTCAGAAAACTCAATATTTACTGCTTCTGAGTGTGCTCTCAATACTGGTACTCGAACACATGTGGCGGTTAAAGAAAGATTGGGCAAGGCCATAATTTTTCTTGTCTCATTAATCATTTTCATCTCCTCCTCACAATACTTACTAGAGTTCAACGGGGAATTATGTAAAAAAAGGTTAAAAGCTAAAGAATATGGAAGGATTTTACTTGTTGGTGTTAAACCATCTAATACATCTTTGCTTAAATCTTGAAGCTCCTGCATCGCTCTGGCTCCCGCACCACTAGCAGACTGATAAGTAGATACAATCACCCTTCGAATAGGCAAACATTTTGCTAAAGGAGCCAGAGCAAGAGTTAATAAAATAGTCGTGCAATTCGGATTAGATATCAATTTGTGATGATTACACAAGGCCTGAGGGTTTACTTCCGGGACAACCAATGGAACATTGGGCTCAAGCCGAAAAGCACTTGAATTATCTATCATCACCGCTCCATGAGAATAAATGACCTCCCGCCAACGTCTGGAAACATCGCCCCCCGCTGACGCCAAAACCAAATCAATTCCATCAAAACTTTTATCTGAAACTTGAATTACTTCAATCTCTTTACCCTTAAAAGTTTTGATCTGGCCAGCAGATCTTGGAGAGGCCAGCAAACGTAATTCCTGAATAGGAAAATTTCTTTCTTCCAACAAAGACAATAATTCCTCTCCAACTGCCCCACTTGCACCAAGTACAGCAACTTTTAAAGGTCTATTAGGAAGCAGGTCTGTGGAGTTCAATCTGAGTTAGGGAGGTGGATATTTGTTGAATAAGAAAAAAAATAAATTCTTCTTGAGGGAAATCAACAAATAATAATTTTTTACTAGCCTTTTAAGTCAGAATAACCTTAGAAGCGAACCATCGCTTTATTAAGCTAACCAAATTTGAGAGTTTGCTATTCAATGAGTCCTGAAAAATTAAAAGTTAAAACCAATGCTCTGCCTAACAGCCGGATTGCTGTTGAGATAGAAATCCCAGCAGCAAGATGCAAAAACAGCTATCAGGATGCAATAACTCGTTTAAGCCGAACTGTAAGTATTCCAGGTTTTAGGAAGGGAAAAGTTCCAAAAGCAGTGATAGTGCAACAAATTGGAGTAACAAGGATCCAAGCAACCGCCATTGAATCAATGCTTCAAAATATTTGGACTGAAGCTATTACAGAATCAAAAATTGAGCCTTTGTGCGAACCAGAGCTTTCTGGGGGCTTTGACTCTGTCTTAAAAAATTTTAATCCAGAAAAAGTTCTAAAATTGACTTTGGAAACTGATATTGCTCCAACTCCTCTACTAAAAAATACCAAGGGACTAACAGCAGAAGCAGAAAAAGTTGAATTTGATCCTAAAAAAATCGATGAATTAATAGAAGAATCAAGAAAACAATTAGCCACTACTGTCCCTGTCAGTAATAGATCCGCACAAAAAGGAGATATTGCTGTACTAAGTTTTCAAGGCACCTTTACAGATGATGGAAGTGCCATTGAAGGAGGCAGTGCTGACTCAATGGATATTGAATTAGAAAATGGCCGCATGATTCCTGGATTTATTGAAGGAATCATTGGAATGAATATCAATGATAGTAAAGATCTGAAATGCCAATTTCCAGAAAATTATCACCAAAAAGAAGCATGTGGAAGAAAAGCAATTTTCAAGGCAACTTTAAAAGATCTCAAAACCAAAGAATTACCTGACCTAGATGATAATTTTGCTAAGCAAGCTAGTGAAAAAAGTAATATGGAAGAGTTACGCAAAGAATTAGAAGATAGACTTAAAGCAGATGCCAAGATGAGACAGAATAAAAATAGAGAAAATGCACTATTAAAAGCTCTTATAAAAGAATTAGAAGTTGAGTTACCAAAGAGTTTAATTGATCAAGAAGTTAGGATCATTGTAGAGCAAACAGCTCAGAAATTTGCTCAGCAAGGTATTGACGTAAAGTCAATGTTTACAGAAGATATTGTCAAATCTTTAATGGAATCATCTAGAGATGAGGCTAAAGAGCAATTACTGCAAAAGCTTGCTTTAGAGGCTTTAGCAAATACAGAAAATATTGACATTAATGAAACAGAAATAAATAATAAGCTTGAAGAACTAAAAGAAGAGTTAAAAGAAGAAAAGAATATTGATCAAGAGCGATTAAAAGAAGCTATTAAAGATGACTTACTTAAAGATAAGTTAATTGCTTGGTTAGAAGAAAATAATACAGTTATTGAAAAAGCCCCAGAAAAAACGACTAAAACCAAAACAACTAAACCTAAAGCAAAAAAAACTAAAAAAGAAAGCGCCTAATGACCTAAATCCCCAATTTGAGGTTTCTAGTCATAGATTGATGTCAAACAGATCTAACTTCATTATTAGTGTGACCCAATCAAGTGCCCCTCACCCAATACGAAACAAATGGGAAGGATTCATGCCTTATTCAGGTCCAGGAATACTTCCTACGGTCGTTGAACAATCAGGACAAGGAGAGCGAGCATTTGATATCTATTCCCGTTTACTTCGTGAAAGGATCATTTTTCTAGGTACTGACGTAAATGATCAAGTTGCAGATGCGTTAGTTGCTCAAATGCTTTTTCTAGAAGCTGATGATCCTGAAAAAGATATCCAGTTATATATCAATTCCCCTGGAGGATCAGTTACAGCTGGCCTCGCTATTTACGACACAATGCAGCAAGTAAGTCCTGATGTCATAACAATTTGCTATGGGCTTGCAGCAAGTATGGGGGCTTTTTTACTTTCTGGTGGCACAAAAGGTAAAAGATTAGCACTACCAAATTCGAGAATTATGATTCATCAACCTTTAGGCGGTGCACAGGGTCAAGCTGTTGAAATTGAGATTCAAGCAAAAGAAATTTTATTTTTAAAAGATACTTTAAATCAATTATTAGCTGAACATACAGGTCAGAACATTACAAAAATTGCTGAAGACACAGATCGAGACCACTTCCTTTCTCCGCAAGAAGCGGTTGAATATGGCCTGATCGATAAAGTTGTAACCAGTTTCAACTAAAGATTAATCGTTAAGGATAGCTGACAGCATTCAGTTTTTTAACGATCCTATTAGTGGCTGAAAACAATGATTCGGTCAAATTCACTTTAATTTTCGATTAAGAGCTCGATGGCAAAATTTGACGCCCATCTTAAATGCTCCTTTTGTGGCAAAGCCCAGGATCAAGTCCGCAAACTGATTGCTGGACCAGGAGTTTACATTTGTGATGAATGTATCGATCTTTGCAACGAAATTTTGGATGAGGAATTATTAGATGGTCAAGGTCAAATACGTGCAAATAATGAACACTCTCGAAAGAGTCAAACAGCAACCTCTTCCAATAAAAAACCTGCACCAACACTTGCATCTATACCAAAACCAATCGAAATTAAAAAATTTCTTGATGACCAAGTAGTTGGGCAAGAACCAGCTAAAAAAATCTTATCTGTAGCTGTCTATAACCACTACAAACGTCTTGCCTGGAGAGGAGATGGCTCTGGAGAAACAGATATAACTGCTACCAAATTACATAAATCTAATATTTTGTTAATTGGACCTACAGGTTGTGGCAAGACATTATTGGCCCAAACCTTGGCAGAAATGCTTGATGTCCCCTTTGCAGTAGCAGATGCAACAACCCTTACTGAAGCAGGTTATGTAGGCGAAGATGTTGAAAACATACTGTTACGCCTTCTACAAAAAGCTGATATGGACGTAGATCTCGCTCAAAGAGGGATTATCTACATAGATGAAATTGATAAAATCGCCAGAAAAAGTGAAAACCCTTCGATAACAAGAGATGTCTCTGGTGAAGGAGTACAACAAGCTTTACTAAAAATGTTGGAGGGCACCGTAGCCAATGTCCCTCCTCAAGGCGGGCGCAAACATCCATATCACGACTGTATCCAAATAGACACAAGTCAAATTTTGTTCATTTGCGGAGGTGCATTTGTAGGACTAGAAGAAGTTGTTCAAAAAAGACTCGGAAAGAACTCAATAGGATTCATTCCTAACGAAAGTAGGGGCAGAGGTAGGCCTTCTCGTGATTTAAAAGCTAGCCAACTAATTAACAATCTCGAACCAGATGATTTAGTTAAATACGGTTTAATTCCAGAGTTTATTGGAAGAATGCCAGTAAATGCTGTACTTGAACCTCTGAATACGCAGGCTCTTGCTTCTATTTTGACACAGCCTAGAGATGCATTGGTCAAACAATTCAAAACATTGTTCAGCATGGATAATGTCGAACTTTCCTTCGAAGAGAGTGCTGTCTCAGCAATAGCTCAAGAGGCTTTCCGAAGAAAAACAGGGGCTAGAGCGTTAAGAGGAATAGTTGAAGAATTAATGCTAGATCTGATGTATAACGTTCCCTCTCAATCCACTATGAAGGAGTTTCTTGTAACAAAAGACATGGTAGATGAGTTGACTGGTGGCAAGATCTTGCCATTACCATCTAATGAAAAGCGCATAACGAAAGAAACGGCCTAACTTCATACGAATAATATTTAGAGCAAAAGTATGGGACTAAAGCTTTTCAAGATCAAATAATGACCTAATTTTATTTATCAAATATTAAAAATTAATTGTATGAAGATCTGGAATCTACAACTACTGAGCTTCTTAATAACTGAATTTAAGAAAATTGAGTATTCTTAAAGTCCTGCAAGCAGGGCATGACCAAAGAATACCAACCGCTGCATCACAAATATAGACCGCAGAGATTAGATCAACTAATTGGTCAAGAAGCCATTGCATCAACGCTCAAACAAGCATTAACAAGTAATCGCATTGCACCTGCATACATTTTTACTGGTCCTAGAGGTACTGGCAAAACTTCAAGCGCAAGAATACTGGCAAAATCTCTAAATTGCCTTAATAGTGAATTTCCAACCACCGATCCTTGTGGAGTATGTGAGTTATGTCAATCAATAACAACAGGAACCGCTTTAGATATAATAGAAATTGATGCTGCATCAAATACTGGTGTAGACAATATTCGTGAAATTATAGAAAGATCTAGATTTGCCCCGGTTCAAGCACGATGGAAAGTGTATGTAATAGATGAATGCCATATGCTATCAACTGCAGCCTTTAATGCCTTACTGAAAACACTTGAAGAGCCACCTCCACAAATTGTTTTTATTTTAGCGACAACTGATCCTCAAAGAGTATTACCCACAATTCTTAGTCGATGCATGCGGTTTGATTTTCGCAGAATTGCTCTAGACCAAATCAAAAATCATTTAACAGTCATTGCTAGAAAAGAAAAAATTGAAATTGATGATGATGCAATCTTATTAATTGCAAGGCGTTCCCAGGGAGGCTTAAGAGATGCTGAAAGTATGCTTGATCAATTAAGTTTATTACCTCCTCCTATTAAAACATCTGCCGTATGGAATTTACTTGGAGCAGTTCCAGAAGAAGAGCTTTTAAATTTAGTAAAATCAATCACGGATAAGGACCCAAAGTCAATATTAGAAATCTGCAGAGAATTACTCGATCAAGGTAAAGAACCCATTGCAATCCTACAAGGATTAGCCTCTACACTAAGAGATTTAGTAATAAAAAAAGCAGCACCAAATTACCCAAATTTATGCAATATATCTCCTGAGAATAACAAGAATCTAACTACACTTGCAAATAAAATTGACCTTGAATTATTACTCAATTTACAAGCCAAATTAAAAGGTTCTGAAAGTCAATTACGTCATAGTATGCAACCTAGGCTCTGGTTGGAAGTATTACTTCTAGGCCTGCTAGCCAGTCCAGATAATACATCAAAGTCAATTACAAAAGTTGGAGAGGTAAAAGAGAAGTTGACGTTAAAAAAAGAAATTCAAGAAGGGGAGGCAAGAAAGGAAAACTTATTAACACAAGAGCATTTTATTGATAAGAAAGAATATAATAATGATCAAGCTAAGAACTTAAATGAAGCGTGGGTTCAAATCCTCGCGATGCTAGAGCTTCCATCGACCAAGATGTTGCTTTCTCAACAAGCCCACTTAACAAAAATAACCAAAGATAGCATAGAGATAGAGGTGACAGCTAAATGGATAAGCATGATAGAAAGTCGAAGAAAAATAATAGAAGAAGCTGTTGAAAAATCACTCAAATCATCAAAGAAAATTATTTTCAAAAGTCAAGCTGAAAATCAAAATATAACTAATAATAAGATGGATTTAATTCCAAAAAAAGAATTAGAAGTTAAAAATAATCAAAGCATTGAGAAAGCAGATGGTGAGAGTAATCATAATTCAGGTAATACACAAGAAGTGATCAGTAAAAGTAATCTGGATACGCAAGTAGAGCAATTAGCAAATTTTTTTAATGGAAAAATTATAAGCCTAGATTAACAATCTAAATTCCAATATGATTTGTTTTTTTCCATATTAATTTCTTAGGTAAAAGTGTCATTTTTATTGCTACTAAAGGGATGACAAAAAACCAATGACTTAAATATAATATTCCATAAAATATATTAATTATCGTAGCTTTAGGTATACTTGGACCTTCGCTGTCTCGCATGCAGCCTTTCCAGTAAGCTAATCCTGAAACACTAAAAGCTACCAAAGAAAAAGGCCAATATACAGGAAATGAAGCCGTAAAAATAGAAGCAACACAATCCATAAAGGATATTACAGGCAGTGCATATTGCAATAAGAAAAAACATGTCAAATCTATTTTTTGTGTACGTCTTAGCTTTCTCGATATCAAAACCGTCCAATAATCAAAAAATCTTTGCAAACCACCCTCTGCCCATCGCTGTCTTTGCCTAATAAGAGCGGAAACAGAATCAACGGCTTCTTCCTCTACTGGTGGATTCCAAAGAAGGCCAATTGAAAATTTATTAATTAAAAGTCTAAAACTTAAGTCTAAATCATCTGTAACAGTGTCTTCATTAAAACCGCCACATTGATCAAGAACATTGCGATTAATAAGTTGTCCATTACCGCGCAATTCTGAAATACCTCCAGATGCTAATCTTCCAGATTGAATAACAGCATCCATAGCCATTTCCATAGATTGTAAAGATGCAATCTTATTTTTAGAACGATTCACAATTGCTTTTCTTAATTGAACAGCTGACCAACCACCATCAATCGCATAAACAACTGATCTTATCAACACATCCTTGTGTAATTGAGCATCAGCATCCAATATAAAAAGCCAATCATTGTGCAACTTTGTTAATGCAAAGTTTAAAGCACCTGACTTACCACCACCTGAAAAACGAGGACGTTTAATTATTTTAATTTTAGAAAAATTTTGACTCAGCTCTTCTAATAAATAAGGTGTCTGATCCTGGCTCCCATCATCAATAATTGTAATGGAAAGTTTATCTTTCGGATATTCAATTTGTAAGAGTCTGGTTACTAAACGTTCAATAACATTTTCTTCATCCCGTGCAGCCACGACAACATCTACCGAAGGCAAGCCATCCTTCAAACCTTTAATTTGAGGGTCACGAATTAAGTGATTTTCATTCCTATCACGTAAAACAGTTATTAAGCCATAACCACCTAAGAAAATTGCCAGGGTAATTGCCGGTAAAAGATTCTTGCCAGGATCAACCCAATGCGGCCAAGCACCTAAAAAGCCACAACAAAAAAGAAACAATGCCGTTTTACCACGTCGGTTGTCTCCATTAACAGCAGCTATTGCCATGGAGCTCCGTCCTTAAGTCCTAAGGTGCGACTCTAAGGTCCTTTCCTCATTAAGGCAAAAATCCATATTTTGTACCAGGGTAATAATGCGAAAGAATTTGCTTTGTAGTCCATCCTTGTGAAGCCAACTCTATAGCTCCTGACTGGGACATACCCACACCATGACCAAAGCCACCTCCAGAAAATTCCCAAAAACCTTTTTGTAACTCATTAATAACAAACAAGGTACTTGGCAAATTTCTAAATGACCTCCGAATTTTATCTCTCTCGAGAGTTAGAGTTTTTTTATTCACATCTGTGATTCTCAAAGACAACACCCTTCCACTTTTTCCTCTTTTCAAAACCTCTATCTTCTGAGGCTTATCAATTAAAAGCCCTTGAACAGTGTTTTTCAGAAGATCTTGTACTTGCTGAGCATTCAAAGAACGTTTCCATCTAAACAGATGATGTTTCGCGCCATAAGGAGAAGCAGTCGAAGACAAGAAAGATTTCAAATAAAGTTCATTTGTAAGAGGTAATTCAACATCACTAGCCCAAGAAAAAGGTCCGTCCAGTTTCATTTGCAAATAAGGTACCGCAGAAGTTCTCCAAGATTCATCAATAGAAGCCATTACCCCCCCATTCGTGGCGTGATAAACAGCATTAATTGGTTTACCTTTCCAAGAAAGAATTTTTCCAGACGTCCTTCCAATAGCCTGCTTGATATTGTCGTTTGCTTTAGTTGGATCTTTATATACCTGACATTGAGTTGAGCTACATAAATGATATCCGTCAATTAAAAACCTATTGCGATTGGCCAAGGCCCAAGTTCTTGCCAACACAGCTTGCGCTGACAAAGCTTCAGGAGGCGAGTTTGAACCTATTTCATAAGGCACAACACCGAGTAGGTAACGTTCAAGCGGAACATTTTCCACTAATGTCCAACTCCCATAAGCATCTGGTTGTATGAGAAAAGGGCCTAAATATGTACCAGAGTTCCAAATCAAACCTTTTTGAGCTCGAATTGTAATTGGACCTTTCAGTACAATGTTTCCACCACTTCTCTGCAAGACTGGGCTAATTTGATAAGCAATCTGTTCCTCATAATTTCGTCTCTTTATCTTTTCAGGCAAAGATGTTCCTTTTGCGACCCATACCTCCCAATCGAAAGGGCGAGCAACAACAGAACTAATCCCATTTAATTTCAAGAACTTTGCAACTTCATATGCAGATTCATAACTCGCATAAGGGCCAATTATTTGACGAAAAAACTTTTTAGGAGCTGGTAGAGAAATTCTTTGCCAAGAAATAGTTATTTCAGAGGACTTATGCTCTATTCCTTTGAAATCTTTAAGAATCAACAAACCCTCTTTCGCTACAAGCTTTAGCTTCACAGGAACTTTGTTCTCGGAAATCTGTCTACCTAAGTAAGGAGCTAGTCCTACCATCAGCTTTTCGTGACCATTTATGACATCAGGAGGAGGCTCTACTGGCTGATGTGTCAAAGAAACTAAATGTTCTGACTTCCTTCTTGCAAAAGACTTGTCACTAATGGGAATACCTAGAACACAAACTGCCAAGCAGGCATAAAGCAGATTTTTAGAAAGCAAAAAAATTTTCAAAACAATATAAACAAGTATTTAATAGACAATTTAATAATTTCCATGTTGGCTTAGGGGCCTATAAGGTCGTAGTCTTATGAATTACTCATTAGAGTTTATCAATGCCAAAGCTCAAGACCCGCAAAGCTGCCGCAAAGCGGTTCCAAGCTACTGGCACTGGTAAATTCATGAGAAGGCGCGCTTTTCGCAACCACTTGCTCGACCATAAGAGCACCAAACTCAAAAGACATCTATCTACAAAAGCAGTTGTAGATGAACGTGATGCGGAAAATGTGAGCCTTATGCTCCCATATTCTTAAACAACAACTAAATCTAAATTAGTCGTTGACCTTTACCAGCACTTTAATTTTTTCCCATGGCACGCGTCAAAAGAGGCAACGTTGCCCGTAAACGTCGCAATAAGATTCTTCGATTAGCTCGTGGATTTAGAGGAGGGAACGGAACTCTTTTCAGAACAGCAAATCAACGAGTAATGAAAGCATTATGCAATGCTTATCGTGATAGACGTAGACGCAAACGTGACTTCAGACGTCTTTGGATATCTAGAATTAATGCAGCTGCAAGAATCAACGGATTGAGTTATAGCAAATTAATGGGTGGGCTTAAAAAAGCTGATATTAAAATCAACAGAAAAATGTTGTCTCAACTAGCCCTAATTGATCCTCAAAGCTTTACAAATATTGCAACCTCGATCAAAAATTAGATAATAATCTATAAATCTGCACATTTTTTAAAGCATAAGATACTGCTGAATATTAAAAAAGGATTATATAAAATTAATAAAAGGGAATCTAAATTATTTATTTTATAGAAAATTTTAATTTATGATCATAATGAATAAAATGAACAAATAGAACTGGAGTAATCCTTTTTTTGATGATGAGATTGGATCTACCACAGACTTATCTATTAGGTCTGACCTGCCTTTTATTGGTCATTGCTGTTTTAGTTGGACGTCAACTATACAAAGTCAGAAAAGATGAACTTAGTTTAATCCAGCTTGAGAAAGGGAATAGTAAGCTCTCAAATGACTCATCTAAATTATATGAGCTTGCTTCAGTGCAATTAAGGAAAAGGCTTTATCCGCAAGCAATTTCATCCCTCAAACTTGCATTAAAAAAGCTTGATAACGAACCTAATGAAGCAACAGCCTTAATAGAAAATGCTTTAGGATTTGCACTTGCAGCACAAGATGATTTCAAAGGTGCAATCACACATTACAAAAAAGCTTTAAAAGCAAAGTCTGATTATCCTGTTGCTTTAAATAACCTTGCATTTGCTCATCAAAGATTACTTGAAGATCAAGACGCATATGAGATTTATAAGGAGGTTATTAAAATAGATCCTAAAAATAAAACAGCAAATTCTCAGATTCAGAAAATAGAAAGGCGTAAAGGAGTAAGCCTACAAAATGAAACTAAAAAGAAGGGATTTAATTCTTTCTAATTACATAACACCTTACAAACTTGATCATGCCAAAGACAAGCCCTATATTAAAAATTGGAAATAAAGAATTCTCGAGCAGACTCCTTACTGGGACTGGTAAATATCGAAGTATACAATTAATGCAGAAAAGTATAAAAAGTGCGAAATGTGAGATTGTTACTGTTGCAGTCAGAAGAATACAGACTAATGAATCTGGACATCAAGGGTTAATAGAAGCTATCAATTGGAAAGAAGTTTGGATGTTACCAAATACGGCTGGATGTTCTAATGCAGAAGAAGCAGTACGCGTTGCCAGATTAGGAAGAGAGTTAGCAAAAATAGCCGGTCAAGAAGATAACAATTTTGTCAAATTGGAAGTGATTCCAGACAAAAAATATTTATTACCTGACCCTTTTGGAACCCTAGAAGCTGCTGAGCAACTAATAAAAGAAGGCTTTATCGTTTTACCTTATATAAATTCTGATCCCATTATCGCTAAGAAGCTAGAAGAAATTGGTTGTGCAACTGTCATGCCCCTTGGCTCGCCAATTGGATCTGCGCAAGGACTTAAGAATGCCGCAAATATTGCAATGATTATTGAGAATGCCAATATACCAATCATTGTTGATGCAGGTATTGGAGTTCCCAGCGAAGCATCGCAGGCTCTAGAAATGGGAGCAGATGCAGTTTTAGTCAATAGTGCAATTGCTCTGGCCCAAAATCCAGTACTAATGGCTGAAGCGTTTGCAGATGCCACCGCGGCAGGGAGGAAAGCATTTCTTTCCGGGAGACTTAATCAACGTACTTATGCAATGCCTAGTTCACCTATCAATGGAATAATTTCTAAGAAATAAACTTATTCTTACTAAATAATCGCCTATTATCATCCGAAATAAAAATAATCATGACAGTTACGCAAGAAAGTGAAGGTAGATTAAATGCATTTGCAAAGGAACCAAAAATCGAAGTCGTACCAAATGATGCTAGTCGTGGCAATGGTTCTTGGCTGTTCCTAATTGCGGGGATCTCGCTTATAATCGTACTTATTGCGTTTTCCGTAACTATCAAGTGAAACCCTTGTAGTAGCTTGAATAGCATAACCGTTTGATTTTTCTGCGGAGATTTTTGGGTGAAAGTTCTTGTTCTTGGCGGCGATGGCTTCTGCGGATGGCCTTGTGCAGTAAATCTGGCTGATAAAGGCCACGATGTTTTAATCGTGGATAATCTCAGCCGGAGAAAAATTGATGTGGACCTCGAAGTCTCATCATTAACTCCAATTTCCAGCATTGGAGAACGACTCAAAGCATGGGAAGAAATTGGTGGTAAGCCTATTCGATTTATCCATCTGGACCTTGCCTCTGAATATCAGAGATTGCTGGATCTTTTAATTGAAGAAAAACCAGATTCAATTGTTCACTTTGCTGAACAACGAGCTGCACCTTATTCAATGAAAACCAGTGCAACTAAGCGTTACACAGTGGATAACAATGTAAATGGAACCCACAATCTTTTAGCTGCAATTGTTGAATCAAGTTTAGATATACATATTGTTCATCTAGGAACAATGGGAGTTTATGGTTACGGCTCTCATAGAGGAGCAACGATACCAGAAGGTTACCTGAAAGTTGAAGTACCCCAGCCAGATGGAACACGTTTTGAAGAAGAAATCCTTCACCCAGCAAGCCCTGGCAGCGTGTACCACATGACTAAAACTCTTGATCAATTACTTTTCCTTTACTACAACAAAAACGACCAAATTAGAATTACAGACCTTCATCAAGGCATTGTTTGGGGAACCAATACTGAAGCCACTAATCGAGATCCCAGACTTACTAACCGATTTGATTATGACGGTGACTATGGAACAGTCTTGAACAGATTTTTAATGCAAGCGGCCATTGGATATCCTCTAACTGTTCATGGAACAGGTGGACAAACTCGAGCGTTTATTCATATTAGAGACTCTGTTAGATGCGTCCAACTAGCTCTTGAAAATCCACCTGAAAAAGGTGATCGAGTAATGATTTTTAATCAAATGACCGAAAGTCACCAAGTAGGAGAATTAGCTAAAAAAGTTGCATCTCTAACTGGTGCAAAGATTAATTATCTCCCAAATCCACGAAATGAAGCAGTTGAGAATGATTTAATTGTCGATAATCGATGCTTTATAGAACTTGGCCTTGACCCAACAACACTAGATGATGGACTACTTGCAGAGGTTGTTGATGTAGCGAAAAAATGGTCTGATCGGTGCGATTTAAAACGTATTCCATGTGTATCTGCATGGACATCAAATCAAGCAAAAGCAATCAAGGTTACCTAAAAATTATTGCCGCTCCACCCTCCACTTCATAGCAACGTGAAAATAGCCTTTTTTACAGAAACTTTTCTTCCTAAAGTTGATGGGATAGTTACACGTTTAACAAAAACGGTTGAAAATCTCGTCAAATCTGGTGATGAAGTAATTGTTTTCTGCCCAGAAGGCTGTCCACCTACTTATATGGGAGCCAAAGTAATAGGAGTGGCTGCAATGCCGCTGCCATTATATCCTGAACTCAAATTAGGGCTTCCAGGACCGGCAGTCTCAGAAGCACTTGATCATTTCCAACCAGATCTAATTCATGTTGTGAATCCCGCAGTCCTTGGATTAGGAGGGATTTGGTTAGCAAAGACCAACAAAATTCCTTTAATTGCTAGTTATCACACTCATTTACCTAAATACCTTGAACATTATGGGATGGGGATGCTTGAACCCTTGCTATGGGAATTGCTTAAAGCTGCTCATAATCAAGCAGTCTTAAACCTTTGCACCTCAACTGCAATGGTAGAAGAGCTTGCAGATAAAGGCATTCAAAATACTGCATTATGGCAAAGAGGAGTTGATACGGACATTTTCCGACCTGAATTAAGAAATGAAGAGATGCGTTCAAAATTACTAGGAACGCACTCCGATGAAGGATCTTTATTGATTTACGTCGGCAGACTTTCAGCGGAAAAACAAATCGAGAGAATCAAGCCTGTTCTTAAGGCATTACCTCAAACTCGACTTGCTCTAGTCGGAGATGGTCCATACAGACAACAACTAGAAAAAATCTTCCAAGATACTCAAACAACGTTTGTAGGATATTTATCTGGACAAGAACTAGCTAGTGCCTATGCATCTGGTGACGCCTTTTTATTTCCTTCAAGCACAGAAACATTGGGATTAGTTCTTTTAGAAGCAATGGCTGCAGGATGCCCTGTAGTAGGAGCCAATAGAGGCGGAATACCTGACATCATCTCAGATAATAAAAATGGTTGTTTATACAATCCTGATGGTCCTAATGATGGCGCTGAAAGCTTAATAGAAGCAACTAAAAAATTATTAGGCAATGAAGTCGAAAGACAAGCTATGCGAAATTCTGCCAGATTAGAAGCTGAAAGATGGGGATGGGCTGGTGCTACTGCACAGTTAAGAAGCTATTACAAAAAAGTCATGCAAGATAATGAGAATTCATTAGCAGCTTAAAAGTTATGCAGCTTGAGGAGGAGGTGTAGGGGTCCCAATTGGTTGCAGAGGCAAAACGAGTGTTGCCCAATGATCAGGTCTTGAAGGTCTTTGCTTTTTGGATTGTCGAACGCCAAAAGGCACTCTCACAACATTTGTTCCATCTACTTTTAACAAATCTCCTTGATTAAGAATAGATTCAAGACCTTCAGAAAAAGAAGGTAAAGATAAATCTTCTTGATCCAATGAATTTGATGAACGATCAAGTGATCGGATTTTGATCATTTTGCCCCCATGCATATGAACCGCTGCGAGAGAGGATAGTGGAAAACCTATCAAATGCAGCAAAAAAACTAAAAAAAATAGTTTTCGTTCGAAATGTAACTAGAAAATTGACTTTTAACCAGTCATCCGGTAATTAATTTTCAGAAAATTCTTCTACGGCAGAGCAACTGCAAACTAAATTTCTATCTCCATATGCATTCTTAATTCGCGAAACTGCAGGCCAGAACTTATTTATTCTCTGATTAGGCATTGGGAAGGCTGCCAAATTCCTACTATAAGGTCTATCCCAATTATCACTTGTAATTGTAGAAAGTGTATGTGGTGCATTTTTTAAAAGATTATTATCTCGATCCGCAACTCCATCTTCAATCTCTTGAATCTCTAATCGAATGGAAATCATAGCCTGGCAAAAACGATTTAATTCTTCCAAGCTTTCACTCTCAGTTGGTTCAACCATCATTGTTCCTGCTACAGGCCAACTCACTGTTGGAGCATGAAACCCATAGTCCATAAGACGCTTCGAAATATCTTCCACCTCAATACCCACAGCTTTCTTAAAATGCCTTAAATCCAAAATACATTCATGTGCAATAAAACCATTAGGACCCTTGAACAAGATTGGATAATATGGATCTAATTTATTAGCTATGTAATTCGCAGAAAGTATTGCTAATGAACTTGCTTTGCGCAGACCATCAATTCCCATCATTCGGATATACATCCAACTTATAGGTAGTACTCCAGCACTCCCAAAAGGTGCCGCTGAAACAGCAGAAATAGACTTTCTACCCCCACAATTAACTAAAGAATGTCCTGGCAAATAAGGCACTAAATGACTTGCAACAGCTATTGGGCCAATACCTGGTCCCCCCCCGCCATGTGGAATAGAAAAAGTTTTATGCAAATTCAAATGACAAACATCAGCGCCGTAATTACCTGGGCGACAAATTCCAACTTGAGCATTCATATTCGCTCCATCTAAATAAACTTGGCCCCCTTGACTATGAACAATTGCACAAATCTCCTTTATTTCAGGTTCAAAGACTCCATGTGTGGAAGGGTAAGTAACCATCAAAGCAGCTAATTGAGAAGAATATAAAGTAGATTTTGCTCTCAAATCCTCAAGATCAATATTCCCAAACTCGTCACAATCAATAGATAAAACTTTAAAACCAGACATGACTGCACTAGCAGGATTTGTTCCATGAGCACTGGTAGGAATTAAACATATGTTTCTATGTTTTTGATCTCTAGATTCATGCCATGCTCTTATTACCAATAGCCCTGCTAGCTCTCCTTGAGAGCCAGCATTAGGCTGCAAAGACACTCCATCAAAGCCAGTTAAAGCACAAAGCCATCTCTCAAGGTCATGAATTAAATGTTGATAACCACCACACTGCTCTTTGGTCACAAAAGGATGAATAGTTGAAAATTCCTTCCATTCAATTGGCAATAATTCAGCTGCAGCATTCAATTTCATAGTACAACTTCCTAAAGGAATCATTCCTTGAACTAAAGAAAAGTCCTTATTCGCAAGAGTATTTATATATCTCATTAATTCTGTTTCTGAATGATATTTACTAAAAGCAGGTTGCTGAAGCCAAGGATTCCGTCTTAAAGGTATCGGATGCAATAAATCCTCTGAGTCTTCAGAAGAATTAAAATGACTTATAACTTTCTTAGACTTAGCCTCGGCTAGTATTTTGTTAATCTTAATAATCTCTTTCTCTGTACTTAACTCATCTAGTGTTATTCCAAAACCATTTGCATTACTTCTTTCAGCTCCTAATGGAAGAACTCTAAAATTAATACCATTTGATGCAGCTATAGCATGTACTAATGGCGCTTCTGGACAATAAACTTCTACAGTATCAAACCCACTATATGGTTCAATTAAATAATCATAGTGTATTAAAATAGAAACAAGCATTTGCCTAAACTTAACAATCCTAGAAGCAATATTTGTTAAACCTTCTGGGCCATGATAGACAGCATAAAAGGATGCAATAACTGCTAATAAAACTTGCGCCGTACAAATATTACTTGTGGCTTTATCTCTTCGAATATGTTGCTCCCTAGTTTGCAAAGCAAGTCTTAAAGCTTCAGTCCCATCTACGTCTATAGACTTACCAACTATGCGTCCTGGGACTTGTCTTTTGAAATCTACTTTCGATGCAAAAAAAGCTGCATGCGGTCCACCAAATCCTATAGGAACGCCTAATCTCTGCGTACTGCCGACCACAATATCTACATCAAGTTCTCCCAAAGGCTTTATTAATACTTGAAACAAAGGATCGATTGCAACAACAAGAATTGCTCCTGCCTTATGAGCCTGATCAATAGCCTGACTTGGGTTCCAAATGCGACCTGTTTTACCAGGTAACTGCAAAAATACAGCAAAAAAATCATCCTCAGAATCTATTAACTCTGGATCGACAAGCTTCAAATTAATTCCCAATGGCTCGGCACGAGTTTTCAAAACATCGAAAGTTTGTGGAAAAACATCTTTATCCACTAAAAATCGTTTCGAGTTTTTTGTAGACCTAACATTGAAAGCTACACTCATTGCCTCTGCTGCAGCTGTAGCCTCATCCAGTAATGAAGCATTTGCAATAGGTAACCCCGTTAATTCAGTAATAAGAGTTTGAAAATTAAATAATGCTTCTAATCTTCCTTGTGAAATTTCAGCTTGATATGGCGTATAAGCTGTATACCAAATGGGATTCTCTAAAACATGACGTTGTATAACTGCAGGTAGTGCAGTGCCGTAGTATCCCAAACCAATTAAAGAGCGTCTAATTTCATTTTTTTTACTAATCTCAGCTATCTCTTCCAAAGCTAGAATTTCATTGCATCCCTTTGGAAATGATGAAAGTGATAAGTCCTCTTCGTATATATCCTGAGGAATCACTGAACCAATAAATTTCTCAAGACTAGAGATCTGGAGTTGATTCAAAATCACTTCCTGATCCTTATGGTTTAAACCTATATGTCGACCTTCAAAAAGCATGTCATTTTGGGAAGCACTATTCATAGGTCATATCTCGTCATCAAGGGATATTAAATTATTAGATGATTTGAAATATTAGAAAAAATTTTGGAAATTCGTAGCATCAAAAATCAATCAAGGGAGAAGGGACTTATGTAGAAATCTTTTGTGAATAGGAAGAAGTATCCATCAATCCATCTAAATCATTGATGTTTTCAGGTCGAACTATCAAAAGCCAGCCTTCACCATGGGGATCATTCTGCAATTCTTCTGGGTCAGACAAAACAGCATCGTTACGTTGCACAATCTCACCATTAATTGGTGCATGCAAATCTTCAACTGCCTTTACAGACTCAACCGACCCAAAAGGCTTACCCTTTTGAACTAATTCACCCACATCAGGAAGGTCAACAAAAACGATATCTCCAAGTTGATCAACCGCAAAGGCACTAATACCAACACGAACTAATTCTTTGTCCAAAAATGCATATTCATGAGTATCTGCAAAACGAAAATGATCAGGAAATGAAAAGGCCATTTGCTCTAAGACCAAAAAGCTTAATCATTATGATATGGCTTGATAAAACCTGCTTGAATTAAATCTGAAATTGCTTGTATTAAAGCAATCTTTATATGTGAACGGTGAATGCCCCCTTGAATAAATAAATTATAGGGTGGCTTAAGAGGAGCATCTGCAGAAAATTCACTTGTACTTCCATCTATAAAAGTGCCGCCAGCCATGATCAAATCGCTTTCATAACCTGGCATCGGTGCTGGAATAGGATCAATGTATGAACCCACTGGTGAGCTTTTCTGAAAAGATCTACAAACTATTTTCAATACTTCCAAATTTTTAAGGCTAACTATTTGAATAAGATCACTTCTCTTAGCACCTGGGCGAGGTAACACTTCATATCCAAGATCTTGAAAGCTTTGAGCTAGCAATTCAGCTCCTATTAAAGCTTCACCAACCATTTGTGGTGCTAAAAATAATCCTTGTAAAATTTGACGATTAAGATCAAAACCTATACCACCTTTACTGCCAATTCCGGGAGATGTAAGGCGACAACAAGATTGCTCTACTAAGTTTGCTTTACCAGCCACATAACCACCTGTAGGAACAATCGTTCCTCCCAAATTTTTAATCAGCGATCCAGCTATTAAATCAGAACCAACCTCAGTTGGTTCTATATTTTGAACAAATTCCCCATAACAATTATCAACAAAACATATACAATTAGGCTGCTTATTATGAATAAATGAACATACTTTTTGGATTTCCTCTATTGAAATAGCTTCTCTCCAAGTATAACCACAACTTCTCTGAATAAAAATCATTGTCTTAGGAGTATTCAAATTTTCATCTAAAAGTTTTATATCTATATTGCCACTATTTGTTAATGGAATCTCCTTATAATTAACACCGAAATCCTTTAAAGAACCTTGGCCTGCTCCTCTGATTCCAATAACCTCTTCAAGAGTCTCATAAGGACTACCAGTTACTGACAATAAATGATCGCCAGGTCTAAGAATTCCAAACAATGCAGAAGTTATTGCATGAGTTCCACTTACAAACTGCAATCTAACTGCAGCCTTCTCTGATCCCAAAATATTTGCAAAAATGCGATCTATCGCTTCTCTACCAATATCTCCATGACCATAACCAGTAGAAGACGCAAAATGTTGGACACCTAGGCGCTCTTTAGAAAAAGCTTCAAGAACTTTTTCTAAGACAGGGGTAATTTGCTGAATCCTTTGTTCTACTAAAAGTTTTATTTTGTCTTCTATTGAAAAAACAAACTGTTTAGCCCATTTTTTTGATTCTGTGTCATTCATTGATGACATAATTGAAAAATTTTTAATAAATTAATCGGAAAAAATAATTTCCAACTTTTCTTGATCCTTTAACAGTAAACCTCTCTTTCTCAAATCCTCTAAGAAATCGTCAGCGCCCTGAAAAGTTGTTACATTAAGAGCTCTATTTGCAGCATGCAGATCTAATAGTTCACCATCTAATTCTTCAGCAGTATAATCCCTCAATCCAGACATAACTTCAGCAAATCTCTCTCTTCTTTGTTTTTTTGTCACTGGATAAGCTTCCATTACTTTTTCTCTGCACATTCTCCAAGGTTTACCTCTACACAAATAATCGGCTAAAGCTGCACTTAAAATTACAGCTTCACTTTCTTCAATAAACCAATCAAAAGAAGATGGTAATGGAGCTAAACCAACAAAAATCTCAAAAAAATCTCCCGCCGACAAAGGCTCTCCATCATTGTCCTCAATAGGTCTTGCTGAATCAAGCAGAGCTTTTATCAATTCTGGATGTACAGCAGATAGTCGATTTTTAATCCTGTCGATTCCTTGAAAAAGCTCCTTATTAATCTGGGCTAAAGCATAAAACACCTCTGGACTAGGGGAAACAAGCTTGCCATTCCTAAGATTTGAAATCTGAGAACTGTGTACTCTTCCAAGCTCTAATGACTCTGCAAGAGCTGGTAAAACTTTATGAGACCAACCATTTCGCTCATGCCAAACATGTATCAGATGAGCCATAGCCCGTCTGCCAGCAGTTAATTGATCACGAAACCCCGAAGTCACAAAATCACAAACAGTATCAGTTAAAAAGGCTGATTAAGATCCTTATCATCTATTATATATATCACTTTGACAGATCACTCATGGTTTCCAGTGTGATCGAAGCTTCAGCTCCATTATCCAAGCCAGTTTCTGCTGACAAGGCTATGGAAGCATCAGCAAAGCTTCAGAAACCTCTCAAGCCAATTCAAAAAGTAGAAAAAGTAAGAAAACGTTGGGGAACGGTCATGTTCATGATTGGGATTCACTCCCTAACAATTTTTACTCTTCAACCGCAATTCTGGAGTTGGCAAGCTTTTACAGCTTTTCTAATTCTTTACTGGGTTACTGCATGCCTTGGAGTAACAGTTGGATATCACCGACTGCTATCCCACAGGTCATTTCAAGTTCCAAAATGGCTTGAAAGATTCTTTGCTACATGTGGTGCAATCAGTTGCCAACATGGTCCAATCGACTGGGTAGGTCTTCATAGGCATCATCACACATTTTCTGATACAGATGCTGACCATCATGACAGCAACAAAGGTTTTTGGTGGAGTCATATGGGTTGGATGTTTGAAGACGTGCCAGCCATGAAAACTGTGCCTCGTCTAGCAGGTGACTTAATCAAAGATCCTTATTACCGTTTTTTAAATAGTTATTTCCTATTACTTCAGATTCCTTTAGGAGGATTACTGTTTTGGATTGGAACCTCTACAGGAGTAGGAGGCTGGTCGATGGTTCTATGGGGCATTCCATTACGGCTTGTATTTGTTTATCACATAACTTGGTTAGTAAATTCCGCAACTCACTGCTGGGGAACACTCGCTTATGAGAGTGGAGATAATTCAAAAAACAACAAATGGGTAGCAGCTCTGACTTTTGGAGAAGGTTGGCATAATAACCATCATGCTTTTCCAAACTCAGCTAAACATGGTCTACAAAAAAACCAAATCGATTTAACATGGCAACATATTCGATTTATGCATGCCCTTGGACTTGCTAAAAAGATAAGACTGCCAATCGCATCGTAAGGTTATACATAAAATCAATTAACGCGTTAATTTCAATCATCCATGGCAAAAAGAGTACAAGTTGTTCTCAATGAGGACATCAGCAATCTAGGAAAAGATGGAGACCTGATAGAGGTAGCCCCTGGCTATGCTCGAAACTATCTTCTACCGCACGGAAAAGCGCTGCCTGTTACACCAGCAGTACTGAAACAAGTGGAGCACCGCCGAGCAAAACAAGCAGAATTGGAAGCGGCAAAGAAAAAAGAAGCCATCGATTTCCAAACAGCACTTGTAACAATTGGAAGGTTCACCGTCAAAAAACAAGTTGGTGAAGATGGTGTTTTATTTGGAACTGTGACCAATGGCGACATTGCTGAAGTCATTCAAGAAGCAACAAAAAAAGAAATCGATCGGAGAGATATTTCTGTACCTGAAATTCATGGAGTAGGAAAATATAAAGTACTCATAAAACTTCATAGTGAAATAACTGCAGAAATCAATCTTGAGGTTGCTAGTTACTAAAATTTATAAGCTGAAAATAAAATCCCCAGTAAGAATCATCCCATTGGTAAAAATAAATGATTAGAAGTTCATTTGCTGAGAATGGGAAATCCTCCCCAAACCAGGAGGTACCACGTTTTCAAGCTGGGAGAAAAAACTCCCCTCAATTTGAAGCACAAACAGATCAAATCCCTCCTCAAAATTTAGAAGCCGAAGAAGCTGTACTTGGTGGCATACTTTTAGATCCTGAAGCAATCAGTAGAGTCGCCGATATTCTTCAACCAGAAGCTTTTTATTTGGCTGCACATCGAGAAATTTTTCGAACAGCTTTAATGCTCCATAGTCAAGGGAAGCCCACTGACCTAACAGCAATGACTGCATGGTTAGCAGATACTGATTCCCTTGAAAAAATTGGTGGGAATAACCGCCTAGTTGAACTTGTAGAAAGGGTTACATCAACCGCGTCGATAGAACAAGTCGCAAAATTAATTAGCGATAAGTTCCTACGTCGTCAATTAATAAGATCTGGCAATGAAGTCATTAAACTAGGCTTTGAACAAAATCTGCCTTTAGAGGAAATACTCGATCAAGCAGAACAAAAGATTTTTGCAATTAGCCAAGAAAAACCTTCTAAAGGTCTTACTCCTACTGCAGAAATACTAACCAGTACTTTTAATGAAATTGAGAGTAGATCATTAGGCACATCTATAGCTGGTATTCCTGTCAATTTTTATGATCTCGATGCTATGACGCAAGGATTACAAAGAAGTGATCTAGTCATAGTTGCAGGTCGACCAGCAATGGGAAAAACATCAATAGTGCTTAATCTTGCCAAAAATGTTGCCCAACTTCATGATTTGCCAGTTTGTATTTTTAGCTTAGAGATGAGTAAGGAACAACTTACATACCGTTTGCTGTCAATGGAAGTAGGCATTGAAAGTGGAAAATTAAGAACTGGCCGTTTACAACAAGACGAATGGCCACTACTTGGCCAGGGTATTAATACACTTGGGCAATTACCCCTTTATATCGATGACAAACCTAACTCTGGTGTCCTTGAAATGCGCTCACTTTGCCGCCGACTAATTGCCGAGCAAGGAAAAGAGTTAGGTTTAATTGTTATTGATTATCTTCAATTAATGGAAGGTTCCACACCTGACAATCGTGTACAAGAACTTTCAAGAATCACTAGAGGTTTAAAAGCTATGGCCAGAGAATTAAAAGTTCCTGTCATTGCTTTATCACAATTAAGTAGAGGAGTTGAATCGCGAACTAATAAACGCCCAATGTTGAGTGATTTGCGTGAATCTGGATCAATTGAACAAGATGCAGATCTTGTTCTAATGATTTACAGAGATGAGTATTACAACCCTGAAACAACCGATCGAGGTATAACTGAAGTAATAGTTACTAAGCATAGAAATGGACCAATTGGCACCGTTAAATTGCTTTTCGAACCACAATTCACAAGATTTAGAAACCTAGCCGCATAAAACAGTTGAAAAATGAAAGGGACTCAAGTTTCAGCCGAATATTTTGATGTAATCGTTGTTGGAGGTGGTCATGCTGGGTGTGAAGCAGCTTTAGCTGCCGCAAGATTAGGCATGAATACAGCATTATTTGCACTGAATCTCGACAGAATTGCATGGCAGCCCTGTAATCCAGCGGTTGGAGGTCCAGCGAAAAGTCAATTAGTTCATGAAGTAGATGCTTTAGGAGGAGTTATTGGAAAACTTGCGGACGCAACTGCTATTCAAAAAAGAATACTAAATTCTAGTAGGGGTCCTGCAGTACGAGCACTTCGAGCACAAACTGACAAACGAGCCTATTCATATGAAATGGTCAAAATTTTGCAAGGAACTCCGAATTTAAAAATAAGAGAAGGAATGGTCACAGAACTAATCATCGATAAACCAACAAACCAATACAACAAAACCTGTGAATCACAAATTGGTTGCGTCAAAGGAGTCAAAACATACTTTGGAAGCGAATTCTTTTCAAAAACTGTCGTGCTTACAGCGGGTACTTTTCTTGGTGGGAAGATTTGGATAGGCAACAAATCCATGCCAGCAGGAAGAGCAGGAGAACAACCAGCAACTGGATTAACAGAAAATTTGCAGAAGTTAGGATTCCAAATCAGTAGATTAAAAACTGGCACTCCAGCAAGAGTTGATATACGAAGTATTGAATTAAATGCCTTGGATGAACAAATTAGTGATGCATCTAATAGATTTTTTTCCTTTGATCCCCATGCATGGCAAAGCGGAAAACAAGTTAGTTGTTACATAACACGCACAACCAAAGCAACACACAAATTAATCAGAGATAATTTAAAATTAACGCCTATTTATGGTGGCTTTATTGACAGCAAAGGTCCAAGATATTGCCCATCGATAGAAGATAAAATTGTTCGCTTCAAAGATAAAGAATCACATCAAATTTTTCTCGAACCAGAAGGTCTCAATACACCAGAAATCTATGTACAAGGGTTTTCAACTGGGCTTCCAGAAAATTTACAACTAGATCTCTTACAAACATTACCTGGATTAGAAAATTGTATTATGTTACGACCAGCATATGCTGTTGAATATGATTATCTGCCAGCCACTCAGCTACTACCTTCTTTAGAGACAAAACAAATAAATGGTTTATTTTCTGCTGGTCAATTAAATGGAACAACTGGATATGAAGAAGCTGCCGCACAAGGATTAGTAGCAGGCCTCAATGCAGCTAGATTAGTACAAAAAGAAGAAGCAATTATTTTTACTCGCGAAGATAGTTATATAGGAACAATGATTGATGATCTTGTGTCTAAAGATCTCAAAGAACCCTATCGAGTATTAACCAGTAGAAGTGAATATAGATTAGTTCTTAGAGGGGATAATGCAGATAGGCGTTTAACTGGATTGGGATATAAACTTGGTTTAATTGATAAGCGACGTTGGGACATTTATCAAGCAAAGCAAAAAGCTATAGAAATAGAAAAACATAGAATTAATAATGTGCGAATAAAAGATAGTGATGATGTTGCTAAAATAATTTCCAATAAGTATCAAAATTCAATCAAAGGTTCGATTACGATTGCAAATCTTTTAAAAAGGCCAGGGCTTCATTCTTCTGATTTAATTACATACAAGTTAATGGATGAAAATATGCCAATAGACATAAGAGAAGGTGTCGAAATAGATATCAAATACAGCGGTTATCTTAAAAGGCAACAAGCGCAAATTGAGCAAATTAAAAAATATAGCAAGAACTATCTTCCTAAAGATATAAATTACAATATTATCCAGACTATCTCTCAAGAAGCAAGAGAAAAACTAACAGCATCTCAGCCAGTTAGCCTTGGAGACGCAGCTCAAGTACCAGGCGTCAGTAAAGCTGATATAACGGCACTATTAGTTTGGCTAAAAATCAATAATCTTAAAGGAAAGGAAACTTCCAAAGACTATTCATCTGAATCACATCCAGCCTTAGCAAAGACAGTGTGAATGACCAGTCAAAAACCTTTATTTCTCTCTAAAGCAATCTGGGAAGCATCTCGAGAATCCGTCTTAAGCGGCAAAGGGCACGAAAAGCTTCCAGGCCCATGGAAATTGATGCTACTTGGTGATGGAAGTCCTACGAGACACCTCAAACTCCTCACAGGTTATGAAGTTGAAGTCAAATTAATTTCGATGCAATTAGTAAAGACAATTGCACAAACAGCACCTAAAGAAGTGAATGAGCTCATCCCGCCTTTGATAAAAAGACAAGTTTGGCTTACTTGTAATGGGCTTACTCTTGCATGGGCTGAAAGTTGGTGGAACTATAAAGAAGCTGAACAACATCTTCAAAAAAAAGAGCAGCCAATATGGAAAAGTCTTACTCAAGGAAGATCAGAGTTATTTAGAGAAGTTGATGGATTAGCTCTTTTCAATACCTCATGGCTGGAACAAAAATTTCAAGTCAAAGGACCATTTTGGGGCCGTCACTATAGATTCTTTAGGCAAGAACGCGAACTCACAGTAATTAGAGAAATTTTCAGCCCAAAATTAGAATCATGGCTTGGGCCAAACCCAAGATAATGGCAAAAAAAAATTAATAGCGTCTACGATTGGATCTTGGGAGTTGTCGCTTTTTAGGTATTTTTGATTCAGCAACATATGTTTCATTTCTATTAGCTTCATTCATTTTCGGCTTACTTTGTCTTTTCCATCTTTCTATTCTAAAAGAGGACTCATCTGGCCAATTATCATCAGTAATATCATTAGTTGTGGCTTGTTTTTCATAAGGTTGAAGAGCCTTGGGACCACGCAGAGAAATTGCACCAAGTGGTCTTTTAATAAATTGTTGATCTATAATTTTTTGAGACTGTTGATCAGTATCAATCCAATCATTCTCATCTTCAAAAAAATAATCTAATTTTTCTTCAACCCAGCGTCCAACATTATCTATACGTGAACGATTCCCCCTTTCAGCTATATCACGTCTCAATCCTGGACGAGTTCCAGCAACACCATCAACAACGTGCCTCCCAGTTGCAAATAATTGATCCATTCTTCGCTCAATAGAATCGCGAGAACGGAAGCGTTTTTGATTACGCTGACGATAATCATCCATAATTATAATTTAACTGTTTCTGAAGTAAAACTGAATTAGTCGTCACACTCAAATGCAAAAACCATTTTCATTTGAAGTATTCAGATAACGAGTGACATTGATTCTTAAATTTCTAGTGATTGATATTTCAACAAACATTTTTTATTCCACTGACCCTGAAAAAATTGATTACAGCAATTTCTGCATGCAGCACCTTTGACAATCCTTTTATAAAAGAACTGTTGATGACACAAGGAACATTCGCCGATCCATTTGGCTGTCCTTTCCGGTATTGGGAAACAATGTCTCACAGTTACCTGAAAATCATTTTGCACTGAATTGATCTGAGCCATACGTTCCTTAAATAAAGGCCCATGTCCTACTTCTTTTACTTTCAGGACAAGATCAATCCAAGCATGGATCATTTCATGACAAAGCGTACTTTCCAAAGCTTTTTCAGGGAGATTTATAAGAATGGGCCTGGATAAAATAATCTCACTTTCTCTAGGATGTCCAAACACCCATCTACTTCTATAAAGACCTGCTGTACTTTTCATGCGACCATCACTCCAACGAATATCAACCTTTGGACTAATGCCCTGAATCAGTGATCCTTCAAAATACTCACGATTCAACCTATGAAAAATGGGAAGCAAAGAAAACAAAGCCATTTGTTCAGAAAACTGATCGATATAAGTATTTAGGTGACATTCTTACTAAAAGTCACTCAGAATCAAGATACTTTCTACAGTTAATAAGTCAGAATCTCTAATTAATTGCATTAAGCCAATGGATGGTGCCCTAGTCAAAGAAATTGGAACAAAAGCCTTATTAGTTGGAGTTGGATCACTTCTGCTCTTCTGGACTTTTAACGCAATCAAGCTTGTCATCAGCGCAAGAGGGATCAATCCCCTCATTAAACAATTTTTCAACCAAATCGCAGCTGGCAGAATCGATGGCGCTTATCGTTTAACAACAAAGGGTTATAGACAGCACGTCAACAGACAAGATTT
This sequence comes from Prochlorococcus sp. AG-409-P19, assembly GCA_003215315.1. Classification (GTDB taxonomy): domain Bacteria; phylum Cyanobacteriota; class Cyanobacteriia; order PCC-6307; family Cyanobiaceae; genus Prochlorococcus_B. The sequence goes on along the minus strand of QCKO01000006.1, from coordinate 38,599 downwards.
CATCAAATTCCTTGGAGGACTTCAATTAAATCGATATAGAAACTTGAAATCAGGGCGACCAAGAATTGAAGACAAGCAAATAATGCTCCGGTTAAACCTAAAATCAGAAGATAAAAAGCAGGAAATGCCTTTGGATTTTACATTTACCAAAGTAGAAGACAATTGGCGTATCGAACGTATTAACAAAGCTAGCAATTAATTACCCTCATTAAGCTCTTTAGTGAAATCAAACTCTGAAGCCTACTTTGATCGGGCAAAAGAACTTCGACAAGTCTTAAATAAGGCCAATCATGCTTACTATGTTCTTGATGCACCTTTCATAAAAGATGCTCTATATGACAGCCTTTATAGAGAATTAATCGAACTAGAAAATAAGCATCCGGAATTAATAACTCTTGATAGCCCGTCTCAAAGGATAGGAGGATCCCCTTCAAAAGGGTTTCAAACAATATCTCACCGTATTCCACTTTTTAGCCTTGATAATGCATTTAATCTTGACGAGTTAAATGTATGGAATAACAAAATAAGTAAATTAATTAGCCAATATTCCGATCAAAAATCAATAGAATTCGTTAGTGAGCTAAAAATAGATGGTAATGCAATAGCACTTAGTTATGAAAATGGTATATTAACAAAAGGAGCTACAAGAGGAGATGGAGAAAATGGAGAGGATATAACAAATAATATACGTACAATATCTTCTATTCCGCTTGCATTAAAACTCCAAAATCCACCAAAATGGTTAGAAGTCAGAGGCGAAGCATTTATCCCAAACAACATTTTTCAAAAAATTAATATATCTAGGAAAGAAAAAGGAGAAGAGCTTTTTGCTAATCCCAGAAATGCTTGTGCAGGAACATTACGTCAATTAGACCCCAAAATCGTAGCCAAACGTAATCTTGATTTTTTTGCATACACTATTCATTTTGATGAGAATTGGATACCAGAAGAAAATGACTTCAAGAATATACAGGGACAATGGGATTCACTACAGCTACTTAAGAATATTGGCTTCAAAGTAAATAATAATTGTAAGAAAAATAATTCCTTAGAAGAAATAAATAAATACTATATCTATTGGGAAAAAGAAAGACAATTTCTTCCATATGCAACTGATGGCGTAGTAATTAAAGTTGATGAGCTTAAAATGCAACAATTTCTTGGCAATACAAAAAAATCGCCAAGGTGGGCTATTGCTTTGAAATACCCAGCAGAAGAAACAACTACAAAACTTAAGCAAATGGTTTTTCAAGTTGGCCGCACAGGTGCAATTACTCCTGTTGCGGAATTCGAACCTGTTTTATTAGCGGGAACATCAGTAAATAGAGCAACTCTTCACAATGGGAAAAGACTGCTTGAATTAAATATACATGAAAAAGACACAATAGTTGTTCGCAAAGCTGGGGAAATCATACCAGAAGTCATTCGCGTAATGCCTGAATTAAGGGTTAAAAAATCTAAGCCAATTAGAATGACTAATTATTGTCCTGAATGCGAATCAGTGTTAATAAAAGAAAATAATTCTGTTATAACGAAATGTAATAATAACAAATGTCCGGCGATATTAAAAGGCATCTTACGTCATTGGGTAAGTAAAAATGCTATGGATATCGATGGATTTGGTGATAAGTTAATTCTCATGTTAGTAGACAAAAAAATGGTTCATTCAATCGCAGATTTATATAAGTTAAATATTAATCATCTCTCCAATTTAAATCGTTTAGGTATGAAGTCTGCTAATAAGCTAGTCAAAGCAATACAAGAATCAAAGCATAAACCATGGCATAAAAAGCTTTATGGTTTAGGCATACTTCATGTTGGAGAATCAAATGCAAAAGCCATTGCAAAAGTTTTTGGAAATATTGAAGAATTGCGAAAAGCATCTAACGTATCTCCAGAATCAATAATGCAAATTTATGGAATAGGTCAAGAGATTGCTGATTCAATTAAAACATGGTTTTCTAATGAAGAAAATTGTATTTTAATTAAAGAGCTAGAAGAAATTAAGTTTTCACTATCTACAGATGAAGACGAATCTCTTACAACCAATAACAATTTAAGCAATATATCTAATTTAGATGGACTATCATTTGTACTGACTGGAACATTTGCTTCTTACAGTAGAAAAGAAATACAAAATATTATTGAAATGGCAGGTGGCAAAGTCATTTCTACTATCAGCAAAAAAACAAGCTATTTAATTTATGGTGAAAAGCCTGGTAGCAAATTTAAAAAAGCTCAAGCATTAGAAATCAAAATGCTTACAGAAATAGAGCTTGAAGCATTACTATTTAATAATCACAAGTACAATCAGCCCAACTCAAAATGAATCTGCCAAGAATTAACTCACTTATCAAAACTCCTTGTGGACGCGCCAAACATTCTCAATTAGCTTCCAAAAAAGGCTTTCTTGCAATGTTGAGACTATATTGGTTCATTGTTTTTGCGACTTTAAAAGATTGGAACATTCCTAACCCTGATCAATTAGAAGAGTCAAATTCTTGAAAAATATCTTGCGTTCCTTTAATAACAAGCCAAAAAACAATACAAGTCGCAATAATACTTACAAAAGTAAAGATAAAAGATACTAAATCTGTTCTACCTGAAAGGACTTCAGGAAAACGTGAAATCTCTCCTGCTAAAGAACCCAAGCTGCAATAAAAAATTGTTCCAGGGACAATGCCTAATAATCCTAAAGTAAAATTTCTCCCAGTAACATTACTAACGCTATAAGCATAGTTAAGCAACCCAAAAGGAAATGCAGGGGATAAACGTGATAGAAAAATAACTTTCAAACCCTCTCTACCCAATGCTTTTGAAAAAGCCTCCATTCTTGGCAAACCAGCTATTCTCTTTTGTATCCAATCTCGTAACAATTTTCGTCCTAAATAAAAGCTAAGTTCTGCACCTAAAAAAGCACCCAATATAACAACGAAACTTCCTAACCAAGTACCATAAATCAAACCTGAAAGCATTGAAAACCATGCCCCTGGCACCAAGCAAGTTACTGATAATGCATACAAAATAATAAACAAATATATGCCATTAGTACTATCTACAAAAGGCAAAAGTTGATTCAACCAAATTTCCACACTATTTTTCATCAATAATACTTCCTATTAATTTAATCCAGCCAAACGGTTACGTACTACTAAAGCTTGAGATTCAACTTCAACTAGGTTAGCTCGACAAGTAGCCACAACATCAGATGGTGCTTTTTTAGCAAAATTGGGATTTGATAATCGTCCTGAAAGATTTTTGATTTCTTTTTCTGCCTTATGTAAATCCTTCTCTAATCGAGAACGCAACGACTCAATGTCAACCAATCCCTCAATAGGTAAAACAACCTCTAACTCCCCACTCACCGCAGTGAGTGCTTTCACTGGAGGTAAAGCACTTTGTTCACTTGGAGTAATGACATAAATATTTTCCGCTCTTGTTAGTGCTTGAATATCAATTTTAGATCTACTCAAAGTATTCAAGAGATCTTGTTTGCCTGTAATCAATCGAACTGGGATTTCTTGAGCAGGCTTTAAACCTGCCACAGCTCGTAAGTTACGAACAAGCCTAATTGACGAAAATAACTGTGTGAAAGATAATTCCAATTCTTCATTCAAATATGAGTCACTAATATTGGTCCAGCCTTGGAGAGCAAGAAGATCATCTTCGGGCTTGCCTGTTAACGCATGCCAAAGTTCCTCAGTCAAATGTGGCATCAAAGGATGCAACATAATTAACAACTCACACAAAACTCTAGACGAAACAGATATCGCAACTTTCTTATCTAACAACTCTTCCTTAGTAGGCATATCTCCTAGATTAAGGCGAGGCTTAATAAGTTCTACATACCAATCACAAAAATCATTCCATACAAACTCATATAAACCCTTTGCCGCTTCACCAAGTGCATAACTTTCATAACGTTTAACTGATTGCCTATTAACGCGCGCCAGTCTAGATAAAATCCACCGATCAGATAGTTTCAATTCTAAACTTTCTAAATCGTCTTCTAAGGCCAATGAAAAGTTAGCACGATTAATTAACGCAAATCGTGTCGCATTCCAAAGTTTGTTAGCAAAATTTCTCGAGGCTTCAACTGTTGATGACGTATCCTTCTCCCGGTCATAATCAATTCGAATATCTTGACCTGTTCCAACAACTTCTCTGACTAAAGCAAACCGCAAAGCATCTGTGCCATATCTATCTATCAGCAATACAGGGTCAATCCCATTACCCACACTTTTACTCATCTTACGATTTTGTTCATCTCTAACTAATCCATGAATATAGACATCTGCAAAAGGCATACGATCAGTAAAGATACCTGCCATCATGGTCATTCTGGCAACCCAGAAGAAAATGATATCAAAACCTGTCACTAACGTAGTTGTTGGATACCAAGTTCTAAAATCTGGATGCTGAACATCTGGCCATCCAAGAGTAGAGAAGGGCCACAGTCCACTAGAGAACCAAGTATCTAAAACATCTTCATCTTGTTTGATCTCTGCAGATTCACCAAATTTTTCTTTGGCTATCTTCAAAGCCTCATCTTCTGTACGAGCAACAATATAAGGTGTTTGATCTATAACTTGATTATCAGTTTCACTGATAACAAACCAAGCTGGGATTCTATGCCCCCACCATAACTGCCTACTTATACACCAATCTCGTATATTCGTGAGCCAATCGCTATAAACTTTTCCCCATCGTTCTGGAACAAATCTAGGTTCATTATTAGCTAAAGATTGCCGACATTTTTCTGCTAATGGCTCCATCCTAACAAACCATTGGGTGGAAAGTAATGGTTCAACAGGAACCTTGCCCCGATCTGAATATGGAACAGTATGCTTATAAGGCTCAACTTTTGTTAGAAGGTTGAGGTCTTTTAAATTTTGAACAATTGCTTTTCGTGCCTCAAAACGATCTAAGCCAGAAAATTTACCCGCATTATGATTCATAGTACCGTTCTTATTCATTATAGTGATTTGTGGAAGGCTATGTCTTTGACCTATCTCAAAATCATTAGGGTCATGTGCTGGTGTAACTTTGACACAACCAGTCCCAAAGTCTTTATCAACATGATGGTCCGAAATAATAGGTATTTCTCGATCGACTAATGGCAATATCAAAGATTTGCCTACAAGATGTTGATAACGCTCATCATTAGGGTTAACAGCTACAGCTACATCACCAAGCATCGTCTCCGGACGAGTAGTCGCAACTTCAAGATATTTAATCCCATCTTCAACAGATGAACTATCAGTTAATGGGTAAGAGAAATGCCATAAAAAACCATCAACCTCTTTCATCTCAACTTCTAAATCGCTCACAGCTGATCCCGATGCAGGGCACCAGTTAACTAAATATTCACCTCGATATATCAGTCCTTTCTCATGTAATTGTACAAATGCTTCAACAACTGCCTCACTCAACCTTTTATCTAAAGTAAATCTCTCTCTTGCCCAATCCACTGAGTATCCCAATCGTTTGAGTTGATTAACAATTTTGCCTCCACTATTTTCTTTCCACTCCCAGGCTTTTCTCAAAAAAGAGTCTCTACCAAGATCTTCGAGTGTTATTCCTTCTTCTTTTATTTGCTTCTCAAGAATAGTTTGAACTGCTATAGAAGCATGGTCAGTTCCTGGAAGACAAAGAACATTTTTACCTCTCAATCTTTGAAATCTAATAACAGTATCAATAAGCGCAGTATTAAAAGCATGCCCCATATGCAAACTGCCTGTGACATTAGGAGGAGGAATCACAATTGAAAATGGATCTCCAGAAGCATTTGGATCAGGATGAAATGCAGCATTTTTTTCCCAAAGATGCTGCCAGCGTCTCTCTGTGCCCACCGGGTCATAGGTCTTTGGTAAAGCTTCAGCCGCTTGTGAAAAATCGGCAGTCTCTCTCTGATCAGTCACAGAAAAACAAAATCATTCAAACCATGCTCGCAAACCATTACGCAATTCGTGTTTGCAAAAATTTCAACTGTCACGATCTAAAGGATTCCAAGGGATCGCTATTAGCGAATCATGTTTACCCCAAGAAGAACGATCCAAAACAACTCTATCGCTCAATCCAACAATATCTAGTGCTTGCAAAACAACACTGTCTTGAAGAACTACCCCTTTTGTTAAAGGCATTATGACAACCATTTGCTCTGAAGGATCAGCCATTAGATGCAAGAGCAAATCTTCTATCTTCCTTTCAAAAAAAACTCTTCGCATTCTTTTTGTAAGTGAAGAACCCAACGAATCCGCAAAAAATTCAAGACTTTCTTTATCTCCAGATAGCCCGCAGTTCAAAGTCAACCATATTAAAAACTTAGCCCAACTTTCTAATGTCCAATGAGGTTTAAAAAAATCTCTTTTGCTATATATCAACTCCAATAAAGCAAAATCAAATATTTTCGCCTGAATTGCAGTATGAGAGTTTTGTTCCATGGCAGACATTTACTCCATATAAAGCCAAACTAGTGTTGACTGTCATTAGCAGTTTGCTCGATCATGGATCTAAATGACCCTGAATTAGAATTCTCTGACCTTGTCTACTCTTACCAAAGCTGGGTAATTGCCGTAATTAATGACGAAAAACTAAGTACAGAAGACACGCTCCTTACTGATGAAATTGCAGATGATGCATTAAATGCCATGAGATTCTTGCCTGGAGATGTTACCAGCGCTATTGAAACAAGCTTGGCGCGTGTTTATGAAGTAGACCCAGAAGAATTATCAACTTTATTATTTCCAGAAGATTAACAGCATCATTCATAATAATTCCTTCAAAACCCTTTTGATATAAGGACTAAGGGGAATGTTTTGTTGTTGAGCTAAACATAGAGCCTAAGCAACATATGATCATCTAATCGAGAAAGTGTTATTAAGACAATATGACTCAAATATCCACAAGCATTCAACTTTTATCCTTTTTACAAATGTAATTATTCTCGTCAGAACCAGACACAGTAATCAAAGAAACTAATACTCAATCAATCACACATCAGAGCTATCTAGAAGAGCCCTGAAGGCAATCTATGCATTTGAAACTAAGCCTTGCTTGAAAGCATCTGGAAACCTTATATAGAAGCCTCTAATAAGAAGACACTAACTAGTCGAAGATGTTCTGTTCGAGAGGAATTCATCTGATATGGGCGATCCAGGGTTCGAACCAGGGACATCCTGCTTGTAAGGCAGGCGCTCTACCGCTGAGCTAATCGCCCATGTATAAAGTCATTCTCAAGATGAATGTTCCCACACACTGTAATACCTAAACGACACCATATTTAAAAAAATAAGAAATTAGGCTATCAACCATGTGAAAATAAATAGATATACAGAAAATCAATCGTCAGCAAAAGCTCATAATGAACCCTCAATTCAACAAATCACTAAATACAGCAATTAATAATCTTGTTAACATTGTCAAGCAGTTACGTGATCGAGATTCAGGATGTCCATGGGATATTGAGCAAACTCATAAATCTCTAATTCCATTTGTCATCGAAGAAGCGTATGAAGTTGCAGATGCTATTAGAGAGGAAAATACTAAAGAAATCAAAGAAGAACTAGGAGATCTTTTGTTACAAGTAGTTTTGCATGCACAAATCGCGTCAGAAGAAAAAAAATTTAACTTCTCTGATGTTATTGAAGAAATAAATCAGAAGTTAATTCGTAGACATCCACATGTATTTAAAAAAAGAGAACTTATTAGTATTGAAGAGGTTAATAATAATTGGGAAAAAATCAAAGCTAAAGAAAAAAAATCATCGAACTCCTTAAGCCCTATAAGTGACCAATTGAAAGTCAAAATTAGATCACAATCTGCTACTAATGCAGCATTCTCAATATCAAACAAAGTAGCAACTGTAGGGTTAGAATGGACTGAAGAAAATGATATTTGGAATAAAATTGATGAAGAATTTGCTGAACTTAAAACAGCATTAAAGTCTAATCTACTTGAAGAGGCAGAAGCGGAACTTGGTGACATATTATTTACGCTAATAAATCTCGCACGTTGGTATAAACTCAATCCCGAAGAAGGGTTAATGTCAACAAATAAAAAGATTCTTAACCGACTATCTTTTATAGAAAAAACAGTTAATTATGACATTAGCAATATTACACACAAAAGGATGAGAGAATATTGGCAGCAAGCCAAAAATGCAGATCATAAGGAACCCAAATAAAGTGAAGAATCTTTTAAACGAAAACAGCCAAAATGAATGGATTTATGAAACACATCTTGGCGTTAGGTATGGACTAAAAGGAAGAATAATCAAAGAAGAATCAAGTGACTTCCAAACAATAAAAATTATTGAGTCAGATAATTACGGAACTAGCCTGATGCTTGATAATTGTTGGATGGTAGCAGGAAAACAAGAAAAATATTATCACGAATGTCTGGTGCAAACTGCAATGTGTAGTGCACACAGAATACAAAAGGTTCTCATTATTGGAGGTGGTGATGGAGGAAGCGCTAGAGAATGCCTAATGCACAAAGATGTCAAACAATTAGATTTAATTGAAATTGATTCAAAAGTGATTGACTTAAGCAAGCAATACTTAGGTGATATAGGAGGAAAAGCTTGGAAGGATAAACGACTGAACTTACAAATAAAAGATGGTATTAAATGGGTTAACGAGGCAAAAAATAATACTTATGATGTAATTATTATTGATGGTTCAGACCCTATCGGACCTGCAAAAGGTTTATATAACAAAAGATTTTTTGAGGCCTGTTCGAGAATTTTACGACCAGGAGGTGTGTTTGCAACACAAAGCGAATCTCCAGAAGCATTTGAAAAAGTACATATACAAATTGTGAAAACTTTGCGGGACATCTTTGATCATGCAGATCCTATGTATGGATGGGTGCCGATGTACCCCAGCGGTTGGTGGAGTTGGACTTTTGCATCAATGAATGAGCCCAGATACTTGAATCCACTAAAAAAACGGGCGGAGTTTATCTCTAGAAATTGTCATCTTTGGAGTCCCCGCTGGCAAAAAGGTGCTTTTATTGCTATGCCAGCATTTATAGAAAAAAAACTGAAACATGAAATTTCATAATGAAAAGAATAAAAGCTCTTTTAATAACGAAGGAGCAATCTTTATGAGTGCACAAAGGAATCCTGAAAATTGCAAAGTAGGTATCTTTGGGATTCCATATGATGGAACAACGTCATTTCGACCTGGGGCAAGATTTGGTCCATCAGCGATTAGAGAAGTTAGCAATGGACTAGAAACCTATTCTCCTCTTTTAGACATGGATTTAGAAGAGTTAGATTTTGTTGATTTTGGTTCTATCAACATTACTCATGGAGCACCTGAACCAATTATTGAAGCGACAAAAAATACTACTAAAGAGTTATTAGAAAAAGGATTAAAACCATTACTTTTTGGAGGGGAGCATTCAATAACAACAGGTGCAATTGATGCAATCAAAGATATCTACCCTGAAATGATGATGATACAACTTGATGCACATGCCGATCTAAGAAATGAATGGTTAGGAAGCAGGCATAATCATGCTTGTACTATGAGGAGATGTTTAGAGATTCTTCCAAATAATCAACTCTTACAAATAGCAATTAGAAGTGGAACTAAACTCGAGTTTAAAGAAATGGATTTAGAAAATAGACTTATTCCTTATAATTCAATAGATAAATTTCAAACTTTAAAGAAGAGGCTGAATAAACATCTGGATACACCTATTTATATTACTTTAGATCTCGATTGGTTTGATCCAAGTATAATGCCTGGGACAGGAACACCAGAACCTGGTGGATATTTCTGGAATGATTTCGAAGCAATAATAAATATTTTAAAAAATCATCATATTATTGGCGCAGATATTGTTGAATTATCACCTCAAATAGACCCAACAGGCGTCAGTAGTATCGTCGCAGCAAAAGTAGCTAGAACTTTAATTATGTTATTAAGTAAATAAGATTAAATATTATTCTAAATTACTTATCACTTGGTACAAGTACTTTACCAAAGTCTAATTGTTGATCAATATAAGTCTCATTTTGCTTTTCTGGCTTTGGTAAGATTGGAGATTTCCTCATCCAATGGTGGCAAAAAGCAAATGAGGATATCTCAGAATGAATAGTTATTGTTCTTAACCGACATTGCATAAGCAGATTTTGCTGAACTGCGACGCAGTGCTTACAAGTTCTACAACATTTTTCTAAAGTCATTGGACACAGCCCAAGACTTATAGATTAGTCAGACTTTCCATATCAAGCCACAAAGGATTAAATTCATCAACTAAATCTTTCATAAGCCCCTGAATACCTGGAAAGGACCTTGAAAAAGAATATGACTCTAAAAAAAACTCCTCTTTTCGAGCAATGCGAAAAAATTGGGTGCAAAATGGTGCCTTTCGCAGGCTGGGAAATGCCTATGCAATTCTCAAGCTTGATAAAAGAGCATGAAGAAGTACGAAAAAATGCAGGTGTATTCGATATCTCTCATATGGGAATTCTTCTACTTGAAGGTAAAAACGCAAAAGAGGCTCTGCAAACAATGGTACCAACAGACCTTTTCAGAATCGGAGAAGGCGAAGCTTGTTACTCAGTATTCCTAAATCAAAATGGTGGCATTATTGATGATCTGATAATTTATGATTTAGGCGTTAATAATGAAGACAAAGAACAACTAGTTTTAGTAATCAATGCAGGAACAACGGATTGCGACAGGCAATGGTTAGAATCAAATCTTAAAAGCAAAAATATATCAATCTCTGACTATAAGCAGGGCGGTTCTTTAATTGCTATTCAAGGTCCAAATTCACGAAAAGTATTAGAAGAAATTTGTAATGAATCTCTACTACAATTACCACGTTTTAGTCATAGACGAATCCAACTCAAAACAAACCAAGATTATCCTACAAGTTCTATATTTATTGCACGTACTGGTTATACCGGAGAAGATGGTTTCGAATGTCTTTTACCTCCAAACTCTGCACAATCAATTTGGGAAACACTTATAAATAAGGACTTACAACCATGCGGGCTAGGGGCAAGAGACACTCTTAGACTTGAAGCTGCAATGCATTTATATGGAAACGAGATCAATACAGAAACCACACCTTTTGAAGCAGGATTAGGATGGTTAGTCAACTTAGAAATGCCTTCCGATTTTATTGGCCGCCAAGCGTTAGAGAAACAAGCGAAAGAAGGTATAAGAAAAAAATTAATTGGCCTTCAAATGGAAACCAGAGCAATTGCTCGAAAAGGCCACAAAATCATGAAGGACTTGGAAGATATAGGTCATATAACAAGCGGTAGCTGGTCCCCAACACTCAAAAAAGCTATTGCTTTAGCTTATATACCAATAGAATTCTCAGAGGTAGGAACTGAATTACAAGTACAAATTCGAAATAAAGAAGAGATGGCAACGATTGTCAAAAAACCTTTTTATAAAAAATCAAAAGTTTAAAAAGAATATCCCAATACACAAAAGACAGCCTTTATGGGAAACTCATTATTTACATGTATTGATTTCTCATGCGCAGCAATAGTTGTGGAGAACTGCGCACCTCAGACATAGGGGCAAATGTTCAGCTATGTGGCTGGGTAGACAGACGCAGAGATCATGGCGGGGTAATTTTTATTGATCTGAGAGATCGAACCGGTACCACTCAAATCACAGTTGATCCAGATAAAGGGCAAGCCTTATTCAGGATTGCTGAAAAACTTCGTAATGAGTCCGTAATATATGTATCAGGCGAAATTAGATCACGTCCAACAGATGCCATTAATTCCAAACTTGCTACAGGAAATATTGAACTTCTTGCAGAAAAAATAGAGGTCCTGAATTCTGTTACAAATAGTCTTCCATTTTCCGTCTCTAGTCATGATGATGAATCAGTTAAAGAAGAAATACGACTTCGTCATCGTTATTTAGACCTAAGAAAAGAAAGAATGCAAAATAATTTGAAATTACGACATCAAACAATCAAATCAGCTCGAAAATATTTAGAAAATCAAGAGTTTATAGAAGTAGAAACCCCAATTTTAACGCGATCCACTCCTGAAGGGGCGAGAGATTACTTGGTGCCATCAAGAGTTTGCGGAGGTGAATCATTTGCATTGCCTCAATCTCCACAATTATTTAAACAATTACTCATGGTGGGTGGATTAGAGCGCTACTACCAAGTAGCTCGTTGCTTCCGTGATGAAGATCTTCGATCAGATAGACAGCCTGAATTTACACAATTAGATATAGAAATGAGTTTTATGAGCCAAGAAGAAATACTTGAACTAAATGAACAATTAATTACTTTTATTTGGAAAGAGATTAAAGGAATCAAATTAAAAACTCCTTTTCCTAGAATGACATGGCAAGAAGCAATGAACAATTATGGAACAGACAGGCCAGATACAAGATATGGTTTAAAATTAATAGATACAAGTGATCTATTAATTGATAGTGGATTTAAAGTTTTTTCAAATGCAATTGCATCTGGTGGATGCGTAAAATGCATAAATATTCCACAAGGGAATGAAAAGATAAGTAACGTCAGGATTAAACCTGGTGGAGATATTTTTACCGAAGCTCAAAAAGCAGGTGCTGGAGGGCTTGCTTTTATAAGGGTTCGAGAAGGCAATGAAATAGATACTATTGGAGCCATTAAAGATAATTTAAATGATTCTGAAAAAAAACAACTGCTTAAAAAAACAAATGCTTCGGCAGGAGATTTACTACTTTTCGGAGCTGGCACCAGTGCAATCGTAAATAGAACACTAGATCGTGTTAGACAATTTATAGCTAAAGACTTAGGGCTTATTCCAAAAGCATTCTCTAAAGCCCAATGGAACTTTGTTTGGGTAATTGATTTCCCTATGTTTGAAGAAAACTCAGAAGAAAAGCGCCTTGAAGCTTTGCATCATCCTTTCTGTGCTCCAAATGCCTCAGATATTGGAGAGGACAAAAACTTATGGAAAGAAAAGCTTCCTACTGCTAGAGCACAAGCCTACGACCTCGTCTTAAATGGACTAGAAATTGGAGGAGGGTCATTACGCATACATAATCCAGAATTACAAAAAGAAGTATTAAAAACTATTGGTCTGCCTCCTAAAGAAGCACAAAAGCAATTTGGATTTCTTATTGAAGCACTCGCTACTGGTGCCCCGCCTCATGGAGGGATCGCATATGGATTAGATCGTCTGGTGATGCTTCTGACAAATGAAGATTCAATACGAGATACAATCGCCTTCCCAAAAACGCAACAAGCAAGATGCTTAATGACACAAGCTCCAGATCAAGTAGATGAAAAGCAATTTAAAGAACTGCATATAAAATCAACATGGGTTGATCAAAATTCATTAAATGGTGATGAATAAGTAACTTTCTTGAAAGAAACCAACTAAAAGGTTGGTCTTCTTGAAGATCGAGGTAGCTTTAAGTATGCATTAGAAAGCAATGGCAAAGTTTGTTTTCGTTACTGGTGGAGTAGTTTCAAGCATTGGCAAAGGCATAGTTGCTGCCAGTCTTGGAAGATTATTAAAATCAAGAGGATACAATGTTTCGATTTTAAAATTAGACCCTTACTTGAATGTAGATCCTGGGACCATGAGTCCTTTTCAACATGGTGAAGTTTTTGTAACCGAGGATGGTGCAGAAACCGATTTAGATCTTGGACATTATGAGCGTTTCACCGATACAGCAATGTCTCGCCTGAACAGCGTAACAACCGGTTCAATTTATCAAGCAGTGATCAATAAAGAGCGAAGGGGAGATTATAACGGTGGGACCGTACAAGTGATTCCCCATATCACTCAGGAGATTCGCGAAAGAATACATCGAGTAGCGGCAAATAGCGGTGCTGATATTGTTATTTCAGAAATTGGAGGAACTGTAGGTGATATTGAATCCTTACCATTCTTAGAAGCAATTCGAGAATTCAAAGGAGATGTAAATAGAAAAGATGTCGTATACATACATGTCACACTTTTACCATTTATTGGAACATCTGGAGAAATAAAAACTAAACCTACACAGCATTCTGTAAAAGAATTGAGATCCATAGGTATCCAGCCAGATGTTTTAGTTTGTAGAAGTGACAGAACAATTAACAAGGATTTAAAAACTAAGATTAGTGGTTTTTGTGGGGTTCACCCCCAAGCTGTCATTCCGTCTCTTGATGCAGACAGTATTTACTCTGTTCCATTAGCGCTTAGAGACGAAGGTCTATGTAGAGAAGTGCTCAGTTGCCTTGAGCTAACTGATCATGAAAGCGACCTGAAAAACTGGCAGCAATTAGTTCATAAACTTCGCAATCCAGGACCAGCCGTCAAAGTAGCGCTCGTAGGTAAGTATGTTCAATTAAATGACGCCTACTTATCAGTTGTCGAAGCATTACGTCATGCCTGTATTGAACAAGATGCATCTCTCGATCTCAATTGGGTATGTGCTGAACAAATAGAAAATGAGGGGCCAGAAAACCTCCTGAAAGGGATGGATGCACTGGTCGTTCCTGGAGGCTTTGGGAATAGAGGCGTCGACGGTAAGATATCAGCAATAAGATGGGCAAGAGAGCAAAGAGTGCCCTTCTTAGGTCTTTGTCTTGGTATGCAATGTGCAGTCATTGAATGGGCGAGGAATCAAGCTGGATTAAAAGATGCAAGCAGCGCAGAATTACATCCCAATACTGAACACCCTGTTATTCACCTTCTTCCCGAACAACAAGATGTTGTGGATCTTGGAGGCACAATGCGTTTAGGTGTTTACCCTTGCCGTCTCCAGGCAAACACAATTGGACAGAATTTATACAAAGAAGAAGTGGTATATGAGCGTCACCGTCACAGATATGAATTTAATAATTCCTATCGCAATCTTCTCCTTGAATCAGGCTATAGCATTAGCGGTACGTCACCTGATGGAAGATTAGTCGAACTCATTGAATTAAAAAAACATCCATTTTTTGTTGCTTGTCAATATCATCCAGAATTTTTATCAAGACCAGGTAAACCACATCCTTTATTTCAAGGTCTCATTGAGGCAGCTCAAATACGCGTGCCTGCTTCTCCGAATGAAGCCCTTAGACCAAAAATCAATCTACATGAAGACGAATCATTGAAGCATTCCTAAATGGAGCGTTTGCTACCAGTAGTGGAATGTTTTCATTCACTCCAAGGAGAAGGTAAACATGTCGGTAAAAGCGCCTTTTTCATACGATTAGCTAGCTGTAAAGTTGGTTGTCCTTGGTGCGATACCAAAGAATCCTGGTCTACAGATAATCACCCCAAAGAGACCATAAGCAACCTTGCAGAATACGCCGTAAAAGCACAAACGCTAGGCGCTAAATTTTTAGTTCTCACTGGTGGAGAACCTTTGCATCATAATTTAAATTACCTTTGCACCGAAATCAGACAAGCAACTTTTCAAAAAAACAACGAACTTATGCCGATTCATATAGAAACAAGCGGAGTAGATCCATTAAGTGGTAATCCAGATTGGATAACAGTATCTCCAAAACGACATGCACCTCCTCGCATCGATGTCCTACATGCTTGTCACGAACTAAAAGTTGTAATACATAGTAAAGATGATCTGGAATTTGCAGAAAAAATGGCACATATAGCGAATCAAAGTTCTCTCAATACACAAATGTACCTACAACCAGGATGGCAACATGTCAAAGGCCAAAAACTTGCTTATGAATACGTTAAAAGACATTCGCAATGGCGTCTGAGTATGCAAACACACAAATGGTTAGGGATATTATAAAAGAAATTACCTATTCTCTTTTTACCATTCCCTGTTTGATTACAGAATATTTCCTATGTCAATATCCACAACAGTCGCACTCTTATCAGGAGGTATTGATTCAGCAACAGTTGCAGCCATGGCTAAAGAAGCCGGTAAAAAAGTAATAGGTTTGTCATTTAATTATGGTCAACGTCATCAAAATGAATTAAAAGCTGCCAGTGCAATTGCAAAAGAACTAAAGATTTTAGATCACAAAATTGTAGATATTAATCTAGCCTCGTGGGGTGGTTCATCGTTAACTGATTTATCTGAAAAACTACCCTTACAAGGAATAGACAAAGAAGGAATTCCTAATACCTACGTACCTGGTAGGAATACCGTTTTTATTGCGATTGGATTAAGTCTCGCAGAAGCATTAGGGGCAGATCAAGTTGCCTTAGGAATTAATGCTGTAGATTATTCAGGATATCCGGATTGCCGTCCCGAATATCTCCATTGCTTCCAAGAATTAGCAAATTTATCAAGCAAAGCAGGTATAGAAGACAAAGCTATAGAACTATGGGCACCTCTTATTTATTGGAAAAAGTCTCAAATCATCCAAGAAGCTGTACGGTTAAAAGTGCCTATTCAAAAAACCTGGAGTTGCTATAGCGATAAGAGTCAGCCTTGTGGAAAGTGTGATAGTTGTCGCATTAGAGATCAAGCATTATTTGACGCAGGACTAAGTGCTTTATGCAGCAATTCAATAGCGTGACTAAATTTCGTCAAATACTTGTTCAATGGTTACCCCCCGAGATTGCTGCCCATGCCTTAATAGAAGAGTGGGGTCCTTCTGGTTTTATCTGGCTTGATGGAGACAAAAGTGAATTTGGAAGATGGGCACTTTTAGGTATAGATCCTATAGAACATATTTGTTGTCATGATCTTGCAAGTCGACAAAAAACAAAAAATCCCTTCGAGATATTAAAGGGTTTAAAACCTGGTCATTGGACCGGTTGGTTAAGTTATGAAGCCGGTAAATGGACAGAACCTAATAATCCTTGGAAAAAAAGCTCTATGTCCACTCTATGGCTAGGTTCACATGATCCAATTTTAAAATTTGATCTGAAAAAAAAACAACTGTGGATAGAAGGTTATAACAAAAAACGAATAGAAATTATCAATAATTTCCTAAAGAAAGTCTCAGTAGATACGACCAGAAAAATTATAATCTCCAAAAATCGTACCTTAAGCATACCAATTGGCTCTTGGGAATGGCTTACATCTAAAAATGATTATTTATTAAAAGTAAAATACATAAAAGAATTAATTGCTAAAGGAGATATTTTCCAGGCTAATTTAACAGCTTGTTGCACCACATCAATACCCAAACAAGTATCTCCATTAAACCTTTATTTGCGGCTCAGAAAGCATTCACCTGCCCCATTTGGAGGATTAATTATAGGAGCAGGATTAGCTAAAAACGAAGCAATTATATCAGTATCTCCTGAGAGATTTCTCAAAGTATTACCTACAGGAGAAGTTGAAACTAGACCAATCAAAGGAACTCGTACAAGAAAATCAGACAAGAAAAATGATGCTGACATGGCAATTGAATTAATAACTAGCTTAAAAGATCGAGCAGAAAACCTCATGATTGTTGATCTACTACGTAATGATTTAGGTCGAGTCTGTGAGTTTGGCTCAATTCATGTCTCACAACTAATGGGTCTTGAAAGTTATTCACATGTCCATCACTTAACATCAGTTATCAAAGGGAAATTACACAAAAGCAAAACATGGATAGATCTATTAGAAGCATCATGGCCAGGAGGTTCCATCACAGGCGCACCTAAAGTTAGAGCTTGCCAAAGAATTTATGAATTAGAACCTATTGCAAGGGGTGCATATTGCGGTTCCTTGCTTCATATCAAATGGGATGGAACTTTCGATAGTAATATTTTGATTAGATCTCTTATCATTGAAAAGGACAAAATCAAAGCTCATGCTGGTTGTGGAATTGTTGCAGATTCAAATCCTGAAAAAGAAGTTGAAGAGTTGAATTGGAAATTAATGCCTTTACTAAATGCTTTAACATGAACCAGAGAAATTCACGTAGATTTGCTTGGATTAATAATAAATGGGGAGACATAAATACACTAACTATACCCATCTCAGATAGAGGTCTTACATTTGCTGATGGCCTGTTCGAAACGATTTTAATTTTAAATGGAAAGCCAAAATTATTGCAAAATCATTTCAATCGACTTTTGAAAAGTGCTTTGTATTTAGGAATTGGAAAACCACCAGAATATGAATGGATATATGATCTAATTTGTGATGGTATCAAGTTGTCGAATATGGAAAATCAAAATGGATGTGCTCGCATCAATTGGAGTAGAGGAGATGCAACTTTACGTGGTATAGATATAGAACACGAAACTCAAACTTATGGTAAACATCGCTTTTGGCTAGAAATCAACCATAGAGAGCCTTCATTCTATCCTCTATCAACAATTATTAGTCAAAGTGAACAAAGAAATGAACATAGCGGATTAAGCCAATGCAAAACTTTTTCTTATAACCAGGCAATTCAAGCCAAAAAAGAAGCAAAAATGGCAGGGTATGATGAAGCCTTACTCCTCAACACTAATCAAAAAATTTGTTGCGGAACAACTGCAAATTTATTAGTTAAAAGAAATAATCAATGGCTCACACCCGGACTCACAAGTGGTTGTCTACCAGGAATCATGAGGGAACAAGGCTTAAAGATTAAACTTTTCAAAGAAGCTATATTAGATGCAAGCCCTAAAAAAGATGATGAATGGCTACTCATTAATAGTCTCAGTTGTCATCCAATCAATATCATGGGTGAAGTAGAACTTAAATTAGAAACTGATCCCAAAAAACTATGGGAATCTCTTTTATGAAAATGAGTTAGGCATAGTTACTTCTGAAGGTAAAGGAGCACAAGCCTCAACTTGAAAATTAACTACTGATCCTATTATGACTATCGCAGGCGATACAAATTGTTCTTTTTCTACCTTCTCTGCTAACTGCATTAAGGTTGTAATCAGATAACGCTGACCTTTAACAGTCGCTTGCTGAATCACAGCCGAGGGAGTTTCTGGAGACATCCCACCATCAATTAATTGATCAATAATAAATTGCAGGTTATAAACACCCATATAAATAACAATATTTTGACTCGATAACGCAAGACTTTTCCAATTTACCGAAGGTTCCTTTTTATTTATTCCTTCATGACCAGCAACAAAAGTTACGGAACTACATCCATCTCGATGAGTCAAAGGAATCCCCATATAAGCAGAAGCTGCAATGCCTGAAGTTACACCAGGAACAACTTTGACAGAAACTCCATGATTATGAAGATATTCCGCCTCTTCACCTCCTCGTCCAAAAACAAAAGGATCCCCACCTTTTAAACGAACAACACAGGAATGTCTCTTAACAAGTTCGAGTAAAATATCGTTCGTCGTAAATTGGGAAACAGAATGAGCACCACGGCGTTTACCTACAAAAACACACTCACAAGTACTACTGACTAATTGAAGAATTTCATTGGGAACTAAAGAGTCATAAACGATAGCATCACATTGACGTAGAAGAGCATGTGCTCTAACAGTAAGAAGGTCAGGGTCACCGGGACCTGCACCAACTAAGTATACGGTTCCAGGCAAGGTATCGATCATGCAAAAACAATCTAAGCAGGACCGCTTTAAAAAGTACTTATGCAAGATAGGCAGTGGTAAGGAAACTGGCCGTTCGTTAACCCGTAAAGAATCTGCAGATGCATTACATCTTCTACTTCACAATATTCCAACTCCTGCTCAGACAGGAGGCTTTTTAATTGCACATCGCATCAAACGCCCTACTGTGCCGGAATTAGCTGGGATGCTTGATACATACAATTTATTGGGACCTTCACTTAAATCAAATCCAACACAAACCAATCCCATTTGTTTTGGAATGCCATTTGATGGACGAAATAGAACAGCACCAATTTATCCACTAACCACTTTAATACTGCTTGCGATGAAACAACCAGTGATACTAAAAGGTGGTCACAGAATGCCCGTCAAATATGGAGTAACTAGTTGCGAATTATTTACAGCGTTAGGGCTCAATCTGAAAAATTTAAGTATGGAACAAATACAAGAGGGGTTTTTACAGAATAATTTTGCATTGATCTTTCAACCCGATCACTTCCCATTAGCAGAAAATTTAAATAACTTTAGAGAGGAAATAGGAAAACGACCGCCAATAGCCAGCCTGGAACTACTTTGGACTGCACACGAAGGAAAGCATATAAATATAAGTGGTTTTGTTCACTCTCCAACTGAAGAAAGACACTGTAAAGTATTAAACTTACATGGAGAGGAAGAAATAATTACTATCAAAGGACTTGAAGGAAGTATTGATATACCAATCAGTCGTTCCTGTATAACTGGACATTATAAGAATAATGAGCTAATTAGAATTATTATGAAGCCCCAGACACATAATTGCCAGGGAAAAGATATGAACTGGGAAGGCATACAAAAATGGCAAGAAGACGCTTTTGAAGCTCTAAAAAATACCGGTCCATTACAAAAATCTGTTATTTGGAATGCCGGAATATACTTATTTTTCTCGAAGCAAGTTGATAATATTTCAGAAGGTTTAAAACAAGCAGAAAGATGCCTGACCTCAGGTTTAGCTCAAGCCACACTCGACAAACTAATTATATGGAGAAAGAATATAAACTATAAAAATATTTAAATAATTATTGATCACCTAAAGATTTAGCCATCAAAAATCTATTAAATAAGACACCCCCAATTTTAATTGACTGAGGAGAAACTATTTGCCAGCCACAACGTAATAATAAGGAACAACTTAACAAGCTAGCCTCTGTAAAGATTGTTTCTTGCTGATCTAATTTTGCATCTAATTCAATACGCTCCACTAAAGCCTGTCCATGACCCCGCCTTGAAAAATGACTAGTACAATAAAGCAAAGCCAAATGATTCAATGGATAGCGAATAGCAAATGCAACCACTTGATCTTCTACGCAACTGACCCAACCAATCCCATCAGAAAAAAAACGATCTAAAATTCCAGGAAGAATAGCAATCGCAGACCATGCTTCGATTTGCTCATCTGTATAAAAAGAGTGACATTGAGACCGGATTGCTTCTTGATATATTTCTTTAGCGACTATCGAGTCAGACATGTGAAATCGCCTCAAAAATTTTTTTGATGTCATACGAAAACCTACTTAATCATTAAAGTTGCCAATATGGATGAGTAACTGTATTTTCATCGTGGCAATCGTGAGAAGGCTAAAAATCCCAACTGGTTTAATTGCTTTTATAACACTTCTTGATGACCGTCTAGGAGAAACAATTGTATTTCCTTTATTGCCTTTTCTTATCGAGCCTTTTACAACAAATGCGAGGACACTCACCTTACTCAGTGGGACCTATGCAATTTCTCAATTTGCGGTAGCACCTTTAATCGGAGCATTAAGTGACCGTTTTGGACGTAAACCTATTATGGCTATTTGCGTGACTGGTTCAGTAATAGGAATATGTTTATTTGCACTGACAGTCACTATAAACTGGAAAGCAATCCTCCCTACTTGGGCAGGAGGTTTACCTCTCATCTTATTATTTATAGCAAGAATTATTGATGGCATTAGTGGGGGAACAGCTGCAACTGCAACTGCAATACTTGCTGATATATCAACTCCCGAAAACAGATCTAAAACTTTTGGTCTAATTGGAGTGGCATTTGGACTAGGTTTTATACTTGGACCGGGATTAGGCGGATTTTTAGCGACATATAATGTCTCAATACCAGTCTGGGCAGCAAGCTTATTTGCTATAGCTAATCTAATAATGGTTACAGTCCTATTACCAGAAACATTATCTAAAAAAAATCGAACTGCATTGCCAAAAAAGAGAAAGCTAAACCCTATCAGTCAATTAAAAATTGTTTTCACAAATCCTGCTTCAAGAAGATTATGTACTGCTTTTTTTATGTTCTTTATGGCGTTCAACGGGTTTACTGCAATTCTAGTTTTATATTTAAAAGAAAATTTTCTTTGGACTCCAGGTTTAGCAAGTCAAGCATTTATAATTGTAGGAATTATTGCAACAATTGTCCAAGGTGGGTTGATTGGTCCATTGGTTAATAAATTTGGAGAATTAAAGTTAACTCTTTCAGGTATTGGATTCGTTATTAGTGGTTGTCTTCTTTTAACAATTGCAAACATAGATAATTCCGTAGCCTTAGTCTTTTCAGCTGTTGGCATTCTTGCAACAGGCACAGGACTAGTTACTCCATGCTTGCGCGGATTAATATCACGACGATTAAGTTCCTCTGGTCAAGGTGCTGTTTTAGGAAGTTTACAAGGATTGCAAAGCCTTGGTACTTTCATTGGTGCTTATGCTGCAGGCCTGTCTTATGACTTTTTAGGTCAAAAAAGTCCATTCTTTGGAACCAGTATTTTACTTCTCATAGTCATCTGCTTAATCTCAAGAGGAGAAATTCAAGAACAAAATTACAGCAAAGCAGTATAAAAGTCGTCTCTAGAGTTAAAATAATAATAGAAATAATGTCTAAGTGATTTGAGAATTTAAATGGCACAGAAAATTATTAAAGAGAACAAGTACATCAATAGAGAGCTAAGTTGGATACAGTTCAATCAAAGAGTGTTAGATCTATCAATAGACCCTAAAACTCCATTATTAGAAAAAATAAAATTTAGCTCAATTTTCAGCAATAATCTAGATGAATTTTTTATGGTTAGAGTAGCTTCACTTAAATCTCAAGTAGATGGCGGGATTACCAAAAAAAGTGATGATGGTAAAACTGCGAAAGAACAACTCATCTCAATCAGGAAACATTTAACTCCGCTTATCAAAAAACAACAACAAACTGTTCATAAATATCTAAAAGAAGAGTTTAAAAAAGAAAATATATATATTTTAGACTATATCGAATTAACCGATAGACAAAAAATATGGGTTAATAACTATTTCGAAACAGCTATTTTTCCAATTTTAACCCCTTTAGCAGTAGACCCTGCTCATCCATTTCCATTTATTAGCAATCTAAGCCTAAATTTAGCAGCTATAATTATTGACCCTGAAACAGAGCAAGAACAATTTGCACGTATTAAATTACCTACAGAGATAATTGATAGGTTTATAACTATCCCAAATCAATCCAATATAAAAGAAATTTCTACTGATCATATTGCAATACCTATTGAACAAGTAGTTGCCTATAATTTAGAAATGTTATTTCCTGGAATGATTATTAGGAAATATTCATTTTTTAGAGTAACAAGAGATGCAGATCTAGAGCTTCGTGATCTTGAAGCTGATGATTTAATGAGTGCATTAGAAGAAGGGTTAAGAAAACGACGAAAAGGAGGAGAAGTTGTAAGGCTAGAAGTGTCTGAAAATACTCCTAACAGCATTCTTAATTTGCTCAAAGAAGGCATGAATATTGAAGAAGATTATCTTTATGAAATTAAGGGTTTTTTAGCATTAGATCAATTAATAGAATTAACTAAAATAGATGCACCAGACCTAAAATTTATTCAACATAATGGAACAACTCATCCAAGCTTAAAAAATAGCCAATTAAAAGCTAATGATATATCTGAAGCAAATAAAAAAATATTCCAAAATATTTTCTCTATCATACGTCGAAAAGATATCCTTGTACATCATCCATACAATCTATTTTCTACATCAATTGAAGAGCTAATAAATCAGGCCTCGGAAGATAAAAGTGTCATGGCAATAAAGATGACATTATATCGAATATCAAAAGATTCATCAATCATTACAGCTTTAATTAAAGCAGCTGAGAATGGCAAGCAAGTAATGGCTTTAGTAGAGCTTAAAGCACGATTTGATGAAGATAACAATATTCAATGGGCCAAACAACTAGAAGAATCAGGTGTTCATGTAGTCTATGGTGTAATAGGGTTAAAAACCCATACAAAAGTTACTTTAATTGTTAGAAAAGAAAAGAATAGAATGAGAACATATTTTCATATTGGTACTGGTAATTATAATGCTAAAACATCAAAATTATATACAGACCTTGGATTACTATCTTGTCAACCTGAATTAGGTCAAGATCTAATAGAACTATTTAATTTCTTATCTGGATTTTCTAAACAGCAAGGGTATCGGAAATTATTAGTTGCTCCTATGACACTAAGAAAAGGTTTAGAAAGCCTAATTAATCGCGAAATTGGAAATGCAAAAAAAGGAATTCCTGCAAAGATACAGGCAAAGATGAATTCTCTTGTTGACCAAAAAATTATCAATTTACTTTATGAAGCATCCAATGCTGGTGTGAAAATTGAATTAATAGTGAGAGGGATGTGTTGTTTATACCCAATGAAAAAAGGATTGAGTGAAAACATCAAAGTAGTAAGCGTTATTGGACAATTCCTTGAGCACTCAAGAATCTTTTGGTTCGCCAATAACGGAAAGCCGGAAATATTTATTGGCAGTGCAGATTGGATGAGGCGTAATCTGGATCGAAGAATTGAAGCTGTCACTCCAATTGAAAATATAGAGTTAAAAAATGAAATAGAAGGTTTATTGCAGCATTACTTGAACGGGAGTAGTGATTCTTGGTACATGCAAGAAGATGGTACATATATAAAAGAGGAAAAAGAGGGATTAACAAGTATCCAAAATGAATTAATACAATTTTATGAGAAATATAATAATTAATTTTAGAATCTGAGACTTCAGAACTATTGCGCTAAATACCTAAAAATAATTGAATATAGAAAAAATTAGTTTTATTTAGTCAACATTCGATTATCAGTGCTAACTTGTTCATAAATTTAATTTAGGAGGCCAGGGTGATGGGGATCCCTCTGGAATCTGGCAAAGCTGCATCTAATGCCTCATTAGATGTTGCCAGCTTGGATAACAATGATCAAGGTACACGCACATCCAATGTGCGAAAGAACACTAAGCCTGCACGTAAACAGAGCTCTCGTGTAGGCACTGATGCGATTGGTTTTTATCTTTCTAGTATTGGAAGGGTACCTTTGCTGACACCTGCTGAAGAAATAGAACTGGCACATCATGTTCAGCAAATGAAGGAATTGCTAAATATTCCACAAGAAGAACATTCACCCAGGCAGAGACATCAAATAAAAATGGGCAAGAGAGCCCGAGATCGAATGATGGCTGCCAATTTAAGGCTTGTCGTAAGTGTGGCAAAAAAATATCAAAATCAAGGACTAGAATTACTAGATCTAGTGCAAGAAGGAGCAATTGGTTTAGAGAGAGCTGTTGATAAATTTGATCCAGCTATGGGGTATAAATTTTCCACATACGCATATTGGTGGATTAGGCAAGGCATGACGCGAGCAATTGATAATAGTGCGCGCACAATTCGACTTCCTATACACATCAGTGAGAAACTCTCAAAAATGCGACGCATTACTCGTGAACTTTCTCATCGATTTGGCAGGCAACCCAATAGATTGGAATTAGCAAATGCAATGGGAGTAGAGCCACAAGACTTAGAGGATCTAATAGCTCAAAGCGCTCCATGCGCTTCCTTAGATGCACATGCTAGAGGAGAAGAAGATAGAAGTACTCTTGGAGAATTAATACCCGATCCTAATTACAATGAGCCAATGGAGGGAATGGATCGAAGTATCCAAAAAGAACATCTTGGAGGTTGGTTATCTCAATTAAATGAACGGGAACAAAAAATTATGCGATTAAGGTTTGGATTAGATGGAGAAGAGCCTCTAACACTTGCTGAAATTGGGAGGCAAATAAATGTCTCAAGGGAAAGAGTTAGACAACTAGAAGCTAAAGCCATTTTAAAACTTAGAGTAATGACAACACATCAGCAAGCAGCTTGACCTTGAATATTTTTCAAAAAATATTTATTATATTGCTATGGGTATCCTTAACATTGTTAGCATCTACTCTAACAAAAATATTAAAACCTAAAGAAGAAGAATTAAGTAGAAAAATAATTCATATAGGAACTGGTCCAGTAATAATTCTTGCATGGTATTTTAATTTGTCTAAAGCATTAGCAGCTAGTGCGGCAGGGATCGTAACGCTATGCTTAGCAATAAATTATAAATTCAGATTATTTCCTGGCATAGAGGATATAAAAAGAAAAAGCTTTGGGACAATTGCATATGGCATTAGCATCACACTATTACTAATTGTATTCTGGCCTCAATATTCAGCAGCTGTTTGTTTAGGGATACTCGCTATGGCTTTCGGAGATGGATTTGCAAGTTTAGTTGGTCAAAGTATTAAGTCACCAAATTGGTTGATATTAGGTCAAAAGAAATCTTTGGCAGGAACTCTAACAATAGCAATAGCAGTAAGTATGATTAGTTTAGTTATATCATTAATTATTGGAATAGATATACAACCTATACAGATAATATTATTAGCAATAATCTCTACTGTTCTGGAACAAATTAGTCCTTTAGGAATAGATAATTTAACAGTACCAATAGGCAGTACAGTTGCCTGGGTATTTCTATTTAATAATTAATTCAAGCTTGATTATTCAATCACATCAGCCAACTCACTCAACAGTTGCTCAGTAGTTTCTATATTTATACAAGCATCTGTAACGCTTTGACCATAGACAAGCTCAGATAAGTTAGATGATAGTTTCTGATTACCTTCGACTATATGACTTTCTAACATTACACCCATAAGATACTTAGAACCTTGATTTAATTGTTTAGCTACTTCACGAAGAACTTCAGATTGACGACGAAAATCTTTATTTGAGTTTCCATGGCTACAATCAACCATTACACGATTCACCATTCCAGAATCTGTAAGTTCTGAAGCAACAGACTCAATCGCCGCCAAATGATAATTAGTACCATTTTTTCCACCACGTAGTACCAAATGACCATCTGGGTTTCCAGTAGTACTTACTATTGAAGCTTGGCCATCCTGATTAATTCCTAAAAAATGATGTGGTCTTGCTGCTGCTTGCATAGCATTAATAGCTATTGTTGCAGTACCGTCGGTACCATTTTTATAACCCACGGGCATTGATAAGCCTGAAGCCATCTCTCTATGAGTCTGACTTTCTGTTGTTCGAGCACCTATGGCAGTCCAACTAATCAAATCAGCAATATATTGAGGAACTACAGGGTCTAACAATTCAGTTGCTGCAGGCATACCTTCCTTAGCCAAGTCAAGTAATAAGCCTCTCGCGCGTCTTAGCCCAGTATTAATATCGTAAGAACCATCTAAATGTGGATCATTAATTAATCCCTTCCAACCAACAGTTGTTCTTGGTTTTTCAAAATACACTCGCATCACAATTTCCAATTTATCTGCATATCTCAATCTGAACGGCTGTAAGCGTTTAGCGTAATCTTTGGCCGCATCAACATCATGAACAGAACAAGGTCCAACAATTACAAGGATCCTTGAGTCATCACCTCTGAGAATATCTTGAATTTTTTTGCGCGTAAGAGACACAAGTTCAGATGCTTCTGGGTCTATTGGCAAATCTTTATGCAGCAACTCAGGAGACATCAATGGACGAGTTTCCACTACATGAAGATCTGAGGTGCTGCGATCCAATGCATGAAAATTTGATGAGGGTGCCATTTAAAGCTTCTTCATGGGGATAAGATTAAGAAATTTAATAATCATTATGAGTGATAAATTGAATTTCAGAATATTTAATGTGAGAAAGATTAGATTGTAAAAAATAGAAATAGACAACTTTAACCGCCACTGAAAAGGAACAAAATGCTAAAAACATACCGCCAGCTTGCTTCAGAGAGAGAAAAGCTCAACATTCCTCCTCTTCCTCTGGATGCCAGTCAAACAGAAGCTTTGACATTATTACTTCAAAACCCTCCTATTGAAGAAGATCAAGACTTTCTTTTAGATCTTTTAAAAAACCGCATACCTCCGGGAGTAGATGGAGCATCTTATGTCAAAGCGACTTGGTTAAGCGCTATAGCACAACAAACTATCTATAGCCCTCTAGTTAATCCGATAGAAGCAACCCAATTGCTTGGCACCATGATTGGCGGTTATAACGTAGCTGCGCTGATTGAAATTCTTCAATCCAAAGATGATGCTTTAGCCAATTGCGCTAAGGAATGCCTTAGTAAAACACTTTTAGTATATGACGCAATCAATGATGTATTTTCTCTTGCAGAAACCAATAAATATGCACAAGGAGTAATTACAAGTTGGGCAAATGCAGAATGGTTTACATCCAAAAAACCACTTAAAGAAGAACTCAAAGTAACTGTTTTTAAAGTAGATGGAGAAACAAATACAGACGATCTATCACCAGCAACTCATGCAACAACGCGTCCAGATATTCCTCTTCATGCCCTTGCCATGTTAGAGACTCGCTATCCACAAGGCTTAGAGACTATTCAAAAACTTAAGCAAAAAGGCAACCCTATTGCTTATGTAGGTGATGTAGTAGGAACAGGAAGCTCACGGAAATCCGCAATTAATTCAGTGCTTTGGCACACCGGTAATGATATTCCTTACGTACCAAATAAAAAAGCAGGTGGAGTAATAATTGGAGGTAAAATTGCTCCTATTTTCTTTAATACAGCAGAAGATTCTGGTGCCTTACCAATCGAATGTGATGTAAGTAGTCTAAAAACTGGCGATGTAATCATAATTAGGCCTTATGAAAAAACTATCACTAAAGAAACTGAATCAGGACAACAAGAAGAAGTAGTCTCCTCATTTCAACTAAAACCTATAACTATTGCAGATGAAGTCAGAGCAGGAGGGCGTATACCTTTAATGATAGGTCGAGCACTCACAGACAAAGTTAGAGCAAAATTAGGATTAGAGCCCTCCAATTTATTTATTAGGCCAACTAAACCTGACAAAACAAACCAGGGTTTTAGCCAAGCTCAAAAAATTGTTGGAAAAGCATGCGGACTAGATGGTGTTTTACCTGGAACTAGTTGCGAACCAATAATGACAACAGTTGGAAGTCAAGACACAACGGGGCCAATGACCAGGGATGAAATGAAAGAACTTGCCTGTCTAGGATTTTCAGCTGATTTAGTAATGCAAAGTTTTTGTCATACAGCAGCGTATCCAAAACCAGTCGACTTAAAAACCCAAAAAGACTTACCTGATTTCTTTGCAGAACGTGGAGGAGTAGCACTGAGACCAGGAGATGGAATTATTCATAGTTGGCTCAATAGAATGTTGCTTCCAGATACAGTAGGCACAGGCGGAGATAGCCATACACGCTTCCCTTTAGGCATTTCATTTCCAGGTGGTTCCGGAGTAGTTGCATTTGCTGCGGCAATAGGTGCAATGCCACTAGACATGCCTGAATCTGTTCTCGTCAGATTTAAAGGAGAATTACAAAAAGGAATAACACTGCGTGATGTAGTTAATGCAATACCTTTAATCGCAATAGAAAAAGGACTACTAACTGTAGAAAAATCTAACAAAATAAATATCTTTAACGGAAAAATTCTTGAAATAGAAGGTTTACCAAATTTAAAGCTTGAACAAGCATTTGAGTTAACAGATGCAAGTGCCGAGAGATCTTGTGCAGGATGCACAATTCAACTATCCATTGAAACAATTTCTGAATATCTAAATAGCAATATTATTTTGCTCAAAAATATGATTGCAAGAGGATATAAAGATGCAAGAACAATTGGTAGAAGAATAAAAGAAATGGAAAATTGGTTAAAAAATCCATACTTATTGACAGCCGATGCAAATGCTAATTATTCTGAAGTAATCGAAATAGACTTAGATCAACTCAACGAACCAGTCCTTGCATGCCCTAATGATCCAGATAATGTCAAGCTATTAAATAGAGAAGCAGGCACTCCAATACAAGAAGTATTTATAGGTAGTTGCATGACCAATATTGGACATTTTAGAGCAGCAGCAAAAATCCTAGAAGGATCTGGCAAAAACAAAGCAAGGCTTTGGGTCTGTCCACCAACACGTATGGACGAAGCAATACTGAAAAAAGAAGGTTATTTAGAAATCTTTGAAAAGGCAGGAAGTCGACTAGAAATGCCAGGTTGCTCTTTATGTATGGGCAATCAAGCTCGAGTAGATGACAATACAAATGTATTTTCTACAAGTACCAGAAACTTCAATAATAGGCTAGGAAAAGGAGCACAAGTTTACTTAGGAAGCGCTGAATTAGCAGCAGTATGTGCTCTTCTTGGACATATACCAACGTCAGAAGAATATCTATCTATTGCATCTGAAAAAATCATGCCTATATCAAGTAAATTGTATAAATACTTGAATTTCAATGAAATTATAGATTTTGAAAATGAAGGTCGGATTATTAGCAAAGAGGAAGAATCAAAACTGATATCCTCATTATAAAATGAATAATTCTTCAATTTCGATATCAAATCAAATCTCGAAAGGATCAATTCAAAGTATTAGAAATTTATTAAAACATAGATGGTTCACTGTCATTTTTGCAATCATTTTGACTGGGTTAGGTGCAGCCCTAACAGGAGTACTATTTAAAGCTGGCATACATACACTTGAAGATTACAGATTAGAGCTTCTTAAGTACTTTCCGAGATGGCTAATCCTTCCTTTATTAGGCTCATTAGGTGGGTTTATCTCTGGAACATTAATATCCAAACTAGCTCCTGCCGCTGGTGGATCAGGAGTCAGCCAAATCATGGCTTATCTGCGTCATAAAGCTGTTCCAATGGGATTAAAAGTTGGTTTAGTAAAATTATTTGCAGGCATAATTGCTATTGGAAGTGGATTCCCACTTGGGCCTGAAGGACCTGCAGTGCAAATGGGTGGATCCGTGGCATGGCAAATGGCTAGATGGCTCAAAGCACCAAGAGCTTTTAGAAGAGTCATTGTCGCAGCAGGTGGAGGCGCAGGAATAGCAGCTATTTTCAGTGCGCCTATAGGAGGATTTATCTATGCAATAGAAGAATTATTAAATTCCGCAAAGCCAATTATTCTTCTGCTTGTAGTGATTACGACGTTTTCGGCTGATTCCTGGGCAGACATACTTCAAGCCACTGGCATTGATCAAAAAGCAGGAGGATTTATTAGTAATATTGGTTTTCAAGTAGAGCGCCAATATTCACCCGAAGTGCAATTTCTACCTTTAGATTTACTCTACTTAATTGGCTTAGGAATAATTGTTGGTATTCTTGCTGAGTTTTACTGTATATATGTACTAAAAATGCAAATGAAAGGAAATATTTGGTTTAAAGGTAAATTAAGAACTCGAATGGTTATTTCTGGCTTATTACTAGGTTCTATTTATTCTTTTCTACCAGAAACCTTTCATAATTTAGACGGCTTACAACAAATAATTGTTAATGGAGAAAGCGATATAAAATTAGGAATTAGTATTTTCATTATTTTATTTGTAACATCTGGATTAGCTGTAGCATCTGGAGCCCCAGGTGGATTATTTTTCCCAATGTTAATTCTAGGCAGTGCAATTGGATTAACAAGTGGTATATGTATAGAACATCTCACGGGCCATGTTCCAAGTACATTTACCTTTGCTGGTATGGGAGGGTTTGTCGCAGCATGCTCACGAACTCCACTAACCGCAATGTTTTTAGCATTTGCATTAACTAAAGATCTACTTATCTTAAAACCATTGTTAATAACCTGTATAACAGCTTTTTTGGTGGCCAGATTATTTAACGAGCATTCAATTTATCATAGGCAAATACAAATTGAACTTAAGAACGGAGAGATAATAAAATAGATTATTTTATATTTTTTACTGAAAAAAGCATACATCTTAAACCAGAAAGAAGAATCCAACCAGCCATATTCACTCTACTATCAAACAATGGAATGTCTGTAGCATAGAAACAAACAAGAATAAATACCGCTGTCCACCACGCTCGATCAAACAAACTATAATGAAATAGATTTAAATTAATTGCTTGTCTCAAAGCACAAATTAACAAAGCCAAGACAAAAATGTTGATAATTAAAGAGACAAAAATGCCATGACTTACTGCCAATTCCAAAGGCAAGTTATGTGCATGGCCAATAGAAAAACCAGTTCTCAAAGGATAAACAACAGAAAAAGCAGCTGCACCCCAACCTAAGTAAGGTCTTTGAGTGATTAATTGTGTTGCAATCTTCCATTGATTTAAACGAGTAGAGTCTAAAGACCTACTATCAGCAAATTTCATATCATTTAATCTCATCCATAATGCATCTGGAACGATATTACGGGCAAAAGATTGTATGCTAAATTCAATTCCCGGTAGAACAGCTAAAAGAATAGGTAGAGCAAAAACAAACATCAAAGGCAATAACCACAACCAAGAAGAAACTCCTACGACTAAAGGAATAGCAAGAACCAAACCACCCCAAGCATTTCTTGAATCAGTGAGAATTAAAGAAAGTACAATGAAAAAAGAAATTATTAAAAATAGGACCCTATATCTTTTATTTAGAAAAGATTCTATTAATCCAGCTAAACAAAAAGGCCAAACTAACGCCAACCAAGCTCCTGCAATATTCGCATAATCAAATAAGCCTGAAAATCTACCCAAAGGGTTACCCCCAGGAGATAAAAACCAAATAATTAATCCATCAAATATTTGCCACGGGCCTTCCCAACCCAACCAAAGTTGACCCAAGCCAGTCACAACAACAGGAAATGTGCCAGCAATGAGACTAAGAGATGAAATTTTTCTAGCTTTTGCCGTTAAAAGATATGGTTGAAAAGACCAAAAACATAAAAAAAATGGAAT
Source organism: Prochlorococcus sp. AG-409-P19 (assembly GCA_003215315.1). Classification (GTDB taxonomy): domain Bacteria; phylum Cyanobacteriota; class Cyanobacteriia; order PCC-6307; family Cyanobiaceae; genus Prochlorococcus_B. The sequence goes on along the minus strand of QCKO01000006.1, from coordinate 6,106 downwards.
CCAATTGGCTAATCCAATCCATCCCAACCAACCAGTCTTTGATATTAAACACCCACTAAACATAATCAAACTAGTTATTAATAATGGATAATTCCAATAATCTAAAAAGAAATTTTTTCGTGTTATATACAAACTAAATATTAAAGCTGTTGTTAAAAACAATCCAGAAAGAAATGCAGATGATGGAAGCAGAAATAATCCAATCTGAAAGAAAAAAAATCCTTTCTCTTTATTAAACAAACTAATAAGATTAATTTTCAACTTTCTCATGTAAATACAGCAGTACGTCCTCTATAAACAATTACTTGTCTTCGTAAATGTAATCTTAAAGCTCTTGCCAAAGCAATACGCTCAGTATCTCTTCCCTTGCGAATTAAATCATCCACTTCATCCCGATGACTTACATTTGCAATTGTTTGCTCAATAATAGGTCCTGCATCTAGGTCCTCAGTAACATAATGAGCAGTTGCACCTATCAACTTAACACCCCTTTCCCATGCCTGATGATATGGTTGTGCTCCTTTAAAAGCAGGCAAAAATGAATGATGGATATTAATTATATTAGAAAATTTTGCTAAAAAAGATTTACTGAGAATTTGCATATATTTTGCTAAAACAGCTAATTCTATATCATATTCATTTAATAATCGTAAAATATGTTTCTCAGACTCATATTTATTGGTTTGATTAATAGAAGCTATATGAAATGGGACATTAAAGCTATTACAAATTTGTTCTAAATTAGGATGGTTGGAAATTACCAAGGGTACTTGCATCTGTAATTCACCTAACTTCACTCTCCACAATAAATCAACCAAACAATGACTTTGTTTACTGGCAAATATTGCTACTCTTGGAATTTCGTCTGAGAAACTGACCTGCGCTTTTCCATGAAGATCAATAGCTAGGTTGCGAATCTCAGATTTAATAGACTTTTTATCAAGAGAAAAACTTTCTAAATCCCATTCAATCCTGCTAAGAAATAATTTAGCTTCATTATCTGTATGATGATCAGCATGCCTAATATTTCCATGATTGTATGCGATCCATCCTGACAACTCACTTACTAAACCAGGCCTATCAGGACAAATTAATTGCAAAATTACAGTAGTTGAAGCCAATCTAAAATCATAAAATAAACTATCCTCTTTATTAAAGCAGTTAAATCCCATTAAAGTCACTGACCCAACCAAATTACATATGAAAAAGAAAATAATCTCTGTTATTGGTGGAGGGATCGCAGGATGCTTTACTGCATTGCAATTGGCAAGTTTAAATTATGAAGTAAACATTATTGATCCAAATATTAATGTTCAAACAAGAAACAATCAACATATTAATGCTACAACAGCTTCATTAGGAGTAATGATGGGAAATATTTTCAGAAGATCCAAAGGGAGAAGTTGGCAACTCAGAAAAAGAAGTATGGAATTATGGCCACAGTGGTTATCAATATTAAATTCAGATAATCAAAACTTAATAATAAATACTCCATTAATTCAACTTTCTAGAAAATTAGAAGAATACGAAAGAATGATCACACTACAAAAAGAGAAACATATACTAGAAATACATTTATTAGACGATAGTACAGTAAATTACTGGAGCAATATATTTAATACTCAAATTATTGGAGGTATTATCTCTTATCAAGATGGAAGAATAGATCCTATTTTACTCCTAGATGCAATAAAAAAAAGATTAGATCTTTTAGGAGTTAATAAGATTCAGGAATCAGTACTTTCGATATATAAAAATTCAAAAAATGCTCTCAATCCATGGGCGATTACTTTGAATAATCAAAACATAATAGAACAAGAATATATCGTGATTTGTTCATCATTAGAGAGTCAAAAGTTACTAAAGAATGTTGGATATGGAATGAATCTAGACCCTATACTTGGTCAAATTATTGAAATAGATGTAACTCAAGATATGGGTCAACTCAAGACTTGGCCAGCGGTTTTAAACTTTGAAGGCATAAATTTTATCCGCTCAAATGACTCTCAATTAATAATGGGAGCAACTCTCGAGCCTGGTATAAATCCTGATATAAAACAAAAAATAAATCTACATAAAATGAATGGACTTGCGCCAGAATGGATTCAAAAAGCAACCATTAAAGATGAATGGCATGGAATAAGAGCAAGACCACATGGAGAAGCTTCTCCTATACTCAAAGAACTGGAAAAAGGGCTACTAGTCAATACTGGACATTATAGAAATGGGATCCTCATTGCACCAGCTTGTGCAGAATGGATTGCCACACAAATTACTTAATGTATATTCACCGTTGAAGTTTATTTCTATTTAGTTTCAGTAAATTCTGCGTCTATAACATCATCACCTTGACTATTATTATCAGACTTAACATCTTGAGCTGCTTGATCTGCAGCATTAGCTTGTTGATATACAGATGCTCCTACTGCATAAAGCTCTTGCTGTAATTCTTCTAATAAAGATTTCATAGATTCAAAATCATCCTTTTCTATCGCTTCTTTTAATTTAATTCGTTTTTCATCAACTTTAGTTTTGGTTGCTTCATCTACTTTATCTCCTAATTCATTTAATTGTTTTTCAGCCTGATAAACTAAAGTTTCAGCTTGATTTTTAACATCAATTCTTTCTCTTTTATCTTTATCTGCAGATGCATTCATTTCTGCATCTTTTACCATTTTTTCTACTTCATTATCTGACAAAGTAGAAGCTCCAGTAATTGAAATGCTTTGCTCTTTTCCACTACCTTTATCTTTAGCTGTAACACTCAAAATACCATTAGCATCAATATCAAAAGTAACTTCTATTTGAGGAACACCACGAGGCGCAGGTGGGATGCCATCTAAACGAAATGTTCCCAAGCTTTTATTATCAGAGGCCATCTCACGTTCGCCCTGAAGTACATGTATTTCAACATTTGTTTGACCATCAACCGCTGTTGAATAAGTCTCTGCTTTTTTTGTTGGAACTGTTGTATTCCTTGAGATCATCTTTGTCATTACACCACCAAGAGTTTCAACTCCCAGTGAAAGTGGTGTTACATCTAACAACAAAATATCCTTAACTTCACCTGCCAAGACCCCACCTTGAATAGCAGCACCCACAGCAACAACCTCATCTGGGTTAACTGTTTGATTAGGATCTTTTCCAGTAACTCTTTTTACTAATTCTTTAACCGCAGGCATTCTTGTTGAACCTCCAACCATCACGATCTCGTCAATTTCACCTGTGGATAATTTTGCATCTTTCAAAGCTTGCTCTACAGGAACCCTACACCGATCAATCAAATTAGATGCTAATTCTTCGAATTTAGCTCTTGTGAGTGTCAAATCTAAATGTTTAGGACCTTCAGGAGTAGCTGTTATAAAAGGGAGATTAATTTCGCTTTGTGTGGCATTAGATAATTCTATTTTTGCTTTTTCTGCAGCTTCTGTTAAACGTTGAAGAGCTTGCTTATCTTGGCGAAGATCAATACCCTCGTTGGATTTAAATGTTGCAGCTAAATGATCAACTATGACCTTGTCAAAATCATCTCCACCTAAATGTGTATCTCCTGATGTTGATAAGACTTCAAAAACCCCATCACCCACTTCCAGGACAGATACATCAAAAGTCCCTCCGCCTAAATCAAAAACTAATATTCTTTCATTACTTTTTTTATCTAAGCCATAAGCAAGTGCAGCAGCGGTAGGTTCATTGATAATTCTTAAGACTTCTAAACCAGCTATTTTTCCTGCATCCTTTGTTGCCTGGCGTTGTGAGTCATTAAAATAAGCAGGAACTGTAATTACAGCTTGAGAGACATTATCACCCAAGTATTTACCTGCATCTTCAGCAAGCTTTCGCAAGACTTGAGCACTTACTTCTTCTGGAGAAAATTGTTTATCTAAAATCGGACATTTTATCTTGACGCTAGAACCTGCTTTTTCTACGCCATAACTAACTTCTTTAGACTCTTCATTCACTTCATCCACACGTCTACCCACAAAACGTTTGGCAGAATAAAAAGTGTTTTCAGGATTCATCACAGCTTGACGCTTAGCAATTTGACCAACTAATTGATCCTGATTTTTTGTATAAGCAACTACTGAAGGGGTTGTCCTAAAGCCTTCGGCATTCGCTATGACAGTGGGCTTACCACCCTCCATAACAGCAACACAACTATTAGTAGTGCCAAGGTCAATTCCAACAACCTTCCCCATGATTTTTTAACTCCTGAGTTAATCTTCTTTAATTGATATCCTCGTCAGTGAGACCACTTAGCGGCGAGGCGTGGTTCCCGAACAGGCAACTATCTAAGCTGAATTTAGAAAGGTACAAAAATGGTAACAATTACCGCAAACACAAGCCTATTAGGCCTAATAGGCCAGCCTGTTAACCATTCCTTGTCACCTGCTATGCACAACGCAGCGTTACAAGAAATGGGACTTAATTGGTGCTACATCGCATTGCCTTGCGACAAGAAAAACCTTCCAATTGTTACAAAGGCATTAAAAGCAATGAATTTCCAAGGTCTAAATATCACAATTCCTCATAAAGAATCAATATTTAAATTATGCGATGATGTAACTAATATAGCTAAAGAAATTCAAGCAGTAAATACATTAATTAGAAATGAGAAAAACACATGGACTGGAACAAATACAGATATTGAAGGGTTCTTAATTCCACTTAGGAAAAAAGATATGGCTATCAAAAATGCCATTGTTATTGGCTGTGGGGGCAGTGCTAGAGCAATTGTAACTGGATTAAAGCAAATGAAATTGAAGTCTATAATTGTTATTGGAAGAAACCAAGTATCACTGACTAAATTCATACAAGACATGAATAAAAGCACAATAAATAACAATAATCAAATCATAATTAAAGGAATTATAGATAAGGATAAAGATATAGTTGAGTACATAAGAAATGCAAATTTAATTATAAATACAACTCCAATTGGCATGCATTCCCATTCAAAAACAAGAATCAATGATGTTCCTCTTGGAATGGAAATCTGGAATCATCTTAATATAGATACTATTTTATATGATTTGATATATACACCTCGTCCAACACAATGGTTACAAATTGGGATCAATAAAAAATGCATCACAATTGACGGACTAGATATGTTAGTTGAACAAGGTGCCGCATCATTAAGATTATGGAGTGGGATTAAAGATATTCCAATACAAAAAATGAAATTACATGCTGAAAAAGCATTATTATAGGATTGGTAAAAACGTAATTATGATCATTCTAATATTAGATAAAATTTTTTCGGCATTATTTTACATGCTCCCATGGAGTGAAGCAATTCATTTTGGAACAAATTTATTAAGCCAATACACCTTTGCTAAGATACTTATAATACCTACAATACCACTAATCCTAATCAAGCAATATTTACCTTTTGGAGAATTAATATTATTTTTACTCCTATTTATAGGTGTAGTACGCAATGAAAAAATAAAATATTTTTTACGGTTTAACTGCCTACAAGCAATACTGTTAAATATCGCGATTTTACTTGTTAATTATTTATATCAAATCATGTTAAATATTTTTGGATCTAATTTAATGACTCAATCTTTATCCGGAACAGTTTTTATAAGTGTATTAACACTGATCATTTTCTGCATCTACGAATGTTTCCAAGGGAATGAAGCAGAAATACCAGGAATCAGCAACGCGACAAGAATGCAGCTTTAAAAATAGTCCATTTGAGTATATGGTGGTATATCATCCGTCGCTCATCATTATTTGAGCCTTTGAGTCCTAGTCGGAAACTACCATGACAAATCAGCCTTATTACGAAACCATGTACATTCTTCGTCCGGACATTCCGGAAGAAGAAGTAGATAGTCACTTAAAAAAATACAGCGAAATGCTCGAAAAAGATGGCGTGAAGGTTTTAGACAGTCAAATGCGTGGAAAAAGAAGGCTTGCTTATCCAATTTCTAAGCATAAAGAAGGAATATATGTTCAATTAAGTCACGAGGGTACTGGACAACAAGTCAAAGTTCTAGAAAGAGCAATGCGCTTAAGTGAAGATGTCATAAGGTATTTAACAGTCAAACAATATGGTCCTCTACCTGCTCCTAGAACAGTATCAAAAGAAAAC
>QCKO01000005.1 GCA_003215315.1 Prochlorococcus sp. AG-409-P19 | reverse complement strand
TTGACGACGACGACAATAGTCTTGAGGTTAACTTGCGTGGTGGTGCAATTATCGTTAGTGGTGTTACTGCTAACGATGAAGAATCAATCACGATTACAAGTAACGCTTCTACTGACGACACCACAATTACAACCCTGACTGCTAGTGACTTAACTAGCTTGACAATTCAAGGCGACGCTAACGTTATTATCACTAATAACATTACCGCTGCGAAGCTAGCTACAGTTGATGCATCAACTTCAACTGGTACCGTTGATATTGACGCTGGTAACTCAACAGTTGACCTTACCGCAACTGCTGGTACAGGTATCTTCAAAATTGAAGGTGGTTCTGGTGATGACACCATTACTGGTGGAGCATTAGCGGACATCATTCTTGGTAATGGAGGTACTGACACCATTACTGGTGGAGCTGGATCTGACGTCATTACTGGTGGATCTGGAGCTGACATCATTAATGGTGGAACTGGTGCTGATACCTTCACGTACACTGCTTCTTCAATTGCTGCTAGTCACAACACAACAGGTGGAGACAATCTTGACTTCGCAACTGCTCAGACAGACGTGATTTCAATCGATGTTTCAACATCTGCATCAAGCGCAATTGTTGTTGAGACAACAGCAATGACCACTTCTTCCATGAACAATGCAACTGTTTATGTATTAACTGGTGGAACTGCAGTGAATATGTCCGGAAATAACACTCAGGACATTGCCGCATTGGTTGCAGCCTTCACGATTGCTGCTGGTGACGTTGACAACAACGCTGAAGCAATCATGATCATTAATGCTGATACTGATGGAGATGGTAGTGCTGATGAAGTCCAAGCTTGGTGGGTTCATGACACTGCATCAACATCTACTGGTACCATTAGTGAAGCTGCTGAAATTGGATCAATTTCAACAATCACAGCTAGTGCTGATCTAGCAAGTGACTTCTCTGCTTCTATGTTTGCATTCGCATAAAAGCAATAGCGAAGATTTTAGTCAAACAAATAAAAAACCCCGGCGAAAGCCGGGGTTTTTTTTTGACCCATTACTTTTTTGCTGGTTTTTGACGAACTTTGAATCCGTCACTCATAAATATTTTTAATCATTTGCTCCTGATTTGACTCATACTGTTTCAGCATTACTTTCTTCTCAATTTTTGAATCAATACTTCTGATTGTTTGATCTTCATTTATAAAGTTTTGCTGAGAAACTGTTCGTGATGAGATCATTGCGCTTGTTCTTTAACTTTTTAATTTAGATGAATCATTAGGTTCTAATGATTAATTCATCTAGCCGCTCTTAGTTTTTATCTAAGCCAGATCAAATTACATTTTTGTAGCATATTCTTTGCATCAACAAAATCTAATTACTATCTATCATCTGCTATATGATTCAATTAGTTGAAACTTTGCTTTATATGGACTTCAGTGAATCTGCCTTGCCTACGAAATTATTTAATAGTAATTTTAAATACGTTAATTTCCTTAGTTTGATATTGGCAGTAAGACTCATTCCTGCTTTTAGGGGTAACTTCTTACCATCTTTTATTTTTAAGAATTGATTTTTTAATGAAATATCTGCTGGGAATCTATATCCTTTACCTTCTTCAGGTGGGAGGGCATCTGATCCAATTCTTTTGACCGTTCCTTCTATGACCCCATAATCTCTAGCGGGGAAAGAATCGATGCTAATGTCTGCTTTTTTCCCAGGCTTAACAAATCCAATGCTTCGACTATCTATTTCTACTTTTGCAACTAAATTATTTAATGGAACTATTTTTAAGACTGGTTGACTCGTCCTAGCAACGTAACCAGGTCCTTTTGGTTGTAAATCAAAAACCATTCCATTAGCTGGTGAGATTATTTCTTTATATCGTAGTTGGACTGTATTTGTTTTTATTTTACTTTTTATCTCTTCTATTTTTGCCAGTTGTTCCATATAGCGTAATTCTGATACTGCCCCTTCTTCTACTAAATAACTTAGTTTATTTTTTATAGTGTTATTCATATCTAGAGATGTTTTAAGTGCTTCATTTCTTGCTTCTGTAATTTCTGTATCTAAACGAATTAAGAGTTGTCCTTTGGTGACTTGTTCTCCTTCTGACACAAGTATTTCACGAGCAACTCCTTCAACAGGCATTTGAACATCTATTACTCCACCTTTCGGCTCAAGTTTTCCTAAAGCTATTACAATTTGTTCTGTTTCTGCAATACTTATCCATCCTATACCAAATCCCGCACTACCCATTAAAACCCAAGTAATTGCTTGGGCCCAGTATTTTGGCTGTTTTAAATTAACTTCGTTGTTATCATCATTAGTCGTTATTTTATCTACCTTATCTTGTAATTTTTCGATCCAGATTTGCGGCTTTAAATATTGATTAACTTTTATATTTTTAGGATTCAATCTATTAACATTTATCAAATTCTTGTACTTTATTTTATCAAAGTTAATTTGTTTTCTTATTTTATTGAAAAGATTTGATTTATCCATTTGTTTTAGCTGGATTCCTGTTGAAGGTAAAGAGCAAAATATCTGCCCTTGAGTTCCATGAGTTCTTCATGAGTCCCGGTTTCAACTATAGAACCTTGGTGTAGCATCACAATTAAATCAGAATTTTTTACGGTACTTAATCTATGCGTAATAAAAAATACAGTAGAACCCTCACAAGTTTTTCTTATGCCTTCACATACCTTCCTTTCAGTTTCATAATCTAATGCACTAGTTGCTTCATCCATTATTAATAGTTTTGGATTCCTTAATAGAGTTCTTGCTATAGCTATTCTTTGTTTTTGCCCACCAGAAAGACCTGATCCTCTTTCCCCTACATTACTGCTGTATCCATCTTTTAAGCACATTACAAATTCATGAGCATCTGCAATTTTTGCAGCTTTTACTATTTCATCACTCGTAGCTTCTGGATCTGTAAGAGCAATATTATCATTGATGCTACCTGCAAATAATAATGGTTCCTGTGGGACGATGCCTATTTGCCTTCTCAAGGAATATAACTCAACTTTATCAATATCATACCCATCAATCATTACTCGACCTGTTTCGGGTTTATATAATCGAGGCAATAATTTTGTAAGGGTACTTTTTCCACTTCCACTTTGGCCAACAATACCAATGAATTGACCAGGTTGAACTTTTAGGTTGATGTTATTCAGTACATTTGGCTGACTGCGACTGAAAGCAAATGAAATATTTTCGAACTCAACTGCTCCTGAAATACTTGGAAGAGGTATCTTTTCCTTTTCCGCTTCATTTGCTTCTTCAGGACTATCAATAATATCTGCTAATCTTTCAAAAGAAACTCTCAATTCTTGTATATTTTGCCAAATGGTAGTTAGTCTTAGTAGTGGTTGAGTTACATATCCAGAAATTATTCTAAATGCAATTAACTGTCCCAAGCTAAGTTGGCCTTCAAGAACAAGTCTTGCACCAATCCATAAAACAAGAAGTTGGGATAGTTTTTGTAGAGTCTGACTAGATTCATTAAGTGCAGTTCCAGTTATAGTTTTCTGGAATGATTTTGAAATATATTTACTATATAATTCTTGCCATTTCCAGCGACTAATATTTTCTACATTTTGTGCTTTTACAGTTTGTACACCAGTTAATACTTCAACGAGGTGACTTTGAGTCTTTGCATTTTCTCTTGCTACATCTCTTATTTGCTTTCTAATTAATGGTGTTCCAATAAATGTAATTAACATTTGTATTGGAACCACACCTAATGCAATCAGTGTTAATAACCAACTATAAATACACATTATAGCGATATATATCACTGAAAAAAGGCTATCTAATATTGTTGTTAGTGCTTGACCAGTTAGGAAATTTCTTATTTTTTCTAATTCTGCAATTCTACTACCTAATTCTCCAACTGGCCTTTGATCAAAATAGTTTAAAGGTAACCGTAAAAGATGGTCAATAACTTCAGCTCCCAACCTAGTATCTATTCTATTTGTTGTTTCAGTAAATAAAAATGTTCTTAAGCCGCTAAGAATTGAGCCTGAAATTGTAACAACTACTAATGCGATTCCTAAAATCTGAAGAGTATCCATACTTCTTTGACTAATGACCTTATCAATAATTACTTGAATCATTAATGGATTTGCTAATGTAAATAATTGCACTACTGCAGAAGCTAATAAAACTTGCAAAAGAACCACTCTATATTTATTAATTACAGGTAGTAACCATTGCAATCCAAATTTTTTATTTGGTGTTTGTTCATGTTTTTCAAGTAACAGTAATTCAATAACACCTGTTTCAAACTTTTCTTGTACTTCTTCTTGATTTAAAATAAGTACTCCTTGGCTCGGAGAAGCTATTTCAAGCAAGTTTGAATAATTATCTTTGACTACTGCAAAACTTTCACCAAATGCGATTATTGATGGTGATGGAATTCTATTTGCTAATTTTGCATCTATTTTTGTAATTGTTGAATGCAAGCCCATACTTGCTGTAATGCCCCCAAGAAGGTGCATTGTTGGTTTTTTACCTTCCTTGGCTGTGTCACGGAGTATTTTTTCTATTGTATCCGTTCTATAAGGCAATCCTAATTCTTGAGAAATCATTTGCAAACAAGCTAATGATTCTCTAATTATCCCAGTAGCTTTTATTAATTTGAATTTTTTGTTTGGATCATATTGACCTAATTTCTCCATGCTTTCATCAAGATTGCTATCAGAGGCTTTAATATTTAAGCTGCTAACATCTAAAGACTTAGATTGATTACTTTTCTCTATTAGATTAGATTTATTTTCATATAGCTCTTTATATATTTGGCTTGGTATTTGTAATATTCTTACAGGAAGTATACCTCTAACATTGAGTATCGTATCTTCTTTAATTACTTGACCAATGTCTCTTTCTGGTATGTTTGCACTACCAATGATATTTATAAATTCGTTATTTACTTGAAGATTTTCTCCATTTTTAATTATTTTTAAATCAGAATTAATTTTTAATTTTTGGAATACATCATTTAATGAGAAATCATTGCTACTAGAGTTGTTATTAATATATTGAGCTAGTTCTAATATCTCAGCAGGTTGAGCTTTATGCTCACACCATTTTTTAAAGTCTAATTCATTTTGATATAATTGTATTATGAGCTTATCTGATAAAGCCATTACTACAACTTCGGTACTAGCTGTTACATTTTCACAAGCCTTTGCTCTTAAAATAGAAGCTAAACCTATAAAGCTATAGGAGCTTAATTTGGCTACGGTAGTTATTTTACGATTATTTTCTTCATGTAGTAATCTGACTTCCCCACTGATTACTATCAGTACTTTATTTGGAATAATTTTCTTATCAAATAAGGGGGCTCCAATTTCATAGGAGAGTAATTGTGCATCTTCCTTAATAATACTTAGGCTTGCATCACTTATATTCTTGAAGGCTGGTATTGATCTGATATCGATATTCATAATTTGACACTTTTTTTTGCGTTACTTTTGGCCAGATTTAAAGTATCTTCATTAACTTTACTTGCTACCGAATCCATCCAACTTGTGAATATTTCTTCTTTGATTGATATTTTTCCTTCAGCATAGTCTTTTTTGACCTTCGTCATTAAAAGCTCGTTGAATAATACGTCTGTCTGAGCCTCGATAGATTCATTAAATAATTCTTCTTTAATTTTTAAATCCATGTGATGATCTAATTTCGCTGACTCTCTTGATTCTACCCTTATGATCACATAGGCATTACCTATTCTTACAGGAGGCTGGATTTCACCAACCGGATTATTTCGTAGGTGAGGGATGAGTTCCGGATTTGCTGTCTCTAATGGCACTGGTCCTACAATTCCACGAGTTTTATTTTCTATACCTTCTGAAAACTCGCTTGCTAAGTCTCCAAAATTCGCTTCATTTCCTTCAAGCCTTAAATATATTTCTTTCGCTTTGTACAAACTTTGTAATCTAATAAGACTATAGACAATACTATCTAAATTATTTTTGATTTCTAAAAATTTTGCCTCTACCTTGTGACCATAAGTCGCCGTGATATATTTTTTGAGTTTTACTATAGTCGTTGCTTGATCTGCAAAGTCTTTTTCTGTTTTTAAGCTTCTTGCAAGCCAAGCTTTAAAGTCATTTTCTTTTTCTAATCCTAAGTATTTTTTATAGTTACTGATCTCCAAATCAGCTATTTCTTTTTCAATTGATACCTTAGATAGTATGCTTTTTATTAACTCTGCTCTAATTAATGGTCGAAGTAAACTATTACTCTGTAAAAGAGTTAAGCACTCATCATTTAAGCACTCAAGGGATTCCATAGTAAAATTACCATTAAGCAAATTTTGAGTATCAATTAGATCAATTTTACATCACTGGAGCCTTGTTTATATTTTCTAGTTATCTAGCAGACCTTTCAAGGCAACTGAGTATGCTTGAGCAGCAGTTTTGTATACAGCCATTTGTGCTTCAAGCTTTTTGATTTCTCCTTGTGCGAATTGTAAGCTTATTAATTGCCCTTTCGCTTCATCCGATAAATCATCAACATTGTAGTCTTTTCCATCAATAGTGATGTTTGCCATTTTTTCGAATTTAGAACTTCACATAAAGTAACTGCACATGTGAAAAAGAGATAGTTCGGTTAACCATCTATTATACAATTTGTCTTTAAAACAATTTTTTAAGAGTTATTAGAACTTATATCTCTATTAAATCTATTGCCTAGAAGTTATTTTCAGCCTTTTTAATATATGCTAATTTTGCTCCTTCTAAGTTATCGGCTTCTATCATTTCTTGTATTAATTCTTCCAAATTTGTCGAGGGTTTCCATCCTAGTGATTCATGAGCTTTTTTAGGATCACCAACTAAAGCATCTACTTCTGCAGGACGGAAAAATCTAGGATCTATTTGTATCACAACATTTCCATTATCCTTTCTTTTCCCTATTTCGCTTGTTCCTGATCCCTCCCATTTGATGCCACCCCAATTGAGTGCAATTGCTGACATTTCAATGAACTCTCTAACTGTGGCTTGATTGCCTGTTGCAATAACAAAGTCTTGAGGTTTTTCTTGTTGCAGCATCCTCCATTGCATCTCTACATAATCTCTTGCATGCCCCCAATCTCGTTTTGAATCAATATTTCCCATATATAAACAATCTTTCAAGCCATGATTAATCATAGTAAGACCTCTGGTTATTTTTCTTGTGACAAAAGTTTCTTCTCTTCTTGGAGATTCATGATTGAATAAGATCCCATTACAAGCAAACATTCCATATGCTTCTCGGTAGTTAATTGTTATCCAATATGCATATAATTTTGCTACACCATAAGGACTTCTTGGATAAAATGGAGTCTGTTCACTTTGTGGTATTTGTTGAACTTTTCCATAAAGTTCAGAGGTGCTAGCTTGATATATTCTTGTCTTTTTTGTCATCCCTAACACCCTTACTGATTCTAAAATTCTTAATGGACCGATGGCATCAGTTTGGGCTGTGTATTCAGGTGATTCAAAACTGACTGCGACATGGCTTTGTGCACCTAAATTATATATTTCATCAGGTTGAGTTGTTTCAATTATTCTTAGGATATTTGTACTGTCCGTTAAATCACCATAGTGTAATTTTAAGTTGGATTTTTTACGGTTATCAAATATGTTATCAATCCTTGATGTGTTTATTTGACTTGCTCGTCTCCTAATCCCATGGACAATATAACCTTTGTCGAGAAGAAGTTCAGCAAGATAACTCCCGTCTTGACCTGTAATCCCAGTTATAAGAGCAGTTTTTTGGTTGCTCAAAATTTTTTTATGACTAACGATTATTGTACTTCATTACCAAAACTATCTTCTAAGACCTCCTTCGAGGTATATCCTCTGCCTGACTATTGGAGAAAATTGATAGTCAGAAGACATTTTTGCCATGTAAAGTTTTTGATATAATTTAATGGATATGCAATCAATTCTCTTGCATAAAATAAAAAAATATCAGTTGAATATAATACTTTAATTAAATATAAAGTATTAATTTTAAGTGGTTATTTCTATTTTGATAAGATCAAAGGTATCTTTTCCGTTATATTAGAACAGATACGTATTGGTTTAATGTTAAAGCAGTTGTTGGGCGATCCTAATACCCGTAAGCTAAAACGATATTCACCATTAGTAACAGACATCAATATTTTAGAAGAAGATATATGTCGTTTAAGTGATGATGAACTCAGGGCGAGAACCAATAATTTTCGTCAAATGCTGGAAAAAGTTGAGAACTTAAAGAGTCAAAACGATTTATTAGATGAATTATTGCCTGAAGCTTTTGCCGTTGTACGCGAAGCTTCTAAGCGTGTTTTGGGTATGCGGCATTTTGATGTGCAGCTTATTGGTGGAATGGTTTTGCATGAAGGCCAAATTGCAGAAATGAAGACTGGTGAAGGCAAGACTTTAGTCTCTACACTTCCATGTTTTCTGAATGCTCTTGTCGGTAAGGGTGTGCATGTGGTGACTGTTAATGACTACTTGGCTCGCAGAGATGCTGAGTGGATGGGCCAAATTCATAGGTTTCTGGGTTTGTCTGTTGGTTTAATTCAACAAGATATGTCTCCTTTAGATCGACGCAAAAATTATGCATGCGATATTACTTATGCGACCAACTCTGAGCTTGGATTTGATTATTTAAGGGATAATATGGCAGCAACTTCTGATGAAGTAGTTCAAAGAGAATTTCAATATTGTGTGATAGATGAGGTTGATTCGATTTTAATTGATGAGGCTAGAACACCTTTGATTATTTCTGGACAAGTTCAGCGACCGCAAGAGAAATATGAAAGGGCGGCTAAGGTTGTTTCAGACCTTATTAAAGCTGAAGAACTCTCAAAGGATGGTCTTGATCCCGATGGAGATTATGAAGTTGATGAGAAACAAAGAAGTTGTATTCTTACGGATCAAGGGTTTGCAAAAACAGAGGAATTATTAGAAATAGGTGATCTTTTTAATCCAAAAGATCCATGGGCTCATTACATCACTAATGCATTAAAAGCCAAAGAACTTTTTGTTAAAGATGTCAACTATATCGTGAGAAATGGCGAGGCGGTTATCGTTGATGAATTTACTGGTCGTGTTATGCCTGGTCGCCGATGGAGCGATGGGCAACATCAAGCTATAGAAGCTAAAGAAGGTCTTGCGATTCAACCAGAAACGCAAACATTGGCCTCTATTACATATCAGAATTTTTTCTTGCTTTACCCTAGATTAGCTGGAATGACAGGTACAGCAAAAACAGAAGAGGTGGAGTTTGAAAAAACTTATAAATTAGAAACTACTGTTATTCCAACTAATAGAACAATTGCAAGAAAAGATCTTCCTGATCAGGTATATAAAACTGAGGCTGCTAAATGGCGAGCTGTAGCAAAAGAAACTGCGATGATTCACGGAAATTTAAGACCAGTTTTAGTAGGGACTACAAGTGTTGAGAAAAGTGAGTTGCTTAGCAGTTTGCTTTCAGAGCAGAATATTCCACATAATTTATTGAATGCCAAACCTGAAAATGTTGAGAGAGAAGCTGAAATTGTTGCTCAAGCTGGAAGATCGGGAGCTGTGACAATTGCAACCAATATGGCAGGTAGAGGAACAGATATTATTTTAGGTGGCAATAGCAACTATATGGCTCGTTTGAAGTTACGAGAAGTTCTATTTCATAGATTAGTTAAACCTGAAGAAGGTCATCGCCCTCCTGTTCCCATAAAAAAACAAGTAGAGAAGGTAGATGGCTTTTCTACTAATAAACAAGCTATTGATTTTAAGGAAGAACAGATAAACTCATCGAGTAAATCCAAAACAATAAAAAGTCTTTTCCCATGTAAGTTGACTGATCAAACTGAAGATTACTTAGGAGAGATAGCTAATAAATTAGTTACTAAATGGGGAGATAGAGCATTGACTCTTATCGAATTAGAAGATCGTATAGCAACAGCTGGTGAAAAAGCTCCTACTGAGGATCAAGAACTTAAAGCGCTTCGAAAGGCGATTACTCTTGTTAAAGAAGAATATGATCTTGTTGTACAAAAAGAGGAATTACAAGTTAGAGAGTCTGGCGGTTTGCATGTTATTGGGACTGAAAGGCATGAATCTCGCAGAGTTGATAACCAACTTAGAGGTAGGGCTGGAAGACAGGGTGATTTAGGTAGTACAAGATTCTTTTTATCTTTGGAAGATAACCTTCTTCGAATATTTGGTGGCGATCGAGTTGCTGGTCTGATGAATGCATTTCGAGTAGAAGAAGATATGCCAATTGAATCAGGTATGTTGACTAGGTCTCTTGAAGGAGCTCAGAAAAAAGTGGAGACATATTATTACGACATTCGTAAACAAGTTTTTGAGTATGACGAAGTTATGAATAATCAGAGAAAAGCTGTATACAAAGAAAGGCGAAGAGTGATTCAAGGAATAGAACTTAAGAGTCAAGTTTTAGGTTATGGGGAGAGAACTATGGAAGAGGTCGTTGAAGCTTATGTGAATCCCGAACTTCCACCAGAAGAATGGGATCTTGATCAGCTAGTAGCCAAAGCAAAAGAATTTATTTATCTCCTAGAAGATTTAAAGCCCCAAGATTTATTAGGGTTAAATATGGCTGAATTAAAATCATTTCTTCAAGAGCAAATGCGTAATGCTTATGATGTTAAAGAAGCAATGATTGAAGAAAATCATCCAGGAATGATGAGAGAAGCTGAAAAGTTCTTTATTATCCAACAAGTAGATACTTTATGGCGAGAACATTTACAGTCTATGGATGCCTTAAGAGAGTCAGTAGGGTTGAGGGGATATGGTCAAAAAGACCCGTTAATTGAGTATAAAAATGAAGGTTATGATATGTTTTTAGAAATGATGATTAATATGAGAAGAAATGTAATTTATTCAATGTTTATGTTTCAACCAAAAACAAATGAGAAGTAGCTTTGACTTAGATTTGATATTAAATGGCAATAATTACAAGAGACAAAATACAACAAGTTTACTTGGCTTTTTTTGGAAGACCAGGTGATCCGCTTGGGATTGATTATTGGTTATACTGTCAGTCAAATAATGATATTAAAAATATTGCTAGGATACTCTACTTACAGGATGAATATAAGTTTATTACGAGATCTATGAGCTTAGAAATAGAATTAAATCAGTTTTATGAGAATCTTTTTTCTCGGTCTATTAAACCTGATGAATTATCATTTTTATTGAATGCAGTTAAGAATGGAGATAAGGTTCATGAACTGATTTGCAACTTGTTAGATTTAACTTTGCATCAAGATAGAGATGATGAGCTTGAACGATCTATAGATGCTCAAACACTTTCTAACAAGTTATGCGCCTCTGAGCTATTTACCCAACAAATTCAGTTAAGTAACATCCTTAAGAATAGTTATCAGCCGGAGTCTAGATCACCCTGGATATCAGGAAAAACTTTTGAATCAGTAAAAAATTTCTTTAGTTTAATATCAAGATCTAATTTGCCTAGTGATTTACAAATTAAAGATTTTTTACTTTCTATTACTAGAGAGCCTGATGATGTATTAGATAAGCCTGCTATTTCAATGGAGAATGTATCTTTAAGGATTCCTGTGATTGGCTCTGAATCGAGAAGCTTTACCAAATCTATATTTAAATCAGCTACTGGAGGAGAATTTTTCCAGGTCAAAAGACAATTAGAAATAGAGGCACTTAGTAATTTAAGTCTGCAAATTATGCAAGGTGAAAGAATAGCTTTGATAGGACATAATGGTTCCGGTAAAAGTAGTTTCCTTAGATTAATCTCAGGTATTTATTTGCCTTCATCTGGCAATCTTAATATATATATTAATGTACACCCTATGCTGGAAAAGAGTTTTCTAACTAGCTCCGAATTAAGTGGCATTGAAGCAGCCAAGGCACATTATCTTTTAAAAAATAGTAACTTGAATGGTTTTGATGAATTCATATCGGAAATAGTAGATTTCTCTGGACTCGGATCTTATATTTCACTTCCTATTAAAAGTTATAGTGAAGGCATGAGTGCAAGATTAATGTTTTCTCTTTTAACATCTGATTCTTATGATTGTCTTGCTATAGATGAGGGATTGGGTGCTGGTGATGCCAACTTTTATGAAAAAGCTGAGCGCAGAATGAAGTCATTTGTAGATTCTTCAGGGACTTTATTGCTTGCAAGTCATTCAGATGAACTTCTCCGTAAGTTTTGTTTTCGAGGATTAGTTTTTAATCAAGGCTCTATAGTATTTGATGGCTCGCTTGAAGCTGCATTAAATTACTATCATAATGATCATTTATATAAACATGCTGGTTAAGGAGTTACTCTTTGCATATAAATTTAGAAGAGTTTGGTGGTTTACTGCAACTTCTAGGACAAAAGCACGATTTGCGAGAACTGTCTTAGGGAGTTTTTGGTTGGGCTTGACCAATCTTTTGACTATTGTTGCTCTTGGAACTGTTTATGGAACTGTGTTCTCTGTTTCTGATCCAAGACAATATTTTATATACTTAGGCTTAGGTTTAGTTGTTTGGAATACTCTTGCATCTTCAATTATATCTGCTCCACAATTATTCGCTCATAATGCATCTAATATTAAAAATAAGAGTTTACCACCATTATTTTATACTTTAGAGGAATGGGCATTTCAACTGCAAACTTTTGTTCAATCTTTTTCACTTGTATTTATTGTTCTAGCTATCATTAAACCATATATAATAACCAATTTTATATTATACAGTTGGCTACCTTTGTTGAATTTTATAATTTTCATTTATTGGTTTCCTTTGCTAATATGCTTAATAGGTGCTTGGTATACAGATTTATGCCAACTAGTGCCGGTTGTAATGCAAATTATATTTCTTATCTCACCCATTTTATATGAAAAACAAAATCTAGAAGGTTTAGAATGGATAATAAATTTAAACTTTATCTATAAGGTTTTAGACCCCATCAGATCGAGTATCTTAGAAGGATTTATAAGTTATCAAGATGCAATGTTTTTGTTATTCATAAATTTTGTAGGGACATTTGTTTCGTTGAGGCTTCTGAATCGACAAAGGAGAAGTCTGCCGTTCTTAGTTTAATTGATATCTGCTTCACCAAGAAATTCTAAAATTTCTCTATCTTTTAAATTTTGAGATTCTCCAGATGGGATATCTTCTCTCTTGGGCTTACCTTCTTGTATATGAGTGAGGTTTTTTTGTAGAGAGATAACTTGGTTTTCTAAGTGATCAATTCTATCCATTAAATTTCTAATAATATTGGCTTCTGCATCTGGTAAAGCAGAGTGAGCAAGTGGGTTAATCTTGACTCCACTTTGATGGACTACTCTTCCTGGGATTCCTACCACTGTGCTGTTAGCTTCAACATCTTTTACTACTACTGAGCCAGCACCTATTCTTGTATTTGATCCTACAGTGATAGCACCTAGAACTTTGGCTCCAGCTCCTATCACAACATTTTCATCTAATGTTGGATGTCTTTTCCCTTCATCTTTTCCAGTTCCACCTAGGGTTACACCTTGATAAAGAAGACATCTGTTCCCGATTTCTGCAGTTTCTCCTATTACTACGCCCATTCCGTGGTCTATAAATACACCTTTACCAATTCTGGCACCTGGATGTATTTCAATACCTGTCAAGGATCTAGTGAGTTGGCTCAAAACCCTTGGGAGTAGAGGAATCTTGAGCCTCCATATTCTGTTGCTAATCCTATGCATAGTTAATGCTTGAAAACCTGGATAGCAAAGTAATATTTCTAGCAAACCTTTTGCTGCAGGATCTCTTTCTCGAATAATTGCAAGATCAGATTTAAGTGTATTGAGCATTGATGAAGTCGTATTTGGATTAGTTAAGTAGACCTATTTCTTTTCTTAATTGTTCTACAGTTGTACTACTTAGATAATTTGCTGCGCAATGAATTTGAGGCATCCGCATAAGCTGTGATCGATTTTGTCTAAGGGTGTGCTCTACTAGGGGTAAACTTGGCCCATCGCAAAGCACATGACTGGATGCTCTGAGTAAGGCTAATAATCTACTCCCAACATCAGGATTAGCTGTCATGAGTAATATTTCATTTCCTCGCATACTGTGAAGGATTACTTCGGCAGCTCTAAGAATGCCTGGACTAATACTCACTATGCCAACACAACTACCTGCACGGAGTGTTTTTAATATTGTTAGTTCTTTTTGAAAGTCACTAAGATCTACTGCAATTGCACGCACAGAGTGTCTTTTGGCTAATTCCTCAAGCGGTTGTAAAAAATAGCGACTGGTTACCACTGTTCCGTTATTGGAGTTCTCTAGGACATTTTCCAGTTCTTCCATTGGTACAACCTCAACGGGTACATTGAGGTTTGGTGCTAGCTCTTCCGCAATTAGCATCGAAGCTCCAATGTCTTCCCTTGGTGTACTCACTAGGACACGAGCACCGCATCTCAATCTCCAATCGATTTCCCGAGTGTAAAGTTCTCTGGTTTGTTGAAGAGTACAGCCAGCATTGAGCAATGCATCAACGCTTTTGCGTACCTCTTGGTCAATATCAGTGATTTTTTTATTGCGGACTGAGGGTGTATTTCTAATTTCTCTTTGTTTTTGTTGATCTCGCACATAAATTCCTGAACCGGCGATTGCTTCAACTACTCCATCATTCTCTAACTGCCTATAGACCTTGCTGATCGTATTTCTATGCAGCCCTGTTTGCATGGCTAATTGACGTGTACTAGGCAATCTGTGTCCAGGAGGAAAATGTCTTGCTGCAATTGCAAAACATATCTGGTTGTATAGCTGACTTGAGGCAGGGATTTCACTCTCCTGCTGGATATGGAATCTCACTCCTATTGGCCAAGTTGCTTTGTGGCCACATTAATAAACAGAAGGCCAGGTGACAATTAATTGTTTGGCATATTACAAAAAATGTTTGAGTCAGCGGATGGTTCTTATGGCTTTTTTCGGAGTAGCGTCTTCGACTTCTTTTTTTACTAAAGGAGTTTTCCTTGGGGTTAAAAACATAATCATATTCCTACCTTCGCGCTTTGGTGATTGTTGAACTTCAGCTTTTTCTTCTAAATCCTTGGCCATTCGTCTAAGCAGAGTTTCTGCAAGAGCTGTATGTTGAATTTCTCGGCCCCTAAAGATCACAGTGCATTTGACTTTGTCTCCAGCTTTTAAAAAACGTGTTGCTTGACCTATACGAACTTGATAATCGTGTTGGTCAATCTTGTAGCGCATTTTGACTTCTTTTACTTCTGTTTGATGTGACTTTTTCTTTGCTTCTTTTGCTTTTTTCTCTTGTTCAAATTTGAACTTCCCATAATTCATTATTCGACAAACAGGGGGATTTGCTTTTTCACTAACTAGAACCAAGTCAAGTTCCCTCTCTTGAGCGACTTCTAAAGCTTCTTCACGGCTAATTACACCTAACTGACTGCCATCTGAATCAACTACGCGAAGCTTGGGATGGCTAATCCTTTCATTAATGTTTGGCAACTCTCTTTCAGGAGCGCGACGATCGAAACGGGGACGTGGTGGCATTCAGTAGATAAGGGGGCAGTTCAGACCAAGAAGGACGATTTGAGCTTTTATGTTCATCACAATAAAGCTTCTTCTATTAAAGATAATGCCTCTTGAAGCGGCTCTTCATCATTTAGCCACTTTGGATTATGTTTATTTCTAAACCAAGTTTTTTGTCGCTTAGCAAATTGGCATGTTCTCTTAGTAGTTATTGTAATTGCCTCCTCGTGAAATAGCTGTCCTTTAATGATAGATTTTGCCTCTTCATATCCGATTGTATTTAAAAGCTCTAAGTCCCATCCATATTTACATATTAATTGTTTCGTTTCATCTAGTAATCCCATTTCATATATTTCTTTTGTTCTTTGTGAAATTCTTTCTCGAAGGTTTTCTGGATTTAAGCCTATTTCTAAGATATCCCACGGTGGTCGTTGAATACTCTGTTGAAGGCTAATTGGTTGCCCAGTGGAATAAAAAACTTCTAATGCCCTGATTGTTCTAACTGAGTCTTGTGGATGTATTTTCTCCGCTGCAAGAGGATCACAGTGTTCTAGTAATTGGTGGCATTCTATTTTTTTTAGTTTATTTAACTCTTCTCTTAATAGGACTTGAGCTGGTACTGCTGGTGGTGAAAGTCCTTCGGTAATTGATTTCATGTATAAGCCACTTCCTCCAACAAGTAATACTACTCTGCTTTTTTTTAAACTTTTTTTTACTGATAAAGTTGCTTGATTTTGAAATTCATGTAAAGAGATTCTTTGGTTGGGCAGGCAAAGATCTATGAGAAAGTGAGGTACCTTTTTTTGTTGCTCTTTGGTTGGTTTGGCTGTTCCTATGTCCATATCTACATAAATCTGTCTTGAATCAATATTGTGGATGTCTAAATTAAGCTTTTGAGCTATTTCAATTGCAAGATTGGTTTTTCCACTGGCAGTTGGACCTAACAAGGCAATTACTAGAGGTTTGCGATTATTCATGATTCGTGCGAACAAGTTTTTCTTTGTTCATTCTTACCAAAAATCAATTTCTTTAATTTAGTTTTGGAATTTAACCACAGACTTTCTCTGATACCAATGGTAAATTGAAGTTTCAGGAAGAGTTTTCTTGTTAATGCTGGTTTTACAAACAATCTTTCCTGCTTCCCAAGAATTCGCATGAGCAAAGATTCTAAGGTCCAAAGCGCCTACGGTGCGGAACAGATTCAAGTCCTCGAGGGGTTAGAGCCAGTCAGG
Source organism: Prochlorococcus sp. AG-409-P19 (assembly GCA_003215315.1). Taxonomy (GTDB): domain Bacteria; phylum Cyanobacteriota; class Cyanobacteriia; order PCC-6307; family Cyanobiaceae; genus Prochlorococcus_B. The sequence continues at coordinate 98,875 of QCKO01000005.1, read as the reverse complement.
AAGAGACCTGGGATGTATATAGGGTCTACAGGTCCAAGAGGATTGCATCATCTAGTCTATGAAGTGGTTGATAATGCTGTAGATGAAGCATTGGCGGGTCATTGCAATGAGATAAATGTTGTATTGAGGAAAGATGGCTCAGCTTCTATTAGTGATAATGGACGAGGTATTCCTACTGATATTCATCCACGAACTGGTAAGAGCGCCTTAGAGACTGTTCTGACGGTTTTACATGCTGGTGGAAAATTCGGGGATGGTGGCTATAAAGTTTCAGGTGGTTTGCATGGTGTAGGGGTTTCTGTAGTTAATGCATTAAGTGAGTGGGTTGAAGTAACGGTTAAGAGGCAAGGTAAATCACATTTTCAAAGATTTGAGAGAGGAGTTCCGATAGGTAGTTTGGAATCTGAACCTCAATCAGGCTCTAAAAATTACACTGGTACAACTGTTTGCTTTAAACCAGATACAGAAATATTTACAGGAGGAATTCAGTTTGATTATAATATTTTATCTTCTCGATTAAGAGAGCTTGCTTATTTGAATGGGGGAGTAAGTATTGTTTTTAGAGATGAACGAAATAAAACTTCAGATCCTGAAAATAAATATCATGAGGAAAAATACCTTTATGAAGGTGGAATTAAAGAATATGTTGAATATATTAATACTGAAAAAGATAAACTTCATCCTGAGATTATATATGTTAACTCTGAGAAAGATGGTGTTCAGGTCGAGGCGGCACTGCAATGGTGCGTAGATGCTTATTCAGATAACATTCTTGGTTTTGCAAATAACATAAGAACAGTAGATGGTGGAACTCATATTGAAGGTTTGAAAACTGTTTTAACTCGTACTCTTAATACATTTGCTAAAAAAAGAGGGAAGCGTAAAGAAGGTGATTCGAATCTTGCAGGTGAAAATATTAGAGAAGGTTTAACAGTTGTTTTATCTGTGAAAGTTCCTGAGCCGGAATTTGAAGGGCAAACTAAAACGAAATTAGGCAATACAGAAGTTAGAGGAATTGTAGACAGCTTGACTGGTGAAGAGCTTAGTAAATATTTAGAGTTTAATCCTGCTGTTATAGATTTAATTTTAGAGAAAGCTATTCAAGCTTTTAATGCTGCTGAAGCCGCAAGACGGGCACGGGAGCTTGTTCGTCGTAAAAGCGTTTTAGAAAGTTCCACACTTCCAGGGAAACTTGCAGATTGTAGTTCTAGAGACCCTTCTGAGTCTGAAATTTATATTGTAGAGGGTGATTCTGCTGGGGGCTCAGCAAAACAAGGTCGCGATAGAAAGTTCCAAGCTATCCTTCCTTTGAGAGGGAAGATATTAAATATTGAAAAAACTGATGATGCCAAAATTTATAAGAATACTGAAATACAGTCATTAATCACAGCTCTTGGTTTGGGAATTAAAGGTGAGGAGTTTTCGGAGAAGAACCTTAGATATCATAGAGTGGTAATTATGACGGATGCTGATGTAGATGGCGCTCATATCCGCACACTATTATTAACATTTTTCTATCGTTATCAAAAAGAATTAGTTGAAGGAGGATATATATACATTGCTTGCCCACCACTTTATAAAGTAGAGCGTGGAAAAAATCATACTTATTGCTATAACGAATCTGACTTGCAAAAAACTCTTTCTAGTTTTGGAGAAAAAGCTAACTATACAATTCAGAGATTTAAAGGCCTTGGAGAAATGATGCCTAAGCAACTTTGGGAAACAACAATGGACCCAACGACGCGGATGATGAAAAGAGTAGAAATAGAAGATGCATTAGAAGCTGATCGAATCTTTACAATTCTGATGGGTGATAAGGTAGCACCAAGGAGAGAATTTATTGAAACTCATAGTTTAGAAATGGACATGGCTACTTTAGACATCTAATGAGTATATTTATTTCATCTATTCAATGGAGTTGGTTATTATCTATTGCTCTATTAATTCCTATTTCTTTGCCTGCGGGTGGAGCGCAAAAGAGTTTAATTGAGCCTATTAAAACTGTAAAAACCAACCAATTAATGTCTGGAGAATGTTGCGATTTAAGAGTTAGCCCATCTATGAATTCCTCGGTTTTGATTCAAGTTCCTCTAGGTATCACCATGCAATCACTTAGATTCTGGAAAAATGACGCAGGTAATAATTGGATGCAAGTTAAAATAAGTTCATTACCGTTATTGGATAAAATTGGAGTTCCTACTAGAGGTTGGGTGAATTTTGATAGGTTTGACTAATTGGCAATCAGTTCTTTGTATTTGTGTTGGAGCTTCTTTAGGATCAAATCTTAGAACATACATATCTATAAACAGATTGTTTTTTCGTTACGAAACTTACTTGAATACTTGTGTATTAAATATTATCTCATCATTTTTGTTGGGGTGGATAATTTCTTCTTATTCAAGAATAGATATGTTTATATTTTCATCCGAACTTTTTTTATTTTTTTCTGTAGGTTTCTTAGGCAGTCTCAGTACTTTCTCAAGTTTTATTCAAGATCTGATATCTCTTCTGGATCAACAAAAAATGCACAGATTTCTTTACTTATTTATTAATTCTTTAGCCTTAAGTTTATTGGCTGCATTTTTTGGGTCTCTCTTGTCTTTGAAATAGATATTGAAATACCCAAGTAATTATTTTCAGATCTTTCTTCTTGTATCTCTAGGAGCAATACCTGGGGCTTTACTTCGTTTTTATCTAAATGATGTAATGCTGGTGAACTTAATTGGTTCTTTTTTGATAGGTGCACTTTATGGATTTTCAATTAACGACCGATTAAAATTTATACTTGTATTTGGTTTTTGTGGATCGTTAACTACTTTTAGTGCGTGGATTGTTCAATGCGTAGAGTTAATTCTTCAAGGAGCATTTTATGCTGTAATTCTTCTGATATTTAAAATGTTTTTCTTAGGATTTCTATCAGCTTTAGCTGGTAATCAAATTGTCAAAAGATTATTTAATTAATTCTGCTTCAATTGCTTTTATTAGATCTTTATCAGTTGGTTCAATAGCACTTTTATAACGGCCTACTACGGTACCAGTTTTGCTAATAAGAAATTTCTCAAAATTCCAAGCAACATCTCCAGTAGGTTGAGCTTGATTTAATGTTGTAAATGGTTCAGTAGTTTTTCCTTTTGCATGCACTTTGTCAAATAATTCAAATGTTGCATTGTAATTAGTGCTGCAAAATTCTTTAATCTCATCCAAAGAACCTGGCTCTTGTCCTCCAAAGTCGTTGCAAGGGAATCCAAGCACTTGAAAACCTTGATCTTTATATGTCTTTTGTAGTTTTTCTAAGCCTGAATACTGTTTTGTGAAACCGCACTTGCTGGCGACATTAACTATTAGAAGAACTTGGCCTTGGTACTTGCCTAAATTGACCTTTTGCTTGTTGGCTGAGAGAACTTCAACTTTCTGTATATTGATGGACATTGAATTAGCTAATTAACATAATCAGATCTTAGTAATAAAATAGTAATCTTTACTGCTCCGCAGATGGAAAAGTCAACTGGGGCATCTAACGGAAAATCATCAATAGTTAGCGGGCCGCATTTTGCAGAGGCTGTGGCCCATGACCTTGAGGATTTGTTGGCTGCTGGAAATTATCACGGTGTCAAGAGTTTGTTGGGACCTGTGCAGCCTGTTGATATAGCTCAGGCTATTGGAAATTTACCAATGATTTTACAAGCCTTAGCTTTTCGATTGCTTAATAAGAATGAAGCTATAGAAGTCTATGAGTATTTAGAGCCATCTGTGCAGCAAAGCCTTTTGGATCGGTTGCGCTCTAGTGAGGTTCTTGAACTTGTTGAGGAGATGTCTCCAGATGACAGAGTGAGGCTGCTCGATGAATTGCCTGCGAAAGTTGTTAGAAGGTTATTAGCCGAATTAAGTCCTTCAGAAAGACGAGTGACTGCTGAGTTGTTGGGATATGAAGCTGAGACCGCTGGAAGGCTTATGACCACAGAGTTTATTGACTTGAAAGAGACTGATACTGCATCTCAAGCTTTAACCATTGTCAGACACAGAGCACCTTATACAGAAACAATTTATAGCCTGTACGTGACTGATAAGGAAAGACATTTAACTGGGATACTTTCTCTTAGGGATTTAGTAACAGCTGATCCCCAATCGTTAATTGGTGAGGTGATGACTCGCGATGTTGTTAATGTTAGGACTGATACAGATCAAGAAGAGGTAGCAAGAGCTATCCAAAGGTATGATTTTTTGGCTTTGCCAGTAGTTGATCGCGAACGAAGGTTGGTTGGGATAGTTACTGTTGATGATGTTATAGATGTCATCGAGCAAGAGGCTACACGAGATATTTATGCAGCAGGTGCTGTTCAAGCAGGCGATGAAGATGATTATTTCCAGAGTGATTTATTTGTGGTAGCCCGGAGAAGAGTTGTCTGGTTAGCTGTTTTAGTTGTTGCGAATGGACTGACCACGCAGGTAATAGCGATGAATGATGAGGTCTTGAAGGAAGTTGTTTTGTTGGCTGCTTTCATTCCATTGCTAATTGGAGCAGGAGGGAATGTTGGAGCTCAAAGTTCTACTGTTGTAATCAGGGGTTTAAGTACTCAACGTATTCAAACTTTAGGAGTAATTAAAGCTGTTATTCGCGAAGCTTTGGCAGGGGCTTTGCTTGGATTATTGATGTTGCTTGTCGTTGTGCCTTTCGCATGGTGGCAAGGAGAAGGCCCGATTGTGGCTACTGCTGTTGGGATCAGTCTTCTTGCAATTACTACTTTGGCGGCGACAGCTGGAGCGGCTTTGCCATTATTGTTTGATCGAATGGGCTTAGATCCTGCCTTAATGTCTGCACCTTTTATTACTACGGCTACAGATGTCGCTGGGGTTTTGATTTATCTCAGGACAGCATCTTGGCTGCTTAGCACAATGTGATCACTTGCTAGGCATATATACTTATATTTCTGTAAAAAAAAGTGTAAAATTTGATCTTTACAATTCTTAGTAGTAAGCTTAATAAAACTCAATAAAGCTATGTTGCCTGAGGTGGGAAAGTCTTCAGATCAAAAACATTTGGATGTTCCTTCGGAAAAAGCTATTTCTGATATAGACCTTGTTCGTTCGTATTTACGTGATATTGGAAGGGTTCCTTTGTTATCTCATGAGCAAGAAATTACTTTAGGTAGAAAAGTTCAAGAGTTAATGACTCTAGAACGCGCTCAATTAGCATTAGAAAATAATTTAGGAGAGAAGCCTTCACTTGAATTGTTGGGAAAGGAGGTTGGATTATCCGCTCTTCAGGTTAAGAAAAGATTTAATAGTGGTCTAAGAGCAAAAGAACGAATGGTTTCTGCAAATTTAAGGTTAGTCGTCAGTGTCGCTAAAAAATATACCAAAAGGAATATGGAGCTCTTGGATCTTATTCAGGAGGGAACTATTGGATTGGTTCGTGGTGTAGAAAAATTTGATCCTAAAAGAGGATATAAGTTTTCCACATATGCTTATTGGTGGATTAGGCAAGGTATTACTAGAGCCATCGCTGAGAAGAGTCGATCAATAAGACTTCCCATTCATATCACTGAATTGTTGAATAAACTTAAAAAAGGTCAAAGAGAATTAAGTCAACAACTTTCTAGGACTCCAACTCTTCAAGAATTGGCGGAATATGTAGATTTGCCAGAAACTGAGGTAAAAGATCTAATGAGCAGAGTTAGTCAACCTGTTAGTTTAGAGAAGAACATAGGAGATGGTGAAGATACAGTTTTATTAGATCTTTTGTCGAGTGAAGATCATTTGCCCTCTGAAAAAATTGAAAATGATTGTATGAAAGGAGATTTAGAAAGATTGCTTCAGCAATTGCCAGAACTTCAGAATAGGGTATTAAAAATGCGCTATGGCATGACTGGTGATGATCCTATGAGCTTGACTGGAATAGGTCGAGTATTAGGAATTAGTAGAGATCGTGTGAGAAATCTTGAAAGAGATGGATTAAAGGGACTAAGAAAATTGGGAGATTCTGTAGAAGCTTATATGGCTTGTTGAATAATGTTTATGAGGAATTTATTCACTATCTCTGGTTTCTCGTCATGCGGACAATGTCCTGCATCAGGAATAACTTCTAGTGATCGAATGCAATTGATTGATTTATACCAATCCTGAGCCATTCCAATTGGCTCCCAAGGGTCTTTTTCTCCCCAGATTAAATCAATTGGGATATTTAAACCTTTCATTATTTCTGGTGCTAAGTGATCATTGAATAGATTAATAAAGCCTCTAAATGCTTCATCTGCCTGTACTCTTTGCGTTGGCCTATATAAAATATCTATCAACTCATTATTTATATTTGATCCACTGGGATAAGCAATTTTTAATATATTTTTAATAAAAGAAGGTTTTGCAGCATTTTTAAAAATCAATTTACTAAGAAATCTTTGTCTTACACATTTTTTAATTAAAGGTCTTATAAGGCGAATCAATAATGGTTGTTCTGATAATCTTTTGTCATCCATAATTCTCTGGGCGCAATCAATCAAAATCACACCTTTGCAATCTATAGATAAAGATTTTGATGCATTTAAAGCAATTACTCCACCAATAGAATTACCAATTAATATAACTGGTTTCTTGATTATTTGATTACAGAAACTTACAATCTGCTCGCTCCAATTATCAAAACAATAATAAAAACTTTTAGGAAGCCTTTCTTCTCCCTTAAGGTATGATTCTGGTTGGCTACTATTACCAAAACCAATTAAATCAATTGCATAGCAGGGAGCAATTTGACCAAGGACTTCTTGATTACCTCTCCAATGTTCTTTGCATGCCCCAAAGCCATGAATTAAGACTATTGCCAACGGAGATTGAACAGATTCTCCTGAAACTTGCCATGCAACTTCTTGCGTTTGCCAATCCCACAATTTTTTTTCTATGTCTGTCAAGTGACTGGCTCCTTAGAGTTTAAATTGGAAGCATGTGATGTTGAAGAGATTAGAAGACTGCTTCTTGAATGGTTTTCCATAAATGGTAGACATCATCTTCCTTGGAAACTAAATCAGAAAGGTCAGGAACCCAAGCTCACTGAATTTTTGGATCCATATAAAATTTGGATTGCAGAGATAATGCTCCAACAAACTCAATTAAAAGTTGTTCTTCCATTTTGGCAAAGATGGGTAGAGATTTTTCCAGATTTGAAAGTTTTAGCTATCTCAGATGAGCAAAAAGTTTTACTTTGCTGGCAAGGATTAGGTTATTATAACCGGGCTAAAAGATTGTATAAATCCGCACAAGCTTTATATGAGTTAATTGGACCTGATGACTTTGATAAAGCTATGCGATGGCCACAATCTATAGAAGTATGGATGGCCTTGCCAGGTATTGGTCGAAGTACTGCGGGAAGTATTTTATCCTCGTGTTTTAATTTACCTTTTCCAATCTTAGATGGTAACGTGAAAAGAGTATTAAGCAGGTTAATAGCTAGTAATGTACCATTAAAAAAAGATGAGAAAAGATTGTGGAGTTTAAGCTTAAGCTTGCTTTCTAAAGATTTCCCAAGAAATTTTAATCAAGCCTTAATGGATTTAGGCGCTAATATTTGTACACCAAAGAAACCTAGATGTACCATTTGTCCATTAAAGAGTAAATGTATTGCATTTTCTCAATCTAAACCTGTTTTCTTCCCGGTCCAAATGATGAATAAAAAGATTCCCAATGAAATTATTGGGGTTGGAATTATTATTAATAGAAAGGGTCAGATTTTAATCGCTCAGCGTCTTGAGAAAGCTAGTATGGGTGGCATGTGGGAGTTTCCAGGCGGGAAAAAAAATAACAACGAATCAATCGATATTACTATTGCAAGAGAGTTGAGGGAAGAGATAGGAGTTGAAGTCGAAGTAGGAGTTAATCTTATTAGTTTTGAGCATAAATATACTCATAAGACATTACATTTTATAGTTCATATTTGTAAATGGTTGAGTGGTATACCCCAACCGTTGGAAAGTCAGAAAATACTATGGGTATACCCTAAGGAACTGGTGAATTTCCCTTTTCCTAATGCAAATATTAAAATTATTTCAAGCCTAAAAAAATACCTGAATTTAGATTCTAACAGTCATGCTGAAAATATTAGTTTAGACTAGACAATTAGTATTGATATTTATGAAACCAGCTCAAGTTTTATGCATTGGTGAAGCTTTGATTGATCGTCTTGGTCCTCTTGGCTCAATAGAGGTATTGGCTAATGAATCAGAAGATCGTTTTGGTGGTGCCCCAGCGAATGTTGCATGTGCTTTAGCAAAGCTAGGGTCCGAAGTTTCTTTAATAGGTGCTATTGGTAATGACTTGATAGGTCAGAATTTTCAGGATTTGCTTGATGAACGTGGAGTGAGTATCGAAGGTTTGCAAGTTGATAATAAGCGACCTACTCGTATTGTTTTGGTTACTCGTGATGATCAAGGTGATAGAACATTTGGAGGATTTGAAGGTGACTTTGGAGAGGGCTTTGCTGATCAATTTATTGATCAAAATATTTTGAAAGATCAATGGAATGCTTTATCTGTCAATGCTAAATGGTTGCTAATCGGGACAATACCTTTGGCAAGTATTATTTCTTCAGAATCGTTGCGATGGGTTGTTGATGTTGCACTTAAGACTGGTATACAAATAGGATTGGATGTTAATTGGCGTCCTACCTTTTGGGACAAATCCTATGTTCAAGATTTGGGTCCCAATCAAATTGCAATTGATAAGATTGCACCAATACTGAAATCCGCTTCCCTTATTAAACTTGCAAAAGAAGAAGCTGTTTGGTTTTTTAATACTGATGATCCATTAGGAATATCTAAACAATTACCTAGAGAACCTGATGTATTAGTTACCGATGGAGCAAAGCCGGTTAAATGGTTGTTGAATAATAATTATGGTCAGAAAGAAGTAATTCAGCCTAGGCAAATTATTGATACTACTGGCGCTGGAGACGCTTTTATGTCAGGAATAATATTTAAGCTTTTATCAACATGTAGATCCGATATTGAGTTTGAGAAAGCTGAAGAGATTGTTGAATTTGCTATGGCATGTGGTGCCTTTGTTTGCGGAGGCCTTGGTGCAATTGAAGCTCAACCAACTTTTGATGATGTCTCAAAGTTAATTTCTTAATTTTGGAACCTGTAATTCAATACTTCTACCTACCTCATTATGTATATAATCTATTTTTGCTTGCCAAGCTTCAGGAAGTTCAAGCGATAATCTTTCAGGCCATTCAATAACCATGATTCCACCCAACTCTCTCATCTCTTCTTCTTCTTGAAGAAATAATTCGTTTGCGGCTTGAGAGTCATCTAGGCGATAAAGGTCTAAATGTAATAGAGGAGGCCTTCCAGATAGATAGTGCTGTGCTAAGGGAAAAGTTGGGCTAGTGATTGGTTCTTCTATTCCAAGACTTTTTGCAATCCCTTTGACTAATGTTGTTTTGCCAGCACCTAATGGCCCTTGCAATAAAAGAATTTCTAGATTTGGGAATTTTCTTGTTAGCGTTATACCAAATTCAATCGTTGATTCAACATTCTCTAGCGGCCAACATAAGCAGTTAGATTGCTGAATATAAGATTGAGGCACTTTGGATTTTTTTTCAGAGTTCTGATTCACCATCTTCTTAGACGAGTTTTAATTATGCTTGTAGCCACTGAAAACAATCTCAATACCTCTGACAAGAATTCCGACTATATAGTTAAAGATATTAGTCAGGCATCATTTGGGCGGAAAGAACTTGCAATAGCTCAGACTGAGATGCCAGGTTTGATGGCATTAAGACAAAAATATAAACATGAAAAACCTTTGAGAGGTGCCAGAATCGCTGGAAGTCTTCATATGACAATACAAACAGGGGTTCTTATAGAAACTTTAGTGGCTCTTGGAGCAGAAGTGAGATGGGCTTCTTGCAATATTTTTTCTACTCAAGATCATGCGGCAGCAGCAATTGCTGAAGCAGGGATTCCAGTTTTTGCTGAAAAAGGAGAATCATTAGATGAATATTGGAGCTATACTCATAAGATTTTTGAATGGGGTAATGAAGCTCAAGCAAATATGATTCTTGATGATGGAGGTGATGCAACTGGATTATTAATTCTTGGCACTAAGGCAGAAAAAGATATTTCTATCTTGTCTAATCCTACTAATGAAGAGGAAGTTGCTCTTTTCTCATCAATCAAGGGGAAATTATCGCAAGATTCACATTTTTATTCCAGAACCATATCTTCTATTCAAGGTGTAACTGAAGAAACTACAACTGGTGTAGCTCGTTTATACCAAATGGAAAAATCTGGAGAGCTTATTTTCCCGGCAATTAATGTTAATGACTCTGTTACTAAAAGTAAATTTGATAACCTTTATGGATGTCGAGAATCTTTAGTTGATGGAATTAAAAGAGCTACAGATGTCATGGTTGCTGGAAAGGTGGCTCTTGTTATTGGCTATGGTGATGTGGGTAAAGGATGTGCTCAATCCTTGCGAGGGTTAGGTGCAACAGTAATGATTGCTGAAATAGATCCCATATGTGCGCTCCAGGCTGCAATGGAGGGTTATAGAGTTGTCAGACTGGATGATGTGGTAGAAGATATTGACATTTTTGTTACTGCAACAGGTAACTTTCAAGTGATTAGACACGAACATTTAATTCGAATGAAAGATGAATCAATCGTTTGTAACATTGGTCATTTTGATAATGAAATTGACGTGTCTTCGTTGAAATCTTATGAATGGGAAAATATAAAACCACAAGTTGACCATATAACTTTACCGAGTGGTAATAAAATAATACTTTTAGCTGAAGGTCGTTTGGTTAATCTAGGATGTGCCACTGGCCATCCTAGCTTTGTAATGAGTAATTCTTTTACCAATCAAGTGTTAGCTCAAATGGAATTGTTTACTAAGGGTTCAGAATATCTAAACAAAGTGTATGTTCTTCCAAAGCATCTTGATGAAATGGTTGCAATGTTGCATCTTGACAAGATCGGTGCGCGGCTCACTAAGTTAACTTCTGAACAGGCAAAGTATATAAATGTTCCAGTTGATGGACCTTTTAAATCAGATCAGTATCGATATTAATTATTTTTTGTATATTGGTTCTTATCTCTAATTATTTTTTTTATACCCTAAAATGTTTTTATGGAAATAACAGATGTAGTTACATTTTTACCGAAACTTATAAACAATGCTGTAGAAACTAGTCAATGGTTTGGTTATATCGCAATTTTATTTGCAATGTTTCTTGAGAATCTTTTTCCACCTATTCCATCTGAATTGATTATGCCATTAGGTGGCTTCTATGTTCATCAGGGACAGTTAGCTTTTATTCCTGTTGTTTTAGCTGGCTTGATTGGGACTGTATTAGGAGCCTTACCTTGGTATGGAATTGGAAGATTAGTCAATGAAGAAAAACTAGAAATTTGGCTTTCTAAGTATGGTTCTTGGATGGGTATTAGCCCATTAGAATTGTCAAAAAGTAGGAGATGGTTTGCTCGATATGGAAACTCATTGGTTTTTTGGGGACGTTTGATACCTGGCATAAGGACTCTAATCTCAGTACCTGCTGGCATTGAATTAATGCCATTATTTCCTTTTTTGGTATGGACAACTGCAGGTAGCCTAATTTGGACTTTGTTTTTGACAATTGCAGGCTTTTACTTAAGAGATGGATATAACATTGTCGCGATCTGGATTAAACCTTATGCTAGTTTTTCTAAAATAATTTTAGTTTGCATCATTTCTGCTTCAGTGTTGATTTTTCTTTTAAGAACTATACGTAAAAAAAATAGTTAGTTTTCTAAAGTAAAGACTTATTTAGAAGGGAATTTCTTCGTCAGTTTGTCTGGATGAATAATTAGATTGATTTTGTGGATTACTCATTTCACTATCTTTTCGCGATCCAAGTAACTCAAGTCGGTCTACACGTACCACTGGCTTATTGCGAGTTTCTCCCGTATTTCGATCTTTCCAAGTGTCTAATTTGAAACTACCGGTGATGCCAATTAAAGATCCTTTTTTTACATAATCAGCTGCTACCTGAGCTTGTTTTCCCCAAATTTCTAAATTAAACCAATCTGGCTCATCCTCTTTGCTTCTTCTATTTACAGCGAGTGTGAGATTCGCAACGACCGTGCCAGACTCGAAATATCGAACTTCAGGATCTCGGCCTGCTCTTCCAACAAGAGTAACTGAATTAACGCTCATGGATGACTCCCAATGTTTATTGGTTGCTAAATAATGATTCAATCTTAATTGGACTGTCTTTATGATTCGCAAAATGATCGAAATCCGTGTTTTTTAGTCGTTTCAAATTATCCCGAGATATTGGCATTGATCTTGGGACAGCTAATACCTTGATCTATGTTTCCGGCAAGGGGATTGTTCTGCAAGAACCATCAGTTGTTGCTATGGATCTAGAGGATGGTATCCCGTTAGCAGTGGGTAACGATGCCAAACTTATGTTAGGTCGGACACCTGGAAATATAAGGGCAGTGCGACCTTTACGAGATGGAGTGATTGCAGATTTTGATGCAGCTGAGCAAATGCTTAAAACTTTTATTCAAAAATGTAATGAGGGAAGAGGAATTATTTCTCCTCGATTGGTCATTGGTATCCCCAGTGGTGTAACAGGGGTAGAAAGGAGGGCTGTGCGAGAAGCTGGCTTGGCGGGAGCTAGAGAAGTCCATTTAATTGATGAACCTGTAGCGGCAGCGATTGGAGCTTCCCTTCCAGTTACTGAACCCATAGGAACAATGATTGTTGACATTGGCGGAGGTACAACAGAAGTGGCAGTGCTAAGCCTGGGGGGGACCGTTCTCAGTGAATCTGTTCGCGTCGCTGGCGATGAAATAAATGATTCAATAGCTCTTTATTTGAAAAAAGTTCATAATTTAGTCGTAGGAGAAAGAACTGCTGAAGATATCAAAATTAAAATAGGCTCGGCATTTCCTTCTAATGACTTTGATTTGCAATCTATTGATGTTAGAGGTTTGCATTTGCTTTCTGGTTTGCCAAGATCAATCAATTTGAAGGCAGGGGAACTAAGAGAAGCCATGGCGGAACCTCTTAATAAGATTGTTGATGCCGTCAAAAGGACTTTGGAGAGAACACCACCAGAATTAGCTGCAGATATTGTTGATAGAGGAATAATGCTTGCTGGGGGAGGCGCTTTAGTAAGAGGGATAAGTGATCTGCTGAGCCACGAAACTGGAATCTTTACTCACGTTGCAGAAGACCCTTTGCTATGTGTTGTAAATGGATGTGGTCAAGTGCTTGATGATTTTAAGCATTTGAGAAGAGTTTTAGATACACCAGATTTTGCTAGGAATGCTCTTAGGGATTAACTCTATGAGTAATCTATTTTCAAAAATAAGATTTCGTTGGTTATACAAAGGTAAGTTTTGGTCGTTATTAGTATTTTTTTTAGTCGTGTATTTTATACGTTTCACGAAAGGATCTGTTTTTCTTGATTTTTATAGTCTTTTGACCAGACCTTTATGGCCTGGACCTGCCCAAAGAGAATGGCTTGTAAAAGCTAATTACTTTGAGCATGACATCAGACTGCAATCCTTAGAAGAAGATAATAAAAGACTTAGAGAAATCCTTGCTCTTAAAAGTTCATCAGGAACTGATCGTATTTCAGCAGCTGTAATATCACGTTCTTCTAAAGGTTGGTGGCATCAATTAGAATTAAATAAAGGTAAAAAAGATGGAATAGAAATAGGTGATGCAGTAATTGGACCAGGAGGTTTATTAGGACTTATTGATAGCACTTCTTTTTTTACATCTAGAGTGCAGTTACTAACATCTCCAGGGAGTAAAGTTGGTGCGTGGGTTTTAGGTGCAAAGCGCCATGGAATATTAATTGGATTAGGTACGAATAGACCCAAATTAACTTTCTTTGATAAAGATAGCAATGCCGAAGTGGGAGATTTTGTTGTTACATCACCAGCGAGTACATTACTACCACCTAACTTGCCAATTGGAACTATTAAAGTTATTAACAATAAATTCTTACCGTCTCCTTCTGCAATAGTTCAATTAAATGCATCTCCTGAAGCTATTGACTGGGTTCAAGTGCTGAAAAAACTATGAGAAATTTTCGTATTTTTTGTTCTTTTATTTGCATTCCATTTTTGATACTTTTATCACCTAATTGGCTCAAAATTCAGGGAGTAGGACCATGCTGGCCAATTATTTGGATGTTACCTTTCTCTTTGAAATTTGGTTCTACTTGGGGAGTGCTTGCGGCAGTAAGTATAGGTTTGATTGCGGATTCATTAACCCTTGGCGACGCAAGTTACTTGCCCTCTTTCGTGATTCTTGGTTTTTGCTGGGGTCGACTTGGTAGAAAGCATGAAAAATTGGAACCATCTTTCAATTATGGGTTTCTTGCTCTAGTAGGTACTCTTCTTGTTGGTTGCTCATTGTGGGCTCAGAAATTGATATTTCATTCCTTTTCCTCATTTTACTGGTTCAATGCTTCTGCTATTCATACTTTGCTCGCGCAATCCTTAATTACTGGCTTAATTGCTCCACTTCTCTGTTCATGGCTAGTGGTTGCATGGAAAACTAAACATTATAAAACAATTTGAAATCTTAAAAAATTCGAAAAAATACTTATTTATTGCTTGCCTCCTTGTCTTTTAGATTGGGTCGAGAGGTTATGGTTACTAGCCTTGGATGTGAACTATTCATTTTCAAGGAGAGTCCATTACTGCATCAAATTATTAATGGCTCTGTTTCAAAGGCGACATCTAATCTCATGACCTCCATTTTGGTTGTAGATGATGAGCCAGCAGTGCTTAAGGTCTTGGTTACAAGGCTTAATCTTGCTGGCTATCAGGTTGTATCAGCTCAAGACGGTGAGCAAGCTTTGGAGGTGTTTCATAGAGAAGCACCTGATCTGATTGTTCTCGATGTAATGCTTCCAAAAATGGATGGCTTTGCTGTCTGTCGAAGAATCAGAGCTGAGTCATGTGTCCCAATTATTTTTCTGACTGCTTTAGAAGCTATCTCTGAAAGAGTGGCTGGGTTAGATCTAGGTGCAGATGATTACCTTGCCAAGCCTTTTAGCCCTAAGGAATTAGAGGCAAGAATAGCAACAATTTTGAGGAGAGTTGGCCCAGTACCTTCTGTGACTGAGACAAGAGAAGTCCCTTCAGGACAAGGTGTTATGAAGCTTGGAGATCTAGTTGTTGATACAAACAGACGGCAAGTTAGTCGTGCAGGAGATCGTATAGGACTGACTTATACAGAATTTAGTTTATTGGAATTGTTGTTCCGAGACCCAGGACGTGTTGTACCTAGAGCAGAGATCTTGGAGCAACTTTGGGGTTACCCTCCTAGAAGAGCAGCAGATTTAAGAGTGGTGGATGTTTATGTTGCTCGCTTAAGAGGGAAGCTTGAACCTGACCCTCGCAATCCAGAATTGATTCTTACTGTTCGAGGTATTGGATATGCTTCACAGCGGACTGGTGAATTTCCAGGTGCAATTGCTAGTTAGATATATTGAAATCAATATCATCTGCTGAACTGGATCTAATCTTAAATCTGATTGTTTGCAAAATGTTCCTTGTCTGAATTAAGAGAGACTCGCTTAGAAAAGGCTAAAGCCTTGCAAGAGTTGGGAAATGGTCCTTATGCCTTGAATTTTCAACCAACTCATAGAGCAGCATCACTACAAAAAGAATATAAGGATTTGTTGAATGGGCAGGAAAAAAATGACGCTGTGGTGATTGCAGGAAGAATTCTGTCCAGGCGAGTTATGGGCAAACTAGCTTTTTTTACATTGGCTGATGAAAGTGGCTCTATTCAGCTTTTTCTCGACAAGGCAACATTAAATAAAAACTCTGAAGTTCAAGAAGGTTCGAATTTCCAAAACATAACTACTTTGGTCGATTCTGGTGATTGGATTGGAGTAGAAGGGACATTGAAGCGCACTGAGCGTGGAGAGCTTTCAATAAAGGTTTCTTCTTGGCAAATGTTGAGTAAGTCATTGCAACCTTTGCCAGATAAATGGCATGGACTTGCTGATGTGGAAAAAAGATATAGACAAAGATATTTAGATTTAATTGTTACCCCACAATCACGAAAGACTTTCAGAAGAAGAGCCTTAATGGTAAGTGGAATTCGGCGTTGGCTTGACGATAAAGAGTTTTTAGAAATTGAAACACCTGTTTTGCAATCCGAGGCAGGAGGTGCAGAGGCTCGACCATTTATTACTCATCACAACACTCTTGATTTGCCTTTATATTTAAGAATTGCCACAGAATTACATTTAAAAAGATTAGTTGTTGGCGGTTTTCAAAAGGTTTATGAGTTAGGCAGAATCTTTAGAAATGAGGGCATTAGCACTCGCCATAATCCTGAATTTACTTCAGTTGAAATATATCAGGCATTTGCTGATTATTTAGAGATGATGAATTTGACAGAGGACTTGATTTCATCTGTTTGTAGCGAGATTTGTGGTTCCACCAAAATTGCATATCAAGGTGTGCAACTCGATTTAACCCCTCCTTGGAGAAGAGCAACAATGCATGAACTAGTTCTAGAGGCTACTGGAATTGATTTCTTTGCATTTGGAGATGATTTAACTCAGGCGACTCTTCAGATGCATCAGGCTGGTCTTGAGACCCCTGAGAAGGCTGATAGTGTAGGTAGATTGTTGAATGAGGCCTTCGAGCAGGCTGTTGAGTCGAAATTAATACAGCCAACTTTTGTGATGGATTACCCAGTTGAGATATCACCATTAGCAAGGAAACATAGATCTAAAGAAGGTTTGGTAGAGCGTTTCGAACTTTTTATTGCTGGTCGAGAAACTGCTAATGCTTTTAGCGAATTAATTGATCCTATTGATCAAAGGGATCGCTTGAATTTGCAGCAGGAGCGTCGACAGGCGGGGGATTTAGAAGCTAATGGAGTTGATGAGGATTTTATTAATGCATTGGAGGTCGGAATGCCTCCTACAGGTGGATTAGGTATAGGGATTGACAGATTGGTAATGCTCTTCACCGACAGCCCATCTATAAGAGATGTCATTGCTTTTCCTTTACTTCGTCCAGAACTTAATGGTTCGCACACTGGAAATTGACCCATCAAAGTGGATAATTGATCGAGTAGTAGTTTTTTGCAGATGAGTGGAGAGAGAGTCGGCTTTCGTTTTAAACACGCAGATGCGGTTGTGAAGCGAAATCCTCAGGGCCGTTCTAGGCGCGGTTGGGTTATGGAACCAGTTGAGCAAACTACAAGTAGGGGAACGAAAATGCCTGCTTATAGAATCAGGTGGCGGGATAGTGAACGCCCAGAAATTGTTCTCCAACATATGCTTATAGCTGATCCTGATCCCACTCCTCCTCCAGAGTCAGTTAGCCTTCAGCCTCCTTCTTGATTAAAAATAGAAAGAGATTTTTGATTGCTTAAGCGTTTTTTTTACACTTATTTGTATTGAAATCAAGATTTTTAAATTTTATCCATATTTCATGAGGTTTTTTGATTCTGCCTCTTGAATTAATTATTGATATCTCTTTAATGCATTTTTAACTTCACGATTTGATTGTTTGATTTTATCTTGTTCCCTTTTATCGTGAAGTTTACGTCCTCTACCAAGACCAATAATTAGTTTGATCCAAGAACCTTTTAAGTGCATACTTAATGGGATAATTGCTAGCCCTTTTTTATCTAAGCCTGTTTTGAGCTTGTTGATTTCTTTTCGATGTGCAAGAAGAGTTTTGATTCTTAATGGATCGTGATTGAAGAAATCACTGGCTTGTTTATGAGGAGAGATATGAACGTTATGCAATTGTAATTGTCCTTTTTTAATTAAACAAAAACCATCTTTTAAGTTAGCTTTGCCGGCTCGTATTGATTTTACTTCTGTTCCTAAGAGTTCAATACCTGTTTCTAGTGTCTCAATAATTTCGTATTCATATCTTGCTTGTCGATTTTCAGCTAAACGTCTTTTCCCATTGAGCGAGTGATCGTTATTGGATTTTTTGTTCTTTTTTGGGGTCATTATTTTTTCTTTTTACTCCAATTTGGCCTAGATGACACTACCCTTCCAACATGGCAATTGTATCTTCGATTAAGCATGAGTCTGAATCTCCTAAGAAACAACGGAGAGAAAGGCTGGTTAATGCAAATTTGTTGACTGAGGAAGTTCCTTTAACGAAGGATGATTCATTAAGACCAAGAACCTTTGATGATTTTATTGGTCAGCTTGATTTGAAGGAGATTCTGGGAATATCAGTTAAAGCTGCTTTAGCTAGAGGTGAAGCATTAGATCATTTGTTGTTTTATGGCCCCCCTGGCTTAGGGAAAACAACTATGTCGATGATTATTGCTGAAGAATTAGGTGTTAAATGTCGTGTGACTAGTGCACCAGCTCTTGAGCGCCCTAGAGATATTGTTGGCTTATTAGTTAACCTTCAGCCACGTGAATTAATTTTTATTGATGAGATTCATAGACTTAATCGAATTGCAGAGGAACTGTTATATCCAGCCATGGAAGATAGAAGATTAGACCTCACTATTGGGAAGGGAAGTACTGCCAAAATTCGATCAATTAGTCTGCCTCCCTTTACTATGGTGGGAGCTACAACTAAGCCTGCATCAATAAGTTCACCGATGCGAGATCGATTCGGAATAACTCAAAGATTAGAATTTTATAATGCTAAAGATCTCCAAACCATTGTTCAAAGAACTGCTGACCTAATAGGAGTTTCTATTACTTTAGAAGCAAGTTATCAGATAGGATGTAGATGTAGAGGGACACCTAGAATTGCTAATAGACTTCTCAGAAGAGTAAGAGACTTTGCAACTGTACAAGGAAATATGACAACAATTGATGAGAAAATAGTAGATGAAGCTTTGGCTCTGCATCGTGTAGATCACAAAGGTTTAGATGCATCGGATAGAAGATTTTTAAAATCATTAATTGATTTGCATAATGGAGGGCCTGTAGGACTTGAACCTTTGGCGGCTGCATTAGGTGAAGATCCTGCCACATTGGAATCAGTGGTTGAACCGTTCTTATTGCAAATAGGCTTTTTACAAAGAACTCCTAGAGGAAGAGTCGTTACTCACGCAGCTAAGAAGCATTTGCAAGTCTAATTAGTTATGAATTTCATAAATATTAGAAATAATATTTTTTTATTATGTGCAATGATTTTTCTATTTGTATTTATTAGTCCTATAAATGCACAGGAATTTGATCAGGCATTGTTTGAGCAAGCTTTCCAAGAGAGTAAACAAGGAAATTTTGAGAAGGCCTTGAGCGATTGGAATCAATTCTTAGATATCTTTCCTGATTCTCCAGCAGCTTTAAGCAATAGGGGGAATGTTCTTCTGGCAATGGGTAAGGCAAAGTCTGCTATTGCAGATCAAACAAAGGCTATTAAGTTAGAACCTCAAGATCCTGACCCTCATTTAAATCGGGGAATTGCTGAAGAGTCTTTAAAATTATGGGACGATGCTATTAACGATTATCAATGGATTTTGGAACGTAATCCTACAGATGTTTCAGCGTTATATAACTTGGGAAATGTTATGGGTTCGTTGGGTAATTGGTCTAAAGCAGAAGCTTTATATGCTAAGGCGTCTAATGTTCAAGTTGGTTTTGTAATGGCTAGTGCTAGCGAGGCGCTGGCTCAATATCAATTAGGAGAGTTTGACTTGGCTGAACTTGAATTAAGAAAGTTAATTCGTAAATATCCAATGTTTGCTGATGCACGGGCTGCTTTAAGTGCTTTACTTTGGCGCAAAGGTTCTTTAGGAGAAGCAGAGAGTAATTGGGTAGCTGTTGCAGGTCTAGATATTCGATATCGAGAGGCAGATTGGCTACTAAATGTTCGTCGGTGGCCTCCTAAACCTATTGATGATTTGATGGCTTTTCTTTCTTTGGAACGAGAATGATGATTGATAACTTAGATAATGCTATTTCACAATTTTTGCCAGAGTTATTGGATCTCAGAAGACATCTACATGCTCATCCTGAATTAAGTGGTCATGAATATCAAACTGCTGCCTTGGTTGCCGGTGAATTGAGAAAGTATGGCTGGCATGTAGAGGAGGCAATTGGTGGCACAGGGGTTGTTGGAAACTTAGGTAATCAAGATGGTCCCATTGTTGGTTTGAGAGTTGATATGGATGCTTTACCTATAGAAGAAAAAACAGGATTGGAATACTCTTCAGTGCAAGAAGGTGTGATGCATGCATGTGGGCATGATTTGCATGCTTGCATTGGCCTTGGTGTGGCCAGACTCATAGCATTAGAAAATGATCTTTCAGTAGGAGTAAGAGTTATATTTCAGCCTGCGGAAGAAATTGCTAAGGGTGCTAATTGGATGAGAAGTGATGGTGCAACCAAAGGAATGCATGCGTTGTTTGGTGTACATTCTTTGCCTGATTTGCCCGTAGGAAAAATTGGAATTAAAAGTGGAATATTTACGGCAGCCGCAGGTCAATTAGATATCGAAATTCTTGGAGAGGAAGGCCATGGGGCTAGACCTCATGAGGCCGTTGATTCAATTTGGATTGCCGCGAAAGTTATAAGTGGTTTGCAAGAAGCTATCAGTCGTCGACTTGATGCCTTAAATCCTGTGGTAATTAGTTTTGGTAAAATTACTGGTGGCAGTGCGTTTAATATTATTGCTCAGCGAGTAAAGCTGTTAGGAACCGTTAGATGTCTAGACCCTGAGTTGTATGAAAGACTTCCTTCATGGATAGAGAAAAATGTACAGAATATTGCTTCAACATATGGTGCTCGTGCTGTTGTTAAATTCCGTTCAATAGCACCATCAGTTAATAATGATGAGAAGCTTACAAACTTGCTTGTTAAATGTTCAGAGTCTTGTATTGGTGAAGAAAATATTGTTTTTTTAAATAAACCATCTTTAGGAGCAGAAGATTTTGCTTTTCTTTTACAGGATGTTCCAGGAACAATGTTTCGTCTTGGCGTAGCAGGAGATAATGGTTGTGCACCGCTTCATAATGGATATTTTGCCCTAAATGAATCTAGTCTAGAAATAGGTATCAAAATTCTCAGTAAAACTATTTTTACGTGGATGCAAAATCATACAGGAACAAACAACAAAGAATTATGAGACGTTTCGGTAATCCTTTACTGTCTTTTGCAGCTCCAATGTTGATTTTGTTGGCACTGTTAGGAATACTTCATCGTCAAGGACGGGATAGATTACAGTCTGTACCAGCGTTAGTCGTGGGAAGTGGTTTAATTATTGCCGGTTTGATCAGAAGATCTAAACGGAGAAAAATGTTGTTTTTGGAGATCAAAAAAAGTAAGAACTCTGTTAATTATTGATTTTTAAAGTTTTCGAAAACTTTCATTACATACTTTAGAGCTTAATTTTTAAATGTAGCTAGTTTAAGTAAATCACTAGGGGTGCCAGGAAAATTTTTTACTTTTCCTGGCTGAGATCACACCCTCTGAACCTGATCTGGATTATGCCGGCGAAGGAAAGTGAGCAAGAGTGATCTTATGGTTTTGTTTACCCCTCTGGTTTAACCAATAGCGATTTACCTCATGCGTAATTTGTGGGTAGCTTCTCGTAGAGGCAAAGGTAATGTTTCTCAGATGCATTTTGCTCGTGAAGGAGTCATTACAGAAGAAATGCATTATGTAGCTAAGAGGGAGAATCTTCCAGAGTCTTTGATTTTGGAAGAGGTTGCTCGAGGTCGAATGATTATTCCAGCAAATATTAATCATCTCAATTTAGAACCTATGGCTATAGGTATTGCCTCAAAGTGTAAAGTCAATGCAAATATTGGAGCATCTCCCAATGCTAGTGATGTAGGAGAGGAGATAAAAAAATTAGAGTTAGCAGTTAAATATGGTGCAGACACGCTGATGGATCTTTCCACAGGTGGAGTCAATTTGGATGAGGTTCGAACGGCAATTATTAATGCTTCTCCTATTCCAATTGGTACGGTTCCTGTTTATCAAGCATTAGAAAGTGTTCATGGTTCTATTTCTAAGTTAACGGAAGATGATTTTTTGCACATAATTGAGAAACATTGCCAACAAGGAGTGGACTATCAAACTATTCATGCTGGTTTATTGATTGAGCATTTACCAAAAATTAAAGGTCGTATTACAGGAATAGTGAGCAGGGGAGGCGGCATACTGGCTCAATGGATGCTTTATCACTACAAGCAAAATCCTCTTTACACACGCTTTGACGATATTTGTGAGATTTTCAAACGTTATGATTGTACGTTTTCTTTGGGGGATTCTTTGAGACCAGGGTGCTTGCATGATGCTTCTGATGCTGCCCAATTAGCTGAATTGAAAACACTTGGTGAACTTACGAGACGAGCTTGGGCACATGACGTGCAAGTCATGGTCGAGGGACCTGGGCATGTACCAATGGATCAAATTGAATTCAATGTAAGAAAGCAAATGGAGGATTGTTCAGAAGCACCGTTTTATGTACTTGGTCCTTTGGTGACGGATATATCTCCTGGGTATGACCATATCTCTAGTGCGATTGGAGCGGCGATGGCAGGGTGGTATGGAACGGCAATGCTTTGTTATGTAACACCTAAAGAGCACTTGGGTTTGCCTAATCCAGAAGATGTGAGAGAAGGATTAATTGCTTATAAAATTGCTGCACATGCTGCTGATATTGCAAGACATCGAGCAGGAGTTAGAGATAGAGATGATGAGTTGAGTAAGGCTCGAAAAGAATTTGATTGGAATAAACAGTTTGCACTTTCTTTAGACCCAGAGAGGGCTAGGGAATATCATGATCAAACCTTGCCAGAGGAGATATTCAAAAAAGCTGAGTTTTGTTCTATGTGTGGACCAAATCATTGTCCAATGAACACAAAGATAACAGATGAAGACTTGGTAGAATTAGATCAAAAACTTAATTCAACTGGTGTAGCTGATTTAAGTTCTGTGAAATTAAATAAGGAGAATTAAATTATATAAATGAGTCTATAATTATAGACTCATTTATATAATTTATTGTGGTTATTGATTTAATAAATTTCTAGATTTTTCTAGAACATTAGATACTGTAAATCCAAATTTTTCCATACATAAACCACCTGGTGCAGATGCTCCGAAGCTATTCATTGTGACACTGTCTCCATCTAGTCCAATATATTTGTGCCAGCCAAAGGATTCAGCAGCTTCAACGACCAATCTTTTTCTTATTTTAGATGGTAAAACCTGTTCTTTATAACTAGCACTTTGTTCTTCAAATAGTTCTACGCAGGGCATTGATACTACTCTGATTTTTTTACCTTCTGCGCTCAATTCTTTAGCGGCTTGTATGCACAAATCTAGTTCTGTTCCAGTACCAATCAGAATTAGCTCAGGTGTTCCTTCACAATCTTCGATTACATATCCTCCTAACTCAACTTTATCAATTGATGAATTGGCTTGATTTGCCATTCCTTGTCTGCTTAAGCATAGTGAGCTAGGGCGTTTACGATTTTGAATAGCAACTTTGTAAGCTCCAGTAGTTTCATTTCCATCACCGGGACGAAAAACTAACATATTGGGCATTGCTCGTAAGGATGGAATGGTTTCGATAGGTTGGTGTGTTGGTCCATCTTCTCCAACTCCTATTGAATCATGAGTTAAAACATAAATGACGCCTAATTCGCTTAAAGCGGATAGACGCATAGAGCCTCTCATATAGTCCGCAAAAACTAGGAATGTGCCGCCATAAGGTATTAACCCACTATCGTGATATGCGATTCCATTAAGAATGGCTGCCATTGCATGTTCACGAACTCCAAAGTGGAGATAACGTTTTTCAGGGGTTTCATGCTGAAATGAGCCTGTTTCACCTTTTATGTCTGTGTAATTTGAGTGAGTTAAATCTGCAGATCCTCCAATAAGCTCAGGTAGATTTGGACCTAATGCACCTAGGCATATTTGAGAGTGTTTTCTTGTTGCCAAACCTTTGTCATTATTTGTGTATGAAGGCAAATCCTTATCCCAACCTTGAGGGAGCTCTCCTCTTAACATCCGTTCAAATTCTTTTGCTTCTTTAGGATATTTAACTCGATAATTAGCCAGTGTTGCATTCCATTTCTCTTCTAGATCTTGTCCTTTTGTAATGGCTTGACGGTATTGATCATAAGCATCTTGAGGGATTTTGAAAGGTTCATAATCCCATCCAAGTTGCTTTCTGGTTAACGCTGCTTCTTCTTCTCCCAGAGCAGCACCATGAATCCCTGCTGTATCACTCTTGTTGGGCGATCCATATCCAATTGTGGTGGTTATTTTAATGATTGAAGGTTTATCAGTTACCGATTTTGCATTTGCAATAGCTTTTGAGATGCCATCAACATCGGTGTTTCCATCTTCTACATGTTGAACATGCCATCCATATGCTTCATATCGCTTTAAAACATCTTCAGTGAATGAGACATCTGTTCTTCCATCTATGGTGATGTGATTGTCATCATATAGAGCAATAAGTTTGCCTAGTTTGAGATGACCTGCAAGAGAACAAGCTTCTGAGGCTATACCTTCTTGATTACAACCATCACCCATGATCACGTATGTGTAGTGATCAACAAGTGTTGAATCAGATTTGTTGAATTTTGCAGCTAGATGAGCTTCTGCAATAGCTAAACCAACTGCATTGGAAATGCCAGCTCCTAATGGCCCAGCAGTTACTTCAACACCAGCAGTTTCAAAAGTTTCTGGATGACCAGGTGTTCTTGCTCCCCATTGACGAAATTGTTTAATGTCTTCAATGCTTACTGAGTCGTAACCTGTTAAATGAAGTAATGCATACAAGAGCATGCAACCATGTCCTGCAGACAGGACAAAACGATCTCGATTAAACCATTTTGGGTTTTTTGGATTGTGTTTTAAATGATGGTCCCAGAGCGCATAACCCATTGGTGCGCAGCCCATTGGTAGCCCTGGATGGCCACTATTAGATTTGTTAATCGCATCGACAGCCAGCATCCTTATGCTGTTAATGCAGAGGGTATCTAGAGAAGTAGTCGAAGCGACCATTGTGATTAGTGGGTAGTTGAGAACTGAAGAAGAGTGGGGAAAGATCAGTTAGATCATTTTTCTAAAAGCCAAGCAGACATTATGACCTCCAAAACCGAATGAATTGGAAAGTACGACATGCAATTTTTTTTCTCTTGCTGTGTTAGGCACATAGTCAAGATCACAGTCAGGGTCTGGATTGGCATAATTTATTGTTGGAGGAATTATTTCATGTTTGATTGCTAATACACAAGCAACGGCTTCTATGCCACCTGAACCACCAAGAAGATGACCCGTCATGGATTTTGTTGAACTTACAGGTACTTGATATGCCCTATTACCAAGAGCACTTTTAATGGCTGCCGTTTCATTGCTGTCATTGGCTGAAGTACTTGTTCCATGCGCATTGATGTAATCAACATTTTCTGGATTAAGTTGCCCATCTTCTAAAGCAAGACTGATTGCTTCGGCTCCTCCTATTCCTCCTGGAGTCGGTGAAGTGATGTGATGAGCATCACAAGTTGTTCCATAACCAATAACTTCAGCATGAATATTTGCGCCTCTTTTTACTGCAGCATTTAATGTTTCAAGTACTAAAACACCTGAGCCTTCACCTATTACAAATCCATCTCTTTCGGCATCAAAAGGTCTACTTGCTATTGATGGATCATCATTTCTAAAGGAGAGTGCTTTTGCGCTTGCAAAACCAGCAACTCCTAATGGGGTAATACTTGCTTCGGCTCCTCCGCAAATCATTGCATCAGCTTTGCCCAGTTGCAAAAGCCTAAAAGCATCTCCTATTGCATTGGAACCGGCAGCACATGCTGTTGATACTGCCGAACTTGGACCTTTTGCTCCAATTGCAATAGCTGCAAGTCCGGTTGCCATATTTGGAATCATCATAGGCACGGTGAAAGGACTGACTCGTCCTGGTCCTTTTTGATTTAGGACATGCGCCTGAGTTTCCATTGTTAGGAGACCTCCTACACCGGAACCAATAATTACTCCAATGCGACTTGCATTAGAGCTGTTAATGGTTAACCCTGAATCTGCCAGTGCTTCTTTTGCAGCAATGACACCAAATTTTGAAAAGCGATCCCATCGCTTGGATTCTTTTGCTTCAAGTTTGCCAGTAGGGTCAAAATTTTTAACCTCTGCAGCAAATCTACAAGCATGCGATGAGGCATCAAAAAGAGTTATGGGTTTAACTCCATTTAGGCCAGATCGCAGCCCCTGAAGGTAACTTTCGATGTTGTTGCCAATAGGGGTTATCGCACCAATACCTGTGACAACAACTCGATGGAGTTTCTCCATCATGTGATCCTCAGGCCTTTTGTTCTTCTATGTATTTGACTGCGTCACCCACAGTGCCAATCCCTTCAGCAGCTTCGTCAGGGATTTCAATGTCAAAAGCTTCTTCAAGAGCCATGACCAATTCGACTGTGTCAAGAGAATCAGCTCCGAGATCATTCTGGAAATTTGATTCCGGTTTGACCTCACTAGCTTCGACGCTCAGTTGTTCTGCAACGATAGAACGAACTTTTTCAAGGATTGCTTCAGACATAACCTTTAAAACCAGACTACTAATCCTACGGGCTCAAGTGTCTAGTTAACAAAAGTGACGGCAATGCAACTTTTTTTTATTAAGCGGCACAAATCTGGGTATAGTTTTTACAACCAGGAAAAATGCGGTAGGTCACTTTGTCACACGCTGTCAAAATCTATGACACCTGTATAGGCTGCACCCAGTGTGTAAGAGCCTGTCCATTGGATGTACTTGAGATGGTTCCTTGGGATGGGTGTAAAGCATCTCAAATAGCCTCATCTCCTAGGACAGAAGACTGTGTTGGATGTAAAAGGTGTGAAACTGCTTGCCCGACTGATTTTTTGAGTATTCGTGTCTATTTGGGAGATGAAACTACACGCAGTATGGGTTTGGCTTATTAAGCATATATTTTTACTTGAGTTGTTTATTTTCTTAATAAAATTGTATTGATCTTATAGTTTGATTAGGTACATATTTTTAATTTTTCATACTTTGTTTTTCTATGTGTGGAATAGTTGCTGTGATTGGTTCAAGAGAAGCATCCCCTTTGCTTCTTGAAGGACTTAGGCATCTGGAATATAGGGGTTATGATTCTGCAGGCTTAGCAACAATTGAAGTAACGAATAATAAAGAAGATGCTGTTTTAACGACTCGTAAAGCGAAGGGAAAATTGATTAATCTTGAAGGATTAGTTAACAAAGATGGAGCAAAAGGTCGTTTAGGTATAGGTCACACTCGTTGGGCAACACATGGAAAACCAGAGATCAAAAATGCTCATCCGCATCTTGATAGGTCTGGAAAAATTGCATTAGTACAAAATGGGATTATTGAAAACCATATTGAATTAAGGAAACAGCTCATATCTCAAGGTATTCAATTTTCATCTCAAACAGATACAGAAGTTATTCCTCATTTGATTAGTATTCAGTTAGAAAAATATTTGAGCCAGGGTCTTGCTCAAAATCGATCTACTTTTTTAAAGGCTGTTCAATCTGTTTTGCCTTTACTTAAAGGTACTTATGCAATCGCTGTGATTTGGTTGCAATGTCCAGATGTCTTGGTCGTGGCCAGGCGAAATGCTCCGTTGCTAATTGGTTTTGGTGAAGGAGAATTTTTTTGTGCGAGTGATACTCCCGCGTTATTACCTTTTACACGAACAGTTTTACCATTAGAAGATAATGAAATTGCGTTATTAACCCCAATTGGGATTGAATTATTTGATTCTTTAGGTCAGCGTAATCAAAGAACACCTACCTTGATTAATGGTTTTGATCAGATTGCTGATAAAAAACACTTTAAGCATTTCATGCTTAAAGAGATTCATGAACAACCAGATATTGTTGAAATGTGGCTAGATAGGTATTGCAATGATGACAATTTTATTAACTCTTTTATTGATTTTCAGATTCAAGAATCTTTAATTAACTCATTAGAACAGATTCAAATTCTCGCTTGTGGTACTAGTCGGCATGCCGCAATGGTTGGTGCCTATTTATTGGAGCAATTTTCAGGTATTCCAACTACAGTTTATTATGCAAGTGAATTTAGATATAATCCTCCTCCACTAATTCCAAATACTCTGACCATAGGTGTGAGTCAATCCGGCGAAACAGCAGATACTTTAGCGGCTTTGGCCATGGAAAATGAAAGAAGATCTTTACAAAAAGATCCTAAGTTTGTCTCTAATCAATTAGGCATTACTAATAGACCTAATAGTTCTTTAGGACGCCAAGTACAAAATATTATTGATATTGGAGCCGGTATTGAAATAGGAGTTGCAGCTACTAAGACTTTTCTTGCTCAGATGTTGTCATTTTATGGATTAGCCATCCTTTTTGCTTCAAGAAAAAATAAACGCTCTTCCAATGAAATATCTGAACTTATTAACGAATTAAGGTTATTACCTGAACAATTAAGAAAATTAGTCTTACATCATGACAAACTTGCAGAATCCTTAGCTTATAAATTTGTAGATACTCAGGATGTAATTTTCTTAGGTAGGGGTATTAATTATCCAATTGCCCTTGAAGGTGCATTGAAATTAAAAGAAATAAGTTATATTCATGCTCAAGGTTATCCTGCGGGAGAACTTAAACATGGTCCGATAGCATTATTAGATCGTCATGTTCCCGTAGTATCTATTGCTGTTCCTGGTAAAGTTTATGAAAAGGTTTTAAGTAATTCTCAAGAAGCAAAAGCAAGAGATGCACAGTTGATTGGAGTATGTCCGCAGTCTTTTGATACAGACTTATTTGATACTTTGCTTGCAATACCTTTATCAAGTGAATGGATTAGCCCACTGCTTAGCATTATTCCGCTTCAATTATTTAGTTATCATATAGCAGCTCATAAGGGCTTAGATGTTGATCAACCAAGAAATTTAGCGAAAAGTGTAACTGTTGAGTAATTATGTTTTAATTTTCTTGTTAATTCTTCCGTATGAATCCTCGAATCTGATTATATCGTCTTCATTCAAATATGCTCCACTTTGAACCTCAATTAATTCAAGAGTCATTTTGCCAGGATTAGTTAATCTATGTTTACAACCAAGAGGTATAAAAGTACTTTCATTTTCACTCAATAATTGTTCGCATCCATCCTTCTCTATTAGTGCTGTTCCTTTGACTACTATCCAATGTTCTGCACGATGATGGTGCATTTGTAGTGATAGAGAAGAATTAGGCTTGACCTTTATCAATTTCACCTGCCATCTATTTCCTGAAACTATAGAAGTGTAGTTCCCCCAGGGTCTATAAATCTTTCTATG
Source organism: Prochlorococcus sp. AG-409-P19 (assembly GCA_003215315.1). Taxonomy (GTDB): domain Bacteria; phylum Cyanobacteriota; class Cyanobacteriia; order PCC-6307; family Cyanobiaceae; genus Prochlorococcus_B. Next base: position 69,595 of record QCKO01000005.1, on the reverse strand, counting down.
TGCTTTACCTTCTGTTCCTCCTTCTTTATCTAATATTTCAACAATTTTTCGAACATTTTGTGAATGATCTCTATTGGCAATTAATACAGCATCATTAGTTTCAACAACTACGAGATTTTCTATGCCAATACCAACAATTAATCTATATTCACTTCTTAAATAACAATCTTTACTACTTTCAGCTATCACTCGTCCGCTAAGTAGATTCCCGTCATTATTTTTATTGGAACTTTCCCAAAGAGCTTTCCAGCTTCCGATATCGTTCCAACCTGCATTTAGAGGAAGAACTGTTCCTAATTCAGTTTTTTCCATTACTGCAACATCAATGGACTTTTTGGGACACCGCATAAAAGATTCTCTTTCTAGCCTTAAGAAATCTAAATCAGCGAAATCTTCTTCAATTGCTGTTCTACAACAGCTCACTATTTCTGGTGCAAGTCTCTCTAATTCACTAAGAATTGCACTGGCCTTAAAAAGAAACATCCCGCTATTCCATGTAAAACGATTATCTTTTATGAGTTGCTGAGCTTTTTTCTTGTTGGGTTTTTCAATGAATTTTGCTATTGGTAGGCCTTTAATTTCATTTTGATTTAAAGGCTTTGTTGCTTCTATATAGCCATAACCAGTCTCAGGGCTTCTAGGCACTATCCCAAATGTGACTAAGCGACCTTTGTTTGCATAATTTTTACCTTCTTCGATAACTTTTAAGAATTCATTAACATCTCTAATTTCGTGATCTGCTGATAAAACTAATAATAATGGGTCTTCACCTCGCAAAGTTGCTTGGAGTGCTGCAACTGTAATTGCTGGAGCTGTATTTCTTCCTATAGGTTCAAGAATTATCTCTTTTGGCACAATATTTATTTGTCGCATTTGTTCTGCGACTATGAATCTGTGTTCTTCATGACAGATTAATAACGGATCGCATAAACCTTTTAATCCTAGAAGTCTTTCTTGCGTTTGCTGTAGTAAGGATTTCTTCGTTTGTGTATTTAATGCTAAATATTGCTTTGGATAGCTGGCTCTTGATAAAGGCCATAGTCTTGTTCCTGAGCCACCACAAAGTATTACTGGAATAAGAGAGTTGGCTGTCACGTTTTTTGCAGAATCAAAGATTGTTGTGGGTTGTAGCTTTTTATAGTTCGAGTAGGCCTGGAGGTGGAGTGATTTTCAACCATTTCTGTTTTAACTTGATTTCAGGGACAATTTCCTTCACGAAAGGCACTAAAATTTTTTTCCCTTCTATTAACTCTATCTCTAGTAGGTCATTCCCTCCATTAATTAAATTTGTGATATGCCCTAAAGGTAACTCATCTTCCTCTAATCGTACTTCCATTCCTAATAGATCTAAAAAATGGAATTCGTTTGCATTTAAAGAAGGCCTGTCGCTTGCTAAAACAAGTACTTTTTGCCCAATTAAAGTTTCTGCGGCTTGACGATCATTAATTCCTCTGAAAGAAACCACATAAATACTTTTCCCAGGTATTTGTTTCCCAGAGGTTAACTCTATTTGAGACGGTGATTCCAACCCCTTTTGAAGCCACCGTATCCCAGGTTTAGTAAACCGTTCTGGGAAGTCACTGCTTGGATTCACTCTGATTTCCCCTCTTAAGCCATGAGGTGCTACCAGGTTTCCAACTTCTAGCCAATTATTTTCTTCATTCATTTTGCATAGGTTGTTGATTAGATTATTAATCTATGGATAAAAACTATCTTTATGACTAATTCAGAGAATCCTATCTTGCCAGGAGCAACAGTCAAGGTCAATAATAACCAGTCTATTTATTATGGCTATACAGGGTTTGTCCAACGTATTAGCGGCGATAAAGCAGCAGTACTTTTTGAAGGTGGTAATTGGGATAAATTATTAACTATGCCAGTGAAAGATCTTGAACAATCGTAAATCCCACTCTTTTTAGCTTTTAGTTGAATTATTGATAAGCAACTCTTTGTTTGTTTTTTCGATCGTTATGAGGGCATTATGGGCAGCCTCTTTTTCAGCGGCTTTTCTAGACCCTCCCCATCCTTGGGCTATTAGTTTACCTTTAATGAAAACGCTAGCAATAAAACGTTTCTCATAACCATGTTTCTGAGATTGTTCATCTGTTTTGTAATCAGGTAATAAAAAACCTTTACCTTGACTCCATTCCTGTAGAGCTGATTTATAATTTTTTTTATGAGGATCTGCTAGTACTTTATTGCTTGCTTCTAGCCAATAAGGGCATAACCATTGTTGAAGCGAATCAAGATCTTTTAAGCATTCATAAAGTGCTCCAATTAATGCTTCTGTTGCCTCTGCTTGAATAGTTGATTTAGCTGAATGATCGCCCAATGTTTTTGCTCCAATAAGAATCACGTTGAAAATACCTATTTGTTCCCCAACATTGGCTAACCAGTTATCACTTACAAGTTGAGAACGTAGCTCTGATCTTTCTCCTACATTCATTTCAGGGTAATTATTTTCAATAAATTCAGATGCAATTAATCTCAAGACAGCATCACCTTTGAACTCAAGTTTTTCATAATTATTGGGTGAACTTGCTGAACAATGAGTAAGTGCTTGATTGATGATTATATAATTTTTGAGTTGAAAAATATTTAGTTTTTCTATAGATGAATTGGTTAACTTTAAACTATTAATGAAATCCCTTATTGCTTTGATTCTTTCTCGAGAAAGTTTATTCTTGTTATTAGTTTTCATTTTTAATTATTTTAGAGATGTTTCATGATTATTGTTATTGTTAGTGGAAAAATATGAAAGCAGGGCGTAAGCCGGGTTCTGTTCATTCATTTGATCAATGAAAAAGTGAATGGGTGATCATCTATCTGGGACTATCGTTGCCGATAGCCTCTAGCGGCTTGAAGTTAGAAACCAGGCATATGGTCGTCCCTAGTTCCTTTGCCTTGCTCCCAGCCGGGGTTTACCTAGCCAGCACTTCTCAATGCTGCTGGTGCGCTCTTACCGCACCCTTGCACCCTTGCCTGTTCTTGTTGGGATTTCCCAACAGTCATCGGCGGTGTATTTCTGTGGCACTATCCTCACGGTCACCCGCACTGGGAATTACCCAGCAAGCCTGACCATTAGGGAGCCCGGACTTTCCTCAATTAAGTTTGTTCCACATAGGGTATTCAAACTTAATTGCGATCACCTCTCCTGCTTTCATACTCCATCATGCCGCAAGGCATAATTCTCACCAGTGGGGCTGTAGCTCAGTTGGATAGAGCGACGGTTTCCTAAACCGTAGGTCGTGGGTTCGAGTCCCGCCAGCCCCGTAAAAAATCACAAAGGAAAACAAATTGTGATCCTATATGTGGTGGATGTGCACAATTCTTACTCTCTCGCTAGCGTAAGTTAAGTGAATGAGTCTTGATGACACAGCTTCACGATCTTCGTTTGCGTCTTCTTGTTCAACAGGAGAGTGAGCAAATCGCTAAGTCTCAACCTACCGATTTAGATCTTTCGGTGGTTCAAGCCAGATGTTTATGTTGGTTAGCTCTTTTGGCGGAAGCTCATGAGGATCAAGCTAGTGATGCCGAGAGGAGAGGAGATGCTGAACAGGCTATGGGATGGTTTGCTGATTCCATGAGATTAAGAGATGTTATACAGGTGGTTACAAGTGTCGAGATCCCTCTCCCAGATAGCATAGATAGCGGAGAGAAAGATGAAGGAGAAGATCTTTTTAAGGGCGAACCACCTTTAGCGGCCTAGTAGATGTAATGATAGATAATAAGTTGCCTTGAATTAAGGTGCCTGAAGAGCCATGTCAATGTCCTGACTGTCAAAGGTTCTATAGAGAACATGACCGTTTGATAAGGGAGTGCCCTACTCTTCGACAACAACAAGAGGTTAATTGGGCTGCTTTACAGTCATTCAGAACATTATGTGGTCGAGTACTGGAAGATTTACAGAAACACAATAATCAAAAAAATTTAATTACTAAAACTGATGATTTATCAACGGGTCCAGTAGTTGAACGTTCATCTAATTCTTTAAATCAAGTTATAACAGACTTAGAGAATATCAATGCACATTTATTTTCTATTGAAGCTTTAATGGAGAGGATCTTTGATGTCAAAGTACCAGAAGAAATAGAAAGTAAATTCAAAGAAATGGCTGGTGAATTAGCTCCTGACCCCTTAAATGCTGATAGATTGAGATTAAATAGATTATTACATCAAACCCCTGATTTGCCTGATCGAAATTAGCTAAATTTTTTACTTTGAACTACACTTCGCAAGTTATTTCTACTGGGAGTGGTTTAACTTTCCAAATGGATTGACAGTATTCACGAATAGAACGATCAGAAGAGAAGAATCCTGATCTGGCTGTATTTAATAAAGCCATTCGATTCCATTTTTCTGACTTTTTCCATGCTTTGCTTACCTCATCTTGTGCTCGCAGGTAATCTGCAAAATCAGCCATTACAAAGAATGGATCACTACCAGTGAGAATATTGAGGATTGGTCGGAAAAGTTCACTATCACCATTACTGAAATGACCTACTTCAATTAATTTTAAAGTTTCTTGTAATTCTATAGAGTTATTTATATATTCAGATGGATGATATCCTTCATTTCTTAATTGCATTATTTCACTTTCTGTTTTACCAAACAGAAAGAAGTTTTTCTGTCCAACTTTTTCGCGTATTTCAATATTTGCACCATCTAGAGTACCAATCGTTAATGCTCCATTCATCGCAAATTTCATATTCCCTGTACCAGACGCTTCTTTACCTGCAGTCGATATTTGTTCCGAAAGATCAGTTGCTGGATAAACTTGCTCTCCAAGTTTTACATTGTAATCAGGAAGGAAAACTACTCTTAGTAGACCTTCCATATCAGGGTCAGCATTTACTACATCTGATATACCATTTATAAACCTAATCATTAATTTTGCCATGAAATATCCTGGAGCTGCCTTCCCTCCGAAAATAATTGTTCTTGGGGCAATATTTTTTGTTAATCCATTTTTGATTCTTATATATTGTGCAATTACTTGAAGTGCATTCAAGTGTTGTCTTTTGTATTGATGGATTCGCTTAACTTGAACATCAAATAAACTTGTTGGATCAACTAATACGCCTGTTTGTCTATGTATATAGCCAGCTAATTTCCTTTTTCCAGATAATTTTGTGGCAGCAAAAAGGTTTAGGAAATTGGTATCATTTTCTTTTTTCTCAAGATCCTTAAGTAGATCCATGTTTGTAATCCAATTTGGTCCAACTTCTTGATCTAATAATTTTGAAAGATCAGGATTGGAGAGTGCTATCCATCGTCTAGGCGTTACACCATTGGTTACATTTGTAAATTTCTCTGGCCATAATTCAGCAAATTCTGGTAATAATTGACGTTTGATTAAATCTGAATGAAGAGCGGCGACGCCATTTACATGATGTGCGCCAATTGTTGCGAGATGTGCCATTCGAACCGCTTTTCCACCTTCTTCGTCAATTATTGAAAGTTTTCGCAGAATTAGATCGTTTCCAGGATATTTTAGTCTTACTTGTTGTAGGAACCTTCTATTGATTTCATAAATTAATTCTAAATGACGAGGCAATAAGTTTCTGAATAAAGTTAAGTCCCATTTTTCTAATGCTTCAGGAAGCAATGTGTGGTTTGTATATGCAACAGATCTATTAGTTATTTCCCAAGCCTTGTCCCATTCTAATCTGTATTGATCAATTAATAATCTCATTAGTTCAGCAACTGCAATTGCTGGGTGGGTGTCATTTAATTGAACTGTCCAATGATTTGAGAATTCTTCAATACTTATTCCACGCTTTTCAAGACTTCGAAGCATATCTTGGAGTGAACAACTAACAAAAAAGTGTTGTTGTTTTAAGCGTAATCTTCGTCCTTCATCAGTCCCGTCATTTGGATAGAGCACTTTAGAGAGAGTTTCAGAAGCAACTTTTTCTTCAACAGCTCCGTAATAATCACCAATATTGAATGCATAAAAATCGAAACTTTCCGTTGCGTCTGCTCTCCAAAGCCTTAAACGATCACAGCTATTAACTTTGTACCCTAGAACTGGAACGTCATGTGGTACACCAATCGCATGCTCTGTCGGTATCCACCTTGATCGATACTTCCCTTGATCATCTACATAACTCTCTGTTTGCCCACCAAAGCCAACTAAGCAAGATTCATCAGGTTGAGGCAATTCCCATGGCCAACCTCCTTTAAGCCATTTATCAGTAACTTCTACCTGCCAACCATCTCTAATTAATTGATTGAAGATTCCAAATTCATATCTAATCCCATATCCCACTGCTGGGACTTGAAGACTAGCAAGAGATTCCATATAACAGGCGGCTAGTCTGCCTAGTCCTCCATTACCTAATCCAGGCTCTTCTTCTACTTCGAGAATATCGCTAAGAGACTCAATCCCAAATCTTTTTAAGGCTTTTTCGGCTTCTTTTTTTATACCAAGGTTTAAAAGATTGTTATGCAACTGTGGGCCAATAAGAAATTCTGCTGATAAATAAGCGACTGTTTTTTGTGGTTTTGCTCGAATTGTTTCTTGACTTGTTAAATATCTACTCATTAAACGATCCCTTACTGCATAACTCAGAGCCATATAAAGGTCTCTAAGACTTGCCGAAGTAGCGAGCTTCCCAAGAGTGAAAAAAAGATGTTCGGTCATTCCATCGAAGACCGCATCAGCATCCATACCTGCTCTAACAGGATCTGCATAGCAGCCTGGGGTTGGCAGGCGCAGATCGAATGACTGGGAGCTGCTCATAAGGGCTTTTTAGGTCTCTGGACGTTAGCTTCTGTTGACTAATTAGATTCCATAGAACTTCAGATCCACACCTGAGAAAGTTTTCTTAGTGTCTTTTATAGAGTGAATAGGGTCCACGGTTAGGTAATTTATGTTCAATGTGTTTGGTCAAAAAACAGAAAAATCATGATGTTGTCCCCTGTAATTTCAGTTTTGAGTACTCATGATGTGGAAGTTGCTGAGACTCTTATTGGGGTTATTAATTTCCTATTGATCTTTGTTGCTGCAAGGACATTAGCAGAAATATTAGTGCGGCTTAGTCTGCCAACTATTGTTGGAGAGCTCCTTGCAGGAGTAATTATTGGAGCTTCTGGATTTCATCTTCTATTGCCGCCTAGTGCACATGCAGAGTTGAACAATGGATTTGTCTTACTAATAAGTTCCCTTGCATCGGTCCCATCAGAAGCTGTTCCGGATTTGTATTTTGAGACTTTCCCATCTCTTCAGGCTGTTGCAACTCTGGGTTTATATGCCTTGCTATTTCTTACCGGCTTGGAAAGTGAGCTAGAAGAATTGGTTGCAGTTGGTGCTCAAGCTTTCACTGTTGCTATGGCTGGCGTGATTTTGCCTTTTGCTTTTGGCACTCTGGGCTTAATGTTTTTATTTCAAGTAGATGTGATTCCAGCAATATTTGCAGGGGCTTCGATGACTGCTACAAGCATTGGTATTACTGCGAGTGTTTTTGGGGAATTAGGATATTTGAAAACTCGCGAAGGGCAAATTGTTATTGGTGCAGCTGTTCTTGATGACATATTAGGGATTGTCATATTGGCAGTGGTGGTTGCATTGGCTTCTGGTGGCTCATTGCAAATTGCACCAATCGTGAAATTGGTTCTAGCTGCTACAGTTTTTGTTATTGCTGCAATAGTTCTTAGTAGAACAGCAGCACCTGGCTTTGATTGGGTGCTAGAGCGATTAAAGGCTCCAGGCGCAGTTGTTGTTGCCTCGTTTGTAATTCTTGTGTTGTGCTGCTTTGTAGCTACTGCCATTGGCCTAGAGGCCGCATTAGGAGCATTTGCTGCTGGCTTGATACTTAGTAGCTCAAAAAATAATCATGCAATACAACAATCTGTTCTTCCTCTTGTATCTTTATTTGCCACGATATTTTTTGTTTTAGTTGGTGCGGGGATGGATCTTTCAGTTATAAATCCACTCGACCCTTCGAGTCGATCTGCTTTAGTAGTTGCCGGATTCCTTTTGGCGATTGCAATTGTTGGAAAGATAGCAGCAGGTTGGTGTTTCACTATTGATAAACCTACTGATCGATTAGTTGTTGGATTGGGAATGATGCCTAGGGGAGAAGTGGGACTGATATTTTTAGGCCTTGGTACTAGTGCTGGCCTTTTGACTCCTTCGTTAGAAGCCGCAATATTACTTATGGTAATTGGCACAACATTTTTAGCGCCAGTTCTCCTAAGACTTGTTTTGAAGGATAAGCCGCCATCAGGAGGGAATGCAGTACCTGATGAGGTAGCTGCTAACCCAGTTGGTTTGCTTTAAGAAAATACAAATTAAAGAAGCCTAGGTTTTTTGCCCTTATTGATTAACATCCAAGATATAGATATGTAGCTTGATTTTTTGATGAGTTCATTAGTTGCAGCACCAAGTTCTAAATGGCGTTATCTAGGACATGATGTTCATTGTGTGTGCAAAACTCCTGACCAAGATACTTTTCCACAAAATATCGATTCTCCCGCAGTTTTGTTTATTCATGGTTTTGGAGCTTCCACTGATCATTGGAGACATAATATTCCCGAGATATCTAAAGCTTATGAAGTACATGCATTAGATCTTTTAGGTTTTGGTAGAAGTGCTAAGCCTGGTGAATTGCAATATGGCGGACCATTATGGCGAGATCAGATTGTGGCGTATGTGCAAGAAAGGATAGGCAGACCAACTGTTCTGGTTGGTAATTCTTTAGGTGGGTATGCTGCTTTGGCTAGTGGATCAGCTTTAGGGGAAAAAGCTGCAGGAGTAGTTTTGCTTAATGCGGCAGGTTATTTTAGTAAAGATAAAAGACCTGTTAAAGGTTTTTGGGCGACTGCTAGAAAAACAGTAGGAGAAATTTTCCTCAAAAATGTTGTTCTTCAAAGGTTGATTTTTGAGAATTTAAGGCAGCCATCTACCATTCGAAGAACTTTAAATCAGGTTTATATGAATAAGAAGAATGTGGATGACGATCTTGTTGAATCAATTAGGAGACCTTCAATGGATAAAGGTGCATTTAATGTTTTTAAAAGTGTTTTTGACCCAGGTGGACCTCAGGGTGAACCTTTAGATGAATTATTCGCAAAATTAAATTCTCCTTTGCTTTTGTTATGGGGAAATAGAGATCCTTGGATGAATGCTCCTGGTAAAAGAGAGACGTATAAATTACATACTCCAAAGGCGACTAAGGAGGTCATTTTGGATGCAGGTCATTGTCCTCATGATGAAGTTCCTCAGGAAGTTAACTCTGCACTTTTAGATTGGTTACAAGAACTTTGATTAGTTTTTTACAGAAGAATAACCCTTACTCCCACTGGGAGTATTTAAATCAAGAAAATGGAGATCGCTTAAGAATCGTTCCTGAGCGTGGAGGCTTAATAACTGAGTGGCGTTCCAATGGTGAAGATGTACTTTATTTTGATCAAAAACGCTTTTTGCAAAAAGATAAAAGTGTAAGAGGTGGAATTCCCGTTCTTTTCCCAATTTGTGGAGATTTAACTAGCGAAAGTTTGAAGGTATCTAAGGGATCTGAATATCGTTTAAGCCAGCATGGGTTTGCAAGAGATTGCGAATGGGATATACGGCTTCTGCAAGATCAATTAGGCGTTGGGTTAAGTCTTCAAGACTCTCATTTTACTAGGCTAGCTTTCCCATATTCTTTTCTGTTGGATATTGAGGTTCGTTTAAAAAGAAAAACAATGCAAATTAATATTATCATTACAAATAATGGTGATACTTCTATGCCATTTTCTTTTGGTTTACATCCTTATTTTAATATTGCAGACTTGCAAAAGTTGAATCTGCAGGGATTAAATCCAATATGTATGAATCAAGTCAATATGATTGAACAAGAAACTAAGGATTTAATCCAAAAGTGTAGTGAAGGGATTGATATTATGCTTTTTGATAGCAATGTTATTAAAATAAATGATTTAGTAAATGGTCACTATATTGAGTTGAAGCAACAAGCTCCTATGGATATAACAGTTGTTTGGACAGATCCACCAAGATCTATGATTTGTGTAGAGCCTTGGACAAGCCCAAGGAACTCTTTAATAACAGGAGACAGGAGATTATCAGTCCATCCAGGAGGAAGCTGTCAATTAAATACGTCAATTTCATTTAGGCGGTGAATTTAATTAAACTGTATTCATGACTTTCAAATGACTAAATAGTTTATATTTAATGCATTCTCTATTTTTCAAAGTATCAAGGCATTTTTTTTGTTGGTGTTTTATATATTATAATTAAATTTCTGAACCTTTTTCGCTAATAAATATTATGGGAGCTAATGTTTCCGCCCCAGGCGTAGTAAATATTGAAGATCTCAGGTCAAGGGCAAAGAGGCGACTACCTGAGATGGTTTTTAATTATATAGATAGTGGTGCAGATAGAGAGCAAACATTATCTCAAAATTCTAGTGCTTTTAATGAGATTTTGTTTCGACCACGTTGCGCTGTGGCAACTCCTTCATGCGATTTAGGGATAACTGTAATTGGTCAGACCTTTAAGTTGCCTTTTCTTCTTGGTCCTGTCGGTAGTAGTAGAATGTTTTATCCACAAGGTGAAGTTGCTGCGGCTCGAGAGGCTGGAAAAGTTGGAACTGGTTATACATTGTCAACCCTTTCTGGATGCAAATTAGAAGACGTCAAAAAAGCTACTAACTCACCAGCTTGGTATCAACTTTATCTTTTGGGTGGTAAAGATGTTGCCTTGAAAACGATAGCCAGGGCAAAAGCAGCTGGATTTTCTGCGATAGTCGTAACCATTGATACGCCTGTTTCGGGACTAAGGGAGAGAGATATAAGAGCCGGTACAAAAGAATTACTTTCTCGCGATCCTTTTCAAATGTTGCCTTTTATCCCTCAGATGTTGGTAAAACCTTGTTGGTTAACACAATGGTTAAGTGATGGAGGGTTGATGAGCTTTCCAAATGTTCAATTAGATACTGGCCCAATGGGCTATACAGCTATTGGCCCTGCTTTAGAACAGTCAGTCGTTACATGGGATGATTTGGCTTGGATACGTGAAGCTTGGGGTGGGAAAATTATTGTGAAAGGAGTTCATATTGGTGATGACGCTAAAAAAGCTATTGACATCGGTGCGGATGCAATAGTTGTATCTAATCATGGTGCTAGGCAGCTTGATAGCGTTGCTTCCACGATTAGTACTTTGCCTGAAATCTTAGGAGCTGTTAATGGACAGATAGATGTTTTATTAGATGGGGGTATTAGAAGAGGTAGTGATGTTGTGAAAGCGTTATGCTTGGGAGCTCAAGGAGTGTTAATTGGTAGAGCATATGCCTATGGCTTGGCCGCGGCAGGTGGGGAAGGTGTGGCTAGGGCGATAGAAATTTTGCAGGCAGATATTGTAAGAACGATGAAGCTTTTAGGTTGTGATTCTGTTTCAAAATTGAACAGATCTTTGATTAAGATTCCTGTAGAATGGGATAACTTTTGAACCCAAAATAAATAGATTTTTTGGATAAGAAAGACTTTTATATGAAGATAATTGTTTTTGATGATGATCCTACTGGGTCTCAAACTGTTCGACAGTGTCCACTGATTTTGAATTGGGAGTATTCAACTCTTTTAAATGCATTTCAAGAACAATCGAATTTAATTTTTATTTTGGCTAATACACGCTCTTTATCTCCCGATTTGGCGGAGAAAAGGCTAAGGCAAATATGTAAATCTCTCCATGATTTTTTCTTACGAGAGGGATTAAGTAAGGAAGATTTTATTTTTGTGAGTAGAGGTGATTCGACATTAAGGGGACATGGTTTTTTAGAGCCAGACCTAATTAATAAAGAATTGGGAAGTTTTGATGCGACTTTTCATATACCAGCTTTTTTTGAAGGTGCAAGAACTACAAAAAATGGGGTGCACTTTCTGAAAGGGGTTCCAGTTCACAGGAGTGATTTTGCTCAAGATAAAATCTTTGGCTATTCAACTAGCGACTTGGCAAATTGGTTAGAAGAAAAAAGTAAGGGTGCGTTAGTATCTGAAGATGTTTTTAATCTAAATGTTTCTAGATTAGATTTGGCCTTGGAGGGTGATGAGGGCTTTAGGAATTTAGTAGATTTGATATCAAGCTTTAATAGTAATCAATTGGTGACGGTTGATGCATTAAAGACTGAGCATTTGGATATTTTTGTTCGAGCGATAAACTCTTCTGGTAGAGCAAAGAGGTTCTTATTTCGTTCTGCTGCAAGTTTAATTAATTCATTATCTGGGATTAGTTCAACGTCAGATTTTAAGTTAGATATATACACATTGAGATTGAAAAATGACAATTTAGAATTTAAGCCGGGATTAATAGTTGTAGGATCATATGTTGATCTTTCTAGTAAACAGTTATCTTTTATATTAGAGGATAATAGATGTGTGGGTATTGAACTTAATGTACAGAAATTTCACGATACTGTATATATGATGTCTTCTGAAACTATTGAGTCTGATTTTGCAAGAGAAATATTAGAATTAATTAGATATGCTTTAGCTTCAGGTAGAACACCTATTTTATACACTAGCAGGGAAGAAAAACTTTTTAATTCTTCTACATACCGCTTAAGCTTTGGTAATAGGATAGCAGATTTCATGGCTTTTTTGGTTGACAAGTTGTCTCCTGAATTAGGTTATATTATTAGTAAAGGCGGAATTACTACTCATGCTATTTTAGAAAAAGGATTAAATGCAAATAAAGTAACTTTAGAAGGACAAATTATGCCTGGCTTGTCATTAGTTACAAGCTCACTATCTAATAAAAAAACTAAGTTGCCAGTAGTAACTTTCCCTGGAAATCTCGGCGGTGAAAATAGCCTTTTTAAAGCCTGGAGGATTATGGAATCTGTCTTTGATTGATTTACACAAATATTCCATGATGAAGTCAACATTCTTTGATAAATCAAAATCTTTGAATTATTGCCTTTGCAAAGTTGCTGCAACTAAGAGGTTCAACTTTTGGTTCCATTAATCTAGCTAGATCATAAGTTACTTTTTGATCTGCGATAGATTGACTGATTCCTTTAGTAATCATTTCTGCTGCTTCATTCCAGCCCATAAATTCCAGCATCATTACTCCGCTGAGAATTACTGAGCCTGGGTTAATACGATCTAATCCAGCATGTTTTGGTGCTGTTCCATGTGTTGCTTCGAATATGGCAGCTTTATCTCCTATGTTTGCTCCAGGTGCCATTCCTAAGCCTCCCACGATTGCAGCAGCTGCATCTGATATGTAGTCACCATTCAAATTTAATGTAGCCAATATTGAGTATTCCTCAGGACGGGTTTGAATTTGTTGAAAGATGCTATCTGCTATACGATCGTCAACCATTACCATTTCTCTCCATTTGCCGTCTCCATGAGTTGAGTTAATAGAATCGAGAACTGATTTAACTTCGTCACAAATTGCTTGTTTCTTTTCTTCTGTTAGAGAAGAGAAACCAGGATCAATCATCTTGGCATTATTTTCGATATTTAAATTTTGATTTTTTGAGGCATTCGCAAGAATCCAACTTTCTCGCTCAGTAATGCATACTTCGCGAAATTCTGTTGTTGCGAGTTCGTAACCCCAGTCTCGGAAGGCACCTTCGGTGAACTTCATGATATTGCCTTTGTGGACCAAAGTGACATGACGTTTATTTTTTCTTAGGCGAAGAGCATGTTGAATTGCACGACGAATATGCCTTTGACTACCTTTTTTGCTGACTGGTTTAATTCCAATTCCTGCCCCTTCAGGAATTTTTCGATTGTTGAGTTTTTTGTTGGCTGGAATTATATGGTTATTAAGTTGATTAATTAATTTGATCCCTTCGGGGTCGGTTGCTTCCCATTCAATCCCCATATAGATATCTTCAGTATTTTCACGATAGACGATTACATCAAGATCTTCTGGCGTTCTATGGGGGCTTGGCGTGCCCTTGTAGTAGCGGCAAGGCCTTACGCAAGAGTACAAGTCAAAGATTTGCCTTAGAGATACATTTAAAGACCGGATTCCGCCTCCAACAGGGGTCGTGAGTGGTCCTTTGATTGCAATTCCATAGGTTTTAATTGCTTCAAGCGTATCTTGAGGAAGGTATTGATATGTTCCATAGATTTCGCAAGCTTCATCTCCAGCATAAATTTTGAACCATTCAATTTTGCGGTCTTGCCCATATGCCTTCTCAACAGCTTTATCTAGAACTTTTTGGGTAGCAGGCCAAATGTCCACACCTGTTCCATCACCACGAATAAATGGGATAATTGGATTGTCTGGAACGATGGGTGCACCATTAACAAAATCAATTGCTTGGCCTTGAGTTGGCGCATTCAGCTTTTCATAATTAGCCATAAAATCTTTTCTTCTAATGAGTGATCACTCGATGAGCCTATGACTTAGTGGTAAGTTTTGATTTAAATGATTGTGAACTGATGTCAGTCGCCCTTGCTAGGCAACTTCGTGAAGGGACTCAAAAGTCTCATACGATGGCTGAGAACACAGGCTTTATAAGTTGTTTCCTTAAAGGAGTTGTAGATAAAACTTCTTATAGGAATTTGTTGACAGATCTATATTTTGTTTATTCAGCAATGGAAGAGGAGATAGGGAAGCTTTGTGATATGAAGCATCCTGTTATTGCTCCAATTGGCTTTAAAGAACTTTTTAGGAAACACACTCTTGAAAAAGATTTAGAATTTTATTTTGGTCAAAACTGGCAAAATTTATTAAAAGTGTCTTCTTCTGGGGAATCATATGTACAGCGCATAAGGGAAATTGCGAAAACAAAGCCAGAATTACTGATTGGTCATCATTACAGTAGATATATAGGTGATTTATCAGGCGGTCAGTTGTTGAAGACAATCACTCAGAAAGCGATGGATCTCCCTGATGATCAAGGCTTACATTTTTACATTTTTGATCAGATTAAGGATGAAAAGGCTTTCAAAGAAACATATCGATCTACTTTAGATAATCTTCCAATTGATCAAAATATGGCAAATTTAATTATTGAGGAAGCAAATTTAGCTTTTAAATATAATATGGAGATTTTTAACGAATTAGAAGGCAACTTAATAGCTGCTATTGGTAAAGTCTTGTTTAACTTTCTGACAAAGAAGAAGCGTAAAGGTAGTACGGAATAAATAGTAATATGAATCCAACATCTATGATTTGATTTGATTGTTGGAAATACACTGTTATATGCAGGACATTTTATTTGCATGTAGGATATAATATTATATTCCAATTCAGATCAGAAGATATGCTGATTATCTTGCTCTATGGGTGCATAAATTAATGTTTGAGCCTCTTTTGGAAGAATTAAATAATAATATTATTCATCAAGGAGGAAAAGAAGAGTATGTGCCTGCGCATTTAAAGGAATGTATATCTCTTAAAGGAACTAGTCATATTCGGAGTTGGTTGTGGAAAGTCCCAAAATTTAGGAGATGGAGAGTGACTAGTCTTAAAGCCGGTAATAAATTAGAAGTTTTAAATTCCGTTGCTTATCCGTCATATGAAATAGATTTGCCAATTATGGGAATAGATCTTTTATGGTTTGGTCAGAAACAAAAATTAGTTGCAGTTTTAGATTTTCAACCCCTTATTCAAGACCAAGACTATTTAGATAAGTATTTTGGAGGATTGCAACGTCTAAGAGATAAATTTTCAGATTTTAATGATAATAATAATATGAAAGTATATGATCCGAATCAATACTTTTCACCTTGGGTTCTTTTTTGTAGGGGTGATTTTCAAAAAGCGAATGAGCTTTTGCCCAATGTATTCTCCTCTTTCCTTAATGCATATTTGGAAACTTTTAAGATAGTATTATCAGTGAAACCTGAAATGGACGCTAGTCAGGTAAAAAAATTACATATAGAATATGATAAATATTCTGCAGAAAGAGACCCTGCTCATTCTTTATTTGCAGGATTTTTCGGAAAAAAATGGTCTGATGATTTCCTTAAACAGTTCTTGTTTCCATTAAGCACTACAGATGCCATCTGATTTCTTTACCATATAATTGTATGAATCATATTAGAAATCATAGCTTATCTAAAGTGAATATTAAGGGATGGAGATGGCTTGTTTTTCTTGAGAAATTTCATCAGTTATTTTCTCATTATGAAATCAAATCCTACTCGTTAGAAGATCGATATCTTAATAAAGAAAGTAATATCGGATCTATCAAAAAGCCTGTAAAAGTTAAACTTGCTACTTGGGGATTTATCACAAATAAGATTCGTAAAGTTAGGTCTGCATGTTTACAAGTAGGAGAAAGTATTAGTATTTTGAATTTAGTTGTATCTCCTCACTGTAATTATGATCTTCCTTTCTTTGGTGCAGATTTTGTGACATTAAAGAATGGACATTTGATAGCATTGGATTTGCAGCCTGCACTTAAAAATGATATAAAACATACAAAAAAGGTATGGGATAGGATCCTTCCGATCCATCAGAAATGGCAGTCTTTATTACCTCATGGCGGTTCTATCCCAGATGATGCAAAACCTTATTTTTCACCAGGTTTCCTTTGGTCAAGATTTCCATTAGGATCAGATGGAGATAAAATAATTTCTGAAGTTCTATATGAAGCATATATTGAATATATAAAATTATATTTAGAGTTACTAGATGAATCGATTAGTGAAGGCGAAGAGAGATCCTTGGAACTTTTGAAAGGACAGAAAAATTATATGCAATATCGAGCAAAAAAAGATCCTGCGAGAGGATTGCTTAGGAGCTATTTTGGAGAAGAGTGGGCTGAATCTTATATTAACCAGGTTCTTTTTGATTTACAATAAAAATAATTTAGGACCAGCTTTATAGGTATGAAAAAACAAATTCTTTTTATTTGTCTTGGGAATATTTGCCGGTCTCCAGCGGCAGAAGCTGTTTGTCTTAATAAATTAGAGAAAAAAGGCTGGAGCGCAAATTATGAGATCGATTCAGCAGGCACGGGCTCTTGGCACGTTGGTAAATTAGCTGATGCACGAATGAGAAAAGCTGCATCCAAGAGAGGTATAGATATCACTAGCCGTGCAAGAGTAATTAACTTAAATGACTTTCAGAAGTATGATTTGATTCTGACGATGGATCAATCAAATTTGGATGATGTTAATGCTTTAGCTATGCAAGTATCTGGAGAAATAAAAGCAAGCATTCGGCCCCTGCTTGAATATGCAACAGATACAAATATTATCGAGGTTCCAGACCCTTATTATGGAGGTGAGAATGGATTTGATCAGGTTTTAGATCTATTAGATAATGCAATTGATGGTTTATTAGCAAGCCTTAATTCTCAGGTGTAGCCCAAACTTCTTCTGGTATTTTTGATCTGAAAACTTCTATCAATCTATCAATCACTTCATTTTTACCCATTCCATCTGTAATGATTTCAATAGCATCTTTGGCTTGTTTTAAAGGAGCTATGTCTCTGTTGCTATCGTCATGGTCTCGTTTTTTTATTTGTGCTTCCAATACCTTCAAATTAGGAACATCAAAACCTTGACTTTTCAGATCTAGGGCTCTTCTTTTTGCTCTTTCTAAAGGAGTAGCTGTCAGGAAAATCTTCACCTCAGCATCAGGGAAGACAGCTGTACCTATATCCCTTCCTTCTGCTACTAATCCGCCACTTAGTCCTATATTTTTTTGTTGATTTGTTAGAGTTTCTCTTACAGTTTTATAGGAGGCTATTAATGCAACCTTTTCAGTGATCTTGGGTGATCTGATTTCATCTGTTAATTTTTTTTTGTTGATAGAAACTATTGTTTGGCCTGTATTAGAAGTTTCTAGAGTAAGCTCACAGTCTTTTATGGCTTCCACAACTTTTTGTTCGTTATCATATGCAATTCCTTTGCTTTGTATAAACCAAGTGATTGCGCGATACATAGCTCCTGTATCTAAGTAAAGTAAACCAACTTTCTTTGCAAAGGCTTTAGAAACTGTACTTTTGCCTGCACCAGCAGGGCCATCAATTGCAACTATTGGAAATCTTCGCATCAGAAAGGTATGGTCAATTAGGCGTGTTGATCCACATTTTACAGCTGCTGCTAATAAACAAATATTTTTAAAATATTTTTTTTCTTCTAGAAGCTCTATATCTACTAATTTCAGATATTCAATATCTAGATTGTTTTGCATAAGATTAGAAGTGATTCTTTTAATATTGATAGGTTTTTCTTGTTTATATAAATCTTTTGCAGATTTTAATTCTCTTGATAATGTTAAAGCATTTTTCTTTTCTGTAGGGCTTAAATATTGATTTCTAGAGCTATATGCCATGCCATTAACATCTCTATAGGTTGGGAAAGACTTGATTTGGGTTGGAATTTCAAGATCTTCAACAAGACGTCTTATGATAATTAATTGCTGCCAATCTTTTTCTCCTAGGATTAGGATTTCTGGTTTTATTATTTGTAATAAGCGGAGAACAACAGTTGCAACACCATCAAAATGACCGGGTCTTTTGATGCCACAAAGCTTTGATGTGAGTTTTTGAGGGGCTTTTATTTGGAAATGATTTTCTGCGCCCTCAGGAAAAATATCTTCGAAGCTAGGAGTCCAAACCGCATTGGCTCCAGCTTGCATAGCTGAGTGGAAATCTTTTCTTTGATTTCGTGGATATTTTGTAAAATCTTCTTTTGGGCCAAATTGAAGAGGGTTGACAAAAATGCTTACAAGAGTTTGAGGGTTTTTACTGGAAAAATAGTCTTTTGCTTGTTTGATTAATGAGCTATGACCGTCATGGAGTGAACCCATGGTTGGGATAAACATTATTGGTTTGTTTTGATTCGCGAGCCATGTCTTTAAAGAGGTTTGGGAAGCAAGATTTTGAGCTGTCACTTGTTTAATTGAAAATTAAATATACAAAGAGTGTTTTTGTTGTGGGTAATTAAATAGGTTGATTGCATACTGAAGCAAAATGCATCTTCATATGAACATTAATTTAATGAATACAGAAAGGGATTCTTAAAAGATGGATTACAAAGCTTCGGGGGTAGATGTTGATGCTGGTAGATCATTTGTAGAAAGAATTAAATCAAGTGTCGAAGCAACTCACACCAGAGATGTCTTGGGTGGGCTGGGTGGTTTCGGAGGTTGTATAAGTATTTCCAAGGAATTTGAGCAGCCTGTTTTGGTTGCCGGTACAGATGGAGTTGGAACGAAATTAGAATTAGCTCAAGATTATGGAAGCCATTTTGGCGTAGGAATTGATTTAGTAGCAATGTGTGTCAATGATGTAATTACAAATGGAGCCAAACCTTTATTTTTCCTGGATTACATAGCAACTGGTGCGCTTACTCCTGCTGCTCTCGCTGAGGTCGTTGAAGGAATTGCTGATGGATGTTGTCAATCTGGTTGTTCTCTTTTGGGAGGAGAAACAGCTGAAATGCCAGGATTCTATTCGAAGGGTAGATATGACTTGGCAGGATTTTGTGTGGGAATAATCGATAGATCTAAGTTAATTGATGGGAAAAAAATACAAATAGGAGATTCAATTATTGCTGTTCAAAGTAATGGAATACATAGTAATGGATATAGCCTTGTTAGAAAGGTGCTCGAAACTGTGAAAGCTACTTCTAATACAAGGTTTGGTACGGGTGAAGATAATCTTATTGAAAAATTGTTGGAGCCAACATTTATTTATTCCAAATTGGTTAATGCTTTTGTTCAGATTGGTTTACCTATAAGAGGGATGTCTCATATCACTGGAGGTGGCTTGCCTGAAAACTTACCTAGATCAATACCTAAGGGCCTTCAGGCGGTTATAGATTGTCAAACATGGAAAGTCCCTGAAATTTTCAGTTGGCTTCAAGATATGGGAACAATTCCTGAAAAGGATCTTTGGAATACTTTTAATATGGGGGTTGGTTTTTGTGTAGTTGTTCCTCCTTCTGCTAATAATTCAACTTTGGAGCTTTGTAGAGAGAATGGTTTTGAATCTTGGGTTATTGGCGAGATACAAGAATGTCCTGATTCGCGATTAGATGGCTTGGTTGGATTGCCTTTTTAATGAAGAGTTTTTTGTTTGTCTTGACTGGAAATCAACTTTTTGATTAAACGAACATTAGATTGTTTTTTAATTTGATCATAAGATAGTAGAATCAAAAAAAACGCAAACCGAATATTTTTTCGGAAGCTGCGAAGTTAGATCCTTAGTTAGTGCGATGCCTCTCGAAAATCAACAGCGGCTTACCCGTAGGAGAAGTTCTGCAGGTCCTACTCCTCCACGGAGACCGCTACCTGGACAGTCTGATAGTTCAATGCGTCAAGGTCCCAGGCCTACATTTTTGACCTTAAGAGACCATGGAAAAGTATATGTCGCTGATTTACCAAATTTGTCGGATGGTCAATTGGCCCATATCAGTAAAGAAGCTGATGAAGTTTTAACTAGCCTTGATAGACGCATTCAAGATCTGGAGCAAGAAGCAATTAATGGGCAACGAGATAATGACACTTTAATTAAGGCCTCTACTAAGCATGAAGTTACCCTTCGTTTTATTCGAGCCATACAAGATGAACAAGAACACCGCAAAAACAATCCAGCGCTCAAAGATGCTGCATCAGAGTCTCTTCCATTAACGTTTTTAGAAATAGCACGACATAGGCTCCCTGGCGCTACTTTTGATTCTCTTTTGAGAGAAGCATTAGAAGCTTGCTCTCAAGAGGAGGCAGAGCCTAAAGAAGAAGTTGAAAAGAAAATAGAAAATACTCAACCTATACCACCTGCAAAAGTAATTAACCTGCCTTCTTCCTCCCCTAGCATGAAAGTGATTGTTAGCCCTGATACTTAGCGAGATTTTTTAGGAACTCTGGAATGGATTATTTGGCATACTTATAGAGCATAATTTTCTAAGTTCATCTAAATACTTTTTTTCTTCTTGAGTCATTTTCCATCTGAGAGCTTGATTTGCTTCTAAGGCCTGCTTAGGAGTTCTGATGCCTGGAAGAGGTATTCTCCCATGCGCTCTACACCAGTTTAGAGCAACTGCTGATTGGGAAGATCCTCGTTTTTTTGCTATATCGAATAATGCTTTTCTTATTAACTTTGTTTTAGGTAGTATCTGCTTAAAGAGATTTCTACGTATAAATGTAGACGGTGCATAATTGATATCTGGATTAATTGCAAGAATGCCTAAGGCTAAAGGACTGTATGCTAAAAGCTCTATTCCTAACTCTAGAGAAAGTTTTTGCAGATCTTTTTCTTTTTTTGTTGGGGTAACAAGTAATGAGAATTGGGTTTGAATACTTTTAATAGGAATTCTTCTTTCATCTAATCTTTTATGTAAAAACATCAATCGATCAGGTCCGATATTCGATAAACCTATTTCTTTAACTGAACCACATTCAAAGAGATCTCCTAAACCATCTAATAGTTGAGTTTCTTGCCACGGCGCATAACGGGCTGTACTCCAGTGTAGTTGTACTCTATCAAGATTCCCTTGGAGCCTGTTTTGACTATTTAGAAAAGCTTTTTTTATACTTTTTCTGCCTTGTCGCCAAGGGAAAGGAGCTAATTTTGTTGCTACTATTAATTTGTTTCGTTCTTTTTTTGACATCTGTTGAATAAATTTGCCAATAAGTATTTCACTTCGCCCTTGTAGATTGCCTGTACCATATGAATCAGCAGTATCAACAATTGATAAGCCACCTTCAGTTGCCTTGATAAAGGTTTTTGCGAGCAAAGAGTCATCTCTTGCGGAGTTGTAACCCCATATGAGTTTGTTTCCCCAAGCCCATGTGCCGAAACCTATTCCAATCACGTTTGCTTTAAAATCTTCGAAGAATAATTATTGACTATAGGATAATGAAATGGTTTTAATTCCCTCCAAAATAGATTCCTTTGATTCTATTCAAAGAATTATGCGCCAGTCAGAAACCTCTGAGGATTCTGGGATTGCGAAAATACTTTGTCAACACTGTGGTCGAACAAGTGAAAACGGAATTAGATGTATTGGAATGTGCGTGGCTGATAATGACTATTAAACATGTATATTGTGTAAAAGTTTACCGACTGAATATTGATCAACGCTATTAAAAAGACTGATCTTTGATAAAGGATAAAGTTTTATAGTAGTTAGCTTCATTCAAGTACATCAAGTATTCCCTCTACTACATATCTTGCCATTTGGGTTGTATGTTTTTTAACTTCTCTTTCTCTGACATTCCACTTTGTTGCAAGAATTGATG
Source organism: Prochlorococcus sp. AG-409-P19 (assembly GCA_003215315.1). Classification (GTDB taxonomy): domain Bacteria; phylum Cyanobacteriota; class Cyanobacteriia; order PCC-6307; family Cyanobiaceae; genus Prochlorococcus_B. The sequence goes on along the minus strand of QCKO01000005.1, from coordinate 47,430 downwards.
AGATTTTATTTTGCTGAAAGTATTTGACCATTTCATTTGCTAAGTATTTCGGAAGATCTGCTTCATTCTCTTCCGAGAGAGTTTCCCAACCTTCCTTGTCAATTGCGCCAATATTTTTAATGTTTTGTTGGTTAGTATATTTGTATAATTCATCTACGCCAATAAATATATACAGTTGACCGAGTTCTTCTAAGAAGCTTTTGGCTAATTCTCCTGTTTTATATTGCCCCAGTAACTTATTCAGTGTGTCAATTTTCTCTTCGTCTCCTTCTTTGATAGCATTAAGAAGTGTGTAAAATGAGCTGAATTCAACTGGGTTTGACACGTTAGGAATTTTTTGAAATTATATATTTTATTGATGAATACATTATTAATAATGAATTTTTTGTAATGTAAATAACTCTATAAGGAATATTTCTTAGTAAAGTTAATGTGACAGATTAGCAAATTGCTTTCTATTGTTAGACATAGAAAAGTATAAAATTGTAATTTATGAACAAATAATCAATTTAATTCCAAAGGCTTTAAAGGTATTATTTGAATTGGAAATAATTTATTAAGCGACGCGATTGTTGATTTGCTCTGTTATCCCTTCCCATCCATGATTTAGAAGTTCATTCCATGTTTCTATGGCACTTTCTAGATCCATTTTTCTTGTATTTTTTAGCTTAGTGGGGATGCCCTTAATAGTGCAATGCCAAAGTTGAGTGGTTATATTTCGCGCGTTTTTTGGGTGCTTTGAATTTGTAATGAAGAGTAAAGCAAGGTTTCTTGCTGGGCAGACTAGCCATCCTGACGGCGAAGGAATGCCATTCTTGCTCAGAATCTGTGTATTGCTTTGAGTTAATTGGTTCATGTGTGTACTTAAGATTTGATAGCCGTAGAAAGAAATTTGCTTGGACTATTCGTAGGGATGCTTTTGAGCGGGCTACGCCATGACCTTGCCTTAATAGTACATTTATACTAGTTGCGTTAGCTCTGATCGTCAAGCTGGGAAAGTTTAGTTTTTAGCTAGTCAGATGCAGGATTGATTTTTATGGATAAACATTTTTAATTATTTTTTTTAATCATGAAGTTTGGATTTGATTTTTTTTTTTCTTTTCTCTATCTATCAAAGTTTTATAGATATCTTTCATTATTACTCAATGCTATTACGAAAAAAATCCTAGATATGATTCGGATTTTATCTTGGGTTCTTTTTTACATGATGCTTTGGAAGGGCAAAACTGCAATACTTAAGTAGGGAAAGGAACAATGTTCTCCCCTTCCGCTTTCCTATCGCCTCACCTGTTTGAAACTTGCCACTCGCTACACATGGAGCATTGTACTGGGAAGGCTTCTCAAGAAAATCAAGCGTAAACTGTTAAAGGCGGCACCCAGATTCGAACTGGGGATAAAGGATTTGCAATCCTCTGCCTTACCACTTGGCCATGCCGCCGACAAGAGAAAGTTCTCTTCTAAATTGAATGCTATCAGTCAAGGAAAAAAAAGTGTCTTGTTTCTTTGTAATGGACACGGAGAAGACCTCATAGCATTCAGTGTGATGAGTCAACTTCATCAACTGTATCCAGAACTTCCATTAGAAGTTTTACCTTTAGTCGGAGAAGGAAGGGTTTTCGAGAAATCTATTGTGGAAGGATGGGTTGTGAAACTTGGTCCTTGTTTTAATTTGCCTAGTGGTGGTTTTAGCAATCAAAGTTTCAGAGGTTTATTTATAGATCTGTGGTTTGGTTTGATTTTTATTGTTTGGAATCAATGGCGTACTGTGCAGACTTCTGCGAGTAAAGGAAGACTAATTATTTGTATTGGAGATATATTTCCTTTGCTCTTGGCTTGGTCAAGTGGTAGAGATTTTGTGTTCGTGGGAACTCCAAAAAGTGATTATACCTGGACTAGTAAACCTGGTTTTCGTCTCAGTGATTTGTACCATCGCCTAAAAGGAAGTGAATGGGATAGTTGGGAATTGAGATTAATGCGATCTCGTCGCTGCAAATTAGTTGCAGTTCGTGACAGACTGACTGAAAGAGGATTAAAAAGACATGGGGTGTCGGCTTGTTCTCCAGGCAATCCTATGATGGATGGATTTTCAAGTCAGTCACTCCCTGATAAGTTGACAAACTACAGGAGATTAATACTCCTGCCTGGTAGCCGTATACCAGAAGCTTATCGCAATTTCGAGAGTCTTTTAGCTTCCGCAGAACTTATTCGGGAGTCACAGCCAATTGCAATTTTTGTCGCGTTGGGATCTTCATCAATGCTAAAGACGATTGAATCAATTATGCGTGCTTTAGGGTTTGTCGAAATTGTGAATCCTATTCTTGATGTGGAGTCAGTCTCAAGTTGGAAAAAACATTCTTTGGTTGTATTTTTGGGCATTGCTAAATTTCATTTATGGGCAAAATGGTCGGAAATTGGATTGTCAAATGCAGGAACTGCGACAGAGCAATTAGTTGGTTTAGGAATACCTTGCGTTTCTTTACCTGGAAAGGGCCCGCAATTTAATTGGAGCTTTGCATCACGTCAGAGTCGACTGTTGGGTGGTTCAGTTATTCCTTGTGCCAATAAAAAGATTTTAGCGTTAGAAGTAGAGGCATTGCTTTGTAACCCACTGGATAGCTTTAAAAGAGGTATTAATGGAGCCAAAAGGATGGGTAAGCCTGGAGCTAGTAAGTCTTTAGCTATTATGATATCCAAAGCTCTCTTTTTATAGTTAATTAATTTTGAGATTCTCTCTTCTTAAGAGATACTTTTAAAAGTAGAAGGATTTTTTGTATGCCTGCGATTGAGGATCATGAGTTTTTGAAGTTGGCCGCTCAGTTAGCTTCTTGCCTGAATATCAGTATTTCTTCTGCGAGGAGAAAAATTGATATTGTTGCGGCAAAAGAGGGTTCCAAAGATATTGCTAAGAGAAAGTCGATAGCAAATAAATTATTGCAAGAAGCTACTATTCAAGCTAAGGATAATACCGGTAATATTTCTGCAACTTTTGATGAGCTTTTAGCGGCTTTAAAAGAAGAGGAGAATTTTATGGTTGAAGATTAATATTGTTTGAGGAGGTTTATGGTTAATGGTCAAAAATATTTGTATATCTCTTTCTATCTAATTCAGATATTACTGGAATACAATTAAAGCAACTCTTTGCAAGTTCCCATCGCTCTTCACGCTTGAGCATATATTCTAGTTTTTCTTTTGCTTGTAATAAAAATCGGACATCATTGGCTGCATATTTTAATTGCTTTTCTGATAAATCTTCTATTTTTCCCCAGTCACTGCTTTGTGCTTGTTTATCTAACTCAACTCCTACAAGTTCAAGAATTACTTCTTTTAGACCATGGCGAGGACTATAAGTTCTCGCTAACTTACTAGCTATTTTTGTGCAAAATATAGGATTAACATGAATGTCTAAATTACTTGCTAATGCAGCGACATCAAAACGAGCAAAATGAAAGACCTTCTCGATTGACGTTTGTTCTAAAAGAATTTTTAAATTTGGTGCTTGAGTTTGTTTCGGCAAAAGACGAATACAGACTACATTATCCTTTTCATCGCAAATTTGAACTAGGCAGAGGCGGTCTCTCCCATGGATTAGCCCCATTGCTTCTGTATCAATAGCTATAGCTGATGAATCTAAAAGTTGTTCTAAGAAGATATTGTTAAGGTCTTTATCAAGCAATGAAAAACTTTCTGGTTTTTGATTTTTGGAGATCATGAAGACAAAAAGCTGTGCAGAAAGCTTAAAGGGGTTTGTTATTGTAATTCTAGATGGTTTTTATTTGAGATTTATTTTTTTTTCAACCTATGCCGTTATGCATTGAAGTTTGCATCCCATTTATGCTTTTGAAGTTATGTAGTAAAAATATTGATCTATCAACTAGTTGATACAGCGATAGCTATAGCGACTACCATCATTGAGAATGATTCTCTGAGATGCACACAGCATTCGCCTCAACTTTATTGCTTACGTTCTTGTTAGCAATCGGGCTTATGTTTTTTCTTAGGGCTGCAAGTAAGGATAGAACCACAGTTGTTGATATTCAATCCTCTTTGCCTCCTCTTGAAGTTTTGAAAGGAATTAGTGATTGGTTAGCAGCTAGAGGTTGGAGAGAAATCGGTGGGGATGCGGAGATGAAAGTTCTTAGATTTAACGGAAGTGTTGCTGCAAGTACTTTCTTGACAATTTTCTTGTCGATTCTTGGGGGATTAGGTTCTGCATGTTTGGGGTTGGTTGTAACGCAATTATTTCCATTCTTAGGTTGGTGGCCATTATGTTTATCTCTTTTAGGTGCACCTTTGGCTGGTGTTGTATATCGAATTCGTTCTTCTAGGGTGGAAGGATTGGAAATTAAACTTCTCAGCGAAGATGATGCGTCTCAGACTAGATTGCGAGTTAGAGCTCACCGTGATGAATTAATTGCGATGGAATTAGAACTGGCTAAAGATTTTGGATTGATGAGTGATGGATCATTACTCTCTTCCCCTATTTAAGAAGTTCCAATGTGAAAAGATCTATTTTATATAATTTATGTATATTCATTTACTATTCTATTTTATTTAGTTTTTTTCAGTTGAGAACAATAAATTATTGGTCTTTTTCTGATGATATTGGTTCAATTATAGGGCAAGTTACTAAAACAAATGCCAATTGGGTGGGGAAGGTCCAGGTTGATAGAAATATCCCTATCTTAATAATGGCTGGTCATGCGGATTCTCAAGGTTTGTCAGGAGCTGGGACAGCAGGGGAGGCTGTTGATATATTTAATGCCAAACCCATGGACTCATCTATAAGTGATGAATTATTTTGGAATATAAAAATAAGAGATAGTGTTGTAATTAATGGACAAAAAAGAGGTCTAAATATTATTGCATATGATCCAGGAGTGAGGAATATTGATAATGAAAATGATCCTCGAACAAATTGGTCAGTAGGAGAAAAATTTGCGAAGGGAGGAGGTTATCCAATAGAAATTCATTTTGATTCTTATGGAGAATATGGACTTGGCTCTGGCTTGATTCCACCTTTAGATATTGCTTTAAATTCTATTGATGAATCACTTGCACAAAGTTTTGGCAGATATCCAATTTTTTTTAGGGGTGGTTTAGGAGCACCAAAAAGAAAAATTAGAATACTAGAAATAGGCAAGTTGGAGGGAAAATTAGAACGTAATTTAAGAGACTCAAGGAAAAGAGATCAAACTATAAATATTATTTCTAATCAAGTCATATCTTCAATCCTCTCTGGATTAAAGAAGAAAATCTTTAATCCAACGCTTGATGAAGACGACATTTTTCTTCCAGCGATTTATCTGTGAACCATTCTTGAGGTTTAGTAAATACATCTGTCAGTAAAGCTTCTCTAGAATTCTTTGGTGCCATATATCCATATTCCCATCTAGCTAAAGGTGGTAGAGACATTAGGATCGATTCAGTTCTGCCATTGGTTTGCAGGCCAAAAATTGTACCTCTATCCCATACTAAATTAAATTCTGCATATCTACCTCTTCGGTATAACTGAAAGTCTCTTTGTTTTTCATTGAAAGCTTGATTTTGCCTTTTCTCCACTATCGGTAGGTATGCCGGTAAGAAGGATTGACCGCATGCTTTTGCTAAGGCAAATAGCTCTTCCCAATTTAATTCGCATTTCCCAAAATCTTTTGAAATTTGTGCAGCTTGACCCTCATGATTTTGTCCTTTATAAATACAACCTGAGCCATCTTGATAATCATAGAAAATCCCGCCTATGCCCCTTGTCTCGTTTCTATGCTTCAGATAAAAATATTCATCACACCATGGTTTGAAAACTTTGTGCAAACAGGGGTTGATTGAATCACATGCGTTTTTGTGAACTTTATGAAAATGACGAGTATCGGATAAATAAGGATAAAAAGGTGTTAAATCTGCTCCCCCGCCAAACCACCAAACAGGTCCAGCCTCAAAATATCGATAATTTAAGTGCACAGTTGGAATATAGGGATTTTTGGGATGAAGCACCATAGAAGTTCCTGTCGCGAACCATGTATGTCCTTTTGCCTCTGGTCTTTGATTGAGAATTGAAGGTGGTAATTCAGCCCCATGAACCTCAGAAAAGTTGACGCCGCCTTGTTCGAATATTCGCCCATTTTTTAATACTCTGGATCTTCCTCCTCCTCCTTCAGGCCTATCCCAGCTATCTTCTTCAAATTTAGATTCACCATCGCAGGCTTCTAACCCTGAACAGATTTCATCTTGAAGGCTTAGAACCAGTTTTTTAGCTAGTTCACGTGAATTATTCGCGGGCAATTTGCCACTTTCTATAGGAGAAGACAAAGCTTAACATTGCTTACTGTAGGAAACTACTTTTAAATGTCGCAAAAAACATTGCAATATTGGAAAAGTTTGTATACCTTCAATGGTTTTAATACTTTAGGACAAACACTTTTAGTTTATTGTATCTTCAATTTTCTATAGCTCCTCTCTAGGATCAGTAAGTCTGAGTAATAGAATGACCACCACTCACGAGCAGGCAAAAAGATCAGTTGAGCTCGTTCAGGACGTTGGCAGTGCGCGTTCAATTGTTGATCTTGATTGGGTAGATGGGATTAACGTTGATCCACCAAAAATAACTGTAAGGCTCAAAATTCCAGATTTTGCTCAAAATCAAAGACAACGTATTGCTGGAGAGATTCGAGAATCTTTGCTTAAGTTTGATGATATTCAAGAAGTGCAAATTGAATTATCGAATTCTGTTTCAGGGTCGGCATCCATTGGTCAAGCTGGCCATGGTGAAAATACAACAGGTTTAAGTCCAATTGCAGGGGTTAAAAAAGTTATTGCCGTTAGTAGTGGGAAGGGAGGCGTAGGGAAAAGCACAGTTGCGGTAAATTTGGCCTGTGCATTAGCTGATATGGGCTTGAAAATTGGTCTTTTAGATGCCGATATATATGGCCCCAATACTCCTTGCATGTTGGGTATCAATAATCGAACTCCTGAAGTGACGGGGTCTGGACCTGAGCAACAGATTATCCCTATAGAAACTTGTGGCATTGGAATGGTTTCTATGGGATTGCTGATAGATGAAGCTCAGCCTGTGATTTGGAGAGGGCCAATGCTAAATGGCATTATTCGTCAATTTCTATATCAGGCTTATTGGAATAAAAGAGACTTCCTTATTGTGGATTTACCTCCAGGCACTGGCGATGCTCAATTATCTCTTGCTCAGTCAGTGCCAATGGCAGGTGTTGTCATTGTCACAACTCCCCAGAATGTTTCTCTCCAAGATTCACGAAGAGGACTTGCAATGTTTAGGCAAATGAATGTACCGGTTTTGGGCGTGGTGGAAAACATGACTGCTTTTATTCCTCCTGATCAACCTGATAAAAGTTATAAGATCTTTGGTTCAGGTGGTGGGATGAGATTGGCTGAAGAAAATAATGTTCCTTTGTTGGCGCAAATTCCTATGGAAATGATAGGTAATTATGTGGAAGGAGAATTTGAACCTATTGTTAAACGTGAACCACAATCAATAACTGCTAAAGCTTTTAGAGAATTAGCTGAAAAAGTAGTTGTTGATTTATCCAAAACTTGAAATCTTTGATTTTAATATATGATTAACTATGGCCAGAAAAATATAAAAAAAATAACATCTTATCGTTATTCTAAAAGGAGTAATATTAATGAATTTATAGTCTGTATTGTACCAGTAATCTTGACTATATTATCATGCTTTCTTATCGCTAGTACTCAAAGACAGATTGGTTTGATTAATTGGTATCAACATTTATTAGTTGCTATTTTTGGATTATTTACTGCTTATTTTTTATCACAAGTTCCACTGGATAGCTTGCGAAAATTTACTTTACCTGTCTATATCATTACTATTGCACTTCTGATTGCTGTGATTTTCTTGGGTACAGAAGCGCTGGGAGCTCAGAGATGGTTGAGTTTTGGCGGCTTTAATATACAACCATCTGAAATCGCAAAATTAAGTTCTATTCTTGTTCTTGCTTCTATTTTGGACCGTTATAAATTTGATAAGGTAGCAAGTTTAATTAAACCATTGAGTATTATTTTTATACCTTGGATATTGGTTTTTATGCAGCCTGATTTGGGCACATCTTTGGTTTTTGGTGCAATACTTATGGTTATGCTTTATTGGGCAGGTATACCTTTTGAATGGAGTTTTTTTCCTCTTGCGCTAGCTTTTACATTTATCTTGGCCTGTGTTAGCCCAGTTTTAAATTTTGGTTGGATTAGTCTTATTGGTTTTGCTTTTTATCGCTCATTAAATGGAAAAAAATTTTTTTCCATTTTGATTGTTTCATTACATAGTTTAATTGCTTACTTTGCTCCTTGGCTCTGGACTTATGGACTAAGGGATTATCAAAGAGATAGGTTACTGATATTTGTTGATCCAAGTAAAGATCCTCTAGGTGGAGGCTATCATTTAATACAAAGTAAAATAGGGATTGGTTCTGGAGGACTGTTTGGCACTGGTTTGCTTCAAGGACAGTTAACTAAGTTAAACTTTATTCCTGAACAACATACTGATTTTATTTTTTCGGCATTAGGAGAAGAGACAGGTTTCCTTGGTACAACTATTGTTCTTATTCTTTTTGGTTTATTGATATTGCAACTTCTAAGAATAGCTAAGAATGCTAGGACCGATTTTGAATCACTTGTTGTAATTGGTATTGCAACAATGTTTATGTTTCAAGTAATGGTAAATATCTTTATGACCATTGGTTTAGGACCTGTTACGGGAATCCCCCTTCCTTTTATGAGTTATGGACGTACTGCTTTAGCTGTAAATTTTATTGCATTGGGATTATGTCTTTCAGTTTCTCTTCGAGGAACATTTATTAGAAGAAATTTGTGAATAGCACTTTTGTCACAATTGCATCTTTACAAGAACGTATGGCAGAGGGAGTGCCAAACGGTAATAGTGATGAAGAAACAGTGAGAAGGTTGTGGTGGGCTGCTCTTGATACGCTCCAGAGTGAAATCCTCTTGCCTATGAACTTTACGAGGGGGTTATGGCTTTCTTCTCCTTTGCCTGCGTTGTATGAGCCTAAATTGCTTAAAAAGTTGAAAGGCTGGGTTTGGACCCCAAAGGAGTTAGGAAATCTTCAGATCCCATCAGTTGGGTTGTTGCCGCCTAGTTGTGTTATGTCATTTAATCAAAAGAATGACGCAATAAATGCCAGCTATAACAGATTAAATTTGCAAGTTGAAGATGGAAATGATCCGCTTCTCCTTGTTATTACACCTGAAATTCAAATTGCTTTGGCTCTACAGGGAATGCCAGGGGAAAGGAACTTAATAATGCGTAGCGACCCAGAGACTTTAAGAGAATTACTTACTATGTTAGATAGTAGGTTGAATGCAGAGAAAGAAGAGCAGGCTTTTCAGCTTCGTCATGAATTGGGAGAGCTAGGTCAATTAAGAAGTAATGATGATCTCTCAAAAATTTTTTGGCCTTTACTCGCAAAAAGATTAGCTGGCATAGCGCCAAGTTTAAATATTCAAACACTTCCAGAAAAATCTTCTAATGAGGAACAATATCATTCTCAAAATGGAGAAATCTCTTTACTGGAAGCTTTGACTCATGAGATTAGAACACCCTTGGCGACGATTAGAACTTTGATTAGATCACTTCTTAGGAGAAAGGATATTTCTAATGTTGTAGAGAATAGATTGAAGCAAATTGATGCAGAATGTACCGAGCAAATTGATCGCTTTGGATTGATTTTCAATGCGGTTGAGCTTGAAACGCGTAAGCCAAAACAGTCAAAATTAGCTGTTACAGATTTGGGGGGGATTTTGCAAATTCTTGCTCCCAATTGGAGCCAGAAATTGGAGCGAAAAGGTTTAAAATTAGTACTGGACATTGACTCTGAATTGCCAAAGATTTTAAGTGATCCAGAGGGCCTTGAGTTGATGCTAGGAGGCTTAGTGGATAGAAATACCCGTGGATTACAACCAGGAGGAGTTATTACTATGAAACTTCGTCCTGCTGGTCAGAGGTTGAAGCTGCAAATTTTAAGTGAAGTTTCTACAACAAATAGGCAAACTTCTGAAAAAAACTCTAATGCCCCAGTAGGACCTGTGCTTAGTTGGAATCCAGTTACTGGAAGTTTGCAACTTAGTCAGGCTGCGACACAACGATTATTGAAAAGTCTTGGAGGAAGGCTCACTAATAGAAGAGATAGTGGTTTGACAATCTTTTTCCCTATTTCAGACACCAAAGAGCTTGAACATATAAAGCAATAATGTTGACTCGTGTGAAGGAGAAGCTATGGAAGCACCAAAAGTCACAAAAGAAAGTGCTACTTTCTACTTGTAAAGAGAAATCAGATTCGCAATTAAATCAATGACCGAGGTATTACAAGGGAATCTCCCACAGCACATCGGAAGCACCGGAGGGCTTTTAAATTCTGCTGAAACGGAAGAGAAATATGCAATTACATGGACAAGTAAAAAGTCTGAACCTTTTGAATTGCCAACCGGTGGTGCTGCCGTAATGCATGAAGGTGAAAATCTTATGTATTTTGCTAGAAAAGAGCAATGTTTTGCTCTGAATACTCAATTAAGAGGTTTTAAACCAAGAATTGAGACTTGCAAGATTTTTAGAATTTATCCAGGTGGTGATACAGAACTTTTATTCCCCAAAGATGGTGTTTTCTCCGAAAAACCAAATGAGGGTCGTGAAAAGGTTGGTTATAATGATAGAAGAATCGGAGAAAACCCTAATCCTGCAAGCTTAAAGTTTAGTGGTAAAAATACTTACGATGCTTGAGTCATAAAATCTATAAAAACCTTGCGGCCTTTCAAAATATATATTGGGCTGCGATGATGCAGCTATGCAAAGCTTAGATAAAGAAAAATTTTTCCATGCTGCGTCAAATGGCGCTAGCTTTATTCCATTGGCTAAAAGTTGGCCAGCAGATCTCGAGACTCCATTAACTACTTGGTTAAAAGTTGGCAATGGCAAGCCGCCTGGCGTTTTGCTTGAATCTGTTGAGGGTGGCGAGACACTAGGAAGATGGAGTGTTGTTGCCTCAGAGCCATTATGGATAGCTATTGCGCGAGATAATAAATTAACTAGGGAATGGAGAGATGGATCCAAAGAAGAATTAATAGGTAACCCTTTTGAAATTATTAGACAATTATTAGAACCGTATAAATCAATTTGTCTACCAGGACTTCCTCAATTGGGACAACTTTTTGGAATGTGGGGTTATGAATTAATTAATTGGATTGAGCCTACAGTTCCAATTCACCCTGCTAAAGAAGGAGATTTGCCAGATGGGATTTGGATGTTTATGGATAAAACGCTCATATTTGATCAGGTAAAGAGATTAATTACTGCAGTTGCATATGGAGATCTTACTAATGGGTTGTCTATAGAAGAAGCATATGAAACTGCCGTTGGGCAAATACAAGAATTACAGCTTCTAATGTCTAAGCCGCTGAAACCTGTCAGGACATTGTCTTGGAGCATCAGCGATAATAATCAATCCCCAAAAACAGAAAGTAATTGTTCAAAAGATGAATATGAGCATTCAGTTCAAATTGCAAAAAAATTTATTGCCAAAGGCGATGTTTTTCAACTTGTTTTAAGCCAAAAACTACAAACAGATGTTTCTCATAAGCCATTCGAGTTATACCGAAGTCTGCGAATGATTAACCCGTCACCATTTATGGCTTTTTTTGATTTTGGAGATTGGCAACTTATTGGCTCGAGTCCAGAAGTTATGGTTAAGGCTCATCCTATTAATAATGGTGTTTCAGCAAGTTTGCGCCCTATTGCTGGAACGAGGCCAAGGGGAAAAACTGATGCGGATGATAGGGAGCTGGAACAGGAGCTTTTGCAGGATCCCAAAGAAAGAGCTGAACATGTCATGCTTGTTGATTTGGGACGAAATGATTTGGGTAGAGTCTGTAAGCCTGGCAGTGTAGTAGTTAAGGATTTGATGGTTATCGAGAAATATTCACATGTCATGCATATTGTTAGCGAAGTGGAAGGTGTCCTAGATGCAGATAAAGATGTTTGGGATTTATTAATGGCTTCCTTTCCGGCAGGTACTGTTAGTGGTGCGCCAAAAATTAGATCAATGCAATTAATTAATCAATTGGAAACAGACCGCAGAGGACCCTATTCAGGGGTATATGGATCTATCGATCTTAATGGAGCCTTAAATACAGCGATTACTATCAGAACTATGGTTGTATCTTCTAATCTTCAGGGTGGGTATTTAGTTCAAGTACAGGCTGGAGCAGGAGTAGTAGCAGATTCTATTCCTTCAAATGAATATCAAGAAACTTTAAATAAGGCTAGAGGTATGTTTTCAGCAATTGCTTGTTTAAAAGATAAGGATTCATGACGGTAAATAGACTTTTAAAAGGTTTTGAGGTTGAGCTTTTTACTGGTACTGCATCAGCAGAACATGTTGGGATTGCATCAGTTGCTGCAGATGAATTATCGGATTTTGTTAAAGAGCCAGATCAAAGAAATCTTGAATATATAACTCTTCCAGAGAGAAAATATGAATATTTAAAAAATGCTTTGTTAATACCAAGGAAGAGATTAAGAGAATGGTTAAAGACTAAAAATTTAACTATTCTTCCAGGCAGCACATTGAGCTTAGGAGATTCAGGAATTTTTCTAAGGTCTGATCCTTCTAATTCATATCATTCGTTAATTGAACGTCAGTATGGAAGCAATGTTGTAACGACTAGTGTCCATATAAATTTGGGAATAGATAATTTACCTTTACTTTTTTCAGCTCTTCGCCTCGTCAGATGTGAGGCTGCTATCTTTTTAGCCTTGAGTGCTAGTTCACCTTTCCTTGATGGTGCACTTACAGGTAATCATTCTCAAAGATGGATACAATTTCCATTGACTCCGCAAGAGGTCCCGATTTTTCTAGATCATTCTCATTATGTGGTGTGGGTGGAGGAGCAATTAAGACAGAAAAATATGTGGAATGAAAGACATTTGTGGACTTCAGTAAGACCAAATGGTCCTTCGCGTCCTTACAAAGTGGATCGTTTGGAACTTCGGATATGCGATCTTGTGACCGATTGCGACTTGCTCTTGGCAATTACTGCCTTATTGGAATTAAGGGTTTTGTCTCTTGTAACTAACGTAAATGAGTTAGACCCGCTAGAAGTAAGTTCATTAACTGTTTCAGAACTTGCACATTTGTCAAAGTTGAATGATATATCAGCAGCCAAATTGAGCTTAGATGCAGTGTTGCATCATTGGAAAAATGGAGAGAAAATATACTGTCGTGAATGGATCGATCAATTAATTAGCGAGGTCACTCCTCTTGCCGAAAGTCAAGGAATGCTTCCTTTATTAAATCCTATTAAAAAAGTTTTACTTCATGGAAATCAATCTATGAGATGGATAAACGCTTGTTCTCATGGTGAAAGTATTGATTCTGTTCTTAAGGACAGTATTCAAGCAATTGAGAATGAGGAAAAGGCTTGTAATCAATCTGGGTCATTTTTGGGATGACTAAGTCTATAAAACAGCCTCATAATAGGAATATGGTTCATCAATCTTCTCAAACAAGCACTCCTGAAATCTCTAAAGCGGTTGTCGGGGATCCAGATGCTGGGCGTTTATTACAGCAAAGACTTGAATTAGTTGAAGACCTTTGGCAAACCGTTCTCAGGAGTGAATGCCCTTTAGAACAAGCTGAGCGCCTTTTAAGACTAAAACAGCTTAGTGATCCTAAAAACTTTGAGGACTTCCAACCCAAGAAGTTCTCCTATGAAATCGTTCAATTGATTCGAGAGATGGATTTAGCTGAGGCGATTTCAGCTGCAAGGGCATTTTCACTTTATTTTCAACTTGTTAACATTCTTGAGCAACGAATAGAGGAAGATAGTTATTTAGAAAGTATGAGCAGAAGTCATAAAGATCAATCAAATGATGGATTAGATCCTTTTGCTCCAGCTTTAGTTCGTCAGACAGCGCCAGCCACTTTTAGAGAACTTTTCGAGCGCCTTCGCAGTTTAAATGTTCCACCAGCACAACTCGAAGCATTACTGAGAGAAATGGATATTCGGCTTGTTTTTACCGCCCATCCGACGGAAATTGTTAGACACACTGTTCGCCATAAGCAAACAAGAGTGGCAAGTTTGTTACAGCAACTTCAGTCTAATTCGTCGATCTCTGAGGTTGAAAAAGAAAACCTCAGACTTCAACTAGAAGAAGAAATTCGATTGTGGTGGCGTACTGACGAATTGCATCAGTTTAAGCCAACAGTTCTTGATGAGGTCGACTATGCACTGCATTACTTTCAGCAGGTTTTGTTTGATGCAATGCCTCAATTACGAAGACGACTCACTTTGGCTTTGGAAACTAGTTACCCAGATGTAGAAATACCTCAAGAAGCTTTTTGTACTTTTGGTTCATGGGTAGGTTCTGATAGAGATGGTAACCCTTCCGTGACTCCTGAAATAACTTGGAGAACTGCTTGTTATCAAAGACAATTGATGCTTGAGAGATATATTAAATCGGTTCAAGATCTTAGAGATCAATTGAGCATCAGCATGCAATGGAGTCAAGTCAGCTCTCCATTGCTTGAGTCTTTGGAAATGGATCGAGTACGTTTCCCTGAAGTATATGAAGAAAGAGCCGCTCGATATCGATTAGAGCCTTACCGATTGAAATTAAGTTACACCTTAGAGAGATTGAAGCTTACACAGCAACGTAATAAACAACTTGCTGATGCTGGGTGGCAATCTTCTTCGGAAGGATTGACTCCTTTAGATCAGGTTAACAGTCTTAGTGAGCCACTTCACTATGGATCAGTTGAAGAATTTAGAAGTGAACTCGAGTTATTACGAAATAGCTTGGTGAGTACAGGATTGACATGTGAACCTTTAGATACTTTGTTGAATCAGGTTCATATCTTTGGTTTTTCATTAGCTAGTTTGGATATTCGTCAAGAAAGTACAAGACATAGTGATGCCTTAGGTGAGTTGACTCAATATTTAAAGCTACAGAAGTCTTACGAAGACATGGAAGAAGAAGAGAGAGTTCAATGGTTGATCAAGGAATTACAAACTCGTAGACCTTTAATTCCTTCGTCAGTTCCATGGTCACAACCTACTGAAGAAACATTATCTGTTTTTCACATGTTGCATAGACTACAGCAAGAGTTTGGTAGTCGTATTTGTCGTTCATATGTCATTTCGATGAGTCATACTGCTTCCGATCTTTTGGAAGTTCTTTTATTAGCAAAAGAATCGGGTTTAATCCAGCCCGGATCGAACACAGCTGATTTATTAGTTGTTCCTTTGTTTGAGACAGTTGAGGACTTACAGCGAGCACCTGCCGTCATGGAGTCTTTGCTTCAGAAAGATCTATATCGTGATCTATTGCCTTGCGTGGGCGAAAAAGCACAACCATTGCAAGAGCTAATGCTCGGCTATTCAGATAGCAATAAAGATTCAGGCTTTCTTTCAAGTAATTGGGAAATACATAAAGCTCAAATAGCACTTCAAGATCTTGCAAGTCGTCAAGGCATTGCTTTACGTCTCTTTCATGGCCGTGGAGGTTCAGTGGGGAGGGGAGGCGGACCAGCTTATCAGGCTATTTTGGCTCAACCCAGTGGAACACTTCAAGGGAGAATTAAAATCACAGAGCAGGGAGAAGTTCTAGCTTCCAAATATAGTCTTCCTGAACTAGCCTTGTATAATCTTGAAACTGTTACAACGGCAGTACTTCAGAATAGCTTGGTTACTAATAAACTAGATGCAACCCCAAGTTGGAATGAATTAATGACCAGGCTTGCGGCACGGTCACGAGAACATTACAGACGGCTGGTATATGAGAACCCTGAATTAGTTGCTTTTTTTCAAGAAATTACCCCCATAGAAGAAATTAGCAAGCTACAAATTTCAAGCCGTCCAGCACGTAGAAAAAGTGGTGCAAAAGATTTGTCAAGTCTCCGCGCTATTCCATGGGTTTTTGGTTGGACTCAAAGTCGATTTTTACTTCCTAGTTGGTTTGGTGTTGGAACAGCTTTGTCTCATGAGTTGAGATCAGATGAAGATCAAATCGAGTTATTACGGATGTTAAATCAACGCTGGCCATTTTTCCGCATGTTGATCTCAAAAGTAGAGATGACTCTATCAAAAGTTGACTTAGATGTTGCTCATCACTATGTCTCTAGTTTAGGTAGTGCTGAAAATAACGAAGCTTTTAATTGTATTTTTGAAACCATTGCTGATGAATATAGCTTGACAAAAAAATTAATCTTAGAAATTACTGGAAAATCTAAACTGTTAAGTGCTGATCCTGGTTTGCAATTGTCCGTAAATCTTCGGAATCGAACTATCGTACCTTTAGGTTTTCTACAGGTAGCCCTTTTGAAACGTTTACGCGATCAAAATCGTCAACCTCCTATTAGTGAGAGTGCATCCATTTCAGGCGACGCTGGGAGGACATATAGCCGTAGCGAATTATTACGTGGAGCATTGTTGACCATTAATGGAATCGCAGCAGGAATGAGGAATACAGGGTGAAAGGTGCTTTTGTTTAACTCTCAAAACTTTTCAACATTACCCGATGGTTATTCAATTGTTCGAGGTGAATTTGTTTCTCCACAAGACCTTAATAGATTATTATCCAAATCTAATTTAGAAACTCATCAGGAATCTAGGCTGGCTTCTGCTTTGGAGAATAGTGATTTTTATTTGACAATTTTTCGAGAAGAGCAACAAAAATTAGTTGGTTTTGTAAGAGTTACAAGTGATAAAGGATTGAATGCTAATTTATGGGATCTTGTAGCGGAGCCAGGAGATATTCAAGATATACTTATTAGAGTACTTGTTGCGAAAGCCCTAGAAATAATAAAGCGTGAGATGCCAGGATGTAGCATCTCTGTTGCAGCTCCTTCAATTGCTATTAAAGCATTAGAGGACAATGGTTTTTTAATAAATCCTAATGGAATTAGGACAATGGGGTTTCATTTGAGATAGTTCGCCTATTTACGAGCATGGAGGGACTCGAACCCCCGACTCTCAGAACCGGAATCTGATGCTCTATCCAACTGAGCTACATGCCCAAAACAGCAAAATACCGTTAAATACGGTAAAAAGCTGATACCTCAGTAAAATAGCTTACAAATAGATTGCTTCAAGAAAGATTCTTCTTCAACAGTTAGATCTGCAATCCTTCCGTAATTATAGACGGCTTCAATTTGAGGTGACTGCAAATCGTCTCATAGTCATAGGTCCTAATGGTATTGGCAAGTCTAACTTTCTAGAGGCTGTAGAACTTCTTGGTAGTCTTCGTTCTCATCGCTCAAGTAAAGATCAAGATCTGATTCTTTGGGGGGAAGATCATTCTGTATTGACTGCTATAACAAACCATGAAGAAACTTTATCTTTAGAATTAAGAAGGAAGGGTGGTCGCAGAGCTTTCAAAAATGGTAATCCTCTGTCTCGACATATTGACTTAATTGGTCCAATAAGATGCGTAGGCTTTAGTTCGCTGGACCTGGATTTAATTAGAGGCGAACCTTCACTACGCAGAATTTGGCTTGATCGAGTAGTTCAGCAATTGGAACCTATATATGCTGACCTAATCAGTAGATTCGGCAGATTAGTGAGGCAACGGAGTCAGCTATGGAAGAAGTTCGGAGATGTCTCTAGTCATGAACGAAATAATATTTTAGATGCTTTTGATATTCAGATGGCTTTGGTAAGTACACGTATTCATAGACGACGTAGCCGTATGATGCGTCATCTACAACCTCTTGCCGCGATATGGCAACAACATCTTAGTAGTGGTAAGGAAGCTCTTGATATTAAATATATACCAGGTAGCAACCTTGAAGAAGAAGAAGATGAATTGTTATGGAGAAAATCTATTGAAAAGCAATTATTAGATCAACGAGTAGAAGAAGAAAAAATAGGAAGTTGTAGAGTCGGACCTCACCGTGATGAGGTATCTTTTTTAATCAATGGTGTAGAGGCTCGACGTTTTGGATCTGCCGGTCAACAACGCACAATTGTTCTAGCATTGAAGTTGGCAGAGCTGGAGTTAATGGATAATCTTCATGGAGAACCACCAATCCTTCTTTTAGATGATGTCTTGGCTGAATTAGATCCTTGTCGACAGTTAATGTTATTGGATGCTGTAGGGGAAAAGCATCAGTGTTTGATTAGTGCAACTCATTTGGAAGCTTTTGAGGGGAATTGGCAAACTAACTCTCAATTAGTCAAATTAGAGTCTTTAACTTGAAGCATCGGGTCGGTTAATGTATCAATCACTTCTTTTAGAACATGGAAAACATTGGCCCCTGTTTGCATCCTAATCCTGGATGGAATGAGATTAGAGGAAATGAAACTTCTGAATCTTGGGAGTTACATTCTGCCAAAAATATTGGTAAGCATTTCTTATTAGAACTTTATGATTGCGATAAGGTGAAGTTAAATGATGAAGCTTTTGTTCGAACCACTATTAACACGTCTGCCAAGATTGCTGGTGCGACACTCCTTAATTTAATGACCCATAGATTTGAGCCTCATGGAGTGACTGGCTTGGCATTGCTAGCAGAATCCCATATTTCTATTCATACATGGCCTGAACTTCGTTATGCAGCTATTGACGTGTTCACTTGTGGCCATCACACGTTACCTTATGATGCTTGTAAACTATTAAGGCAGGAGTTTCTTGCTGAAAGGGCTCTCGTTAAATTTATTCAAAGAGAAATTCCAAGTCAATTATCGAATGTTGTAAGGAAGCCACTATCGTCTTAAAACTACAGATAAATCTTCTTTCTTTGTTATTAAAATTTGACAGAGAATACCAAAAGAATTATTTATATCTCTATATCTCTATTTAGTTTGCCACTAACTAGGCCTTCTAAGTCAATGCTTACAGAATTGAACCCAATTGATTTAAAGAACTCTACAATTTCGTTGAAATTTATTCTTTGCATAAAAATATGAATTTCCTCAGCAGGAATTTCAATTTTACTTGATAATCCTTGACTGCGGACCCTTACTTGTGAGAATCCTTTATTAATTATCCATTTTTCAGCCTTTGCTATTTGTTCAAGTCTTTGTTGCTTAATTTCTTCTCCATAAGGAATCCTCGAGGCTAAGCAAGGTTGTGCAGGTTTGTCCCACCAAGGGAGTCCTAAAGCTCTCGAGATATCTCTAATTGTGGCTTTAGTAATTTTTAGTTCAGCTAAGGGCGATCTAACCCCAGCTTTTTTTGAGGCATCAATTCCAGGCCTATATTCTGCTAGATCATCATAATTTACTCCATCTATAACTATTGAATTATCTGCATTTTTGGCTACTGCTTTTAAATGCTTATGTAGAATTTTTTTGCATGTGAAGCATCTGTTTTCTGGATTTTTGTAATAAGAGGGATTAAGCAGTTCATTGGTTTGGCATTCTTTATGACGAATACCAATCCAGGAAGCTTGTTGGCGTGCTTCTAATAATAAGTGCGGGGCGAGGGAGGCTGAAACGCCAGTAATAGTAAATGCATTCTGCTTTAGTTGCTCATAAGCAATGGTTGCTACAAGCGAACTATCGACCCCTCCTGAATATGCAATACATACTTTCTGAAGGCCCTTGATATAAGACCTCAACAAAGTTAATTGTTTTTGTTGTGAGCCAGTTAAAGGCTCGAGTTGACTTAGGAACACTTCTGTTGCAATTTCAATGATTTCTTGGTTTAGCTCATGAGCTGGTTAAGCTCTAATCGTAATTGCATAATTCTATGGCCTCTAATCAAGATGGGGTTAAGTTGCAGAAAAAACAATCGACTTTATCCAAGGCGAAATTCACTGGTATCGGAATAACAACTGCTTCTGATAGCGAAGAGAGGAGTCTTGGGCAATTACATATTTATGACGGAGAAGGCAAGGGTAAAAGTCAAGCAGCCTTAGGAGTTGTTTTGAGGACTATAGGCTTGGGGATTTGTGAAACAAAGCAAACAAGAGTGCTTTTGTTGAGATTTTTGAAAGGTCCTGGTCGTTCTTATGACGAAGATGCCGCTATTGATGCTTTACAACAAGGTTTCCCTCACCTGATTGACCAAGTGAGAACTGGTAGAGGTGAATTCTTTACATCTGAAGAGGTTACCAAGTTTGATTTACAAGAGGCTCAAAGAGGTTGGGATATTGCTAAGGGAGCTATTGCAAGTGCTCTTTATTCAGTGGTTGTGTTAGATGAGTTGAATCCTGTTTTAGATTTAGGCTTACTTAAAGTTGCAGAAGTTGTTAAAACTCTTCTTGCAAGGCCGCAAGGAATGGAAATCATAGTCACAGGTAGAGCCGCGCCAAGAGACTTGATTGACGTCGCTCAGCTTCATTCAGAGATGAGGGCCCATCGTCGTCCTAAGGTACATGAAACAGGTCCTTACTTGGTAAGCAATACTGATGGAATTGAGATTTATACAGGAGAAGGGAAAGGTAAGTCCACTAGTGCACTTGGGAAGGCATTGCAAGCTATTGGTAGGGGTATTAGCCAAGATAAAAGTCATCGAGTATTAATTTTGCAATGGTTAAAAGGTGGTAGTGGTTATACGGAGGATGCAGCAATTGCAGCCTTAAGAGAAAGTTACCCTCATCTTGTAGATCACCTTCGTTCAGGGAGAGATGCCATAGTTTGGAGAGGGCAGCAAGAACCTATAGATTATGTTGAAGCAGAAAGAGCATGGGAAATCGCTAGAGCTGCAATTGCAAGTGGGCTATATAAAACTGTCATTCTTGATGAGCTTAATCCAACTGTAGATTTGGAATTGCTCCCTGTAGAACCGATTGTTCAAACTCTTTTACGTAAGCCTTTAGAAACTGAGGTAATTATTACAGGAAGGTGTAAAAATCATCCTGCATATTTTGACCTTGCAAGTGTTCATTCGGAAATGGTGTGTCATAAGCATTATGCAGAGAAAGGTATTGATCTAAAGAGAGGTGTTGATTATTAAGTATTAGTTTGATTTATACTGATTCTTGATTCCATGCATCAATTCCTCCGGTGAGATTGATACCTTGTCTACCATATTTCTCTAATAACTTAATTGCCTTGATAGACCTTCTGCCACTTTTGCAATATACATAGATTTCATCGTGAGGATTGATTTCTTCAATTTTTTGCTTCGCAACTCCATTCTCAATCTCATTAAGCGGTATTAAAATTGATCCAGGTATAGATTGCTCTATAAACTCATAATGATGACGAACATCTATTATAGTTACTTTGTTGGTATAAGATTTTAATAACAAGATAAGCTCATATGCTGAAATGCTTTTGCATTGAGATTGATTCACTTTCTCTGTTGTGTTTTCGACATCTGAGCAAAATTCATCATAGTTAATTAAAGACTTGATCTTTAATCTGCTTTGATTTACTTTTAAATTTAGCTCTTTAAATGACATTTTTAATGCATCGAAAACTAATAGTCTTCCACTTAATGTTTGACCTATACCTGTGATTATTTTGATAGCTTCTGTAGCTTGAATTAAACCAATTATGCCAGGAAGTACTCCTATCACACCCCTTTCATTGCAAGAAGGTATTAACTCCTGAGGAGGTGGATTAGGTATTAAATCTCTATAATTAGGAGATTCTTCAGTGAGATTAAAAACGGAAGCTTGCCCTTCAAATCCTGATACGGAACCATATATATTTGGCTTTTTTAATATAACGCACGCATCATTTATTAAATATCTACTTGGGAAATTATCTGTACAATCACAAATGATGTCAAAACGTTTAATGATATCCAGCGCATTTGTTTTATTTATCTTAGTTTCAAAGATTTCTATCTCACAAAAAGGATTCAATTTCTTTAGATATTCTTTGGATGATTCAGTTTTCTTTGTGCCGATTGAATCAGTATTGTGAATGATCTGTCTTTGTAAGTTTGAATACTCAACTACATCAAAATCAACAATCCCAATTTTTCCAACTCCTGCAGCTGCTAGATAAATAAGTAATGGGGAACCTAAACCACCACTACCAATACATAGGACTGAACTAGACTTAATTTTTGTCTGACCTTTGATTCCTATCTCAGGTAGTGATAGATGTCTGGAATATCTTGATAGCTCTTCAGAATTCAGAGCAGATCCTGGATAGCTTATGTTTTCCATGTCAATGCTTTCATTTAAGAAGCTTTTACTTAGCTTAAAGATAAATTAGTAATAGCTACTTGTTGAAATCTTTTTTCATTAGAAATCCACCAAGCTTTTGGAAATCCATTTTTATTAATAATAATTATCAAGCCTGGTCCTATATGGCAAGCAAGATCAACTTTGGAAGGCTTGTTTCCACCCTCAGGATGAGAGTGTGCACTACCTAGCACTTGATAATCTTTTCCCCGTGCCCAACGTTGCGCTGCAATTTGCTCCCTAGGATCAATAGTAAAGCGATTGCTTTTGGAAAGTATTTTTTTTCCTTGATTTTTAGGTTCATTTAGCTTTACCTTAAATAAGTTCCAGATGTTATTACAAGGCCAAATATATTTAATTTGCCAGATATTTTTATTGTTTAAAGGAGTGATTGAAGACTTTGTTCCTAATAAGAGTGCACAACCTTCATGGGGGTACGCGGCTTTCAAACTCTTGCACAGTATTGTGTTGCAGTTGCTATGAAATTCAATTAACTCAGGAATTTTCATAGAAAAACGGATAAGATTCGGGTAACTCTCTATTTGGGTTCGGAATTATCTCTATTTTGCTACTGGCATTTTAAAGATTAATTCGATACGCTCTACCCAAATCGCTTAGCAGCTTGTGGTCATGTCCGACGTAACTCCTGAGTCTAAAGAAGGCTCAAACAATGAAGGTGTGAACTTCTCTGAACGTTATAGCGACGTGATGGGTAGGGTCAATGAAACATTGGGTAAAATTGATTGGACCCAGATGGGTAAGTATGGAAAAGCTGCAGGCATTATTGCTGTTGTAGTTCTTGCTCAAGTATTAATAAAAGTTGTTATTGATACAATCAACTTTTTCCCAATTTTACCTGGCCTTCTTGAACTTCTTGGAGTTGTTGTTTTAGGTCAATGGAGTTGGCAGAACCTTACTACTAGTGAAAAGCGTACGGCAGTTTTTGACAAAGTTCAGAATTTAAGAAAAGAGTATTTAGGTTAATTTCTCATCATTTATTTGAATTTTCATTGACTTATTTAAGGCTCAATTATTTAATTGAGCCTTAAATTTTGTTCAGTAGGTTAATAGCTTGACTTTTATACGAACCACCAAATAGGTTAGCGTGATTGAGGATGTGATATAGATTGTAAATATCTTCTCTAGATTCAGAATTTTTTGGCAAAGGCCATGTTGAATAATAACCTTCATAAAATTCCTTGGCAAAGCCACCGAAAAGTTTTGTCATCGCTATATCTACTTCTCTATCTGCCCAATATGAAGCAGGATCAAAAATACATCCCTTATTATTTGTAACTGCGATATTTCCGCTCCATAAGTCTCCATGAACCAGTGATGGTAATGGCTTGTGTTCGTTTAAAAATACTTCAAGTGTAGGAAATAAAGTTTGATATTCATTGATATCGAATCCCCATTTTGAAGCTAATTTCATTTGTGGTTTAAGACGAAAGTTTACAAAGTATTCTCCCCAGTTACTTCCCCATCCTTTTATTTGAGGACTTGATCCTATAAAGCCATCTTCTGCCCATCCAAATTGATTATTAGCTCCATGAGAAAATTTATGCAATAGAGCTAAACCTTTTCCTAGTATGAACTGATCATCATTTGTGAAATTTATCCATGGTAGAAATAAAATTGCTTGATTTTCTATACTGCATAGCTTTATAGGTTTAGGGATTTCAAGAAATGAGTCGTCTGCATATTCCCTTAACTTCATAAGGCTTTCATATTCAAATTTCAGAACTTTGAAATTTGTTATTGAGTTGCTTTTAGCAAATATTTGGATGTTATTGGTGAAATCAAGGCGCCATGCTTTGTGAATGCAACCACCTTGAACAGCACTTATTTTAAATAGGTTGTTACCTTTAAAAGGTAATGTGCTATCCACTAATGCTTGTTTGATCAATTCTTCCATTACGAGTTTTGTGAGCTTTGAATTTATTATCCGATGCCTAAAGGAAGTATTACTGTTATCGGAGGAGGAATTGCAGGCTTAACAGCCTCAGCTTTGCTTTCTCATGAAGGTTTTGCTGTCACTTTGTTGGAAGCGCATAATCAATTAGGTGGCTGTGCAGGTACATTTCGACGCGGTCGTTATGTTTTTGATGTTGGAGCTACGCAAGTTGCTGGCCTAGAAGAGGGAGGCATTCATCAACGATTATTTAGTTATTTGAATATTCCTCTGCCAAAAGCAAGTATTTTAGACCCTGCATGTTTTATCGATCTTGGCGATGGTACAAGACCCATTTGCCTTTGCTACTCTCCTGAAGAATGGGAAGAGGAGAGGACAAAACAGTTCCCTGGAAGTGAATTGTTTTGGACATTATGTACTGCACTCCATGACAGCAATTGGTCTTTGGTAGGTAAAGATCCGGTATTGCCAATTGGTAATTTGTGGGATTTTTTACAGTTCATCAAAGCAATTCGTCCTGCCAATATAACCTCTGGTTTTTTTAGCAAATTAACAATAGGAGACTTACTGCATCTTTGTGGTTGCAATAAAGATAAGCGCTTGAGAAAATTTCTAGATTTACAATTAAAACTTTATTCACAAGAGCCAGCGAATAGAACGGCAGCATTGTACGGGGCCACAGTATTGCACATGGCTCAAAAGCCTAGGGGTTTATGGCATCTTGATGGTTCTATGCAAAGCCTTAGTGATGCCTTAAGGGATTGCTTCCTGAGAAATAACGGTAACTTAATGTTAGGAAATCGTGCGAAATCTCTTGAGAGATGTCCCAAAACAAATTCCTGGGTTGTTCACATAGAGAAGAAAGGAGGAGAAGTAACTCAAGTTCTCTCATCAGATGTAATTGTAACTTTACCACCTAAATTTCTTTTGGAATTAGTGTCGGATAAAGAGGGATTAAGCTCTACTTATAGAAAGCGAATTAATACTTTGCCTAAGTCAAGTGGTGCAATTGTTTTTTATGGTGCTCTTGCAAGACAATTTATATCTTTTACATGTCCAGCTCATTTTCAGTTATGTGATGAGACTTTGGGTTCTTTATTTATCTCAATTAGTGCTGAGGGTGATGGACGTGCGCCAATAGGTGATGCAACAATAATAGCTAGTGCATTTACAGACACTGATTACTGGTTGGGATTAACCTCTGTTATTTATCAAGAAAGAAAAACTTTATATATGAATAGAATGGTTAATGCTCTCAATAGTTGGTTAGGAATTTCTACGCCTGAATGGCTTCATAAAGAATTAGCAACTCCAAGTAGTTTTCAGAGATGGACAGGACGTCCTTTTGGAGGGGTTGGTGGCCTAGGCCAACATCCATCCCAATTTGGCCCTTTTGGACTGCCTAGCAGAACCCCCTTAGAGGGACTTTGGCTGTGTGGAGATTCAATTTATCCAGGAGAAGGGACTGCAGGCGTTAGCCAGTCTGCAGAGATGGTATGTAGACAGATTATGTCTAGTAAAGGGTATCCAGTGAAAAGGTTTATACGAACATAAATCGATTATATAAATTTATCCCTTGTATGTTTAGCTGTCTCAAGTTCATTTTTTAATTGCGTCCAATCTTTTTCTTTAATATGTTGCTCTAGATAATCTAGAGAGTTTTTATAAGCCCTAATTGCTGCTAGGAGGTTTGACCTATTTGCTTCAGCCATTGCAACACCAAGCTCTGGATTCCCACCTCCAACCCTTGTTGTATCTTTAAAACCACTTGAGGCTAGATTTTGAGCAAGTTCCAGTAGTGAATACTCTTTTTCTCTTGAAGTGGAATGAATTAGAGCAGCACTAATGAAAACAGGTAGATGTGAGATTAGTCCAACCGCTTTATCGTGAAGTTTAGGTTCAGTTTGTATCCATTTTGCACCTAATGAAAGAGATATCTTTTTAATAACCTCAAGAGCTGCGTTGTCTGTACTATCTATTGGTGTGACAACCCAAGGCTTATTAAGAAATAAATTATGCTTACCTGCATCCACTCCTGCTTGGTTTGTACCAGCCATTGGATGACTACCTATGAATTTAGGATGGATTTTTTCCCAAACTTCTAGAATCGGCTGTTTAACTGATCCAACATCGCTAACGACAGCATTTTTTGGTAATGCATTAATGAGTGCAGTTGTAGGGTTAAGGAGTTTTGTAATTGGTAATGCAAGAAAAATTACTGAACAATTTTTAAGAATCTGTAGATCAGTACTGATTACTTGAGCAAGTTTTTTTTTCTTGGCCGCAACTGCTGATTCTTCTCGATGTGTTATCCCGTATATGGTATGACCTTGCTTTTGAAGATCTAAGGCTAGAGAACCACCAATCAAACCTAGCCCTACAATCCCAATATTTATAGTTGCTTTTGCTTGAAACACTATCAAAAATTCTATCTATCTATAATTTTATAGATAGAGCAACCGAAAGAAGCAAATTGAGATCATTGCATTCCCTCTGATGTTGGAGACAAAATCACATAATCTTGTCAAAAGTTTTCTTCAGAAAGAAGATGCTAAATGGCCTCATGATTTGACTTTGACACGTTTAGTTGCAAGAAGTTTGCGTAGGAGAGAGAACGCTTTTATTAAATTGAATCTTGATTCTCAGACTTTTTATTGGCTTGGACTTTTGATTCCCCTCTGTTTAAGTAGTGAGCGTGTAGTTCTTGTCCTGACTAGAGAGCAACGACTTAGATTAATTGGTGTAGAAGTTCCAAGATTAAAAGCAGAAGGCTTAAATTTTCAGATTTGGGAAGAGATTGAGCCTCCACCTCAAGAACAAATCTGGCTATTAGATTACCAGGGTTTTGTGCAAGCATATAAAAAGGGATATCTTTGTCAACGCTATTTGATTATTCCAGATGCTGATTTTTTGATTCGAAACTTGAGAAAAGCAATGGGCATTAGGATTACTTTTGATAATTGGGAAGAACTAATAAGAAATAATGTTTCTATTCAGGCTTCAATTATTCATATGTATGAGCGATTAACTAGGAAGCTTTTTCGACAAGCAGTATATCCAAATGCAATCGTTAAACTATCTCTTAGTGATATGCAAGCTCTAAAAGATCTGTGTGCTGAATCATCTTCGCTTTCACTGACTTGGCAAAGGATTTTTAATTCATTGAGTAATGAATGGGCTAATTGGGCTGAACTAAAATATGAATCTTTTAGTTGGGAGTGGAATTGGCAGCCACTGAACCCCTTAAATGAAATCGCGGATTTATCCGAGCAAAACTCACTTTTGATTTTTGCAAATTCATTAAATCACAATTTAATGAATCCTCAATTCTCTTCTATTAAATGGTTTTTCCCTGTCGAAGTAGTCTTAGGAGCTGCTTCTAATCAGCCACCTATTCCATTATTTGTCCCAAAGAAGCAATTGCTTCCGAATAATCCTAATTTTTATCATCATGTATTAAATCAATGTCGAAGATTAATATTGGGGCAAAATGGATTGACTATTATTTTATTAAACGATAAGCAATTTCGATTTCAATTAGCGAGTCAATTGGCTAGTGAATTCGGACGAAGAGTAGTTCATGAAATAATTCCTTCTAAGCCTAATTCTATTGTTTGTTGTAGTTGTGATTGGTGGATTGACCATCAAAATAAGATACTTTGTCCAAGCCAATTGGTTTTCACCTTAATTCCTTTCCCGTCAATGGAATCTCCTTTGACTGCAACGATGGTTGATGCGTATAAGAAAGTAGGTCGCGATTGGTTTCGAGAGGCTCTTTTGCCAGAAACTTTATGTACTTTGTCAAAGGCTATAGTCTCAATTCGGGGTAAGAATGTTCGTGTGGCAATACTTGATGGACGTTTGCGTAGAAGAAGTTGGGGTAAATTTGTGTTGCGAACTTTTGAACCTTGGGTGCTTTTGGATCGTTTACTGCCTCATTAATCTTTAAATTTATAGAAGAACCATTTTATTAGCATGGGTGAAACTCGTAGCAAATCTTCTAAAGGTGCGGCCCGTAAAAACAATCAAATTCGAAAAAAGAAGGATATTCATAATAAAGAAGACGATTCACGCATAATTTCTTGGTTTCCTATTACAAAGTTCCAAAGAGACCAATTTATAAACTTTACTATTCGTGGTAGCTGGATAGGTATAGGAGGTTTAGTGGTTTTGTGGTTGGTTGTTCGTATTATTGGACCTGCCGCTGGTTGGTGGATCCCAGCTGATAGTCGATGAATTTTTCAGTTTTTTGCTTGTTGACTTTTAATTCAATTTAATGATCCTTAGATGCTTCACGGATGCCTGGTGCGACTGAGGCTTTGCGTGCAGCTGCGGCTAATGGCCGCATGGAATTTGCACTTACTTCAGACCCTTCTGTTAGTTTTTGTCTCACTAAGACTTCTATTTTTTCTTTGGCATCAGGATTTTGTTCAAGCCAGGCAATTGTATTGTCTCTACCTTGGCCAATATTATCTCCTTCATAGCTATACCATGCACCTTTGCGAGTTACGATATTGGTTTCGTCTGCCAAGTCAAGGAGGCAACCAAGAGTACTAATCCCTTTGCCAAATAAGATGTCGAATTCTGCTATGCGAAAAGGAGGCGCAACTTTATTTTTGGCTACCTTTACTTTTGCACGTATTCCATACTCTTCTGTACCTCTTTTGAGAGTTTGAATACGACGAATGTCTAGTCTTACAGAAGCATAGAATTTGAGAGCATTGCCTCCAGTAGTCGTTTCTGGATTTCCATATGTTATACCAATTTTTAGTCGTA
This sequence comes from Prochlorococcus sp. AG-409-P19, assembly GCA_003215315.1. Taxonomy (GTDB): domain Bacteria; phylum Cyanobacteriota; class Cyanobacteriia; order PCC-6307; family Cyanobiaceae; genus Prochlorococcus_B. The sequence goes on along the minus strand of QCKO01000005.1, from coordinate 18,609 downwards.
ATTGATTCAGGAAAATCACTGTACATCCTGACTTTCCTATGTTTCCGGTGATTTTTCTCATCGCTTGACTCATTAGTCGAGCTTGACTACCTACTGCGTGGTCTCCCATCTCACCTTCAATTTCTGAACGAGGAGTAAGGGCGGCAACTGAGTCAACGACAACAAGGTCTACAGCTGCAGAGCGTATTAGTTGATCAACAATTTCTAAAGCCATTTCACCTGTGTCTGGTTGAGAAACGAGAAGATTCTCTACGTCAACTCCAAGAGAGGCTGCATAAACTGGGTCGAGAGCATGCTCGGCATCTACAAATGCAGCTACTCCACCACGACGTTGAACTTCTGCGATGGCATGCAAGGTTAACGTCGTTTTGCCTGAACTTTCCGGTCCATATACTTCTATTACTCTCCCCTTGGGATAGCCACCACCTAGTGCAAGATCCAACGTTAGTGCTCCTGTTGATATTGTTTCGACGCGCATTCTTGAGGCATCTCCTAGCCTCATGATTGAGCCTTTACCAAAGTTACGTTCGATTTGTCCTAATACTAGATTTAATGCTTTTTCTCGTTCTCCGGATTGTCCTGATACATTTTTAGATGCTTGTTGAGCTGACTTAACTTCTGTTGGCATGAGTATGGACTTTGGTAAAAGAAATAAAATTGATCGTTACCATGGATCTTGTATGAATCAAAATCACAACGACCTTTAATTACATCCGATAGTACAGACGTACGCCATGAAGTCAAGACCAGTTTGAAATTGGTTCATTCAACGTATTTAGAGTTAATAAATGGATTTGGTGGGGTAAGTGTTTTAAATCGTCTGGTTTTAAATACCCCCAACTGGCTAAATAACAAGGTATAAGACTTAATTCAGGATCTTGTAAGACTGTTTCTAACGTGGTTCGACGATCTTCAATGAATGCTTTGATCTCTCTTTGTTTTATAAGTTCTTTTAATACTTCTGGTTTGGAACCTGATTGATGACCAAATACTAAAGAGGGTTCGAGATTAAAAGATTTAAGAATAGTTCGTGTGAACGTAACACTTTTTGTTGTTAAGACCGAAAACTCAATGCCTTCTTTTTCTAATTGTTTGATGCTATTGATCACTCCTGGGAAAGCTTTATGACAATTTAACCAATGTTTAAGATCATTGGTTATGGAATTGTCTCTTGCGTTGTCTAATGCGTTTTGTAGGTTTTTTGGATGCCATTTCCATGCTTCTAATGCTCTATTGCAGGATTCGGAATAATTTTGGCAAAAAGCTTTGACCCCAATGCTATTGAGGTAACTAGTAGAACTTGTACATTCTGCGGCTAAAAGAACCATTTCCCAACCATGATGTACCCATGGTCGGATTGTTTGAAAGTTTTTTGGAATATTCTTTGGCAAGTGAATTTCTTTACATTGCTCTACGAGCATTTGGATACATGCGTTGCGAGAACTCAACCAATACTCCTGTAACCCATCAATGATTACGCCATCAAAATCGAAAATGATTAATGGTTTATTGATCACGAATTCAGCAAAAAACTGGGCCGCTAGGATTCGAACCTAGGAATGTCGGGACCAAAACCCGATGCCTTACCACTTGGCGACGGCCCATTGCTCAAAGCTTGTACTTTCTAGTTAGAAAGATTTTGCCTGGCTTTCAAATAATTGCATATTGCATTCAATCCTGTCATGTAATCATCAAGATTTTTTCTTTAATTTGTCATGACAAATTTTGTATGTCCTTTTTTAGGATCATTGACTGGGTAGGAAGAATCCCTTGATAACCAAGGGCTGATTAGTTCATTTGCTGCTGACAAGGCCGCTTGCCACCCCTCAGGCCATTCTCTGAGGCTGATTTGTCTTGTTTGAGCTTCTAAAAGCCATGGTTGGATTATTTGTCGAGCCATCCCTCCAAATGCAATACCCTCTGGGCCATGGCCTTTGGGTATTTGCTTGATAGTGGATTCATTGGTTCCACCAGCCAATTGCAAGGGCCCAGGAGGAGCTAATGGGCGTATTTTTTTCCAAAGGGCCACAGCTACTTTTGCGGCACCCAAACCAAGATCACCACTCATTTTGCGACCATCAAGTTGCCAAAGAGGTTTGTGTCCATGTTTTCTTAATGATTGATAACGCAGCCATAATTCTTGTGCTAATTGTTCTGCACTGATCCCATATCCTTCTAAACCACAGCTAACTGAAAGTCTTTTTAGTGGTAAGTCATTTGATGTGATTTCTTTGATTGTTTGTTCGAAGGCCTTTGATCGTCCAGGGGCTGTATGAATTTCAACAGCATCTGGTTTAAGCTTTTTTAATAATGGAAGAAATTCTTTAAGAGTGAGTCTGCGATCTTCTTCTGTTATTAGCCCTAAAGGACATGTTGAAATACAGCGACCACACCCATAACATCTTTTTTCATTGATACCACCGTAAGAGCTAATTGCTTTTGCAGGGCAAATACGTTGACATGGTCGTGAGCAATTTATTGGACATTTAGCAGGGTCAAACCAAGCTTTTCGGAAATGAGCATCTTCTCCATCACTCAGGCTCACCATTATCCAAGGCTTTTTTCCACTTTGTATATGGACCCAGTCCAAAGCTTCGCGTGCGGCATGAATAACTGCTGCATCAGCTGCGAGATCGATGCAGTGGACTCCTATTGTTGCGTAAATAGCACATAGATCAGCAATTGATGGCAAATCTTGATTACTGGCTCCACAAATAAGTTTGACCCATTTCCCTTTCCTTAGGGCTTCAGAGTTATAGCGTGAATTGTGCTCACTCACTTGAAATTAGTTAGTGGATGAATTAATTAATGAACTCATAGATTGCCATTGAATGTTCCGTGCGCCTCCCATTTCAACAACAATCTTGAGTCGCTCTTCTCGTTGGCAAAGGTTGTTTATTGCAAGCAATTCAGAAGCTGATAAAACTTGACCTTCAAGTAACCAGAGCACTACACATTTATCTGTGGCCAAAAGTTCATTCATTTGAGGAGACACCTGCTGAACTTCTCCAAGTGCTCCATTCCTTCCGATATTTTGATGACCTAGATGAGGAGGTCTAATTCCATGCAATTTTGTAAGAAAAACTTCTGGATCTCCTAATCCTCTCGCTGAAGTTATTTGGGTTTTATATCCTGCTGCCCTTAGCCTTCTCAATAAACGTGTTTCTGCTCCTCCTTCTAATGGAGTTTTAATGGCTAGGCAGCCAAAAGATTCAAGATCACGACGAAAATTCTTACCAGAGATTAATAAAGGCATTGTTAGATCAATTTGATTAAGTCTCGTAGGTAATGAAGGATGCTTAAAAAACGGGTCCCTCGGTGGTGTAGTCTTTTAAATTGCTAAAGCTTTTCTGCGCCCGACCGCTAGCCGGGCCTACAGTTTCTTTAGCAGACTTGACGATTGCGTTGAGTCTATAGGCCTTTGCAGAAGGTTGCTTTCTAATTTTCTGCCGAGAAACTAATCGAATTTTGATTGAGTTCGGAAAAGTCTCAGCCTGCTGATCTTCGCTAGCAACTCCGTAATTGTTTGGAATTAATTTGTTCCACCTTTCGGTTCTTAAGGCGAATTAATTATCAGCATTTCAGAATCTCGGATATGAGATTTAACAAGCTGGCGCTCTAAAACACTCATGTCTATAGGAATCTTAGGTAAGAAGTTGGGCATGTCCCAACTCTTTGATGACCAAGGCAGGGCTGTCCCGGTTACTTTGATCCAGGCTGGTCCATGTCGTATTACTCAGGTCAAGTCTTCTCATACTGATGGTTATTCGTCTGTTCAGATTGGCTTTGGGATTGTTCGTGAAAAACTTCTGAACAAGCCAGCCAAAGGACATCTCGCGAAGTCCGGAGAAGATCTTTTACGTCATTTACGGGAATATCGTGTGGATGACGTTAAAGATTTTGCAGTTGGGAATGCGATTACAGTAGAAAATTTTTCTACTGGACAGAAAGTTGATGTCAGTGGTGACACCATGGGTCGAGGTTTTGCTGGTTATCAAAAACGACATGGTTTTAGCAGGGGACCTATGAGCCATGGTTCTAAAAATCATCGTTTACCTGGTTCTACCGGTGCAGGTACAACCCCAGGAAGAATTTATCCAGGTAAAAGAATGGCTGGTCGTTATGGAGGGAAAAAAGTCACCACTAGAGGTTTACAAATTCTGAAGATAGATATTGATCACAATTTATTGGTGGTTAAGGGCTCTGTTCCTGGAAAGCCAGGTGCGCTTTTAAATATTCGCCCTGCAACACGAGTTGGTGTAACTACTTCAATAGGAGGGAAATGATGGCTGACTGTGTATTGCTTGATTGGCAGGGTAAAGAATCTGGCAACTTAAGTCTTGATCTAAAAGTTGCGAAGGAAACTTCTGCATTAGATCTTATGCATCGAGCAGTGTTGCGCCAGCAAGCTCATAGCCGCCAAGGTACTGCAAGTACATTGACACGTTCTGAAGTGCGTGGTGGTGGACGCAAGCCTTACAAACAAAAAGGAACAGGTAGGGCAAGACAAGGTTCTATTCGGACACCATTACGCCCTGGCGGAGGAATTGTTTTTGGTCCGAAGCCTAGAAGCTATAACCTTTCAATGAATAGGAAGGAACGAAGATTAGCTCTTAGAACTGCCTTGATGTCGCGTGTAGACCATATCAAGATTATTAAGGATTTTGGAGTTAACTTGGAAGCTCCTAAAACGCGTGAGATTACTGATCTACTAGGTAGAATTGGAATCTCTAATACTTCAAAAGTACTGATTATTCTTGAATCTCCTAATGAGGTTGTGAGGCGTTCTATTCGAAATTTAGAGAAGGTTAAACTCATTGCGGCTAACCAACTCAATGTTTTTGACCTTCTTAATGCTAATTATTTAGTAATAGGTGAAAAGGCGTTATCCACTATTCAGGAGGTATATGGAGATGACTAAAGTTTTTCGAGATAGGCTTTCGGACGTTATTAGACGCCCTCTTATTACAGAAAAAGCAACACGAGGTATTGATATCAATCAATATACTTTTGAAGTTGATCCTAGAGCTGCAAAACCTGATATCAAAGCTGCTATTGAGAAGATGTTTGATGTGAAGGTTATTGGGATAAGTACTATGAATCCACCCAGAAGGAGTCGGCGTGTTGGTCGTTTTGCTGGAAAGCGTCCTCAAGTTAAAAAGGCAGTAGTACGTCTTGCAGAGGGCAACACAATTCAATTATTTCCTGAATCTGAGGAGGAGAATTAACCAATGGCAATACGTAATTTCAGACCTTATACACCGGGTACTCGTACCAGAGTAGTTACTGATTTTAATGAGATTAGTGACAGGAAACCTGAGCGTTCTTTAGTGGTTTCTAAGCATCGAAGAAAAGGGCGTAATAATCGTGGGGTTATTACTTGTAGGCATAGAGGTGGCGGCCATAAGCGTCTATATCGAATTGTTGATTTCCGAAGAAATAAACATGGAGTATCAGCAAAGGTTGCAGCTATTCATTATGACCCACATCGCAATGCTCGACTTGCATTGCTTTTTTATTCTGATGGCGAAAAAAGGTATATACTTGCACCAGGAGGAATAAATATTGGTCAGGAAGTTATATCAGGTCCAGATTCTCCTATTGAAATTGGAAACGCATTACCTTTGTCTGCAATACCATTAGGTTCAAGTGTTCATTGTGTTGAGTTATATGCTGGTCGAGGTGGGCAAATGGTTAGAACCGCCGGTGCTAGTGCTCAAGTCATGGCGAAGGAAGGCGACTATGTTGCACTGAAGTTGCCTTCTACTGAAGTGCGATTAGTTCGTAAAGAATGCTATGCAACTATTGGAGAAGTAGGTAATTCAGAAATAAGGAATACAAGCCTTGGTAAAGCAGGAAGAAGGAGATGGTTAGGGAGGCGTCCTCAAGTTAGAGGAAGTGTGATGAACCCTTGCGATCACCCTCATGGAGGTGGTGAGGGTAAAGCTCCTGTCGGTCGTGCAGGTCCAGTTACTCCATGGGGCAAGCCTGCACTTGGATTAAAGACTCGTAAAAAAAATAAACCAAGTAACAAGTTTGTTCTCCGCAAACGTCGGCGAGTTTCCAAGCGAAGTCGAGGAGGTCGAGATTCTTGATTTCAATCATCTCTATTCTATTTCCTTAACTCATCATGGGACGTTCACTTAAAAAAGGACCTTTTATCGCTGACAGCCTTCTCCGTAAAGTTGAGAAGCAAAATGATAACGATGATAAAACCGTTATCAAGACTTGGTCCAGGTCATCAACAATTCTGCCAATGATGATTGGTCACACAATTGCCGTTCATAACGGTAAAACTCACATTCCAGTTTTTATAACTGAACAAATGGTTGGTCACAAATTAGGCGAGTTTGCTCCTACTCGTACATATAAAGGCCATATCAGAGATAAAAAAGGAGGTCGTTAAAAACATGGTTAACTCATCTCCTAAAATTGCAAAAGCTCATGGCAGGTATATTCGAGGTTCTGCTTCAAAAGTTCGCAGAGTCTTAGATCAAATCCGTGGCAGAACTTATCGCGATGCCCTTATTATCCTTGAGTTTATGCCTTATAGATCGACGAATCCAATTACCAAAGTTCTTCGTTCAGCTGTTGCAAATGCAGAGCATAATTTGGGTCTTGATCCCTCTTCGCTAATTATTCAAACTGCTACTGCTGATATGGGACCACCGATGAAGAGGTATCGTCCACGGGCGCAAGGTCGAGCTTTTGCAATTAAAAAACAGACTTGCCATATCAGTATTTCTGTATCTGCTTTATCCGAAACAACAGCTACTCAAGAGGACAACAACTGATGGGACATAAAATTCATCCAACTGGTATTCGACTTGGGATTACTCAAGAACATCGTTCCCGATGGTATGCCCCTAGTAAGACTTATCCATTGTTATTGCAAGAAGATGATCGTATTCGTACTTTTATTAATAAGAAGTATGGCTCCGCAGGGATTAGTGACGTAGTGATTGCGCGTAAGGCGGATCAACTGGAAGTTGAGTTAAAAACAGCTAGACCTGGAGTAATTGTTGGACGCCAAGGGAGTGGAATAGAGGAGCTTCGCTCAGGTATTCAGAAAACAATTGGGGATAGAAATCGTCATGTACGAATCAACGTAGTTGAAGTCGAGAGAGTTGATGCAGATGCCTATTTGCTGGCAGAATACATAGCACAACAGCTTGAGAAACGGGTCGCATTTCGTCGAACTATTCGAATGGCAGTTCAGCGAGCACAGCGCGCTGGTGTTTTAGGCCTCAAAATTCAGGTTGGGGGCAGATTGAATGGTGCTGAAATTGCTCGTTCTGAATGGACTCGTGAAGGACGAGTTCCATTGCACACATTGCGTGCTGAAATTGATTATGCAACCAAAGTAGCTAGTACCACTTATGGGGTATTAGGAATAAAGGTTTGGGTCTTTAAAGGAGAAGTTCTTGCTAAAGAAGAGCAGCAATTGCCAGTCGGGGCTAGTCCCCGACGGAAAGGCAATCGTCGACCTCAACAGTTTGAGGACCGTTCTAATGACGGGAAATAGGGAGTTTTAATCATGCTTAGTCCAAAAAGAACTAAATTTCGCAAGCAACAAAGAGGCCGCATGCGTGGCGTTGCTACTAGAGGCAACAAGATCGCTTTTGGCAAGTTTGCTTTGCAAGCTCAAGAATGTGGATGGGTAACCTCTAGACAAATAGAGGCGAGTCGACGAGCGATGACTCGTTACGTTAAGAGGGGTGGAAAAATATGGATTCGTATTTTTCCAGATAAGCCTGTAACTATGAGACCTGCTGAAACAAGAATGGGTTCTGGTAAAGGTAATCCCGAGTTTTGGGTTGCTGTCGTTAAACCCGGTCGTATTCTTTTTGAGATGGGAGGAGAAGAGATTACTGAAGAGATAGCAAAAGAAGCTATGCGTTTAGCTCAGTACAAATTACCTGTTAAAACTAAGTTTCTTGTTTCTGAAAAAGATTTCAGTGAGGGGCAAGTTTTCAGATCTGCACCTGAAGAATCTGAATCTTCAGTTGAAACAGACGCAACTTCGGAGGACTCTTAACTATGGCTACACAAGACACATCTGAGGTTCGCAAGCTTTCTACTGCTGACATCAATGAAAAGGTTGAAGGTCTTCGTAAAGAGCTTTTTGACCTTCGCTTTAAGCAAGCAACTAGACAGCTTGTAAAAACACACCGTTTTAAGGAAGCCCGAATTGAATTGGCTCAACTTCTTACGGTTCAAAATGAGCGCATTCGCTCTAATTCTTCTTCTTGATTATTTCTTAGAACAATGGCACTTAAGGAAAGAGTTGGAACAGTCGTTAGCGACAAGATGGACAAAACAGTTGTTGTTGCAGTGGAAAACCGATTTCCACATTCCATCTATCAAAAGATTGTTAGTCGTACTACTAGGTACAAAGTTCATGATGCAGATAACAACTGCAAAGTGGGAGATAGAGTTCGCATAAAAGAAACTCGCCCACTTAGTGCTCATAAGCGCTGGACTATAACCGAAGTGATTAATCAGGGTATGAAATCCAAGGAGGCATCAAAATGATTCAGCAAGAAACTTTTCTTACTGTGGCGGATAATAGTGGCGCCAAACGTCTTCAATGTATTCGAGTGTTGGGCTCCAATCGTAGATATGCACATGTCGGAGATGTGATTGTTGCTGCTGTGAAAGATGCAATGCCCAACATGGGAGTGAAAAAATCAGATGTAGTTAAAGCTGTTGTTGTTCGCACGAAGGCAACGATGAGAAGAGAAACGGGCAATTCAATTCGTTTTGATGATAACGCTGCTGTTTTGATTAATGATGATAAAAACCCCAGGGGAACAAGGGTTTTTGGTCCTGTCGCGCGTGAATTGCGCGAACGTAATTTCACTAAAATAGTTTCATTAGCACCGGAGGTTATTTGAAAATGATGCAAGCAACTCGTCGTCAGCAAAAACCTTCTGAGCGCATTAAAATGCGTATAAAAAAAGGTGATACTGTTCAAGTGATGGCAGGAAAAGATAAGGGTAAAACAGGTGAGATTTTGAAAACTTTTCCTCTTGAGAACCGAGTGATAGTTAAAGGAGTCAATCTCAGAACGAAGCATATGAAACCAACTCAAGAAGGAGAGAGTGGAAGGATAGTTACAGAAGAATCATCTGTTCATGCTTCAAATGTCATGATTTATTCAACAAGTAAAAAAGTTGTAAGCCGAGTAGAAATTTTTGTTGATAAAGATGGAACAAAAAAACGACGACTTAAGAAAACAGGTGAATTGATGGATTAATTCACTGCTTTTTTCTCTGCTTATCTTTTGCCGAGACTCCTTTCCTTTCAATTCTGACAAAGACCAGAATTAACTTATTTTTTCAGCTATGTCACTTAAAAAGCGTTATCGCGAGACAATTAGGCCAAAATTGCTCAAAGATCTTGGCTTGTCAAATATTCATCAGGTTCCCAAGGTACAAAAAGTTACCGTTAATAGGGGATTAGGTGAAGCAGCTCAAAATTCTAAAGCTTTAGAGGCTTCCTTGACCGAGATGGCCACCATCACTGGTCAGAAAGCCCTTGTGACTAGAGCAAAGAAAGCCATTGCTGGATTTAAAATTCGCCAAGGTATGCCAATCGGTTGTGCAGTTACCTTAAGAGGTGATCGTATGTATGCATTCTTGGAGCGATTTATTAATCTTGCTCTTCCAAGAATAAGGGATTTTAGAGGCGTTAATCCAAAAAGCTTCGATGGGAGAGGGAATTACACCATTGGAGTTAAAGAGCAGCTTATTTTCCCAGAAGTCTCCTTTGACAAGGTTGACACGATTAGAGGGATGGATATCACAATTGTGACTAGTGCTCCTTCTGATGAACATGGCAAGGCCCTCTTGAGCGAGATGGGAATGCCTTTCCGTAATAACTGAGTTTGATTCGAAAAATACTATGGCTAATCACGATCCAATTTCAGATATGCTTACTCGCATTCGTAATGCTAGTGAGAAACGTCACGAGAAAACCTCCATCCCATCTTCTCGCATGTCTTTGAGTATTGCAAAAGTGCTACAACAAGAGGGCTTTATTGCTGAGATTAGCGAGGAGGGAGAAGGGGTCCGCAAGCAACTTATTGTTGGCTTGAAATACAGCGGTAAGCATCGCCACCCTATTATTCGTTCTATGCAAAGAGTAAGTAAGCCAGGATTGAGAATTTATAAAAACACCAGAGGTCTTCCAAAGGTTCTTGGGGGATTGGGTGTTGCAATAATTTCTACGTCCAAAGGAGTTATGAGCGATCGTGACGCCCGTAAAAAAGGTGTCGGTGGTGAAGTCCTTTGTTATGTCTATTGATTTAGGATTTAATTATGTCACGAATTGGAAAAAAACCTATCCCTGTGCCTGAGAAGGTCGATGTCAGTATCCAAGGTCTTTCTTTGACTGTTAAAGGCCCAAAGGGTGAGCTTAAGCGTACTTTCCCTTCAGGTATCAACATTAGCAAGGTTGATAATGATCTTGTTGTTGAACCTAGTAGCAATAAACGGCAATCAAGAGAGCTTCATGGTTTGTGTCGTTCTTTGCTAGCGAATATGGTTGAAGGAGTAAGTAATGGGTATGTAAAAAAATTGGAAATAGTTGGTGTTGGTTCCAGGGCACAAGTAAAAGGAAAAAACCTTGTTGTAAGTGCTGGTTATAGTCACCCTGTAGAAGTTATTCCACCTGATGGGATTACATTTACAGTGCAAAACAATACAAACGTAACTGTCTCAGGTGCTGATAAAGAACTTGTTGGAAATGAGGCGGCAAAGATTAGAGCGATTAGGCCCCCAGAACCTTATAAAGGTAAAGGAATCAAATATGAAGGTGAGAGAATAATCAGAAAAGCTGGTAAATCTGGCAAAAAGTAATTCCTTATTTAGTACCTTTCTTGATTTTTCATTATGGCAACGTTATCCAGAAAACAACAAACTCAAAAGCGTCATAGGCGTTTAAGGAGATATTTAAATGGAACAGAGCAAAGGCCAAGACTGGCCGTGTTTCGTTCAAATAACCATATTTATGCTCAAATTATTGATGATGACGCGCAAAACACTATTTGTGCGGCTTCCACTTTAGATAAAGATTTGAGGGAAACTCTTAAGACTGGTGGTAACAGCTGCGAAGCTTCAACTGCCGTTGGAGAGCTGGTTGCAAAAAGAGCCCTTTCTAAGGGGATTCAACAAGTAGTCTTTGATAGGGGTGGCAACATCTATCATGGCAGGGTTAAAGCTCTTGCCGAAGCTGCTCGGGTTGCGGGCCTTAACTTTTGACTCCTGATTTAAAAATGACAGACACAAAAAACCAGACCAAAAAGAAGGAAACTTCGGGCGCACCCAATTCTTCCTCTGAATCTCGCGGCAATCACGAACAGCGCCGTAATAAAGGAGGTGAAAGAAAAGGCCGAAGAGATAGGAAAGGTCAAGATAGAGATTCAGAGTGGCAGGAAAGAGTTGTGCAAATTAGGAGAGTCTCTAAAACAGTGAAAGGAGGTAAGAAGATGAGTTTTAGAGCAATTGTTGTTGTTGGCAATGAAAAAGGTCAAGTAGGAGTTGGAGTAGGTAAGGCAGGGGATGTGATTGGTGCAGTTAGGAAAGGAGTCGCAGATGGTAAAAAACATCTTGTTAGAGTTCCACTGACTCGCAATAGTTCTATTCCTACGCTTTCCAATGGTCGAGATGGAGCAGCAAGTGTTTTGATTAGGCCAGCAGCACCAGGAACAGGCGTAATTGCAGGAGGCTCAATTCGTACCGTTTTAGAATTGGCAGGCATTAAAAATGTTTTAGCTAAGAGACTTGGGAGTAAGACACCTTTAAACAATGCACGAGCAGCAATGGTGGCTCTTGCAGAGTTGAGAACTCATAAGGCTACTGCTAAAGAACGCGGTATTTCTCTCGAACAGATTTATTCATGAATCCCATGACAATGAAACTTGAATCACTTAAGTCCAATAAAGGGGCTAGACGCAAAAAATTGCGTAAAGGAAGAGGTATCTCCGCAGGTCAAGGCGCTAGCTGTGGTTTTGGGATGCGAGGACAAAAGTCTCGATCTGGAAGACCAACACGCCCTGGTTTTGAGGGTGGACAAATGCCTTTGTATCGCAGGGTCCCAAAACTTAAGCATTTTGAAATTATTAATCAAAAGCTATTCACTGTAATTAATGTATCTGAATTAAATTCGTTAAAAAACGGATCTAAGGTAAATCTTGATTCTTTGGTCAAAGAGGGGTTGATTACTAAACCAAAATATCCTTTGAAAATTCTAGGCAATGGAAAGTTAGAAAAAAAACTTGATGTTCAAGCAGCAGCATTTACACTATCTGCTAAGAAAAAAATAGAGGATGCAGGTGGTTCATGTGAAGGCTATTAATAGCTAAAATATAAAAAAGTCCTATTACCAGACTGTTAAAGCTCATTTATCAATTTTTTAAATGCTTGTAAGTCGTGGCAGAAATCCAAGTGCAGGTGAAGTATTGACGCAGTTAGTGCGTAATACAGAGCTTCGAGGAAAAGTTCTCACAACTTTGGGATTATTGTTATTAGTACGGCTTGGGATTTATATACCAATGCCTGGAATTGATCGAGAGGCATTTAAAACTTTTATCGATCAAGGAGGACAATTAATAGGTTTTTTGGATATATTCACTGGAGGTGGAATATCGACTCTCGGAATTTTTGCTCTTGGTATCTTACCTTTTATTAATGCTTCTATTATTCTTCAATTATTAACTGCTTCACTACCACAGTTGGAGGATCTACAAAAAAATGAAGGTGAAGCTGGAAGGAGGAAAATAGCTCAAATTACTCGTTATGTTGCATTGGGTTGGGGTTTAGTTCAAAGCACAATATTTGCATTAATACTTAGGAAATATGCAATAGCAGGTCTTGGTGAGACTGAGTTTGTGATACAAACTTCTCTGGCTTTAGTTACAGGTTCTATTATAGTAATGTGGCTTAGTGAAATTATTACTGAAAAAGGTATTGGTCAAGGAGCTTCTTTAGTAATTTTTTTAAATATAGTAGCTACCTTGCCTAAGGCTCTTAGTTCTACAATTGAAAAAGCTCAGACAGGAGATCGCAACGATGTTTTAGGAATCATAATTCTATTAATGGTTTTTTTAATAACTATAGTTGGAATAATCTTTGTTCAGGAAGGTGCAAGACGAATACCGATTGTAAGTGCCAAAAGTCAGATGGGTGGAACTGCTTTATTGCCAAGTAGACAGAGTTATTTGCCTCTGAAATTAAATGCCGGAGGTGTTATGCCTATTATATTTGCTTCGGCTCTAATATTTTTGCCTATTACAATTGCTAATTTTACACAAAATCCTTTGTTAATAAAAGCTGCTGGCTCATTAAATCCTGGAGCAGCTAATCCTTGGCCTTATGCAATCACTTTTTTTGCATTAATTTTGGGCTTTGCATATTTTTATGCTTCTTTGACAATTAATCCAATTGACATTGCTTCAAACTTGAAAAAGGGAGGAGTAGCTGTACCAGGAGTTCGGCCAGGCAGCCAGACTTGTAATTATATTTCGGGTGTTCAAAATCGCTTAACTTTATTGGGTGGACTTTTCTTAGGATCTGTTGCAATTATTCCTGCTGCAGTTGAGAGAGCTACAAATGTTCAAACATTTCAAGGGCTAGGTGCTACCTCATTATTAATACTTGTTGGGGTTGCTATAGATACAGCGAAGCAAGTACAAACATATATTATTTCTCAAAGGTATGAGGGTTTAGTGAGGCAATAAACTAAAAAAACAACATCTTGCGATTTTGGTGGATTTCATGAAACAGAGATTGCTTTTTTTAGGTCCACCTGGAGCCGGTAAAGGAACCCAAGCCTCTCTTTTGGCAAATAAATATTCTCTTAATCATTTTTCTACTGGTGATCTTCTTCGAGAGGAGGTCGCCGCAAACTCAGAATTAGGACAGCAAGCTTCTGAAATTATGAATAAGGGTGAGTTGGTTAGCGATGAACTTGTTCTGTCAATAGTTGAAAGCCGTTTAATCGGTATTGAGAAAGGATGGTTGCTTGATGGGTTCCCTCGTAATATTGTGCAAGCCACTGCCCTTAGAGCACTTTTAGATAAAATTAGTCAACCTTTACAAGCGGTTATTCTAATTCGTATTCAGGATTCCATTTTAATTGAGAGACTTCTTTCAAGAGGAAGAGAGGATGACAATGAGAATGTTATAAAACATCGTTTAGAAGTCTATAGAAATCAAACGGCGCCTTTGATTGAGCATTATTCCAGCCAAGGCATTCTTAAGGTTATTGATGGAAATGCAGATATTGAGCTCGTTTCATCTTGTATCGAGAAAGAATTATGTACATCGATATAGTAAAGTTATCCTTTGGAAAAATGGAGAGTCTCTCCCTATGAAGGTGCGAGCCTCAGTCAAAAAAATGTGTGACAAGTGCCGTGTGATTCGTCGTCACGGTCGGGTTATGGTCATTTGTACTGCGACCCAAAAGCACAAACAGCGCCAGGGCTAAAATTTTGGCTGCTGAGAAGATGGGTTAATTAGGCTAACTGACCTAATTTTTTCTTCCCTTCTTCAACTTTAATCGTCATCATTGATTTAAATGATGACAATTTGTCCTCCTCAATTCAGATTTAAGTGGCACGGATTGCAGGCATCGATATACCTCGCGAAAAGCGGGTAGAAGTTGCCCTTACCTACATCTATGGCATTGGCTTAACCAGGGCCAAAACAATCCTGAATAATTCAGGAGTAAATCCTGATATTCGCGTAAAGGATTTAGAAGATAGCGATGTTCAGAAGCTAAGAGCAGCGACTGAGTCCTTCACTCTTGAGGGAGACTTACGCCGTCAAGAAGGCATGGCTTTAAAACGCCTGCAGGATATTGGTTGTGTTCGTGGACGTCGGCATCGAATGAGTCTTCCCGTCAGAGGTCAACGTACTAGAACTAATGCTCGTACTCGTAGAGGAGCGAGAAAAACAGTTGCTGGTAGAAAGAAATAAACTTTAAAATCCCCTGTTAATTACAGGTCACATTTCTAACCTTTATCTACTAGGCCCCAATTATGGCCACACCTACAAAGAAAACTGGCAAGAAGGTAAAGCGCAATGTCCCAAATGGAGTTGTGCATATTCAAAGTACCTTCAATAACACAATTGTTTCCATCACTGACACCTCTGGAGCAGTTATTTCCTGGTCATCTGCTGGAGCAACTGGCTTTAAAGGAGCAAGGAAAGGTACCCCTTTTGCTGCACAGACAGCAGCTGAAACAGCAGCTCGCAGAGCTCTTGAGCAAGGTATGCGCCAAATTGAGGTTTTAGTTAGGGGACCTGGCTCAGGTCGTGAAACAGCCATTAGAGCATTGCAAGTTGCTGGCTTAGAAATTACTTTAATTAGAGATGTAACACCTCTTCCACATAATGGTTGTAGGCGGCCTAAACGCAGACGCGTTTAAATCTATTCATTTCACTCAGTGAAATTCTTTTTCTCTTCTCCATCGCTATAGACCGTGTTGCAATACCAGATCGACAGGATCGACCATCAAGTTGCCAATGATCGTTCCCAAACAGGTACCTTCCTAATTGGTCCTCTAGAAAGAGGGCAAGCCACAACTTTGGGTAATTCTTTGCGCAGAGTTTTAATGGGTGGTCTTGAAGGGAGTGCAGTTACTGCAGTCAGAATTGCGGGAGTAAATCATGAATATGCCACTGTCCCAGGAGTCCGAGAGGATGTCTTGGATATTCTCCTCAATTGTAAGCAGCTTTCCGTAGATAGCCGTAGTCAAGATCTTGAAATCGGAAGGCTCGTAGTTACTGGACCAGCAGATGTTAAAGCAAAGGACATTCAATTTTCCTCCCAGGTTGATATAGTTGATGGTGATCGACCTATCGCCACTGTTCAAGAAGGTCATAATCTTGAGCTTGAGCTTCATGTTGAGAGAGGTGTGGGCTATCGACCAGTAGATCGTAGAAATGAAGAGACAAGCTCGATTGATTTACTTCAGATTGATGCTGTATTTATGCCCATTAAAAGGGTGAATTTTACTATCGATGAAACTGCGGTTGCAGAAGGTGGTTCGACAAGAGAACGTTTAAGAATGGAGTTAGTAACAGATGGTTCTACGACCCCTGATGATGCACTTGCTGAAGCAGCTAATCAATTAATTGAATTATTTCAGCCTTTGGCAACAGTCACCATGGTGGAAGAGATTCCGCCAGAACCTGAACCAACAGCAGAAGCACAAATTCCTCTTGAGGAATTGAATTTGTCTGTAAGGGCTTATAATTGTTTAAAGAGGGCTCAGGTTAATTCTGTATCTGATTTGATGGCCTTTAGCTATGAGGACTTGTTAGAGATCAAGAACTTTGGCTCTAAGTCTGCTGATGAAGTTATCGAGGCTTTAGAGAGAATTGGAATCTCAATTCCACAGAGTCGGACTTCAGCTTGATTTTCTTTTCTTTATTTAGATCACATCAACTTTAAATCCAATGCGTCATCAACGTAGAATTCCACAGCTTGGGCGTCCTGCTGATCAAAGGAAAGCTTTATTGAGAGGACTTACTACCCAGTTAATTCGTGAAGGTCGTATTACCACAACTAAAGCAAGAGCAAAAGCTTTAAGAGACGAAACTGAGCGTATGATTACTTTGGCCAAAGAAGGAAGCCTTTCTGCGCGAAGACAAGCAATCGGATACATATACGATAAGCAATTAGTGCATGCTTTATTTGAGAAGGCCCAAGAAAGGTATGGAGATAGAAAAGGAGGATATACAAGGATAGTTAGAACTATTGCGCGTAAGGGGGATAATTCAGAAATGGCAATTATTGAACTCGTTTGATTAAATAATCAATTTATAAATATATAATCTTCTGAAGATGTTATCTGAAGAAGTAATAAAAGATAGATCTTCTAATATTAGAAGGATAGCTTTAGTTATTCAATATGATGGATCTAGCTATTGTGGATGGCAAAGACAAGACAAAGGATTGAGCGTCCAGGGATCTTTGGAAGATGCTATTCAAGAATTAGATCCTATAAGACCGGTTAAATGTGTCGCGGCTGGGAGGACAGACTCTGGAGTGCATGCATCTGGTCAAGTTGTCCATTTTGATTCTTGTGGCCCAATTCCAGCTCATCGATGGCCAAAGGCCTTAAATGGCAGACTGCCTAGATCAATTAGGATTCTTGAAGCTCAAGAAACATTTTTTAATTGGCATGCTTGTTACTCCGCAAAAAACAGGAGATATAGATATTCAATTTTTAATGCTTCCAGGCCCAATCTTTTTATAAGTAAATGGACCTGGCATAAATATCAATCAAGGTTAAACGAGGATTTGATGAGAGAAGCTTTGTCTCAATTGCTAGGTACTCATGATTTTAGAGCTTTTGAAAAAGCAGGTAGTAATAGGTCTAGTTCCATAACAACAATTGAGGATATATCTATAAAAAGAACTGGTGATCTTATTGCCGTGGATGTTCAAGCAACTGGTTTCTTATACGGGATGGTGAGACTTCTTATGGGACAGTTGGTTGCAGTAGGTGAAAAAAAATTAACCTTAAAAGATTTTGAAAAGAGGTGGAAAGAAGGTAATCGCTCTGAAGTTAGAGAATCTGCACCTCCCAATGGATTATGTTTAATTAGAGTTGGTTATGATGAAAAGTTATTTAGTAAGGAAGCCTCCTTGGACACATTTCCAGGTTTTTTACTTGAAAATTTGGATACTCCTAAAAATACTTTCTGAGCTTTCTCATCGAAAAGCATTATTTTCAAAAACATCAATAAGATTTTTACTGGCATCTCAATTTTTTTCTTCTGTTTTTTTCCATAAAAGTGTAGAGTTATAAACCGAGCAGTACTAATATCAATATCTACAGGATCAATCTGAACTTCGACCGGATCGGCCTCTGGCATCACAGCAATTGTGGCCGTCGAGGTATGAACTCTCCCTTGTGACTCAGTTGCAGGGACTCTTTGAACTCTATGAACACCAGCCTCAAATTTTAGTTGGCTAAAAACCGCTTGGCCTTTTACAGAAAGTATTAACTCCCGAAACCCACCGACATCAGCCTCAGTGGAACTAATTGGCTTTACTGACCATCCAATTTTTTGGCCATAACGTTCATACATACGAGCGAGGTCTCCAGCCCATAAGCAAGCTTCATTCCCTCCAGCTCCTGCTCTAATTTCTAGCATGACACTTCTCTCATCTCTAGGGTCCTTAGGTAAAAGAGCAATGGTTAGCTTTTTAACCAATTCTTCTCTCAATACATCAAGCCTTTGGATCTCTTCCTGTGCCAGATCTCCCATCTCTTTATCATCTTTACTATCTTTTAGAAGTTTGGTTGCTTCATCAAATTCTTTATCTAAAAGCTGTAATCGCTGATAATCAATAACTAAAGGTTCAAGTCTCGATCTTTCCCTGGAAATAGTTTCTAGCTGCTTAGGGTCTGATGCAATATCTGGATCAGCTAATTGCAGCTCAAGATTATGAAAGCTACTTTGAGCTGTTTCTAGCCTTGTAATAAGAGCTGCTGCATCCATAAACTTTCAAACCTCAAATATCCATGCGCTGCAATGGTGATTGAATAATTAATTATTTTTTATCTTTCTTGGATGAATTCTTTTCTTC